>NZ_JBPTTM010000003.1:0-488017 GCF_051547105.1 Flavobacterium sp. XGLA_31 | reverse complement strand
ATGAATCAGGAATCGGCAAAAATTTATATATTTGACCGCTATGGAAAATTAGTTAAACAAATCAGTCCGACGAGTCCGGGTTGGGATGGTACCATGAACGGTCATTTCCTTCCGGCGGACGACTATTGGTTTACGGTAGATTATTTAGAACAAACAACAACCAAACAATTTAAAGCCCATTTCTCATTAAAAAGATAATTAAAATGAATTTCAAAAATTTTTATTTGTTAGTATTTCTTTTGGTAGCACAATTTTCTAAATCTCAAGAAGGGTTACCTGTTTATTCGGATTACCTTTCTGATAATTACTATTTGCTTCATCCCTCAATGGCCGGAGCAGCCAGTTGTGCAAAGTTAAGACTTACGGCAAGACAACAATGGTTTGGACAGGAAGACGCGCCGGCATTGCAAACATTGAGTTTAAATGGTGCCATTGGTGAAAGATCGGGAGCAGGAATTATTGTTTTTAATGACAAAAATGGATACCACTCACAAACGGGTATGAAGCTAACCTACGCGCATCATATTATGTTTTCCCGTGATAATGTTGATTTGAATCAATTGTCGTTTGGTATGAGTGCCGGATTTATTCAGAGTAATTTGGATGAAAGTACTTTTTACACTAATGATCCGACTTATGATCCACAGGTTTTTGGATCGATTCAGAAAGCTTCCTATTTCAATGTTGATATCGGAGCATCTTATAATTTCCTCGATTTTTATGCTCACTTTACTGTAAAAAATGCATTAGCAAGTGATCGTAAATTGTATTCAGACAGAGAACCGGTAAACTTGAGAAGAGCTATTTTGAATATGGGTTATACTTTCGGAGATCCTGAAGGTATTCTTTGGGAACCATCATTTATGTTCCAATTGGTTACACAAACCCAAGAGAAAAATATTGATTTGAACCTGAAATTGTACAAAGAATTAGAGTTTGGTAAATTATGGGGAGGAATCTCATACAGAAGAAGTTTAGACGGAGCTCAGTTTGTTGAGGGAAATTCGGTAGCGGATCAGAACTTACAATATGTAACACCTTTGGTTGGAATCAACTTTAAAAATTATATGTTCTCTTATACTTATTCTCATTTATTGGGAACGGTTAAGTTTGATTCAGGCGGTTTTCATCAAGTAACCTTGGGTATTAATTTATTCTGTAAACCGGAAAAATACCACTGTAATTGTCCTGCTATTAATTAATTCAAAATATACGTCCCGATTTATATCGGGACTTTTTTTATATGATACTGAAAGCTGTAAACGGAAAAAGTCCGCAAATACCTGAAGATTGCTTTGTGGCAGAAAACGCAACCATAGTAGGTGATGTTACCCTTGGTGATTCGTGTAGTGTTTGGTTTAATGCAGTGTTACGTGGTGATGTGCATTATATTAAAATTGGCAACAAAGTCAATATACAGGATGGCGCCATTATTCATTGTACTTACCAAAAACATCCAACTGAGATAGGTAATAATGTTTCTATCGGTCATAATGCAATTGTACACGGCTGTAAGGTACATGACAATGTTTTGATTGGGATGGGTGCTATCGTGATGGACAATTGTGTGATTGAAAGCAATGCAATCATTGCGGCCGGAGCGGTAGTTACACAAAATACCAGAGTGGAATCAGGGACTATTTATGCCGGTGTACCGGCTAAGAAGGTGAAAGATATTGACCAGTCGGATTTTGCCGGTGAGATTGAGCGCATTTCCAATAATTATGTGATGTATTCCGGTTGGTTTAAAACGGATGAATAAAGAAAGCCTTTAGTTGGGTTTAGCCCCGATGGGAGTAGCTACCGTGTAGCGCGGACAACGGGAAAATGGTTGGATAATTACCAAACGATTGGCTCCTAAAAATCAAGTACCGTTACCCTATATTTCTTTTCTAAAATTTCGAACAAGACTTTTGGGTCGGCATTAGTATAGAACTCCGTTTTGCCGGGTTGATTTCCGGGATGCAATCCCACTTTTTCCTGCAAGACATTTTTGGTTTGACGCGCTACGGCTTCGCCCGAATCGATGATTTTGATTTCTTTTGGGAGAATTTTTTTGATTTGGGGAATCAGGTAGGGGTAATGACTGCAGCCAAGGACTAAATAGTCGATATGCGCAGCGATCATCGGTTGGAGGTACATTTGGAGCAGCTCGTTCATTTCAGACGAATTAATGTCGCCATTTTCGATTAGCGGGACCAAACCATGTCCTATTTGTTCAATAATTTTAGTATCGTGAAATTTCTCTGCGGTTTGATGGAACAATTCACTGTTTAGGGTACCTTGTGTGGCCAATATACCAATGGTGTGGCTTTTAGAATTAAGCGCCGCCGGTTTTATAGCCGGCTCAATTCCGATGAAAGGGACATCGTATTTGGCCCGTAATTCTTTTATGGCATTAGTGGTGGCAGTGTTACATGCGACTACTATGATTTTGGCATTTTGATTGAGCAGGAATTCGGTGTTTTTACAACTGAGATGAATAATTTCTTCTTTTGACTTTTGTCCATAGGGAGCATTTTTACTGTCGGCCAGGTAAATAGTGTCTTCATTGGGGAGTAATCCGTGAATTTCCTTCCAAATGGAAGTGCCGCCAATGCCGGAATCAAATAGGCCTATGGGATTTGTGTTGGTCATAAAACAAAAGTAAAAAAAAACTGCTCATGTTATTGAGCAGTTTGTGATAGTATTTTTAATTAAGATTAAAATCCTAAATCTTTTTTTACATCGGCAGTTAAGTCCGGACCGTCAGCCAATAATAAATCAGCAACGTTTAAAACATATTGGTATCCTTTCGCTTTACCCACTTTAGCAATTGAAGCCTTGATTTTATCCATTAAAGGTTTTACCAAATCAGATTCTTTCTTTTGCAATTCTTTCTGAGCATTGTCTCTGTAATCCTGAATGCGTTTTACTAAATCCTGTACTTCTGTTTGACGTGTTTGATTAACAGCATCGGTTACGGTAGACGCTTCCTGATCGTATTTTTTAATTTTATTTTGGTACTCTTCTGCCATCGTTTTGTATTCGGCATCATAAGTAGCGCTTAATTTTTCCAATTGTTTTTGAGCATCCAACATCGCTGGCATTTTAGAAATTAACTCATTTACATCTACATGTGCAGTTTTAGCTTGAGCATTGATGGTGTGACATGTTCCTAAAAACAATACAGTAGCTATTAGTAATGATTTCAATCTTTTCATTGTTTAAAAGTATTAATTATTATTTGTTGTTTTATTCTGTTTTTGTTCCTGCTTTTTTATCTTCTTTCGCTTTTTTTGCAGCTTCTCGGTCTTCGAGTGCTTTTTTTCTTTTTTCTTCCAAGGCCTTTTTGCGATCTTCTAAGGCTTTAGTTCTGGCCGCAGCTTTGTCTTCTTTAGCTTCTCCGGTTGCAGTTGAATCGGTTGCTTTTTTCGAATTACTAGTTGTATTGTCACCGGTTGATTTACTATCAGCAGGAACCGTGCCACTTTTTTTAGCATTCTTTGCTTCAAGCAATTCTTTTCTTTTTGCATCTTGCTCTGCCTTTTTAGCTTCTGCAGCTGCTTTTTTATCGGCAATGGCCTGTTCACGGGCTTTTTTACGGTCTTCGAGAATTTTTTTACGGGCATCAAGCGCCGGGTTATCACTCTCCATATCCTCCAAAGCTTCTTTTTTCTCTTGCTCTTTTAATTGTTTTTTAGTCAATTGCTCTCTTCTTTCGGCACGGGTAATCACACGGATTACTTGGTCACTGATGTCGTATCGTTTGGCAGCAAACAACATGGTTAAATCGGAAGATTTATCGAAAACAAAATCAAACTTTTTTAATTCGGCTAAATCCTGAACCGCTGTAAACACTTGGTCTTGTATAGGTTTTACCAAAACCGCTTTTTGAGTAATCAAATCCCCGTCAGGACCGAATTTTTTTTGTTGAAAATCCAACAATTCATCTTCCTGAAATTTAATTTCTTCTTCGCGCTCCTCAATTAATTCTTTGGTTAGCAAAGCTCTTTCTGTTTTTAAGGCGTCTTTTAATTTTGCAATGTCTACTTTTTTGGCTTCAATATCTTGTTTCCATTTTTGAGCTTTTTGCTCTAATTGATTTTTTGCATCAGCATAATCAGGTACGTTTTGCAGAATGTACTCCATGTCAATGTAGCCAATTTTGATACCTCTGGATTGTGCCGTTGCTTTAAAACCAAGCGCTAAAAGAAGAATTGATATTGCAAAATATTTTTTCATACGATTATGATTTATAAATATGGTATCAAATATAATTAAAATTGTTGACCAATTATAAAATGTGTCTCCCAACCATTTGGTGTGGTGATCCCTGAATTGTTCGGTACTGCATCAAACCCGTGTGCGAAGTCAATTCCCAGTAATCCAAATGCAGGCATAAAAATTCTGATACCAAATCCGGCTGAACGTTGTAAAACAAAAGGATTGTACTCTTTAAAAGTGTTGTATGAGGATCCGGCTTCTACAAAAGTCAGTGCATAAATTGAAGCGGCTGCTTTTAACGTTAACGGATAACGCAATTCCATTGAAAATTTGTTGTACACTGTACCTCCGTCACTTGAAGATAAAGACTGATTTGGATACCCTCGCAATTGGATTACTTCTCTACCATCCAGAGAGAAATTGGCTAATCCGTCACCTCCCAAATAGAATCTTTCAAAAGGAACCAATCCTCTTCCGCTATTGTACGCTCCTAAGTAGCCAAATTCAGCTAGTGTACGCAATACCAAAGCTTTTGATTGTGATCCGGCCAAGCGGGTATACCAATCGGCTTTGAATTTGATTTTATAGTATTCCAACCATTTGAATTTTTCCTGATCCACTTTTGATTGGTTCACTGCGGCATCTTTATAATCGTCCACTTTTATAATGCCCGTTACTCCATTGGCATTTGTACCTGTGGTGATAAAGTCGCCCTGGTTTAATTTAGTTCCATTGATGTCAAAGTCTGTCGTAGGATTATCAGACGCGGTAAACGTTTGTTTGTATTCTTTTAAATTTTCTAAGTTACCGTAATCTTTCCCGTTGAATAAGGAGTAAGGTAAAGTGAATTTGGCCGAGACGCTGAATTCTGAACCGTAAATCGGGAAAATAGGATTTATCCCTTTATTGTTTCGGCTTAGTCCAAGAGTAAAGGCTAAATTTCTTGAAGCTCCGTTACCAAAGGTGAAAAGACCCGTGTTGTAATTGTGCAAATCGTAATACTGGAAGGATACCGAACTGGAGAATACAAAGTAATCATCCGGAATGGTCAATCTTTTGGCAATACCTACAGATAGGGAAGTAATGTTAAAACTTTTGCTTCGATCGACACTGCTGGCACTTCCGGAGTAGAGGAACTGTTTACTGTGTGAAATGGAAGAAGAGAAGTTAATTGGTTTTTTACCGCCGAGCCATGGTTCAGAAAAAGACAAACTATAAGTTTGGAAATATGAACTTGCCTGTAAACGAAGCGCTACTTTTTGCCCGTCTCCCATCGGAAGTGGCTTATAAGCTTCTTTTTTAAACATGTTTCGCGCAGAGAAATTGTTGAATGACAATCCCAGCGTTCCGATGAATCCACCGCCGCCATAACCACCCTGTAGTTCAATTTGGCTTGATCCTTTTTCTACCACATGGTATTCAATATCTACTGTACCGGCTGCAGGATCAACATTTTTGAATTTCGGTTCGATGGCCTCCGGATCAAAGAATCCTAACTGGCCAATTTCACGTATCGTTCTTACCAAATCTTCTTTGCTGTATTTTTGTCCCGGTTGCGTTCTAAGCTCACGGTAAATAACGCGGTCATTGGTTTTGTCATTTCCTACCACGGTAATGTTGTTGAAATAAGCAATAGGACCTTCGGTAACTCTGATTTCAAAATCAATAGTGTCGTTGGCTGTTTTTACTTCTACGGCATTGATGTTGGAAAACAAATAACCGTTGTTTTGATACATGTTGGTGATGTCGTCGGCATCCGGTTTTGATTTGTCGGCAATTCTTTTTTCCAACAATACACCATTGTAAACGTCACCTTTTTTGATGCCTAATACCCGGGATAACAACTGGTCAGAATAAACAGAGTTTCCTAAAAACTTGATGTTTCCGAAGTAATATTTATGGCCTTCTTCTACTTTGATATTGATCGCCAGTTTGGTTTTTTTGGCGTTCAAATACACCGAATCACTAAGAATACGCGCATCACGGTATCCTTTTTCTTTGTATTTTTCAACGACAGATGTTAAGTCTTCTTTGTATTTGTCTTTGATGAATTTCGAAGCTTTGAAAATGCGAATCGGATTGATTTGCTTGGTGTTTTTCATGGCACCCCTCAGCTTTTTATCTGAGAATTTTTCGTTTCCGTCAAAAGTGATTCGGGAAATTTTCAGTTTGTCTCCCTTGTCAATGTTTACCAACATCTTTACCTGATTGCCTTCCGTAGTGTCGGGAATCGTTTTGATGAAAACTTTGGTGTTGAAATACCCGTCTTTTTTGTATTTGTTTTCGATGTAATTTTTGGTGGTTGTAATGAGGTTTTCGTTTACAATTTTACCTTTGGTCAAAGAATTGTCTTTGATCAAGCCGTCCACTTTTGATTTTTTTACCCCTTGAAATTTAACTTCACTAAGTTTTGGAATTTCAGCGATATCTAAGTCCAGCCAAATACTGTCGCCTACAGCTTTATTGATGTAAAAATCAATATCACTGAATAACCCCAACTTCCCCAATTTTTTGATAGCATTACTGATTTCCTCTCCCGGCACCGTAATCTCCTGTCCTTTTTCCATTCCGGCGAAAGTGACAACGGTTTGTTGGTTGTAGCTTATTTTTCCATTTACATTAACTCCGGCTAAAATGTATTTTTTTCCTTGATCAAATGGGATTCTGTCCTGGGCTTTTAATTGAGAAACAGTTCCGAAGAGTAAAACAAACAGAACTATTTTTAGGGTTTTAATCGGCACTGAAATTCTATTTAATTTGTTCACTTGTCTTTCCAAATCTTCGTTCTCTTTTTTGATAGCTAATGATGGCTTCATATAAATCTTCTTCTTTAAAATCGGGCCACAGCACTTCGGTAAAATAAAATTCAGCGTAGGCAATCTGCCAAAGCAAAAAATTACTGATGCGGTGCTCACCACTGGTTCTAATTACCAAATCTACATCGGGTAAATTGTGCGTGTAAAGATGCTGATTAATAATTGATTCATCAAGGGAGTCTATCGAAATTATATTATTTTTAACTTTATCACTTATAATTTTAACGGCATTTAACAATTCCTCTCTGGAGCCGTAGCTTAACGCCAGCGTCAGGGTCATGTGACGATTGTTTTTGGTTTTATCCATTACTGCCAAAAGCTCTTTTTTGGCTTTGCCTGGAAGCAAGTCAATGTTGCCGATACAGTTTAATCGAATGTTGTTTTTTTGAAGGGTTTCCAACTCGCTTTTTAAAGAAGAAATCAGCAACTTCATCAGCGTGTCTACTTCTAACTTAGGGCGATTCCAGTTTTCGGTGGAAAAGGCATAGAGCGTCAAATATTCTATCCCCAGTTTGGCACAGGTCTCGACGGTACTTCGAACTGATTTTGTTCCGTTTTCGTGACCGAAAGCTCTCAATAAACCTTTCTGTTTTGCCCAACGACCGTTGCCATCCATGATGATGGCCAGGTGTTTGGGTAAATTGTCTTTGTTTATAGTATTAAGTAAACTCATTGTTTAATCGGCACAAAAACACGGCTTTTCTGTAAAGGTGTACGTTAAGGTAAACCCGGTGAAAACATACCAGTCTTTGCTGTTTAAATTACCAAATTTCAAAGTTTGCAAATTGCTGTTTTTAGGTGCACTACCGTCTAAATTATCTGTAAAAGTATAACGGGTGCCCACTTCAAACCCAACAATAAACTTTGTAAAAATATTTCCTTTGATGCCTACCGTCATCGGGATGGCAAAGGCGCTTGCCGTGTAGTCGGTCTTCGTTTCACCGTTGACAACAAATAATTCGTCATAAGCAAAATAAGAAAGCCCGGTGTACACATAAGGCGTTATTTTTCTTCTCAATACATTGTGCAGGTTGAAGTCGAAAAAATCAAACTCCAGCCCTGCTGAAAATTCTTTAATATTATTTTTGAATTTATAACCTCTCAGATACCTTCCCGGAACTTCAGAATCCAAATCATTTCCTGAAATGGTTGATTGTGTATAGGAAAACCTATAGGAATGCCTCGGGCTTTTATTCCATTTGTATAAAATTCCGAAGGCCGGTTCGTTAGGCGATACAAAATTGGTTTTACCCACATCGCCTATGTAGTTACTCCCTCCCAAGAATACTCCGAGTTCATTGATTTGAGCACTCAAAAAATTCTGGAAAAGCAAACAAAAAAATAATACTAAAATCTTTTTCATCAAATTGAAAATAGCGTGCAAATATAATAATTCTCAGTACTTATTTACCATGAAATTTGGATTTCTGTTAAATAAAATAAAGTGCTGATAATTACTGTAGTTATTACGAATTATATTCTAAAACGCAATTTTTTGAAATGTAGTATAAAGAGGGGTGAAATTTTTCTAGTTTCGCTTGTCTTCTCCCCAAAGTAATTTGTTGCGAAGCGTCTTTAAAAAGGTTTCTTCCGGAATCTCCACCATGTTGATTTTAAACGGTGTTTTTCGAATGGTAAGCTCTGTATTGTTACTAATGGGGGTGATTCGGGAATCTAAGGCGACTAAGTACTGTTCGTCTCTTCCGGATACTTTAAGAACAATTTCCGTGTCGTCGGGAATCACCAAGGGTCGGGCGGTGAGATTGTGAGGAGCAATAGGAGTAACAACCAAAGCTTTAACGTCGGGAGTTAATATTGGTCCGCCGCAACTCAGCGAATAACCGGTCGAACCGGTAGGTGTTGAAATAATTAATCCGTCAGCCCAATAGGAATTCAGATACTCTCCGTTAAGATAGGTGTCTATCGTAATCATTGAAGTGGTGTCTTTTCTACTCACAGATACCTCATTCATAGCAAAGCTGATGTCAATTTTGGTGTCATTCGGCGAATGGGACACGTTGAGAAGGGTTCTTTCGGAAATCGTATATTTTTTTTCCAGTACGATTTGAAGAAAAGATTCGATTTTTTCCTTTTGTACTTTGGCCAAAAAACCAAGTCTTCCGGCATTGACTCCCAAGACAGGGATACCTGAATCGCGCACAAAAGAAGTGGCGCGCAGAATCGTTCCGTCACCGCCTATACTGATGAGAATGTCAAAGCTTTTGTCTAAATCGGCATGCGAGGCAAAGGTTTTGTATTCTTTTTCGATTATTTTTTCTTCGTGTAATATGGCTAAAAACTTTTCCTCAATAACCAACTCAACCTGGTTTCTGTTGAAAAAAACAAAAATATCTTTGATGATGGGACGGGTATCGTTTTGGTAATATTGCCCGAAGATAGCTACTTTCATAATTACATGTTTAAGTATTTGTCCAAATACTCCGAACGCTCTTTCAGATTGTTCAGGTAATTGTCTTCATCGTGCTCCGAAATAATCTCATAGTTGTAGCGACGGAATGTTTGTATGATTTCATTCATGCCTCCTAAGGTGATTTTAATAGTCACCTGAACCTTTTCAGCATTGGCTTCCGAAACAAAAACGCCCAGTAATTTTCCGTTGTTGCTTTCCACAATTTGTGTAATCTGACTCATGGAATAATCTGCTGTTGGTTTTTCAACGATGATGATACCGCCGGTCTCTTTCAGGAAGGGGGTTTCGTTTAAAAACTTGATCACATCCGTAATTTCGTAGTACCCGATATAACTGTTGTTTTTGTCCAAAATCGGAACCATATTGGCATTGTTTCGGGCAAAAACCTCTAATACATCCAGCCAAATCATATCGGCTCGCACAAAAAAACCTTCTAAGGCATAACGATAATCGGTAAGGGTTTTGTGTGTTTCAAAGGTTTCAACATCAACAGCCGAAATGCATCCCAAATACACACCATTATCCATAACCGGAAAATGAGAGTAGGTGTTGTCCGCAAAAAAATCCTGAACATCCGCTACAGATTCTGTGCTTGAAAAGGGTTTAAAATCGTTGTTGATGTATTCTGAAAGTTGTCTCATATGTTCTTTTCATTAGCGACTGCAAAATAATCAAATTTTGGGACATGCAGACTTGCTTAACTTTGTATTTTTGTAATCAAATTTTCAAAAAGCAATTTGAATCCGAAATCTCATGACAAAATTAAGCGTAAATATCAATAAAATTGCCACTTTGCGAAATGCCAGAGGCGGAAATGTGCCTGATTTGTTGCAGGTAGCCAAGGACATTCAGCGTTTCGGGGCGCAAGGAATTACCATCCATCCCAGACCCGATGAACGGCATATTCGTTATCAGGATGCCCGCGATTTGAAATCCATAGTCTATACCGAGTTCAACATCGAAGGCAATCCGCAACACAATTTTATCGATTTGGTTTTGGAATGCAAACCGACGCAAGTTACCCTAGTACCCGATGCCATAGGGGCCATAACCTCTTCTGCGGGTTGGGATACCGTGAAGTTTCAGGATTATTTAATTGATGTTATTGCAGAGTTCAAAAGAAATGGCATTCGAACGTCTATTTTTGTCGACCCGGTTTTGGACATGGTGGAAGGCGCAAAAAAAACAGGAACTGACCGAATAGAGCTGTACACGGAAGCATTTGCGCACCAATACGGATTGGGCAACAAAGCCGGAATTGAACCCTATGTGAAAGCTGCCGTTTTGGCCAATGAATTGGGACTAGGCATCAATGCCGGACACGATTTGAGCTTGGACAACATTAAGTTTTTCAAAGAAAATATCCCCGGATTACTCGAAGTTTCCATAGGACATGCGTTGATTTCAGAAGCTTTGTATCTTGGTTTGGATAATGTAGTGAATATGTATTTACAAAGATTAAAATAATGATATTCTCCAGAATCGAAGGCGAAGGGAAGCCACTCTTAATTATTCACGGATTTCTCGGGATGTCCGACAACTGGAAGTCCTTCAGTTCGCTTTACGCCGCCCAGGGGTATCAGGTGCATTTGCTCGATTTGCGCAATCACGGCAAAAGTTTTCATTCCGAAGATTTCAATTACACCGTGATGATGCAGGACGTGCTGGAGTATTGTCAACACTATAATCTAAAGAATGTTTCCGTTATAGGACACTCCATGGGAGGCAAAGTGGCGATGCTGTTGGCCACCACCCATCCGGAACTGGTGGAAAAACTTGTTGTGGCCGACATAGGACCCAAGTATTATGCGCCCCACCATCAGGACATACTGGCAGGCTTGAATGCCGTGGACTTCTCCGTCAAACCAAGCCGAAGCGAAGTAGAGGAAACACTTTATCCGTACATTCCCGATTTTGGTACCCGACAGTTTTTAATGAAAAACCTCTATTGGGTGGAGCCCGGGCAATTGGCCTTTCGGTTTAATTTGCCTGTTTTTAACCAAAAGATAGAAGGAATAGGCGAAGTGCTGCCTGAGGAAAATCATTTTGATAAACCCACTCTGTTTATTCGCGGTGGGAACTCCAAGTATATTTTAGATGCCGATGTGCCTGCAATTCAAAAACAGTTTCCTAATTTTACTTTGGCTACCATACCGAATGTTGGGCATTGGTTGCATGCCGAAAACCCGAAAGCTTTTTTTGAAGAAACTATAAAATTTTTAAACTAAAAATATGAAACTACTCATTCGAATATTCATCACCGCTTTGTTGGTCATGGCCATTTCCTATCTGATGAAAGGGGTTATTGTTGACGAATTTACCACGGCTTTAACCGTAGCTATAGTATTGGGATTGCTCAATCTTTTTGTGAAACCTATTTTGGTATTGTTTACCATGCCGGTAACCTTCTTTACGTTAGGGTTGTTTTTGCTGGTTATCAATGCGGTTATTATTGAGCTTTGCGACTATTTTATTGACGGATTCAGTGTCAATTCGTTTTGGACGGCGATGCTCTTCAGTATCATCTTATCGCTTTCGCAATCATTGGTATATCAAATTACGGGCGAGTCGAAATAATACTTTCAAAATCAATAAAATAAAAACTTGGTTGGGTTGTAGAAATGTTATAATTTTGCAACCCAATTTTAGTATGTAAAAAACACAAGAAATGAACATCACAAGAAATAACGTAGACGCGTTAAATGCTGTAGTTACTGTAGAAGTATCAAAATCGGATTACGCAGAAAAAGTACAAAAAACATTAGCAGATTACAGAAAAAATGCTGCTATACCGGGTTTCAGAAAAGGAGCGGTGCCGATGAGTTTAATCCAAAAGCAATATGGTAAAGCCGTATTGTTGGATGAAGTAAACAAATTGTTGCAGGATAACTTGAACAACTATTTAGTAGAAGAAAAATTAGATATCCTTGGAAACCCGTTACCTAAAGTAACCGAAGATTTCAACTGGGATGTAGAAGATTATAAATTTGAATTCGAATTAGGCTTAGCTCCTGAGTTTTCAGTTGACTTAACGGCTAAAAACAACTTGGTACACTACACCATTGTTGCCGATGATAAAATGTTGAACGATCAGGTGGCTCGTATCCAAAAACAATACGGGAAACTGATTGCCAAAGATACAGTAGAAGAAGGAAACGACGTTTCGGGTGTTTTTGCCAACGAAGAAAAAGGCATCAACAACAGAACGACGTTATCTTTGGATGTGTTCAAAGACAAGAAAACCGCTAAAGCCTTTATTGGTAAAAAAGTGGGTGATGTAGTAACCTTGAAAACCAAAGGATTGTTTGATGACGATCACAAATTAATGGATTTCTTAGCTGTAGGGCACGATGATGTTCACGGTTTGGATATCGAAGTAACGTTCACCATTGATGAAGTAACTACGCACGAACCGGCTACTTTAGATCAGGAATTGTTCGATAAATTATTCGGGCCAAAAGTAATCACGTCAGTTGATGAATTGAAAGCCAAAATCAAAGAAGATGCGGAGAAACAATTTGCACAACAAGCCGATCAAAAATTCTTAAATGATGTGACCGAGTTCTTAATTGCCAATACGAAGTTTGATTTACCGGCCGAGTTCCTTAAAAAATGGATTCAGTCAGCAGGGGAAAACCCATTAACGGCTGAAGAAGCGGAAGCGGAGTACGCCAAATCAGAAAACGGTTTGCGTTACCAATTAATCGAAGGAAAGATTATTACGGAAAACGGGTTGCAAATCACTTTCGATGATTTGAAAGCTTACACTACCGAAATCATTAAAAAACAAATGGCACAATTCGGTCAAATGGATCCTTCTGACGAAGATGTTCAGGGAATCGTAGCCCGTGTAATGTCAAACCAAGACGAAGTACGTCGTTTGTCTGAACAGGTAATGAATGAAAAAATGCTGAACCTCTTTAAAGATAAGGTAAAAGCAAAGTCAAAAGAAGTTTCGTATGACGATTTCATCAAAGCCATGTACGGTGAGATTTAATAATATATTTTAGTATATTTGAGCGTCAAAGTCAAAACGATTTTGGCGCTTTTTTGTTTTTTTGTCAGTATGTCAGGAATAAAAAACAGGCACGAACTTTGACTTAAATCAAACACAAATCAATACATAACTCATAACTTATAACTAGTACAATGGACTACGGAAAAGAATTTAAAAAGTTTGCAACCAAAAAACACGGTGTAAACAGTCTGTACTACGATAAAATCGTAGGCAGCATGACTCCTTATATTATTGAAGAACGTCAATTAAACATTTCGCAACTTGATGTGTTCTCCCGTTTGATGATGGACAGAATCATCTTCATGGGAACCGGTGTTGACGATTATATGGCCAACATCATTCAGGCGCAATTGCTGTTCCTGGAAAGTGTTGACGCTTCTAAAGACATCCAAATCTACATTAACTCTCCGGGAGGAAGTGTGTATGCCGGATTGGGAATTTATGATACCATGCAGTACATCCGTCCCGATGTAGCTACTATCTGTACCGGTATGGCGGCTTCGATGGGTGCCGTATTGTTGTGTGCCGGTGCTGCCGGAAAACGTTCGGCTTTACCACATTCCAGAGTGATGATTCACCAGCCTTCAGGAGGTGCTCAAGGAGTAGCTACCGATATGGAAATCAACTTGAAAGAAATGTTGAAACTGAAAGACGAATTGTACCAAATCATTTCGCACCATTCCGGACAAGCTTTCGAAAAAGTGCACAAAGATTCAGAACGCGATTACTGGATGATTGCTGATGAGGCGAAGGAATACGGGATGATTGATGAAGTGTTAAGAAGATAATTAAAAAAGTGGTCAGTGTTCAGTTTCCAGTAGTCAGTAATTAACTGAACACTAAAAGCTGAACACTGAATACTAAACGAAAATATGGCAAAACAAGTTTTAGAATGTTCCTTTTGTGGGAGAAAAAAGCCGGAAACCAATCTGTTGATTGCCGGTATTAATGCACATGTGTGTGACCGATGCATTGAGCAGGCACACGGCATCGTGATGGAGGAGTTAAAAGGAAATGCAGTAAAACAATCGGCAGATTTGGTGTTGAAAAAACCCAAAGAAATCCGGGCATTTCTTGACCAATATGTGATTGGGCAGGACCAAACCAAAAAAGTCATGTCGGTGGCAGTGTACAATCACTACAAGCGATTGATGCAGTTGCAGCATGAAGAAGATGTAGAGATTGAAAAGTCCAACATCATCATGGTGGGGCAAACGGGTACGGGGAAAACCCTGGTCGCCAAAACGATTGCGCGCATGTTAGACGTGCCGTTGGCCATAGTGGACGCTACCGTTTTAACCGAAGCCGGTTATGTGGGTGAAGACGTAGAGAGTATTTTGACCCGTCTTTTGCAAGCGGCCGATTATGATGTGCCGAAAGCCGAAAGAGGAATTGTATTCATAGACGAGATTGATAAAATTGCCCGAAAAAGCGATAATCCTTCCATCACCCGAGACGTTTCGGGGGAAGGCGTACAACAGGCTTTGCTCAAATTACTGGAGGGAACCATGGTGAATGTACCGCCTAAAGGAGGCAGAAAACACCCCGACCAAAAGTTTGTTGAAGTCAATACCAAAGATATTCTCTTCATCGCCGGAGGGGCGTTTGACGGTATCGAAAGAATCATTTCCAAACGCTTGAACCGTCAGGCAGTGGGTTACAGCACGTCCAAAAATACGGAGGGAATTGACAAAGACAATTTGTTGCAATACATCATTCCGAAAGACATCAAAGATTTTGGTTTGATTCCCGAAATTATAGGACGTTTGCCGGTGTTGACCCATATGGATCCGTTGGACAAAGCGACCCTTCGTGCCATTCTGACCGAGCCTAAAAATGCTTTAATCAAGCAATACGAAAAGCTGTTTGGAATGGATGACGTAAAGTTTACCATCACTCCTGAAGCATTGGATTATATTGTAGACAAAGCGTTGGAATATAAATTGGGCGCCCGCGGATTGCGTTCTCTTTGCGAAGCCATACTGACCGATGCTATGTATGATTTGCCAAGCTCAGATGAAAAAGAACTGCACATCGATGTGGATTATACCAAAGATGCACTCAATAAAAATTTACTGAAACGCTTGGAAATTGCGTCTTAAGGAAATATAAAATCAACTGCAAAAGGGAGCGTATTCAACAGATACGCTCCTTTTTTTTCAATGATCAGTCACCTAATTCAAAATCTTCCTGAATGCTTTTGCAAAAGATGTACATCTTTTGCTTAAAACATATATATCTTTTGCCTGAAACATATATATCTTTTGTCTGAAACATATATATCTTTTGCCTAAAACATATATATCTTTTGAATTATTCCTCCGTCACAATTGTTTTTACCGTCAAGACCATTCGGAAATACTGTCCTGCAGTCATAAAAAAAATCCCTCTGCTGAGGGATTTTGGTTGCACTAATTATAACCTTTTTATTTCAGGAAACCGCCACCTGAGTTGTTCTTCTCAATATTGATGTCGGTGTTGTCTTTTTTCAACCCTAAATTGCCAAAGTTATACGTTAACGAAACCCGGAAGGTTCGTGAGTCTTGTTTCTGATAGAATTTGGTTTCCAAATTGGTGGAAGAAACCAGGGCATTCACTTCATTGCTGTTGAACACATCGAAGCAATGCAAGCCGATTTTCAGGTTTTTGTTCAGGAAATCCTTGTTGAACGAAATGTCAAACTGCTGAATCGGTTTGGTGATTTGGTAGATTTCCCAAGTGCCTTTAGGTAAAATGAAATAGGACATGCTGTTCTTGATTCCCCAAGGCAAAATGAACTGTGCTTGAGCGGCGTAATTTACAATCGGTTTGGTGGCAAACGAAAAGGAGTTTCCTTCGGTGGTGGATTTGATATAATTTACAGTAAAGAAAATGTAATTCATCGTATCCATATTGTTCATGCGCTTCTGGAATTCCTCTTTGCTTTTCAAGAAGTAATCCAACGGCACCGGAAACGAGGCAAAGAAACTCAGGGTGTTGATTTTGTCAAACTGTTGGAAGGTTTGATGGCTTACCAATTCGCCCGGTTCGGCACTGAAAACAAAACGGTTGTTGTCTTTGGCAATGGTATAATTACCGCCCAAACTCACAAACTGAAAGGCGGTCAGTTTCAATTCGAAGTTGTCAAAATACGTTGGGTCCAAAAACGGGTTTCCTTTAGAGGTGTTGTATTGGTCAAAGTTGGCAAAGTTATTCGGGTCTAAGGAATTGTAATTGGCCTGCTGTATCTTTTTGGAATAGGAAGCCGAGAGGTTCATGTTTTCATTGAACTCGTACAAGGCGCTCACACTCGGAAAAAAGTTGGTGTTCTTAAAGTTCACATCCGTACGGTCATTGTCTTGAAAGGCGGTACGGTCTACTTTATAATCTTCAAAGCGAATACCCGCGGTGAAATTGAACTTCTTGATTTTTTTACGCGCTTCCACATAAAAGGCCAGATTGGTTTCTTTATAATCAAAATCAGTAACCGAATTGGTAGCGGTGTTCAGGTTGTAGGTTCCGGTATCCGTTACTTTGATGGTGTTGAATTTACCACCCGTATTCAAGGTAAAGTCCAAGGGTTTGAACGGTACGGAGAAGTCGTATTTCAAATAGTAATTGGTCAGATTAAAATCGACTTTCCCGTTGTAATAGGTGGCGTCGCCGTTGTTTTGTCCCGCTGATTTGGTAATGGGGTTTTTGTCATAAAAGTTGGTGTAGGCCGTAATGTCCAGGCTGCGGCCCAGAGTGTCCAGTTTGGTTTTGTACTGCAGGCTCAGTTCGTGATTGTTGTTTTTGTTTTTGGCCACACTGTTGTTGGTGTAATCAATGCTGCTTCCCAGGGTGCTTGACTCATTCACAAAGCGTTCATTGGCCATGTTGAGGTTGTAGTTGAGCAACAGGTTTGATTTTTCGTTGATTTTGTAATTGAAACCGGTACGCCAATAAAAGTTGCGGTAGGTGGTCAGCGACAGGTTTTTTTGCAGTAAATGTTCAGCCGGGTTAAATGAGGTAAAGGTCTGGTCGTTGGCTGTTTTCTCCTCCCCGTCAATATAATTGTATCCAATCATGGTTTGCCAACTCACGTCTTTTACTTTTCCATTAAGCAAAAACTGCGGGCTCGGCTTTTGGTATTTGTTAAAATTGTAGTTGATGTTGAAACTGGCATTGATGCCTTTCTTTCTTTTGGTGCTGGTGACGATGTTGATGATAGAGCCGCTGGCATTGGCATCATACGCCGCGCCGGGATTGTAAATCAGCTCTACTTTTTCAATGGCATTTGCCGGTAGGGTCGACAGGTAATTTTGCAAATCAGTTCCGCTGAGAGTACTTGGCGCACCATCAATGTAAATGGTTACCCCTTTACTGTTGAGGGTGATGCTTCCGGTAGGAGAGGTGATGACTCCGGGGATTTTCTTTACCGCTTCCAGACTGCTGCCGCTGTTGAGCATGGCATTGTCGCGCACGCTGATGGTGGTTTTGTCTGACTCTACTTTGAGGTACTGTTTTTTGTTGCCGTAAATGGTCACTTCTTTAAGTTCCTGGGCTTTTTCCTGTGGCAGATTGGTTTCTGATGGGGTGCTTTCCTTCGTTTCTGAAGGAGTCTGTTGTGCAAACGAAAAACTCGTAATGAGTAAGCACAAAGCAATACTTAGTGATTTCATTATTAATTGATGATTGATTGATGATTGCTCAATAAGACCATCGATCAACAGAAATGTTACATCACTATAAAAATTAAGTTGCTTTTGTTTGACTTACGGATGGTTTTGCGGTGTCAACACAACGTTTCCCTCCGGGACCGCCGCATACCCTACCGGGATGTGAAGCGCAGGAGGTTAAGAAAATCAAGAAGAGTGCAACATAAAACGGTTTTCTCATGACGGATTATTTTGTGTTGTGCCAAGTTGCATCTGCTTCAGTTGTTCCAAATAATCGCGTTCATTGGAAAGCCTTGGTATTTTGTGCTGACCGCCCAGTTTGTCGTTTTCTTTGAGCCAATCGTAAAAAAGATTTTCCCTGGCCACATTGAGGACGAGGGGATTTAAGGTCATGTTGTTGTACCGTTTGGCTTCGTAATCGGAGTTGACTGATTGGAGGTTTTCGTCCAGCGCTTTGCGGAAGACAGCCATGTCCTCAGGTTGTTTTTTGAATTCAATCATCCATTCATGGGCTCCTTTTTCTTTGCCTTTCATAAATACGGGAGCCACGGTGTAGTCTTTGACCTCGCAGTTGAGTGCTGAACAGGCTTTGGCTAAAGCCGTGTCGGTGTTTTCCACCATCAGTTCCTCACCAAACACGTTGATGTGGTGTTTCGTTCTGCCCGATACCCGGATGCGGTAAGGCGCTAATGATGTAAACCGTACCGTATCGCCAATAAGGTAACGCCACAGTCCGGCATTGGTCGTAATGACTACGGCATAGTTTTTAAACAATTCCACATCAGCCAGTCGAATTACCTTTTGTTCCGGTGTGCCAAAGGTGTCCATGGGGATGAATTCGTAGAAGATGCCATAATCGAGCATCAACAATAAATCGTTGGAATAATTCAAATCTTGTATGGCAAAGAATCCTTCAGAAGCGTTGTAGATTTCGTAGTATTTGAATTGGTTTGAAGGCAAAATCTTTTGGTATTGTTCGCGGTAGGGTTCAAAGCTTACCCCGCCGTGAAAATAGACTTCCAGGTTGGGCCACAAATCAAATAAGTTCTCCTTTCCGGTTTCGGACATGATGCGATTCAACAACACCAGCATCCATGATGGCACTCCGGCAAAGCTGGTCACGTTTTCATTTTTGGTTTCGTTAATGATGGCGGTGAGTTTGCTTTCCCATTCGCTCATCAACGAAATTTTGCTGCTGGGAGTACTGCTGAATTCAGCCCAGATGGGCATATTTTCTATAAGTATCGCTGATAAATCCCCAAAATAGGTGTTGTTGTTCTCGTAAATCTGAGAGCTGCCGCCCAGACGCAAACTCTTGCCCAAAAACATTTCGGAATTTTCGTTGTTGTTCAGGTACATGCACAGCAAATCCTTACTCCCTTTGTAGTGGCAGTCTTCCAGGGCCTCATTGCTTACGGGGATAAACTTGCTTTTGGCATTCGTTGTTCCGCTCGACTTGGCAAACCATTTAATCGGCGTGTTCCAAAAGACATTTTGAGCTCCCTTACGGGTCAGTTCAATCATCGGTTCCAAATCTTCATAGGTTGAAACAGGTACCCGTTCCGCAAAAGTCGCGTAGGATTTGATGCTCGCAAAATCATATTTCTGACCCACGACCGTTTCTTCTGAAGAACGTATCAGGTTCATCACCAGCTCTTCTTGCACTTCATGAGGGTATTTCAGGAACAACTCAATCTGATGAATGCGTTGTTTCAAAACCCAGGATGCGATAGAATTGATTAAAGGAATGGGCATTTTTTAGAATTGGGAATTATGAATTACGAATTAGGAATGATAACTTTACCAAATATAGGAAATAATCTTAAAAATAAAACATGACTTACGAAGGCGTACTCACCAAAATGCAAACGGAGTTTTCCAATCCGATTCAGTATTATCTGGTCTTTGAAAATAGTTTTTTGAGTTTAAATCAGTTGTTGGATAAAACATTGGAGATTAATTTTACGGGATACCAATGTCTCAATTGCGGCAAAAAGAAAAAGATTTTCCGTCAGGGGTTTTGTTACGATTGTTTTATGAGCAGTGCGGCAGCCGGTGATTGGATTATGAAACCCGAGTTGAGCACGGCACATCTTGATATTGAAGACCGGGATTTAGAATATGAGAAAAAAGTACAACTGCAACCGCATGTGGTGTACTTGGCCTTGTCCAGCGAAGTGAAAGTGGGAGTGACCCGTAAAACACAAGTGCCGACAAGATGGATTGACCAAGGGGCCGTTCAAGCGGTTCCGATTGTAGAAGTGCCCAATCGGTATTTGGCCGGAATTACGGAAGTGGCTCTTAAAAATCATTATGCCGATAAAACCAATTGGCAAAAAATGCTCAAAAATGAAGTTCCTAAAGTAGACTTGTTGGCAGAACGCTTAAAGCTGGAAAAACTGATTCCAACAGAAGTTCAGGAGTTCTTTTACACTACCAAGGAGGATTTGTATGAGCTGCACTATCCGGTGTTGCAGTATCCGGGCAAGGTAAACAGTTTGAATTTGGATAAGTCTCCCGACTTTACCGGAAAACTGACCGGTGTGAAAGGACAATACCTGATGTTTGAAGACGGAACGGTATTTAATGTCAGAACATTTGAAGGCTATGTCGTGAAAATATCTCTGTAATAAAAAACCCTTTCTTTGTGAAAGGGTTTACTTCGTCAGTTCGCTTCGCTCGTGTCTTTTTTATTTGGTGGTTGTCGGTGTGGGGGCGGGCTCTTCTTTTTTCTTTTTCTTGAACAGTCCGTTTATCAAATCGGTGGCTTTGGTTTTCACATCTGTCTTCACATCGGTTTTGGTAGTATCCGATTTTGATTTGGTACTGTTGCTGATAATATCCTTCAAGGCATCTTTCCCTTTGTTGGTCAGGTTTTCCTTTTGCTGTTTTACCAAATTGGCCATCAGTGTAGTAGTGGCTTGTTTTACATCGGTAGTGACTTTCGGGTTTTTGAAATTCCCGGTAAGTATGGCGTTTATCGGGATGTTATCCAGCTTTTTAGCATCAGTAGGGGATAATTTGGCGATTAAATTATTGGCTTCGGTTCCCAGGTATTTTGCCGGCACATCCAGTTTTACGTTGTAATTCATGCTTTGATCAAAACCATGTGTTCCGCCTAAGCTGACTTTGATGTCCTGGTATTTCAAATCAACCGGTTTTAAATTCACTTTCCCGTCTTTGAATGTTAGGGCCGCCTTTACATCGTTGAGGTTAAGTTTCTTCAAATCCACAAAACTCAATTTGTCGTCCAAAGCCGTCAGCATAGCCGAATTACTGGAGTTAACCGTAGTTGAAAGTAATTGCCCTAATAAATCACCGGACAGACTGTTCAGGTCCGGAGTCATTTCGGTTGCATTCAGATTCCCGGAGAGTTTAATGGTGGAGTTTAATTTTCCGTTTATAACTCCCGCAATAGGCGCAATTTTTTTCATCATCTCCAATTGGGTGAACGTTTGCGCAATATCAACTTTGTTCAGCCCCAGATTCATGTTGAACTTTGGTGTTTTTTCTTTGGTCGAAATGTCACCGTTAAATGTTATGGCTCCACCGAAGAGGTCTGTTTTACCATTTTCCAGCGTGGCTTTCTGATCTTTAACAATGATTTTACCGGCTACGTTTTTCAGTACTAAATTATCGTACAACACCGTGTTGGCTTTTGCTGTTAAGGTGCAGTTAAGGAACGCAGGGATTTTCATCGGCTCACTTTTCTTAGCAGCTTCCTTTTTCGGGGCTTCTCCGGTTGTCATAAAGTCGTTTACCGCCAATTGGTTGGAATTCAGGTTGAAGTTTCCTTTCAATTCCTGGTTTTTAAATACAAAGCCATAGAAGTTTTCCAATACACCGTTTACCGCCAAATCACTTTTGCCGGTAGTAGCATTAAACTGTTTCAGGTTTACGCGACTTGGGTCAAAAGAAACAAGAGCCCTGCTGATTTTCATCGTTTTGCCGTTTTCATCTGTATAATTGAAACCGGTCAGGTCGATGGTTCCGGCGTTTTTGATGCGGGCATAGTCACTTTTTTCTACAGATTGCATATCGAATTCGGTAGTGACATCAGCGTTTAAAATACCGGATAAGGGTTTGTCTAATTTAACAGGATATGCTTTGGAAAGATTGCCTAAGTTAATCGTTCCTTTCAAGGCTGCGTTTACCAGAGCATTTTCCGCTACATTTTTAATATTGGCTTTGGCATTGAAAACATCCTGGTCAATTTGGAACGAGAGTTTGTCTAAGTTGACATAGGTGTCGTTCATCACACCGGTTTCGTTGATGATTTTAGTATCGATTACAATTTTTTGTACGGACTTGGGTAAGTTCGGATATTGGAATGACGCATTGTTTGATGCGATTTCGATGTTGAATTTCGGCACCGAAGTATCGGAATACAACCCTTTGGCAAAACCTCCCACCGTAAAATCGCCGCTGGTTTTTACATCTTTTAAATTGCTTGAATATTTGGCAGGAATCAGTCCCAAAAAGTTCTTAAAGGAAGAGGTAGGTGTTTTAAAGGTCAAATCATATTGCTGTCCGGCATCCACCAATTGGATGAAACCGTCAAATTCTAAAGGCAATTCGTTGATTTTAGCTTTGTTTTCTTTGAAGGTGTATTTGCTTTGGTCTAAGTCAATTCCCAAAATGGCATCCAGTGAAATCGCCACGTGGTTCATGTAGTTTACCTTGTCCATATCGAGGGAAACTTTGGTTGTGGTTTTGGTAACCAAGTCGAGTTTGGAAGCAGCAAAGTCACCGGTTCCCTGGTGATTGATGCTATCCATTACTAATTTTATTTTTGAGCGTTCATCGTAGTACTTGAACTTAAAGTTTTCAACGGAATACCCTTTTATTTTTAAGGAAAGCGGCTTGCTTTTGCCGGTGTCTTCTTTACTTTCGTCTTTTAAGGCAATGTCAAAATTCCCTACGCCGTCTTTGTTGAAGATGATATTAATCAAACCGTTTTTAGAATCAATCCCGTCAATATTCATGGGTTCGTTGTCGCCTTTGAATAGTTCTTTGATTGACATTTTCAGATTCAGTTCGTCAAAAGCCACCAAAGTATCCCCGGCAAATGGCGCTTTGTTGATGATGGAAAGCTTTTCCACTTTTACGCTGGCGTTAGGAAAGTTGCGGAACAGACTTAAATCAGCATCGGCAAAACCCACTTTAGCATCCACTTTTTCATTGATGGCCGCTACGATTTTGGCTTTGATTTGATCTTTAAAGAAATACGGAATGGCAAAAGCCGAGAGGACTAATAATAATAAAACAACTCCAACAATTTTCAGGATTTTCTTTAACATGATATGATCGATTTAGTTACGCTTTAGCTAAACAAAAATAATGCCTTTTGGTTATAAAGCGGTTATAATTTATAGAAGTTTTATGATTTTGTTCTCTCAGAATTGTTGAGAAAATGTTATTAACAGTCTATCGGTTTTTGCTTTTATTCTAAAATAGTTTTAGTTAATTTGTGCTTCCATGAAAAAGCAGCATCAGGTTATTTTATCGTTAGGCACCAACCAAGGCAATCGACTTGAAAATATTGTCAATTGTATTGACCGTTTGCATAATGAAATCGGGACGATTATTAAAGTTTCCAAGCTTTATGAAACGCCGTCCTGGGGTTTTGAAAGTGAAAATTTTTACAACTGTGCCGTGGTGATGAATACCCACAAATCAGCTCATCAGATTTTAGAAGAAGTACTGTTGCTTGAAGAGGCTTTAGGCAGAGTACGCGATGCGATTGAAGGATATCAGGCCAGAGTTATAGATATCGACGTTGTTGCCTTTGATGAAGAAATTATTGCTTCGGAAAAGTTGCAGGTGCCTCATCCCGAAATGCAAAACCGATTGTTTGTGCTGTTGCCGATGCGCGATTTGAATTTGGATTGGCGTCATCCTATTTTGCAGAAATATTTACATGAATTATTGGTGCTTTCAGAAGATAAAAGCAATTGCAAAGTGGTTCAAAACCTGGAAATTCCAATTGCTAAAATCAGATTGGAAAACTTCAATTACATTGCAATTGAAGGGAATATCGGTGCCGGTAAAACTACCCTGACCAATAAGTTAGCAGAAGATTTTAATGCCAAAGCCGTATTGGAGCGTTTTGCTGACAATCCGTTTTTGCCGAAATTTTACGAAGACCAAGCGCGGTATGCGTTTCCGTTAGAGATGTCTTTTTTGGCTGATCGTTACCAACAGATTTCAGATGATTTGGCACAGTTTGACTTGTTTAAAGACTTTATTGTTGCCGATTATCACATCTTCAAATCTTTGATTTTTGCGAAGGTTACTTTAGCCGAAGATGAATATCGCCTGTACAAAACAATGTTTGATATCATCTATAAAGAAATGCCGAAACCCGATTTGTATATTTATTTATATCAAAGTACGGAGCGTCTTCTGAAAAACATCAAGGACAGAGGCAGAAGTTACGAACAGGAAATACCGGCAGATTATCTGGAGAGAATCAACAGCGGCTATTTGGATTACATCAAATCTCAAAAAGATTTGAACGTGCTAATCATTGATGTAACAAACCGGGATTTCTTAAATCAGCAGGATGACTACATTTTTGTTTTGGAAGAAATCAGAGCCAAAATCTCAAATTAGTATTTCATTTTTTGAAATAAGTCCCAAACTACAATTCCTGCGCTTACCGAAATGTTTAATGAATGTTTGGTGCCCAATTGCGGGATTTCGATAGCACCATCACACAAAGCCACTGCTTTTTGAGAAACGCCATATACTTCGTTTCCGAAAACCAAGGCGTATTTCTTATCGCTGTCAACTTTAAAGTCCTGAAGAAAAACTGCGTTTTCGACTTGTTCAACAGCGAAAACGGCAACCTGTTCGATTTTTAGTTTTTCAATCACACTGAGCACATCTTGTTGGTGCTCCCAGGCAACGGTTTCGGTAGCACCCAAAGCCGTTTTGTGGATTTCCTTATGTGGCGGTACGGCCGTTATCCCACACAAGTAAATTTTTTCAATCAAAAAAGCATCGGCTGTTCGAAATACCGAACCTATGTTGTGCAGACTTCGTATGTCGTCCAGAATAATAATGATAGGGGTTTTGTCGGCTTCTTTGAAATCGGCAACAGATTTTCTTTCCAGTTCTTTGTTTTCGAGCTTTCGCATTTTTTTATTTCATATGGTTTGACCTGCCTGTTTGGAGCGGCAAAGATATTCAAAAAAAAAGTCCCGATGTAGTCGGGACTTTTTGAATTTATAATTATCGCTAATTAGCTTTTTGTTGGAGCAGTTCCTTCAGCAGGAGCATCAGGTAAAACGTTTCCTTTGATGGTAAGTACTTTAGTTTCCTGACCTACAGCGTTTGATTTTACAGTAACTGTTTTGGTAAATTGACCCACTCTGTCAGTAGCATAGTGTACTTTAATAACTCCTTTTTCTCCCGGTAAGATTGGTTTTTCCGGTTTGGTAGGTACTGTACAACCGCAAGAACCTTGAGTGCTTTCGATGGTTAATGGTTTGTTTCCGTTGTTAGTAAGAACAAATTCTCTTGTTCCTTCAGCATTGTGAGGGATAGTTCCGTAATCGATAGTTTCGTTTTCGAAAACCATTCCGGCACCGTCAACCTTTGGAGTTTCAACTTTTGCAGGAGTATCTTTTTTTGCTGCTACTTTTTTAGCAGTTTGTGCGTTTGCTGTAACACCGAAAAAGGCTAATGCAGCTACCAAAATTATTTTTTTCATTTTTTTAAAGTTTTTAAGTTTCTTGTGACAAATCTATCCAAAAAATAAAGTGACCTCATTTTTTTTAGCTTAATATTAAATTAATTTTTTTTCATTCGCCTTGTCACCGTAAAATATTTTAAATTCGCTTTCTCATAAATTTAATACGAAAACCATTGTCAGCCAAAGCAACTTCAGCCAAAGAAACCCCTTTAATGAAACAATACAACGAGATCAAAAGAAAATATCCCGATGCGTGTTTGTTGTTTCGTGTGGGCGATTTTTATGAAACTTTTGGTGAGGATGCTGTTAGGGCTTCCAAGATTTTAGGGATTGTTTTAACCAAAAGAGGAGCCGGTTCTGAAACCGAAACCGCTTTGGCCGGATTTCCGCATCATTCCTTAAATACGTATTTGCCCAAATTGGTAAAAGCCGGCCTTCGGGTTGCTATTTGTGACCAACTTGAAGATCCGAAAATGACCAAAACCATTGTGAAGCGCGGTGTGACTGAGTTGGTAACTCCGGGGGTGGCGATGAATGATGAAGTGCTTCATTCCAAATCGAATAACTTTTTGGCCTCGATTTATTTTGGCAAAAAGCAATTAGGGATTTCTTTTCTTGATGTTTCCACAGGAGAATTTCTTACGGCTCAGGGCAATACGGAATATATTGATAAGTTACTGCAAAATTTCAGCCCGAGCGAGGTTTTGATTCAGAAGAACAATAAACTTCAGTTTAAAGAAGCCTTTGGTGAGGACTTTAATGTGTTTTATCTCGAAGATTGGGTGTATAAAGAAGATTATGCACAAGAGACTTTGATGAATCATTTTCAGACCAATTCTTTAAAAGGTTTTGGAGTAGAAGAATTGCCGGATGGTATTATTGCTTCAGGAGCTGTACTGTATTATTTGTCGGAAACACAACACAATAAAGTGCAGCACATCACTAACATCCAACGTATAGCCGAAGATGCTTATGTTTGGATGGACCGGTTTACCATTCGCAATCTGGAATTGTACCACAGTACTTCACAGAATGCGGTAACGCTTTTGGATGTGATTGACCGTACGCTTTCTCCCATGGGGTCTCGACTCCTGAAACGGTGGTTGGCTTTGCCGTTAAAGGATATTGATAAAATAAAAAGCCGCCATGAAGTAGTGTCTTATTTGAAAGACCATCAGGAGTTGTTGCAAAAAATTCAATACCAGATCAAACAGATTTCCGACTTAGAACGTTTGATTTCGAAAGTAGCCACCGGAAAAATTTCTCCACGGGAAGTAATTTACCTCAAAGAGTCATTAGACGCCATCATTCCTATAAAAGCTATTGCGCTGGAAAGCAAGCAGGAAGCAGTTCGGGTTATTGGAGATAATTTACACGCTTGTGATTTGCTTCGCGAAAAAATAAAATCAACCCTCAATCAGGATGCGCCGGTAGCAATTACCAAAGGAAATGCGATAGCAGCCGGAATTCATGCTGAATTGGACGAGTTGCGAAGTATTGCTTTTTCCGGAAAAGAATTTCTGGAAGCCATTGAAATCAGAGAATCAGAGCGTACCGGGATTTCTTCCCTTAAGATTTCGTTTAACAATGTGTTTGGATATTACATTGAAGTCAGAAACACACACAAAGATAAGGTGCCGTCCGAATGGATTAGAAAACAAACCCTGGTCAATGCGGAGCGTTATATAACCGAAGAATTAAAAGAATATGAAACCAAAATTCTTGGGGCTGAAGAGAAAATCCATCAAATAGAAACGTATTTATTCGAACAATTGGTGGTTTGGATTGGAACTTATATCAAGCAGGTTCAGCTGAATGCAAACTTGGTGGCACAATTGGATTGTCTTACCTCTTTTGCGCAACTGGCTATTGAGAATGATTATGTGTGTCCGATATTAGACGAAACGTTTGAATTGGAAATTACGAATGGTCGTCATCCGGTTATTGAAAAGCAATTGCCGGTAGGAGTTCCATATGTAGCTAACGATGTGTTTCTGGATAGGGAGTCCCAGCAAATTATCATGATAACCGGTCCTAATATGTCGGGTAAGTCGGCTATACTGAGGCAAACAGCCTTGATTGTACTCTTGGCGCAAATGGGAAGTTTTGTTCCGGCAGAGAAGGTGAGAATGGGTGTAGTGGATAAAATATTTACACGCGTAGGTGCCAGTGATAATATTTCAATGGGCGAATCTACGTTTATGGTAGAGATGAATGAAACGGCTTCCATTTTGAATAATATCTCAGACAGAAGTTTGGTCCTTTTGGATGAAATCGGGCGAGGAACGAGCACCTATGACGGTATTTCTATAGCTTGGGCCATTGCAGAGTTTTTACACGAAAATCCCGCACGGCCTAAAACTCTTTTTGCTACGCATTATCATGAGTTGAATGAAATGAGTGAGTCGTTGACCCGGATTCAGAATTACAATGTTTCCGTTAAAGAATTAAAAGACACCGTTCTTTTTATCAGAAAACTAGTGAAAGGAGGAAGTGCCCATAGTTTTGGAATACATGTGGCTAAAATGGCCGGTATGCCGCAGATGGTGATTCAGAAAGCACAGAAACTATTGAAGAAGTTAGAGAAAAACCATTCCAGTGATGCTTTAAATGGGATCAAGTCTGATAAAGAGGAAATGCAGTTGAGTATTTTTAACTTGGATGATCCGTTACTTGAAGAAATCAGGGAAGATATAATCAATTTAGACATTAACACTTTAACTCCGGTGGAGGCATTGATGAAGCTTAATGAGATAAAACGAATGTTGCAAAAGAAATAGTTGTCGCAGCTTAGTTTTGCTAATCAGGGCATTAGATTTTCAAAAAGTTTTTTTCAAAAAAAGGTTTGTATAATTCAATTTTAGTGTTACATTTGCATCCGCAATACAGAACAAGTATGGCGGTTCTTATACAAAATGAAATGCGAAAATAGCTCAGTTGGTAGAGCGCGACCTTGCCAAGGTCGAGGTCGCGGGTTCGAGCCCCGTTTTTCGCTCAACATCTCATAACGCTCGGATGGTGAAATTGGTAGACACGCTGGACTTAAAATCCAGTGAACAGCAATGTTCGTGCGGGTTCAAGTCCCGCTCTGAGTACAAAAGCTTCAAACTATGTTTGGAGCTTTTTTGTTTTAATCACTTTTGAAAATTATTTCATGGGTACTTTTGTAATCAGCAAACGGTTGAATGACTACTATAAGTTTGAATTTGTTTCCAGAAAAGGAAAGACAATTCTAACCAGCAATAGTTATGAGTTGAAATTTGAATGCGAGGAAGAGATTGAAGTGCTTAAGGCTTCTTTGGAAAGATGTGATTACCTGAAGTTTAAAACGGCCAAAGGCAAATGTTTTTTTAAGCTGATGCTGGATCAAAAGATTGTGGCGGTAAGCAGAAAGTATTCAACTGAACTGCTCTTGCAGAAAGGGATTGACGAGATTAGTAAATATGCCTCAAAATCAGAAGTGCTTGATTTTTCTGGTGGAGATTCAATTTTCTTGGAGTCTTAATTTTTTATAATTTATTGCTAAAAAAGAAAGCCACGCATAGCGTGGCTTTAAATCTTTTAAAGATAATTAGTGAGTACTAATTATTTTTTTGCTGGAGCAGCTGGAGCAGCAGCTGGAGCAGCAGCTGGAGCTTCTGCTTTAGCAGCAGTTGTGTCAGCAGCTGGAGCAGCAGCAGTATCAGCAGCTGGAGCAGCAGCAGTATCAACAGCTTCAACAGCAGTTGTGTCAGCAGTAGCTTCAGCATTAGCATCAGCTTGTTTACAAGATACTACAGTTAATGCAGCAACAACAGCTAAACTTAAAAATACTTTTTTCATCTTACTTAATTATAAAAGGTTAATTATTAATTCGAGGCAAAGATATAAATTTTTTTATTCGGAAAAACTTTTATTTAACTTTTTTTGAAAAATCTATATTTCACTTCGCTTTTTCTATCACAATAATCGTGCCAAAAATTAAGAACGGCTTAAGAATTATTTTTTCATTTTTGGGGAAATGATTTTCATTTCTTTGATAAGGTTCTCTGCACCGGCATATTTATCTACTATAAAGAGCACATAGCGGATATCCACCATAATATTTCGACAAATGTCGGGAGAATAATAAATATCACTCATGGTACCTTCCCAAACCCTATCAAAATTCAAACCAATCAAATTACCGTTGGCATCCATTGCAGGGCTTCCCGAGTTGCCTCCCGTAGTGTGATTGGTTGCAATAAAAGCGAGCGGCATTTTACCATTAGATGCACCATATCGGCCATAATCTTTCGCATTGTATAAATCAATCAGTTTCTTCGGGACATCAAATTCATAGTCGCCAGGGACATATTTTTCGATTACACCATCCAAATACGTAAAGGGTTCGTAAGTCACTCCATCGTTTGGCTTGTAGCCTTTTACTTTTCCGTAAGTCACACGTAATGTACTGTTGGCATCCGGAAAAATGCGGGCTGATTTTGGACTTAATTCCAAAATTGCTTTCATGTAGGTCCTTTGCGTGGCTATATTTTTCAAATTGATTTCATCATATTTAGGCGCAACATTTTTCAGATAATTATCGGCCATGGTTTTGATTACCTCAAATCCTTTGTCTTTATTGATGTTTTCTAAAACTGTTTTAGAGTCGCCACTCAGTAGAACTTTAATTTTGTCGTAACTGACCAATTGTGATTGCGTGAAAACAGTATTGGCCAAGCTTACAGCGTTTAAATTCTCATATGCTGCCGGTAAAAACTGTTTTGGGTAGTTACTGCTGTAAAAAGCCATCAATTGCTCAAATACTTTTTGATCTACATTCGGATTGAAATCTTTGTAAAAATCTCCTAATCCATTGATTAAGTTGTTTCTTCTGTCATTAAATGCTTGTTCTCCCTTATTATTGTATAGTTGTTCTAATTGGTACAATTTGTATCCAAGAGTTAGAATTTCGGTATTGCGCAAGGCAATTTCGGTGAATATATCCCGGGCCAAAGCATAGTCTTTAATGTTGGTGTAATTTTTGTCGAAATCAGCTAACAGGTTTCCGTATTCGGCTTGTTTTCCTGCTTTAATCACTTTTTCCTGAAAGTTTTTTTCAAACTTTTGCTTCATGGCAACAGCATTCGATTTCTTTAAACCTTTGGTTTCACCCATCCATTTTTTCCAATAATTGGCGACACCGGCATATTTAGAAGCGTACTGAATTTTAATGGCATTGTCTTTTCGCATAAATCCATCCTGCACTTTCAAAGCAGCATCGCGTATCGCTATTTTTGCCGGATTCAGTGTATTTACAATTTGGTCTACTGCTGCTGAAGGCAAGTATTCTTGTGTTCTTCCGGGATATCCCATTACCATGGTAAAGTCATTTTCCTTAACTCCTTTAATGGAGATAGGTAATGAATATTTAGGTTTGTACGGAACGTTTTCTGTCGAATATTCTGCCGGGCGATTATTTTTGTCGGCATAAATACGGAACATAGAAAAATCTCCGGTGTGACGTGGCCAAACCCAGTTGTCTGTGTCCGAACCAAACTTGCCTATTGAACTTGGTGGCGCTCCAACCAAGCGAATGTCTTTATAGGTTTCTGTAACAAACAAGATGTATTGATTTCCGTCATAAAAGGTGCGGATACTGTTTTCCTGCCAGGCTTCTTTGGGTAAGGTTTTGTTTAGCGTGCTGATGTTCTCCTGTATTTTCTTTTGTTTGTCGGCTTCGTTGGGTAAAGCGGAAACACCTTCTAAAACTTTGGGTGTTACATCTTCGATGCGGATGATAAAAGTGACTACCATGCCTTTGTTGGGCAATTCATCTTCCATTTTATAAGCCCAAAAACCGTTGGTTAAGTAATCGTGGTCTACCGAAGAATGGTTCTGAATCGCATCAAACCCACAGTGGTGGTTGGTTAAAATCAATCCCTTGTCCGAGATTACTTCTGCGGTACAGCCTCCGTCAAACTGCGGTACGGCATCTTTTAGGTTTGATTTGTTAATGGAATAGATTTGCTCTGCGGTAATTTTCATGCCGAGAGTTTTCATTTCGTTTTCGTTCATGCCTTTGAGCATCGAGGGAATCCACATGCCGCCTTGTTGGGCCGAAACCTGTACGAAAACAAATAAGAGAAGAAGTCTTAAAAATTTCATGATAATAGTTTGAGGTATAAGTTTGTTTTTTGATTAATTGTTACGAATGTGATTTAAAATAATCTCCGTAGCTCCTTTGTTCATTTGAACAAAAGTGGCGCAGATGTGTCCTTTTTCGTGACGGATATCCAAGTTGAAAATCAAATTTTGAAACGCCTCGTTAAAGTCGTTTTGAGTACTAACGGAAACGCAGCCTTCCAGATTTACCAAGGCGGTAGCTTCTGCAAAATGAGAGTAATTTGGGCCGACAACTATTGGAATGCCAAAAGTGGCTGGTTCCAGAATATTGTGTACTCCGGGATTCCCAAAACCACCGCCCACATAAGCAATATCAGCATAGCTGTAAATTTTGGTCAGTATCCCAATGGTGTCAATGATAAAAACCTGATAATCGGCCAAGCTGCAGCCTTCTTTTTCAGAATACAGTACTGTAGGTTTTTGAATTTGGGATTTCAAAGTTGCAATTTGATCAGCTTTAATATTGTGCGGCGCAATGATAAATTTCACATTGGCAGCAGTCTGATTGATAAAATTAACCAGGAGACTTTCGTCTTTTGGCCAGGAACTTCCAATGACGATTGTTGTGGTGTTGTTTTTGAATTGTTCGATGAAATCCAGAGAATTATCCCGTTCCAAAATAGAAACTACCCGGTCAAAGCGGGTATCTCCAGAGATTTTTACATTTTGGTAGCCTAGACTTTGCACCAGTTTTTTCGAACTGTCATTTTGGACAAAAAAGTACTCAAAAGTTTTCAGGGCATTGCGGTAAAAACCACCATACCATTTGAAAAAAGCCTGATTTTCTCTGAAGATGCCCGAAATCAAATAAGTTTTGATGCCGGCTCTCTTCAATTCGTTCAAATAATTCGGCCAATACTCATATTTGATGAAGAACACCTGTTCAGGATGAACCAATTTTAAAAATTGCTTTACGTTGTTTTTGGTGTCCAAAGGCAAATACACGGTAACATCCGCAATGGTATTGTTTTTTCGAACCTCATAGCCTGAAGGTGAAAAGAACGTCAATACAATTTTATGGTTTGGGAATTCTTTTTTTATTTTTTCCATCACCGGCAGGCCTTGTTCGAACTCACCCAGTGAAGCGGCATGAAACCAAATGGTTTGGTCTTTGGTGTTGATTTTGTTGGTTAAAGTTTGGAAAACGGATTTTCTCCCTTCAACAAACAACTTCATCTTCGGGCTGAAAAGTGCTGCTATTTTCACGATTTGTGAAGCCAAAATCAGTAATACATTGTATAGAAAAAACATCCCGAAAATTTTGATGCGCTAAAATACGTTTCTTTTACGGAATAGGATATTCTACTTCAGAATTTCTTACTTTTGCTACTCATAATTTTTAAAACATGAGAAAAATTCAAATGGTTGACTTAAAAAGTCAATACGATAAAATAAAAGATACTGTTAACGCCTCCATCCAGGAAGTTTTAGATACCACCACTTATATCAACGGACCTTTGGTTCATGAATTTCAGAAGAATTTAGAGGAATATCTTGATGTAAAACACGTCATCCCATGTGCTAACGGAACTGATGCATTGCAGATCGCAATGATGGCATTGGATTTGAAGCCGGGTGATGAGGTAATCACAGCCGATTTTACCTTTGCCGCCACAGTAGAGGTGATTGCCTTGTTGCAGTTAACCCCCGTTTTGGTGGATGTGGATATGATAAACATGAATATTTCTATTGATGCCATAAAAAAAGCCATTACGCCAAAAACGAAAGCCATTGTACCGGTTCACCTGTTCGGAAGAGCGGCCAATATGGAAGCCATCATGGCGATTGCCAAAGAACACAATTTGTATGTTATAGAAGATAACGCACAAGCTATCGGAGCTAACTGCAAATTCTCTGACGGTACTAAAAAGAAAGCCGGAACGATAGGACATGTGGCGTCTACTTCTTTTTTTCCTTCTAAAAACCTAGGCTGTTATGGAGACGGCGGAGCCATTTTTACCAATGATGATGACTTGGCCCACAAAATTCGGGGGATAGTAAACCACGGGATGTATGTGCGTTACCATCATGATGTGGTAGGAGTGAACTCGCGTTTGGACAGTATTCAGGCGGGAGTTTTAAATGCCAAGTTACCTTTTTTAGACGCTTACGGGAAAGCCCGTCAAGACGCAGCACGAAAATACTCAGCCGCTTTTGAAGGGCATAAAAACATTATCGCGCCGAGCATCTGTGATATTTGTGATTGTCATGTGTTTCACCAATATACACTGCGAATTATTGATGCCGACAGAAACGGTTTGATGGAACATTTACTAGCCAAAGGAATTCCGTGTGCGATTTATTACCCGATTCCGTTGCACAGTCAGAAAGCGTATGCAGACAGTCGCTACAAAGAAGAAGATTTTCCGGTGACCAACCAGTTGGTGAAAGAGGTAATATCCTTACCCATGCACACCGAGTTAGACGATGAGCAAATTCAATTTATTACCGACAGTGTTTTAGAGTTTTTAAACAAATAAAATGGAAGAAGGGAACAAGAAGAAAATAGTGCAGGTGATTCTCTTTATAGTAACGTTTGCGGTTGCTTTTTTCGGAACAAAATATGTGATGTCTCGTTTGAAATCAGAAAAACCGAAAGAAGTCAAAGAATCAATAAAATAATCTATTAATTAATGAAAGTAGTTGTTACCGGAGGTTTAGGGTTTATTGGTTCACACACCGTAGTAGAATTGCAAAACGAAGGTTTTGAAGTAGTGATAATCGATAATCTTTCTAATGCTTCTGAAAAGGTTTTAGATGGTATATACAACATCACGGGTCAAAAGCCGCTTTTTGAAAAAATTGATTTAAGAGAAAAGTCAGCCGTACAGCATTTTTTTAAAAAATACCACGATGTAGTTGGAATAATTCACTTTGCCGCTTCCAAAGCCGTTGGAGAAAGTGTTGAGAATCCTTTACTGTATTATGAAAATAATATCAATACTTTGGTTTACCTGCTTCAGGAATTGACGGCCTTGCCTCAGGCCAACTTTATTTTTAGTTCTTCTTGTACCGTTTACGGTCAGGCCGAAAAAATGCCGATTACTGAAGATGCCTCTGTGCAACCGGCCATGTCACCTTATGGGAATACCAAACAAATTGGAGAAGAAATCATCAGAGATACCGCCAAAGTGACGAATGTCAATGCTGTTCTCTTGCGTTATTTCAATCCAATCGGAGCCCATGCAAGTGCTGAAATAGGAGAATTGCCATTGGGAGTTCCGCAAAACTTAGTGCCGTTTATTACACAAACGGCGATGGGCTTACGCGAGAAGCTTTCTGTTTTCGGAAATGATTATCCAACGCCTGACGGAACCTGTATTCGCGATTATATTCATGTAGTCGATTTAGCAAAAGCACACGTTATCGCTTTACAACGTTTGTTAAACGAACAAAATGTTGAAAAAGTGGAAACCTTCAACTTGGGCACCGGTACCGGAAGCTCTGTTTTAGAAGTAATTCATGCTTTTGAAAAAGTGTCCGGACAAAAATTAAACTACCAAATCGTGGGCAGAAGAGAAGGGGATATCACTTCCGCTTATGCCAGTACAAATAAGGCCAATACTGTGCTGGGTTGGAAGGCTCAATTGTCTCTGGAAGAAGCGTTGGCCTCTGCCTGGAAATGGGAACAAAAAATCAGAAGCTGATAATTTTTTAAATCCCCGATTACTGTCATCATAGAAATCACCTGCGAAAATGAGTGAAAAGCCCGATTTTAAATTAATTTTTTGCTTGTTTACGGTCGCCATCGTTTGGGGAACCACCTATCTCGGAATCCGAATAGCTGTCGAGACCATACCGGCTTGGTACATAACATCAACCCGACAAGGAATTGCTGCCTTGATGGTACTGGTCATTTTGCTCTATAAAAAACAATTGGCCTGGATAGGATGGGAGAATTTTAAAATCCAATTCATTCCCGCTATTTTGATGATTGTTGTGGCCAACGGGTTTACAACCATAGCAGAAAAGACGCTGCCCAGCGGGTTGACCTCCATACTTAGTGCCCTTTCGCCTTTGGTGGTTTTCTTAGGCAGCACAATCATGGGTTTGCAAAAGCCTACGCTGAGAGGATTTATAGGAGTTGTGATTGGTTTTCTCGGAGTTGTTTTTATTTTCAGAGACGGACTTGGCGCTATACTGGATCCCAATTATAAAATTGGAATACTGTTCTTGAGTATCGCCATTTTATCTTGGTCGGCCGGAACGGTGTTTACCAAAATGAACACCCACAAATCCAATAATATCGCACTTAATTTATTTTATCAATTCTCTATTGCCGCTATTGTTCAATTTGTTTTGGCGCTTATTTTTAATCCCGATGTGGATTTCAACAAATGGAGTGCCCGAAGTATAGGAGCTACTTTGTATCTGGCTGTTTTTGGTTCTGTTGTGGCCTTTTTCTGTTACCACTATGCGCTCAAAAGAGTGACAGCGATTCAGGTTACAGTGCTCAATTACATCAATACCGCTATTGCCGTTTTTTTGGGTTGGCTGTTGTTGGATGAGGTAATCAAACTTGATTTTTTAATTGCAACATTACTGATTATTTTAGGCGTTTTCATTACCAATTATAAAAGAACCCGTAGGGGGCCCGAAAAGGATAAAGTATAAAAAAAATCCCTTCTTGATTGGACGGGATGGTATTTATTTTTTTACGCTCTCTTTTAATTTCTTAGCAGTTTCCTCCAATTTTTCAGCGCTTTTCAGTTTTAAACTGTCTACTTTGGCATTCGCCTTTTCTTTTAAGGAATCTACTTTGGCTTCGGCTTTTATTTTGGCCGAATCAACCTTTTCCTGTACTTCTTCAGTTACGGCGTCTTTGGCGCCTTCCAGTTTTTCTTTGGTTTCCGGTTTGCAAGAAACCAGCAAAGTCACTAAAGCGAATGATAAGATTATTTTTTTCATGATTTAAGATTTTAATTTTTAATAACGAATTTGGATACAAACAAAGCTACAAATACAAGGCCAAAGTTGCTAAACGACGGGCTTCGGGATGAGTGCTTTTTGTTTTTCATAATGATTCAGTTATAAAACCAATTCAGTATACAGTTTTTCAAAAGTGGCATCTAAGTCAAAACTAAATCCTGAATGTGGCCGGGAGCTTTGGATGCTCGAGCTTTTAACTGCGGTTAACCACCTAAAACGCTCTGCGGTTTCAAAGGCTGCTATTGGCCCGCCATCTTTACTGCCTTTTCCTATTTTTACAAACGAATCTAAGTTTTCTTGTAATTGGTCTATATCAAATTCGGAACAGATTGACTTGATTTTTTCGGGAACAAGATGATATTCAATTCTTAGGTATTTCTGTCTTTTACAAAAAAGCATCAACCCAACATTTATAAATTCTTCGCGCTCTACCTTAGGCACAACACGAATCACGGCATATTCATATAAGTGTTTTTCGTGCATCTTGAGCTTGTTTTAAAAATAGGTCAGCATGTGCCAATCGAAGGGTTAAAAACTGAAAATAGACTTCTTTTATCTCTTCAGGAGAAAGGGTTTTGTCTTCCCAATGCAACCAGTCTTCCGGGATTTGATTTACAATTTCTCTCAGGACTACATCGTTTAACCGGGCTGTAAACTCGGCGTTCACCGCTGAAAGTTGAGCCGCTTTGGGCAATAAAACATGGTCTTTTATTAAAGCAAAAGGGGTAATGGCACTGCTTTGCCAATTGTCCCAAGAATGGTGAAAATAAAAAGAAGCACCATGATCAATCAACCAAAGTTCTTTCTTCCAAATCAACAGATTGGTGTTTTTAAAAGTCCGATCCACATTGGTAATGAAAGCATCCAGCCAAACAATCTTTGAGGCTAAGGTTTCCTCACAATCATTGGTTGCGGCATCATACGTTATCGCGCCTGACAGGTAGTGTAATCCCAAATTTAGCCCTTGACTAAATTGTAACAAATCCTGAATTTCTTCATCGGCTTCGGTTCTTCCAAAGGCTTCGTCCAAATTCGCAAAAACCAATTCAGGAACCGGCAAACCGAGATAACGCGCAATTTGTCCACCCAAGAATTCGGCAATCAAAGCCTTGACACCATGACCCGCTCCCCGAAATTTTATCACATACTTAAAATCGTCATCCGCTTCTGCCAATGCCGGAAGCGAGCCACCTTCGCGAAGCGGCGTAATATATCGGGTTACATTTACAGTTCGTAAATTTAAGTTCATGAATTTGGAATTCTTTTAACAAAGATAGCATAAAAAAACTCCGATGTTTTTATCGGAGTTTTCAATTTTTTTTAAGGTTATGCCGAATGGGTTTCCACATCCCGATCAATTTTATTGACCAAACCTACTAATACTTTTCCTGGGCCTACTTCTGTAAAACTAGTGGCGCCATCTTTAATCATTTGTTGTACCGATTGTGTCCATTTTACCGGAGCAGTCAACTGAATGATTAAGTTTTTCTTAATCTCACCAGCCTCCGAAACGGCACTGGCGGTTACGTTTTGATAGACCGGACAACTCGGTGTGTTGAATGTAGTTGCTTCGATGGCAGCAGCCAATTCTTCTCGGGCAGGTTCCATCATAGGCGAGTGGAACGCGCCCCCTACAGGCAATAATAAAGCGCGTTTGGCACCTGCCGCTTTCATGGCTTCACAGGCTGCTTCTACGGCTTTAAATTCTCCCGAAATAACCAACTGCCCCGGACAGTTATAATTGGCAGCAACCACAACCCCGTCAACAGACGCACAAACCTCTTCCACAATTTTATCGTCCAGTCCTAAAACCGCCGCCATCGTGCTTGGCGTAATTTCACAAGCTTTCTGCATCGCCATGGCACGTTGGGAAACCAATTTTAACCCGTCTTCAAACGACAAAGTACCATTGGCCACCAAGGCCGAAAACTCTCCAAGCGAATGTCCTGCCACCATATCGGGTTGTATGTTCAAGGTTTTAGCCAAAATAACCGAGTGCAAAAACACAGCCGGTTGGGTTACCTTGGTTTCTTTCAATTCTTCGGCAGTACCTTCAAACATGATGTCGGTAATACGGAAGCCTAATATTTCATTGGCTTTTTCAAAAAGTTCTTTGGCTAAAGCCGAGGATTCATATAAGTCTTTACCCATTCCGGTAAATTGGGCGCCTTGTCCCGGGAAAACGTATGCTTTCATAATTTTTATTTCAAAAGTGATGTTGTAAGCGTCTATTGGTAAGGAGCAAAAATAGTATTTTATTTAATTATTGTAACTATAATTCTCTTCCGTCGTATAATAGCCGTAACATAAATCTTACTCATGAAAAAAATTATACTTCTTATCGTCGTTGCCTTTTTACTGTTTTATTTCAATTTACCAGTAATCAGTTACGGGTTTTTGGGATTGCCGGTGATTCTTTTAATCCTTTGCGTCCTGGCTATTATTCTTTTCACCCGATTGGAAGTAGGGCAGGATAAGAAGGTCCGCCTCATGGAGAAACCCAAGAAAATCTTTTTCCTCCTGGCAGGAATTGTATTGATTTACATGATAGTTTTTCCGCTTTGTACCAGTTTGCCCATGTTCAGAAGTGAAGCCTATAAAAACCTGATTGGCAAGGTGGCGGACGGAAAGAAAATCTCCCAACACATAGCTCCGATTTCGATTAATGAAATCCGGGTGGTAGACGAAGACTTGGCTTATTTGTTGGGCGAAAAAATTCTAGGCTCGCAACCGGCTTTAGGAAGTCAGGTAGAGTTAGGTGATTTTTGCATCCAAAAAGTAGGCAAAGATTTGTATTGGGTAGCGCCATTACTGCATTCGGGCTTTTTTAAATGGTGGAATAACCAGGAAGGGACTGCCGGTTATGTGATGGTTTCGGCCACCAATGAGCGCGATGTGAAACTGGTGCAGCAGGTCAACGGCAAAGCCATTAAAATCAAATACCAGCCCGAAGCCTTTTTTCAAAGTGAGATTACCCGCCACATTTACATGAATGGCTATGCCACCACCGGATTAACCGATTATACGTTTGAGATTGATGATGCCGGGAATCCGTTTTGGGTAGTGACCAAATTTGATAAAACTATCGGATTCAGCGGTGACAATGCCAATGGAGTTGTAGTAGTAGATGCCCAAACAGGAGCGATTCAGGAATATACCATTGCCAATGCACCAACGTGGATTGACCGCATTGAGCCCATCAGTTTTATAGAAGAGCAATTGAACGATTGGGGTGAATATGTTCACGGTTACTGGAATTTTTCCAACGCCAATAAATTACAAATCACCGAAGGCCTGACTTTGGTATACGGACACAACAATCGTTCGTATTGGTACACGGGTCTCACTTCGGTAGGGAAGGATGAATCGGCGGTAGGCTTTGTATTGGTAGATACCCGAACCAAAGAAACTACGTTCTACAAGCAAAGCGGAGCTACCGAGTTTGCCGCTCAAAGTTCGGCTGAAGGAAAAGTTCAGGAGAAAGGCTATAAGGCTTCGTTGCCCATTCCGTATAACATTAACAACATTCCAACCTATGTCATGACCTTAAAAGATGAGGGTGGATTGGTCAAAATGTATGCCATGGTAGCCATCAGTGATTATACAATAGTAGGCGTTGGCAATACAATGCGCGAGACCCTGATGTCCTATAAAAATGTGTACAACATGGCCGGAAACAAAATCAACCCGAACAGCGAAAGCAACAAGAAACAATTGAAATCGGTGGTTACCCGTATTCAGAATGATGTTAAAAACGGCAACAGTTTTTACTATTTCACCGTTAAGGATTATCCCAATATTTTTGTGGGCTCGTCACAGCTTTCCAGCCAGTTGCCGGTAACGGTAGTGGGCGACAGCATTAAGGTGTCGTTTGATTTGGATTTGGAAGAAGTCATTGATGTTTCAACGTTTGAAAACCTGAATCTGAAAAAGAAAAAATAACCCCTGTACTGAAAGCAAAAGCGCCTGAGTAATCAGGCGCTTTTTTAGTTATAGTTCGATCGAATCGATAAGATCCAGCAATTGTTGGTTCAACTCCGGATTGGTAATTCCTTTTCCCTTTTCAAAATTTTCATTGAAACTCGGCAACGAAAAACTACCTTTTACGATTCCTCCCTGAAACGGCATTCGTTTGACGGCGGTATCCAATACCGTACTTCCGCCACGTGCACCGGGCGAAGTAGCCAGTAAAAGCATTGGTTTTTCCTGAAACGTTTTCCCGTTGATGCGCGACATCCAATCTAAGATGTTCTTATAAGCTGTGGTGTAACTGCCGTTGTTCTCGGCAAAAGAAATCAGAATGAAGTCAGCATCTCCAATTTTTTGGTAAAAATCATGCGCCAATTGCGGTATTCCGTTTTTCCGCTCCCGGTCTTTGGAGTAAATCGGCATTTCGTAATCGTTCAAATCCAATAGATCCACGTCAACCTCTTTAAATAGTTTTGAGGCATAAGTGGCCAGTTGTTTATTGATAGAATCGCTGCTGTTGGAAGCACCAAAGGCCAGTAATTTTTTCATTTTTCGTTATTTAAATAATAAGTCAAAGCACCCGAAGGACATTTTTTTATCGTATCCATAATCTTTTCAGTGGTGGAGCTTTCCGGTGTAATCCAAGGCTTTTCTTTAGGTTTGAAAACATCCGGATTGTTGCGCACACAATTGCCCGAATGAATGCATTTGCCCGATTGCCACACTATGGTGACTTCGCCATTGGTATATTCTTTTGTTAGGTTGTTTGGATCCATGGTTATAGCGTTGTGTTAATGATTACTTTGTTTTTCAGAATTTTTGAAATCGGACATTTGTCGGCAATGAGCAGCAAACGTTCTCTTTGTTCTTCACTGATATGGGCAGAAAAGGCAATGTCTCTTGAAATCGTAGTCTCCAGTTCAGGATTTTGTTCTTGTGCCAAATTTAATGAAATAGTAATTTCCGGTATATCCCAACCCTTGCGGTCAATGTACATGCGCAAAGTGGCTAAGGTGCAGCCCGCCAGCGAAGCCAAAAGCGTGCTGAAAGGATCGGGTCCCAAATCCTGACCGCCCGAGCTTTCCGGTTCATCCATCAGCAACGTCCCGTTGCGCCAGGAAATGGTGCACAAGTAGTTTTGTGTGCCTATTTTCCCTTCTATGTTTTTCTCTAAAATCGTAGCCATAATTATAACACGTCTTGAAATTCCGGAACTTTATCAAATACACTTTTGGCAAACGGACAAAGCGGAATGATTTTAATGCCGTTCTCACGAGCGTATGCTACCGCTTGGGCGACCATTTTTTTACCCAATCCTTTGCCTTCGTTTCCGGGGTTTACCTCGGTATGGTCAATGATGATTTTGTCATCACCTGCAAAAACAAAGGTCATCATGGCTTCGCGCTGACCTGCAATGTCAATGTAAAAAAAGCCTTTTTTACCCTCTATTTTTAATTGTACTTCGTTGTTCATGTTGTTTGGTTTAAAAAAACCTGCCGGATTGAAAAATCAGGCAGGTGATGAATTATTGTATCATGGGAACTTCCATCAATAGGATTTCGGTATCGGAAGTAGCTTCAAAAGTTACTTTATCAAAATCGGTAATTCCCAGGCCATCGCGCTGTGCCAGTTCTTGTCCGTCTACTTTTACGCTTCCTTTGATGACAAAAACATACAAGCCGTTGCCTTCTTTTTTGCGGTCATATTCCAAAGTCGTTCCCTTATCTAAATTCCCCATGTGGAACCAAGCGTCTTGGTGAATCCACACACCGGCATCATCGGCATTGGGAGACAAAATCTGTTGTAATTTGTTGTGACGGTCCGAGGTGTCCAATGTGATTTGTTGGTAACGCGGCTCTACATTTCGGTATTTCGGGAACAGCCAAATCTGCAACAGATTGGTTCTTTTATCAGCATTCGGATTGAATTCGGAATGTTGTATTCCTGTACCGGCACTCATGACTTGTACATCTCCGAATTTGATGACTTCGGTATTCCCCATGCTGTCTTTGTGTGCCAAATCACCTTCCAGCGGAATGGTGATAATCTCCATATTATCGTGTGGATGGGTGCCAAAACCCATACCGCCGGCAATGATGTCGTCATTTAAAACTCTCAATACACCAAACTGCACGCGGTTTGGGTCATAGTAGCCGGCAAAACTAAACGTGTGATGAGCGTTTAACCAACCGTGATCGGCATGTCCACGGGTATTGGCTTTATGTAAGATGGTATTTTTCATATTGTATAAATTTACTAATTATTACAATACAAATTTACAATCAGAGCGCGCAGATTGCACTTAATGTAGGTTAAGAAATCGGACTGGGTTCATGGCCTCTGTTTTTGGGTTTTGTTCGGAGTGTGTGCGATGTGTGTCCGATGTGTGTGCGATGTGTGTCCGATGAAACCCTATAAAATATCGCACACACATCGGACGTATCCCGCGGGCATATCGCATATATCCGGAACAAAACAGGAGAGAGTTATGACGTAAAGTGGTATGGTATTGTTTTACTTCTTCAGCATTCTTGCTTTCATTTTGCTGAAAAACTCAGGCGTAACGCCTATATAGGAAGCAATTTGTTTTTGAGGAACCTGTTGAATCAGGCTTGGGTATTTTTTACAGAATTTTTCAAAACGCTCTTCGGCAGTCAGGCTGAGGTTGTCCATCAGTCGTTCTTGATTGGCCACCAATGATTTTTCAATTAAGATTCTGAAAAAGCGTTCGAGTTTTGGGATTTCATCATACAAGCGGTCTTGGTTTTCTTTAGTCAACACGATGACTTCGGCATCCTCTAAGACTTCAATAAAAAGATTTCCGGGTTTTTGCGACAACAGGCTGTACATGTCGCTAATCCACCAGCCATCGCAGGCAAAACTCAGTACATGTTCTACGATATTGTCATTGATATTGAAACTGCGCAACAGCCCCGAATTGACGAAATAACTCTCTTTGCACACCTGGCCGGCATGCTGAAGGATGGTTTTGGCTTTGAATTGTTTGGTTTCGGTTTTAGATAAAAATAACGCCTGCTCTTGTGGAGTAAGCGTTACTATTTTGGAAATATTGTCGAGAATTTGTGCCAAAATAGATTACTCTTTTGCCGGTAATAATTTAAAATAGGTTACCACAAAGCGGTTGTTTTTGACTTCGCCAATGACTTCCGCTTTTCGGATGGCAGAACAGAAACCGTCTTCGGCATGCGCATCGCCGTGTTCGTCAATTTTGGTGCCGTCTACAAAATAGGTTTTCCCATCAATGCGTACCGCCAGGTCACATCCTTTGGCTTTCATCCCAAACTGGCATTGCCCGCAGGATACTTCGACGGTTTGGATTTTTGATTTGTCTTGTGCCTGAACCGCTAAGCCGGTAAAAAGGACGAATAGGCATAGTATCTTTTTCATTTTTATGAGTTTACAGTTAGTAAGGTTGCGGCCTCTTTGGCCTTTTCTACGACATGTTCTATGGGGGTCCCCAAAACATCGTGGGTCAAAGCTACGCCCATTCTTCTGTACGGACGGGAACTTGGTTTTCCAAAGATACGAAAATCGGTCTTAGGTAAAGCAGCTATGTCTGCCATTCCGTAATACGTTGGGGTATTGGAGTTCTCCGAAGCTAAAATTACCGCACTGGCTCCTACTTTTTCTAAGGTGATTTCAGCAATAGGCAAGCTCAAAACAGCACGCAGATGCAGTTCAAATTCATTAAAGTTTTGGGTTCCGGCCAAGGTCACCATACCGGTATCATGCGGTCGTGGAGATAGTTCAGAGAAATACACTCCATCATCGGTAAGGAAGAATTCTACCCCAAAGAGTCCGGCTCCTCCCAAGGCCTCGGTTACTTTTTTGGCCATTTCCTGTGCTTCAATCAGGTCTTCTTCAAAAACGTTAGCGGGTTGCCAGCTTTCCTGATAGTCTCCGCGCTCCTGACGGTGTCCTATAGGAGCACAAAACAAGGTGGGATGGTTGTTTTGGGTTACCGTCAGTAAGGTGATTTCAGAATGAAAATTAACAAAAGCTTCTACGATGACTTCCACCACATCGCCCCGTGATCCTTCTACGGCATACGACCAGGCTTTGGCGATATCGGCTTCGGTTCGAACGGTCGATTGGCCTTTGCCGGAGGAACTCATCAAAGGTTTCACCACACAGGGAATCCCAACTTCGACAACCGCTTGCTCCAGTTCTTCAGCTGTCGTAGCATAACGGTAATTGGCGGTTCGCAAGCCTAATTCTTTGGCTGCCAAATCGCGAATTGCTTTTCGGTTCATGGTAAAGTTGGCGGCTTTCGCTGAAGGCACCACGGTTATCCCTTGTTTTTCGTAGTCATAAAAACGTTCGGTACGGATGGCTTCGATTTCGGGAACGATAAAGTCGGGTTGGTGCTTGGCTACGATTTTGTCCAAGGCTTTGCCATCCAACATGTTGATGACTTCAAAACCGTGGGCGACCTGCATGGCCGGGGCGTTTTCATAACTGTCAACGGCGATGACGGTTTGCCCGATGCGTTGTGCGGCGATGACGAATTCTTTTCCTAATTCGCCCGAACCTAGAAGTAAAATTTTTGACATGGTTAGTGTTGTTTAGTTGTGTTGTGTTTGCGTTAGCGGGTGGAATGAAAATCCTTTTTTAGGGTTGGCCTTGAGCAACGCAGAATGCCAAGCCGAATAAAAGATTGGAACGAAACACGCGACCCGCCGAAGGCGCGGTAACGCCCAAATAAAAAGGCCCCAAGTTTCCTTGAGGCCGTATGGTTTATGCTAGTGCTGCTGCTATTCTTTTGAACGCTTCGGTCAGTAATTCCTCGCTGGTAGCATACGAAATTCGGATGCAGTTCGGGTTTCCGAAAGCATCTCCGGTTACGGTAGCCACGTTGGCTTCTGATAGCAAATACATTGAAAAATCATCGGCATTGTTGATTGTTTTGCCGCGTAACGTTTTTCCGAAAAAGGACGAAACATCGGGGAAAACATAGAAAGCGCCTTCAGGGACGTTTAGTTTTATGCCCGGAATGGCCTTGGCTAAACCTACGACTAAATCTCTTCGGTTTTTAAAAGCGCTGACCATTTCGTTCAAGACGCTCGGATTGGCATCAACGGCAGTAATTGTAGCGCGTTGTGCAATTGAATTGGCTCCGGAGGTTACCTGACCCTGCATTTTGGTACAGGCTTTGGCAATAAATTCGGGAGCGCCGATGTACCCAATTCTCCAGCCGGTCATGGCAAAAGCTTTAGCTACTCCGTTTACCGTAATCGTTCTTTCGAACAGACCCGGAATGGAGGCAATGCTGCAAAACGTTCCGGAGAAGTTGATGTGTTCGTAAATCTCATCAGATACGATATAGATGTTAGGATGTTTTTCCAATACTTTACCGATAGCAGTCAACTCTTCCCGATTGTACACCGAACCACTGGGGTTACACGGGGAGCTGAACCACATCATCTTGGTTTTAGGGGTAATGGCTTTTTCTAACTGTTTGGCAGTCATTTTAAAATCAGTGTCTACTGAAGTGGGCACTTCTACCGGAACACCGCCGGAAAGTTTGATGATTTCGTAATAAGAAACCCAATAAGGTGCCGGCAGAATTACTTCATCCCCTTCATTCAACATTACTTGAGCCACGTTGTACAACGATTGTTTGGCTCCGGTGGAAACCACGATGTTGGACGGTTTGTAATCGAGATTGTTGTCTCTTTTGAATTTGCGGCAAATCGCTTCTTTTAATTCTAAATAACCGTCAACGGGAGTATAAGTGCTGTAGTTTTCGTCTATGGCTTTTTTGGCGGCTTCTTTGATGAAATCGGGAGTGTTGAAATCAGGTTCTCCCAAGCTCAAGCTGATGATGTCTTTTCCCTGAGCTTTTAACTCGCGGGCCAAAGCAGCCATGGCTAATGTTTGTGAGGTAGATAAATTGTTAATTCTGTCTGATAAAACGTTGTTCATGGTGTTGTGTGATAAAGGTATATAAAGAGACGCCAATGAAGGCGTCTGATTTAAATTTAGGCCAATTGAGGCTGTCTTCCCAATTCCCTTAAGTGTTTGAAATGGGAGGCTATTGCTTCACGAGTAGTTTTGAATTCATAATAAGGCAACTCACATTCCTTGGCTGTTTGCTTTACAATTTCAGCAATCTTATCATAATGAATATGGCTAATATTCGGGAATAAGTGGTGTTCTACCTGGTGATTTAACCCTCCGGTATAGTAATTGACCAACCAGTTTTTCGGTGCAAAATTGGCGGTAGTAAACAATTGGTGAATGGCCCAGGTGTTTTCAATCTCGCCGTTATCGTCCGGAATCGGGTTTTCGGTTTCCTGCACTACGTGTGCCAATTGGAATACCACACTCAGGATAACACCGGCGGTATAATGCATTACTAAAAAGCCTAAAACGACTTTCCACCAAGTGATGCCCATTACCATTGGGATAACTAACCAAATGGAGAAGTATATTATTTTAGTAATGATTAAAGTTGTCCAGCGAATAACCGGTTTTTTGAATTCTCCATACGATAAATTGCGTTTCAGATAGCGTTTCATTTGGAGAAAATCGGTGGTAATTGCCCAATTGAAAGTCAGCAAACCGTATAGGAAAATAGAATAATAGTGTTGGAATTTATGAAAACGGTACCATGGAGCTTCTTTGGTAAAACGCATGATTCGACCGGCTTCCAAGTCCTCATCGTGTCCTAAAATATTAGTGTAGGTATGGTGCAAAACATTATGCTGTACCTGCCAGTTGTAAACGTTTCCGGCCAAAATGTAAATACTCCCGCCCATCATTTTATTGACCCATGATTTAGAGGAGTAAGCGCCGTGGTTTCCATCGTGCATGACGTTCATTCCTACTCCGGCCATTCCTACTCCAATAACCACATTAAGTAGAAGATATACCCAAAAAGGCATGTCCATGGCCAGTAAAAAAAAGTAAGGTGTCAGGAAAATAGAGAACATGACCACCGCTTTCAGGTGTAGTTTCCAGTTTCCGGTTCGGTCTAAGTTGTTTTCTTTGAAATAAGCGTTCACTCTGGAATTGAGTGTTCTGAAAAATTTCAGGTTGTCAGTTTTAGAAAATATGGGTGCAGTGGTACTCATTTATGGAAATTCAAATTTTGCCCAAAGATAATTATTATAATTTTTTAAAGATTATAAAGAAATTATAATTATCAACTAAAACGTTATTTTTGTTGAAAATTCAATGTATGGAAGAGATTCTGAAGCAATTTCCCAATCTTACTGAAAATCAAGTCTTACAGTTTCAAAAACTGGAAGCTTTATATCAGGATTGGAACGCTAAAATTAACGTGATTTCCCGTAAGGATATAGACGAATTGTATACGAAACACGTGCTGCATTCTCTGGCAATTGCGAAAATTCAGCCGTTTGAACCCGGAACTTATGTTCTGGATGTGGGTACCGGGGGCGGTTTTCCCGGCATACCGTTGGCTATTTTATTTCCGGAGACACGCTTTTATCTGATAGATGTGATTGCCAAGAAAATAAAGGTGGTGCAGGCAGTGGTGGACGGCTTGGGATTAAAAAACGTAAAAGCAGAGCAACTGCGTGCCGAAAATGTCAAAGGAGATTTTGATTTTATCGTAAGCAGGGCCGTGACGAACATGCCCGATTTTGTTTCCTGGATAAAGGATAAAATCAAAAAGCAAAACAAACACGAACTGAAAAACGGAATTCTTTATCTCAAAGGAGGCGACTTGACCGAAGAGTTAAAAGACTTCCCACAAGCTACCGAGTACAATATCGCTGATTTTTTCTCAGATGACTTTTTTGAAACGAAGAAAGTAGTACACCTACCCCTGAAGTTTAAAGCATAAAAAAAGTCCCGATTTCGGGACTTTTTTTAGTTTTTTATAATTTTCTTAGTGACCTTTCCTGTCTCATTACCAATAGTGACCAAATACATGCCTTTGGGTAAGGTTGTCGGAATGTTGAATATCCCGGGGATGGTGTTGCCTTTGGATTCGTAAATAATCTTCCCCAGCATATCGGTTACGGATATGTCGGTATTTTCCATAGTTTCGGATGTGCCGATTTCAATGGTGTCTGCTACCGGATTTTTAATCCAGAGATGATTCAAAGCAAAAGCAGGGTTGCTGAGTGTAGTTGTATATTTCTCCAGCGTGGTATCTGTTTGGTCTATCGACATTAGCGGAACAACGGCTGAGGTTGTAACACTTCTGAAAATAGGATTGTTGAAATAGGTTGCTGAATTGACATCATAATAAATATATGATGTTTGAGTCACTGTGCCCACATTGGTGAAAAAACTGTAGTTCAGTGAGATGTTGAGAACGGTTTTCAATCGCACTACCGAACCGGTATAAGAGATTGACGGATCCGTAAGTGTCAGTGTGCCATAAGCGTCTACACTGGTATTGAGTGTGCCTGTAAAAGTTCCGGAGTAGGTCGTGTACGTGTAATTTCCGGCTACGGTGTCAGAGTTACTGTATCCGTAAGTCATAGGAAAAGCTCCCAAAGTGGCATTGTTTGTAGCAAAATTAATATTCAAATCTGTGGCGGTCAATCCTGTAATGGACAAAACATTCCCTGTTGCTGTTTTGGTAAACATTTTAGAACCGCTACTGTTTAGAATTACCTCAGTCGTTCCCGGATAAGTGGTTGTTTCTGTGGTGGTGGGAGTTGCATAATTGTAAGTGGTTTGTCCCAACGCTACAAAAGAACCAAAAGTCCAACTTTGATTGGCTCCACTGGCACTGTGATCTAATGCGGTAACCGTGGAAAAAGCATCAAATACGGAATTGTCTGCGCCGTGAAACGTTGAAATGCTTTGTGCAGTTGCGCTAAGGGTTAGTAAAAAGGTAAATAAAAGTAGTTTTGTTTTCATGGTTTGACAGTTAAATTTCATTCGAATATACAAAAAATTCATATTCAACCACATAAAAAGCCCAAGTAACAACTTGAGCTCTTGTAATTGAAAATGTCGTTTTATGAAATGATATTTAAATTACTGTTTTACCAATTTTTTACTGCTGCTTCCGTAGTCGGAATTCATGGTAACCATATACATTCCTTTTGATAAAGCACTTATGTTTACCGTAGATTTACCGTCATTGTCTTCCAGTACTTTTCGCCCGTTCATGTCATAAATTTGTATGGTGTTGATTGTGGCGTTGCTCTTGCTTTCTATCGTTATCCATTCGGATGATGGATTTGGAGAAATAGTAATGTTGTCATTTTTGTCAAATTCCGATACTTCTAAATCTTCCATATCTCCGCTAGAGTTTTTGTAAATAATTCCGTAATCGCCAACAACATAGCCGGTAGTTGCATCGGCAAAAGTGATAGCCTCAAAGGGCGGGTTTCCGGCAGTATCAGCATAACAGTTTTGAGTAGCAACAGGTAACTCCGGGTTGGTCAAATCTCTTTTTTTGATGCAAAAAAAGGAACATTCGCATAAGGTAAAAGTATTCTCAACGCTCCAAACCACATTTTCATTCAAAGAGCAGAAATCCGCTGTGAGAGAGGTTGAATCTCCCATATAGATTAAATTGACCCCTCCATCTGTTGTTTTAAAAATAGCATCTGCCTTAATAAATCCAACATTTTCATCTAAAAAGAAAAAAGAAGAAACTTCATTTGAAACTAATGTCCACGTTGTTCCGCCATTTGTCGTTTTGATAAAAGCATTAGTATCGGAACCAAAATAGTCATAACTGCAAGCGTAGCCTACCTGGTCATTCAAAAACTGTATTGTTTTAAAAGAGAAATTCCCGGTATAATTTTCATCGGTATAGGTAGTTCCTCCGTTATTAGTTCTTTTAATCAACCCGTTGTCTCCGGAGATATAAAATAGATTTTCGTTCAAACAGGACAACCCGTAAAGATTGGTTGTAATTCCGGTCGGAATGTTGATCCAGCTTTCCCCGCTGTCAGTGGTTTTCAACAAGGTGCCATTCTCTCCAACAGCATATCCTGTAGTTGTGTTTACAAACTGTACTTTGGTTAGGTTCTGAATGGTTCCCGAGGGTTTTTGAATCCAATGTTCTCCCCCATCGGTAGTTTTCAGAATAGTGCCGGCATTGCCAACAATTACTACTACATTTGCCGATAAGCCGTAAACATCATTAAGGTTTTGAGTAACACCTGAATTTTGCGGAAACCAATATTGCGCCCTAAAAGACACAGAGGTTAGAAGAAGTAAAATCAAGATAATTTTTTTCATATTGGAATTTCAGGTGGTTGAACGGTAATAAAATTAACTAAAAATTTCTGATAAACGAATTTTTGTTTTTCAAACTAAAAAAGTCCAATCATTGCTGACTGAACTTTCTTAAATATTGTAATCTCTTTTATTTTATTCTCCTAAAAACGGATAACGATAATCTTCCGGCGTCACCATCGTTTCTTTGATGGTTCTTGGGGAAACCCAACGCAATAAATTTTGCATTGAACCGGCTTTGTCATTGGTTCCCGAGGCTCTGGCCCCTCCAAACGGCTGCATACCTACTACAGCTCCTGTTGGTTTGTCATTGATGTAGAAGTTACCGGCGCTGTTTTGCAATGCTTTGGTCGCCTCGTCAATGGCGTAACGGTTTTGACTGAAAATAGCTCCGGTTAAAGCATATTCTGAGGTGTTGTCCACCAATTCTAAAATTTCTGACCATTTAGCATCTTCATACACATAAATCGTCATCACCGGTCCGAACAATTCGGTTTCCATGGTGGCGTATTTCGGGTTGGTAGTCACGATCACCGTAGGTTCAACGAACCAGCCTTTTGATTTGTCGTAGTTCCCGCCCACGATAATTTCGGCATCAGCGTCTTTTTTGGCTTGGTCAATATAGCTCGCCAGTTTGTCGAACGAACCTTCATGGATTACCGCAGTAATGAAGTTAGAGAAATCTTCCGGCGAACCCATTTTCATCGACTTCACATCAGTAATTAATTGCTCTTTAACGGCAGGCCACAAACTTTGCGGAATATAGCCTCTCGAAGCCGCTGAACATTTTTGTCCTTGGAATTCAAAAGCTCCACGGGTGATTCCGGTTACAACTTGTTTTACATTGGCACTCGGATGTGCTAACACAAAATCTTTTCCTCCGGTTTCTCCAACGATTCTCGGGTAGGTTTTATAGGTATGGATGTTTTCTCCGATTTTCTTCCAGATTTCTTTGAATACAAAAGTAGAGCCGGTATAGTGCACTCCGGCAAAATCAGGATGTTTTAAAATGGTGTCGGTAATCATAATTGGGTCACCAAAAACTACGTTAATAACACCATCCGGAACTCCCGCTTCTTTGAAAACGTCAATAATGATTTTGGCTGAAAATACTTGGCTGTCGCTCGGTTTCCAAACGACCGTATTCCCCATCAATGCGGCACTGGCCGGAAGATTCGCGGCAATAGCCGTAAAGTTGAACGGTGTAATGGCGTACACAAATCCTTCCAACGGACGGTATTCCACACGATTCCAAACATCCGAAACCGATTTAGGTTGGTCGTTGTAAATTTGGGTCATGAATTCTACGTTGTAACGCAAAAAGTCAATCAACTCACATGAAGCATCAATCTCCGCCTGGAAAATAGTTTTGGATTGTGCAATCATAGTCGCAGCGTTGATACGCGCACGGTAAGGACCGGCAATCAGTTCGGCGGCTTTTAAAAAGATGGCTGCCCTTTGTTCCCAAGCCAAATTGGCCCATTTTTTTCTGGCTTTCAAAGCCGCTGCAATGGCTTTTTCTACATGAACTTTTTCGGCCAAATGGTATTTGCCCACCACATGTTGATGGTCATGGGGAGCCGTCATGTTGCGCGTGTTTCCGGTACGAATCTCTTCGCTGCCGATATAGTTGGGAACGTCAATCGTTTCGTTCCACATTTTTTGGTAAGCTGCTAATACCGCTGCTTTTTCAGGCGAATTAGGAGCGTATGATTTTACGGGTTCATTGACCGCTTTCGGGACATGAAAAAAACCTTTTGGCATATTTTTTAATTTGAAAATTAAACAATTTGAAAATTTGAAAATTTCTTTTTGGAGGAATTCAAAATGAAGCACAAAAGTACAAAGGAATTTTTGAATTTTTAATACGGGAAGGCAAAGATTAGTTTGCTCTTAACAAGACTTTTAATTCAAAGCAAAGGGGGCACTCAGTTTAAATGCCGGCACTATGACTTTGAATGTTTTGGTAGTGGTAAAATTAATCATGTTGAAAAAACCACTCATGGCTCCGAAAGGAGAGGAGAGGAGGCAACCCGAAGTATAGGTGTGTTTTTCGCCGGGCTTTAGTACCGGTTTTTTACCTATGACACCTTCGCCGTCCACAATTTCCACATCGTTGAGGGAATCCAAAATTTCCCAATGACGGGAATTCAGCTGTACAGAATCTTTGCTGTGGTTTTCAATAGTAACTTCGTAACTGAAGGCAAAATGAATCTTGTAGTTTTTGAAGTAAGTGCCTTCAAAACTAGTCAAAACCGAAATTTTTATACCTCTTGTTATTTGAGAAACCATATGGTATTGATTGGATTACGTTGTCAAATTTACGAAAAATACAATTTGTTGTGTAAAATTGGTGTTATTTTTTATCAGTTGGTGATGTCTACTGAAGAGGCTATCCCTTTTCCTATAACTCTGTCGTAACGCTGATTGTTTTCTTTGTAATATACCAGCACAAAATAATTGTTTTCGGTTTGATAAAAATTACCGTCGACCGCATTCTCTTCATCTATTTTTCCTTTGCTGTCCGCTATCACATATTGGAAATTGGTAAAGCCTTGTTTGATCATAATGGCTTTTTCATAGATGCCTTTTTCGGCATTGTAATCCATTTTGTTTTCATCGCCCAAAGCGTAATTGTTGAACATGCCGTTCACATAAATATTGTTTTTGCCGAAATAGGTTGGTGCATATAAAGTAAAAAACACCCAGGAATAATCGGCTTCTATATCATTGTTTTCGGCATCAATTTTTTTAATGATAAAGTTCCCGTTGATGTCAGGATAATACGTATACGGTTTGTTGGTTCGCGCTTCACTGGTGTAGAGGTGGTCGTTGTAAATCCCGTCTTTGGCATCCACCCGGGCGATGCTGTTATTGGCGGCTCTGATGTCTTTGTTTTCATAAAACAGAAACTCGTTGCCTCCCCAAAACTGCGTCTCGGCATCGTATTTATAAATCAAATCATTACCAATGGTGTATTGCGGTTTAATGTTCGTAATGGCATTGCCGAATTTTCCGTTTTGCATCAACAGCACTTTCACGTTTGTTAACGGGTTTTGGAAGTTAATGTTGGCCGACTTTATTGCAAAGTCCAGGTTTTGTTTCTGATTGTAAACCGAAAGATTTCGGGCTCTCTTGACTTGTACCGGTACGGAAACCAAATCTTCAAAAAGAATAAACTTTCGCGAAAAGACCACTTGTTTGTCATCATTCACAATCTTGAGGATATAGTTACCGCTTACTCTAAATTGGGTAAGTCTGTTGGGGAAAGTGACCCGATAGTGGGAGTATATCTGTAAGGTGTTGAACGAATTGCTATAGTCCTGAATGCGTTGGTCATCAAAGCCGTTCAGGTATTCATTGCGGGACAACTGTGACGGTTTCCAGTCGTAGTCGCAATGTACAATTTGATAATAATAATTGGCTTCGTTTCCATATAAGTCGTCAAACTGCAATTGAAAACTGTCGCCCAACTGGAAAACGGGAATGGTATTTTGTCCGTTCTGAACAAAAGTGATTGTTTTGATGTTGTAAGGCGGAGTGACTTCTGTTTCGGTTTGAGAAAAAGAAATGGCAGTAAGCAATAAAAGGCAGGCGGAAATCAACTTTTGTAACATAGTTTGCAAATCAGAATCGTAAAGATACTAAAATTTATAAACCGTCATCGTCCTGATTCTTAGGTTTTACTTAAAACAAACCGGAATGATTTCACCCGGAGCCAAACAGTATTTAGTGACCCACTCAGGAGCAATCTTGTTGGTATAATCTTCTTCCGTTACTTTGAAGCCCACACTTCTCAATTTATCAAAATAATCTCTGCCGTAAACGCGAACATGATCGTACTGTCCAAAGATTTTAGCCCGTTCTTTTTGGTCTACAATGGTATCGTCTGAAAAAGTTACCGCTCTGGACAAGTCTTGGGGTATTTGGAAAATTCCCATACCGCCCGGTTTCAATACCCGATACAACTCCTGCATGGCTTTGGTATCATCCGGAATGTGTTCTAACACGTGGTTGCAGAAGATAATGTCGTAGCTGTTGTCGGCAAACGGCAGATTACAGATGTCCGCTTTTACATCAGCTAAAGGAGATAGCAAATCGGTAGTCGTGTACTCTATATTCTTTTGTTTTTTGAAACGTTTATAGAACTCTTGTTCCGGAGCAAAGTGCAATACCTTTTTCTTGTCGGTAGCAGTAAAAAAATCGGTTTCATTTTGTAAATACAACCACAGTAACCGGTGTCTTTCCAGTGAAAGCGTACTCGGTGACAGCACGTTGTTGCGTTGGTTTCCGTAGCCATAAGGCAGAAACATGCGGAAACTCTTGCCATCAATGGGGTCCGTAAAACGATTGCCCTTTAACAATAAAGCCAATGCCGGGCGCACTACGATACTCAAACGGATAAGAATGGGTCTCGGAATGGTATTTAAAATGAACTTGAATAGTTTCTTCATGGAGTTACCTATTGTCTATTGATAGGACTTTGGGTTATAATTCCGAATGTCCACCGGACATTCTCCTCTTAATATCAAATATTACAGTACTAATGGGCTTTTACGAAACTCATCTTCCTCGTTGCTTTCGATGCCTAACGCTTTATAGATATAAGCAAAAGTCGAGAGCAATTCCGGTTTTCCGTCTATCAGTGCCACATCGTGTTCAAAGTGGGCGCTGGGTTTCCCGTCTGCGGTCAGGATGGTCCAACCGTCTTTCAATTGTTTGATATTTCGGGTTCCCATGTTAATCATCGGCTCAATGGCTACCACCATGCCTTCAACAAACAGTTTACCGCGACCGCGTTTGCCATAGTTGGGCATTTCGGGTTCTTCGTGCATTTTACGTCCCAAACCGTGTCCTACCAATTCGCGAACTACTCCATACCCATGGGCTTCGGTATATTTTTGAATGGCATTCCCCACATCTTCCACGCGGTTGCCGGCTCTGAATTCGCGAATGCCCACATACAAACTTTCTTTAGTCACCTGCAGCAATTTTTTTACTTCGGGAGCCACTTCACCAATTTCAAAAGAATACGCATGATCTCCGTAAAACCCGTTTTTCAAAGCTCCGCAATCTACCGAAATCACATCACCTTCCTGTAACGGCACATTGTTGGGAATACCGTGTACCACTTGTGCATTCGGACTCATACAAAGCGAGTTGGGAAAGCCGTACATACCCAGAAATCCCGGCTCGGCACCATGGTCTCTGATGAAGGCTTCTGCCAGTTTGTCTAAATATAAAGTGGTTACGCCCGGCTTAATTTCCGAAGCAATCATACCTAGGGTTTTTGAAACGATTAAGGCACTTTCGCGCATTAACTCTATTTCTTCACGTGTTTTTGGGATAATCATCTTGCTTAATTTAACTTGATTTCTTTTGGCTCATCACCTTGAATCAGTTGGCAAAAGTACAATTTTATACCGATTTTAAATAATCAGAAAGCACAAATGAGTTTTATCATGTTTTTCCGTATCTTAGGGCAATACCTTTGTCTAAATTTTTAGTTATGAGCAAATATGTTACTGCAGCAGAAGCTGTAAAAGTCGTAAAATCTGATGACAGAGTTTATGTGCAAGCCGCAGCAGCAGCCCCAACCGTGTTGACCAAAGCGCTTACCGAAAGAGCTGCCGAGTTGCGCAATGTAGAAATCTGTCATTTACATACCGAAGGGGAAGCTGCCTATGCCAATCCGGAGCTTGCCGAGAGCTTTCATGTGAATTCTTTTTTTATTGGTGCCAATGTGCGCCATACCTTAACGGCAGGGAACGGTTCCTACACGCCCGTTTTTTTAAGCGAACTGCCGCATTTGTTTCGCAAAAATGTGGTGCCGCTTGATGTGGCTTTTATTCATGTTTCGCCACCCGACAGGCATGGGTATTGTTCTCTGGGCGTTTCGGTAGAAGCTACCGTAGCGGCTATTGAAAATGCCAAAATTGTCATTGCCCAAGTCAATCCGCAAATGCCCAGAACCTTTGGCGACGGGATTCTTCATGTCGATGAGATTGATTATTTGGTCGAAGTGGATGTGCCTATTTACGGTCATGAACCGAGTTCCTTTACCAAAGAAGAAGAAAAAATAGGCGAGTATGTGGCCTCTTTAATTGAAGACCGAAGCACCCTGCAAATGGGTATCGGCTCTATCCCGAATGCCGCTCTCAGCAAACTCAAAAACCACAAGGACTTAGGCCTACATACCGAAATGTTCTCTGATGGCGTGATTGATTTAATCGAAAGCGATGTCATCAATTGCAATTACAAAGGGACTCTGCGCGGCCGTGTGTTGGCCACGTTTTTAATAGGTTCCAAACGCCTGTATGACTTTGTCAACGACAATCCGTTTATCGAAATGAAGGAATCGTCTATGGTGAATGATACGGCCCGCATTCGCAAAAACCCTAAGATGGTCGCCATCAACTCGGCCATAGAGGTGGATGTAACCGGGCAAGTGTGTGCCGATTCCATCGGGGCCCGAATGTATTCCGGTGTAGGCGGACAAATGGATTTTATCAGAGGCGCCTCATTGAGTGAAGGCGGCAAGGCCATTATTGCGTTACCCTCTGTGACCAAAAGAGGCGAAAGCCGCATTGTGCCTTACTTGAAACAAGGGGCCGGCGTAGTCTCTACCCGTTCCCATGTGCAATACATCATTACCGAAAACGGTATTGCCAACTTGTATGGCAAAACCCTCAAACAACGCGTATCCGAAATGGTCAAAATAGCGCATCCCAACCATCAGGAGCAGGTGGAAAGAGCCTATTATGAACTCTTGAAATAAAAAGAAGGCCTCTCATTGAGAGGCCTTCTTTTTTATTCTTTAATGAACTTAACGTTCGTACTGCCTTTGTCGGTGGTGACTTTAATACAATAGATTCCATTCTGTAACTGAGAAACATCTATCGCAGCAACAGCCTTAGGGAGGGTCAGCACCACTTGCCCCAACACATCATAAACAGTAAGGGAGGTCAAGGTTATCCCCTCCGGAAGATTCAAATACAAATTGGTTTTGACAGGAACAGGGTACAGGCTGCAATACACCTTGGCACCGGAATGGGGTGTGGCCAAATCGCAGAGGCTGTTGGCCTGGCAATTGGTATACCCGTATTGGGTAATCAAGTTTTGTACGTCGTTAAGTTGGGCTTCATCGGCACAAACGTTTTGCAGGCTCGGATTGTTTGAAAAATCCAAAAACGATTCGTTGCTGCCGTTCTTGATATTCAAATCAGTTAACATCGGGTTGTTGTAGCAATTCAACAGCGACAATTCGGGTAACTGACTTGTGTCTAAGGTGGTCATTGGATTGGCACTACAGTCCAAAATCTGTAAGCCGGGCAAGTCGGTTAACGTAAAAGCCGGAATCAGGTTGTCATGGCAATACACCGATTGCAGTGCGGGCATCCCGTTCAGCACCAGGGTGTTGCTGATTAGGTTGGCTTCGCAGTTGAGCAGTGTCAATAGGGAAAGATTTGCCAGGTCTAAGGCGGTAATTTGATTGTGGGCACAATTCAAGGTGCTGATGGTATCCAATCCGGTCAGGTCTAAGGCAGTCAATTGGTTGAACGAGCAATTCAGTGCTGTCAGATTCACCAAACTGCTCAAATCCAACGAGGTCAACTGATTGGATTGACACCCCAAATCCGTGAGTTGGACGGAGTTGCTGAGGTTTATGGTGGTCAGTTGGTTGTAATCGCAGTTCAGCGTGTGCAGGTTGGGCAGTGCAGCGACATCCAGGTTGGTAAGGAAATTGAATCGGCAGCTCAAAGACTGAATATTGACCGCATCGGCAAATGTAATTTGGGTCAGTACGTTCTCGGCACATTCCAACGTTAGCAGATGTGTCAGCCCGCTTAAGTTTAGTGAAGAAAGCAGATTCAGGCTGCAGTACAATGATTTCAGATTCACCAGTGTACTCACATTGAGCACCGGAAAATGATTTTGACTGCAATTCAGCCACCTGAGGTTGGTAAAGTATTCGATACCGGTAGTGTCGTAAATATCGGCTATGGATATGTTTAAGCTGCTTACCTGCAAGGCTTCGCTTAGCTCTATTTCGTTGTTGTTGTTGGTGTCTATGGTGATGTACACATTGGCACTGTTGGCCGCAGTGGTATTGGTCGGGCCGGCTGCCAGCAGTCGGGCTTTGAAATTAGCATCGGGGATGTTGATGATTTGCGCCTGAGTGGTGAACGCCATAACGAACACCAGCAGCAACGGGAAACATTTTTTCATAAAATGAGTTTATGAACCAAAGATATACAAATACCACAAGATACAAATTGCGTTCCCTTTTTTGTCTCTCCAAAAGCTAAGACTCCGCGGCAATAATCCTGGCCGGACTGCAGTTTTTGCTGTTCACATATTGCTTTTCGGTAAATCGGTTGGTGTGGTAAAACAGGAGCTTGGCACAGACCAATACCAAATGGCCCTGGGGCATAACAGGACCGGTCCACACCGTTTCGGGGATAAGCGCCTCCTGGTAGGCTATCGGGAGCAGGGTGTAGGCATCCTCGTAATGGGTGTGCCGGTCAAAGTTGGTGGATAGGACATACAGCAGCAGTTCGGCTTGCTGTGTCTCTTCGGCAAAATGTACGGCTGTTTTAGGATGAAATGCGGGAATGGTGACCACCACCTGATTTTGGTCGTTGAGGACAGCGTTGATGTCCGGCGTAAAATAATCGGTAAAAGGAGAGTGGGTGTTAAACTCAAAACCGGCTAACCCAACCATGCTGCTGTTTAGCGGAGTCCGCACTCCTTTGGGCAAAGCGGTATTCAATTGTAAAGCAGCATAGAGCTGACCGGTAAAACGGCTGTGCATATAGCTGTCGGTGTCGTGCGACAAAAAGGAAGTCAACCCCAGCCGCAGCCGTTTCGCCCAACTGCTGCATTGCCTGAATTCGCTGCCGCTGATGCGCGTTTTTGAGGTCTGTTGTACCGAATCGGGTTTGGACTGTACAATTTGTTTTTTGGCCATCGTTCTGAAAACGAGGTTTCCGATAACGCCGCTTAAGGCTTTGTGTTTGTTAATCTGTGCCATAGGATTGAAAGATGGATTTAGTTATGCCGCAGAGACACTCGGTATCCCTTTGGGGTAATACTATACCAATACTGTGCCAATACTGTAAAAAAGGGTGTTTTTCACAGAGTTACCATAGAGTTATCATAGACTCACTATAGACTCATGGGGAATACAACCCCAACACGTACCGAAAAAGAAAGGGATTGTAGTACTGTTTTTGGAGCTGTTGGGGTATAAAAAAACGCCCTTCGGATGAAGAGCGCTATACTGTTCCGGTGAACGAGATTATAATAAGGATTTGCCGGTCATCACCGCAGGCTTTTCAATACCCATCAGCTCCAATATGGTAGGAGCGATGTCGCCCAGTACACCGTTGTTTACGGTTTTGAGCTCAGGGTCTACCAGGATAATCGGCACCGGGTTGGTCGTGTGCGCCGTGTTGGGCGAACCGTCGGGGTTGATCATGGTTTCGCAGTTGCCGTGGTCGGCGATGATGATGGTGGTGTAGTGGTTTTCAAGCGCAGCGGTCACCACTTCTTTCACACAAACATCTACCGCTTCACAGGCTTTGATGGCCGCAGCCATCACACCGGTATGACCTACCATATCGCCATTGGCAAAGTTGAGGCACACAAAATTCACGTCGCCTTTTTTAAGTTCCGGAATCAAAGCGTCTTTTAATTCGTAGGCGCTCATCTCGGGTTGTAAATCATAGGTGGCTACCTTAGGAGAGTTTCTCAAAATACGGGATTCCCCTCTAAACGGAATTTCCCTTCCGCCGGAAAAGAAAAACGTAACATGCGGGTACTTCTCGGTTTCGGCTATACGGATTTGGGTTTTGTTGTGTTTTTCCAACACTTCACCCAGAGTTTCGGTGATGTTGTCTTTGTCATAGATGATGTGTACATTTTGATAGGTATCATCGTAATTGGTCATCGTCACATAGTATAGATTCAGCTTGTGCATGTTGAATTCGTGGAAGTCTTTTTGCGAAAGCGCTTCGGTGAGTTCTCTTCCTCTGTCGGTTCTGAAGTTGAAGAAAATCACCACATCATCATTTTGAATCGTAGCCACCGGGGCATCATTGGCATCCACCGCGATTATCGGATGGATGAATTCATCGGTTACGTTTTCGGCATAACTCTCCGCTATGCTTTGGACTAAATCAGTGCTGTGTTTCCCCGTTCCGTTCACGATTAAGTCATAAGCGAGCTTCACGCGTTCCCAACGTTTGTCACGATCCATGGCATAATAACGGCCAACCACCGAGGCGATTTTGGCCGAAGTATTTTGAAGGTACTTTTCCAAATCCTGAATATAACCTTTTCCTGATTTCGGGTCTACATCGCGACCATCGGTAAACGCATGGACATACACCTTGCTCAATCCGAATTCCTGCGAAGCATCAATCAACCCCCGTAAATGGGAGGTATGCGAATGCACCCCGCCATCGGAAACCAAGCCCAGAAAATGGACGGCTTTGTTGTTATTTTTGGCATAGGTAAAAGCGTCAATCAACGATTGTTCTTTACTCAAGGTTTTATGAGCGACTGCCAAATTGATTTTGGCCAAATCCTGGTACACGATACGACCGGCACCTAAATTCATGTGGCCTACTTCGGAATTCCCCATCTGTCCATCGGGTAAGCCTACATTGAGGCCGTCCGTTCGGAGTTGGGCATTCGCATATTGGGTATACAAACTGTTTATGAAGGGCACATTGGCATTGTCAATAGCAGAGACTTTCGGGTCGGGTGATTTCCCCCAACCGTCTAAAATCATGAGGATTACTTTTTTGTTCATCGCGAAGTTATTTTATTTAGTACCGTTCGGCCGGTAGGTCGCAGGTGCTACAAAGATAAGCCTAAAAATTGATTATCAGAAGTGGATTCTTTCCTGAGGTTTGGTAAAGGCCCTGGCAAAGCGGCTGTTTTTTACCGAATTGTAATCAATGAAATAGCGGATGCTTACGGAGAAAATGTGACTCAGATTCTGATTGTCGACGGCCTCTTTGAAATTGTGATCAAACTGATGGCTGAATTCACGGGTAAACAAGCTCGAATTGTTGCGATACAATACCGAAATCTGACTGCCGGGAGCAAACCACCAGGAATACGACAGGTCTAAATTCCAGTTGTTTAAATTGGAGTTTTTGTTTTTGGTAAACGTGGTGTTGTCTGTCAGACTTCCATCCGTCATCAGCGACATATAATTGTGATTGACCACATAAGACCAATAGTGTCGCACCGATAAATTCAAATTCATTTTGTTATTCACAGAGTACTTTCCCTGCAACGTATTGGCGTAGGTAATGCGGTTTCGTCTGGCAAAAACAACTTCATCGTTGTCAAAGGCAACCCAGCCGATATCATTGTTCTGGCGGTTAAAGTTGAAATTATACACCAATGAAAAACGGTCATTGAATCGGTACCGTGGACTGATGATAAAACCATAACTCACCCGGTCTTTTTCGTTCAGGAAATTATAAAAAGGATTAAAATCGAGCGCAAAGGTCTTATTGTAATTGGAGGAGTAGTAACACCATAGGTTGAAGCTTTCCGGCAGGGTAACAAACGCGCGTTCGTTTTCGGTTCTCGGCTCGTAAAAATCATAAGTTTTTAAGGGTCTCCAATTGAAGCCATAGCCGTAATAATTGTTTTTAACGGTGGTTGAATTGATGTTGAGGTTAAGTTGACCGGCCTGAATCCTTCCGGTAAGGTTGTCAAATTCGGAATAAAAGTTCAGATTGGATTGGTAGGAATTGTATTTTTTGGTAGGCTTTAGCAGACGGTAACTGGCATTACCATACACGGAGTGGTAATGGGTTTGGAAATTAATCCCTAAATCGTTGATGTCATACCCTCTTGAGTAGTACTCGGCCCCTAAGCCATAGCGGTATTTTCCGCTTGATTTGGCGGCATACAATTCGGATTTGAAGCCGGTTTTATTGTCAGCGTCTGCGGTTTCGTTGATGTAACTGTACTTGTAATTTCCGTTGAGGTTATAGGTGTTTTTTCGGGTGTTCAAATCAAATGACAAAGCCGAGACGTTGGCATCGCGATAGGTTCCGTCCCGCATGACATTGGTATTGGTCAGGGAAACGGAAGAGTTTTTGTTAAAACGCTGGTCGAAAACCAACACATTGTAATTGGTTAAGGGGGATAAGATTTCCCGACGGACAGTACCGGTATCGTCATTTTGTATGGTTACACTGGTTTTTTCAGAAACGGCGTTCATCACACCGATACCCAATCCGCTTTTGGTTCTGCCGGAAACCTTCAGCGCATTTACCAGTTTGATGTTGCCGGGCTTATCTAAAATGGTTTCGTTGTCGGCTACTGCGATATCGGGTGTTTCGCCTATTCTTCGGGTGTACAGCAGGTCGCCTTTATTGAATAAGTCGGTTCCCTCTGTAAAAAACGGACGATTTTCACTGAATTGCTGCTCAAAGGCACTCAGGTTTAACTCGACATTGTCGAATTTGGTTTGGCCAAAATCGGGAATTAGAATAGCGTCTAGAGTAAAGGCATCATTAATACCGTACTTGATATCCAGTCCCCCTTTAAACTCCCCATTGCTCTTGTGTTCCTTACTGGCATAAAAATACTGTGAGGAATAGGGGATGAAAAACAAACGGGTTGGGGTTTTGATGTTGTTGATACCGTCTAAAATACCGGCCTGTGTACTTTCGTTAGGGATTTTGTTATCGAGAAAGTTCCAGGAATATTGTTGCCGGTCGCGCATAATTTCGCGGTAAAAGTTGAGCCCCCATATTTGTTTCACATCCGTAGAAAAACGCAAAGCCGCATAAGGGATTCGCATTTCAACGGCCCAACCGTAGTCAGTGATGGCTACATGGCTGTCCCAAATGGCATCCCAAGAGTAATCTTCACCATTGGCATCGGTATACACCAGGTCCTGTTGTACCCCGGCAGCACTGACAAAAAAACGGAATTCCTGTTGGCCGTCATTATAGCCGTTAAAGAAAACACCAAAATGATCTGCGGTGGCAAAATTATCTCTTGAAGTAAGTTCTTTGCGTATTTTATCGGGTTCGTTATCGTACAACTTAGCGGCCACATAAATGGCTTCGTTGTTGTACACGATTTTGACTTCGGTTCTTTTTTCGTAGGGAATGGGTTTGCCGTTGTCGGGATTAATCATGATGAAGTGGGTAGCCACAGCTGCCGTTTTCCAAGCTTCCTCATCAAACTCAGCATCTATCGTTATCTTCTCGTCTGTGAATTTTGTTTGCAGGACTTTCTTTTGGCCAAATGACAAAATCGATAGGAGTAGTATGATATGTAAAAAACGATAAGATTTTTTAGACATAAAGAGGGCACTTAGTCGAACAAAAATAATTATTTAATTGATTGTCACAAGAATCAGTACAATAAAATAGCAAATTTTGCGTTATAAAGAATACTTAAGAATAGATTAATTTTTTAAAAAAGATAGCATTCCGATTGCTATTTTTATAGATTTGTCATCCCAAGTCTAATGTTTAAACCTATATACTTCAATGAATTACAACCTATTTTCACTCTTTATAGTCGTATTGTTGACCTCTTTTGGTCGTCTTTCCAATACGACGAAGCCAAAAGATGCCCCGGTTACCGCTATCGAAAATCCCGCTTCCGGTGCGCTGGCAGTCTACAAGATGTTGGATGCCAATTCTTTCAGTATGCCTAATCCCGAGAGTTTTTCAGAAGCTTTGGAAGGGTTTTATGCTTTGAAGCAAAAGGGAATCATACAAAAGGATATCCTAACACTTATAGACTTTTCAAAATCAGCCAACACGAAACGTTTGTGGGTAATCGATTTAAAAGCCAATAAGATTTTATTCAATACCCTGGTGGCCCACGGGAGAAACACAGGAGAAGAATATGCACAGACTTTTTCAAACGCTGCGGAGTCTTTCAAAAGCAGTTTAGGGTTTTACGCCACAGGCGAAATTTACAACGGGAAACACGGGTTGTCTTTACGATTAGACGGATTGGAAAAAGGAATCAACGACCATGCTCGTGAAAGATCGGTAGTGGTCCATGGTGCTGATTATGTTTCGGAGTCTTTTATTAAAGGCAACAAACGATTGGGGAGAAGCCAGGGTTGTCCGGCGATTCCGGTTGAAATGAACGAAAAAATCATCGAAGTGATTAAAGACAAATCCTGTCTTTTCATTTTCCACCCTTCCAGAAATCAATCGGCTTTCCGCAAATTAATTTCTTAACTTTTTGTACAACTCTTCATCGAGGTCGTAAATATCGTCTCTGAAAATTAGTTTCCCCTCTTCACTCCAAGCCGTCCAATACCAGAGATAAAGATAGGTTTCGGAGGGTATGCGAACGTTTTGAGTTTTCCCGTCTTTCAGGATATCGGCAATTTTAGTTTTGGAATACTGAATTGTGTCGTTGAGAAGGTAAGCGGTCAATTCGAGTGGATTGTCCACACGCACACAGCCCGAACTGAGGGAACGGTTGGTTTTATCAAAGTAATCCCGGTGGTTGGTATCGTGCAGATAGACCGAAAAGCGGTTGGGGAAAATCAGTTTGACCATGCCCAATGAATTGTAGGTGCCCGGACTCTGCACATAACGGTACCCTCTGGCTCTCGAAGCTTTCCAGTGGGATGCTTCCACTACATTTCCATTCGCATCATAAACCGTTATGTTCTTTTCGGCCAAATAATTTCTGTTTTTAAGAGTAGCCGGAATCACATCTTCTTTAATAATGGTAGGCGGTACCGTCCAGGTCGGATTGAAAACGGCATAACTCAGCTTGGAGGACAATACCGGTGTTTTTCTTTTGGCCGAACCGACTATGATTTTGTGTGTTCTTATGGTGTCATTATCATGCACCACATGTAGGCTATAGTCTGGAATGTTGATGATGAGGTACTGTTTGCCTAAATCCTGTTGGTACCATTTCCAACGCTCTAAATTGGCTACAATCTGCTGTCTTCTCTGTTCTTTGGTAAAATTTAAAGCCGCAATGGTTCCTTTGCCTATGACGCCGTCTGCGGCTAAACCATGTCGGGTCTGGAATTTTTTGATGGCGGTTACCGTTCTCGAATCGTAAATGTTGGTTAAACTGTCCGGTTTCTTTAAGTCATTCCAATACACCAGTTTTTGTTTGATTTTTAATAAGGCGTTGTTGGTATCATTCGGAATGATTTTGGCTTCAAAAGTTATTTTTTTCAGCGTGTCTTTCGGGAATGTATTGAGCAAGACTAAGGCGCTCTTCAATCTTTTGTAAACTAAATGTTGGGGTTTGCAACTGTCTAGGGAAGCCCAGAAATCAGTCGACTTATAACTGTTGAGTAAAATTTTGACCACATCGTTTTTCTTCGGATTCAATTCCCAATTTTTGTACAAGGCCATCGGGTTCAGTTTGCCTTGGCTGATGTGTCTGATGTATTTCTGCAGGTTGTAGGTGAGCAGCAAATCATAGTTCACCATTTCTTTATCAGAAAGCGAACTGAATTTTTTCTCAAAAGCGTTTAGTTTTTTGATATGGTAATCGGAAGGGTTGAGTCCCTCATTTTCCGCTTGGCTCAATTCGGCTAAGATAAGTGCTCTCTTTTTTGCTGATTGCCAAACGGTTTCATTTTCAAACTTTTGATAAAATGCCGTCAGCGTCGGACTGTTGTATTTTGAATACAATAGGGTGTCAATTTTCAGAATTCGTCCTTCGGTTATCGTATCGCCTCTGGAGATTCTTTTTGGCGGTGTTATCTTGATAGCCGGAGTGTCATTTTTACAACTCACCATGAGTAGGATAAGACAAAAAAGGAGTAGCTTATACATTTTTATACATTATAAAGTGAGTGCCGATGTCTTTGATTTCAAAGGCATCGCCTTTGATCTGATATCCCAGTTTTTTGTAAAAGCCGACCGCATGACTTCGGGCGTTGAACCAAAGTAAGCAATTTTCCTCGTCTTTGAGCAACTGTTCACAATACTTTAGCAATAGTTCACCGAATCCTTTTCCTTGAAATTCCTCCAAAATGGCCATGCCGCGCAATTGTACCTGATTGGTTTCGGGAAAAACAGTCTGGCGATTTTTAAAAAATGACGCGACACCAATGAGTTTCTCGTCACTGAATAGGCCATAATGATGTGTTGTGGGGAGATTGTCGCCGTCAAAGTGGCAACTTTCGATAGGTTTTCCGCTTCTGAGGACAGGATGCCGAACCGAAAAAGTATCTGCCGCAGCTATTTCCTTGATGGTATGCATTTGATTCGAATAAAAATTGAAGGCAGTTAAAAATATAACATTTTCATTATAAAATGGTTGTGAGCGAATTCTTTTTGCGGCAAAAAACATTCAAAAAAAAGTAGAAAAAAAATTTGCATCAAAGGAAACTTATTCTATATATTTGCACTCACAAATGCGGAAGTAGCTCAGTTGGTAGAGCTCCAGCCTTCCAAGCTGGTTGTCGCGAGTTCGAGCCTCGTCTTCCGCTCAAAAGCCTTAACGAAAGTTAAGGCTTTTTTTATTTGCCCAAAAAGGCTAAGTCTGTTTCAGGTTCCAATTCTTCCGGAGTTTGGTTTTGTTGAAACAGTCGCGCAGTTAAAGTGCCTTTTAAAATAATCTTTTCTCCGGTCACTTCCAGCCAGCTTCCTTCACGCAGCCCTAGAACCGGTGTAGTGTTGAAGGCGTGAAATTCTTTAATTCTCGTTTCACGGGTTTCACCCATATGTTTGCTTTGCAAATCGGCATCCAGATAGTGTGGATTGAGATTGAAAGGAATCAAACCCAAAGTGGTAAAGCTGGGCGGATAAATTATGGGCATGTCATTGGTAGTTTGCATGGTTTGCCCTGTAATGTTGCTGCCGGCGCTCGAGCCCAGATAAGGCGTTCCGTTTTGAACGGTTTGAGCCAGAACTTCCATGACGTTGTTAGCATACAGTTGGGTCACCAACAAAAAGGTATTTCCACCTCCTGTAAAAATTCCTTCTGCTTTTTGAATGGCCTCAACAGGATTCTCAAATTCATGAAGTCCTTTTACTGTTTTGTCAATTTTAGCAAACGCAGATTGAACAGTAGTGGTATAGTCATCGTGTGATATACCACCAGGACGGGCATACGGAATAAATAGGATTTCACTACACTGGCTGAAATGGCGGCTTAAGGTGGGTAATAAATATTCAAGGTAACTTCCTCCGTGAAGTGTTGAGGTGCTGGCTATGATTAGTCGTTTCATTTTAAATTATTCTTTCTTCAAAAGTACTGTTTTTAGGCTTTTTATTTAACAAAAAATTACCAAGCTGTTGGCATTTATTTAGGATAGCCTTCAGATACTTTTACCGAATCGAAAACCATTCATGAGATATTTTTTTTCAATAGTGCTGCTGATTTTTATTCCTCATTTGCTTTTGGCCCAACAAGGCAGCACAAAAGAAATTAAGGGCAAAGTGGTTTCTGAGGCCCCTGATTTGGAAAATATTTATGTGGTTAATTTAAAATCGGAAGCAACTACTTCAACAAGGAACGGAGGTTATTTCACTATTGCTGCTGCGGTAGGAGATACGTTAATGTTCTCGGCAGTGCAAATTAAAGGCAGCAGAATGGTCATTACCGAAAAGGATTTGGGAAAAGATTTAATCCTTGTCAAATTGGAACCCGTGATCAATCAACTGCACGAAGTAATTATACAGCAATATAAAAACATTAATGCGGTTTCATTGGGGATTATCCCGGCGAATACGAAACGTTACACACCGGCAGAACGCAAGCTCAAAACTGCTACTGATGCCGACCCGAAAGGTAATTTTGACGGCAGTTTGGGTGGTTCGGTAGGATTAGATCCGGTGTTGAACTGGATATCGGGACGCACGGCCATGCTCAAAAAGGAACTGGAAGTAGAGAAAAAAGAGTTATTGCTTCAAAAACTGGAGAATCAATTCTCAGCCAATTATTTTACGGATAAGCTCAAAATTCCGAAAGACTATGTCAAAGGATTTTGGTACTTTGCTATTGAGGAACCTAAATTGGTCAAAGCATTGAATGAAAAGAATGAGACGATGGCTGCTTTTGTTTTGGCCGAACTGGCTACAAAATATATCGAATTACAAAAGCCTGAAAGCCGATAGTTTACTATTTTTGAGCTATGAAAAGAAGATTGACAATTGTAACGCTGGTTTTTCTGCTTATAGGGTTGAGTGCTTTCAGTCTGCACCGATTTTATGCGGCAATTTACCAGATTAATTTTGTGCCGCAAAAAAAGACAGTTCAAATAACCACGCGAATTTTTATTGACGATTTGAATGAAGCACTAAAAAGACAATATCATAAAACAACCTTTGTGGGTACCAATAAAGAAACGCCTGAAGATATTGCTCTGATGAAAAAATACCTTTCGGAAAAATTTAAGATTGCTATCAACGGTCAGCCGAAAACGATGAATTATCTCAGTGCCGAATTGGAAAACAATGTCATTATTTGTTATTTGAATATTAAAGAGATCTCTAAAATTGCCTCGCTGGAAGTAGCCAATTCTGTGTTGACGGAAGTGTACCCCGACCAGCAGAATATTATTCAGTATACAAACGACGGAAAGAAACAAAACCTCTTACTGACGGGGGAAACCACTAAAGGAATGTTAAAATAATTCCCAATACTTTCTGCCTTCCAAAATTATTTTACTTTTATGACCTTAAATTAAAGTCAATGAAAGGAATAACGAAAGTTTTGCCCTATGCGTTTATGGCTTTTTCTTGCTTCTTGCAGGCACAGGAGACCCCAAAACCACCCAAATCCGATGAGCGGAATCCCGATAAATTCAAACAGATGTATGATTTGTTGGCTACGCCCAATATGTATCGTACCGCTTCGGGAGCCCCGGGTCCTGAGTATTATCAGCAGCAGGCGGACTACAAAATAGATGTGGAGTTGGACGACAAAAACCAAAAGTTGTATGGTAAGGAAATCATAACGTATACCAATAATGCAAAAGAAGCATTGGATTATTTGTGGTTGCAGTTAGATCAAAACGAAAAGGCTAAGAACTCTCTTTCACCCTTGATTGAAAACAATAAAACCGAATCGGCCATATCGGCACAAGGTTTTTCCAGAAAATATTTAGAAGAAGACTTTGATGGCGGATTTAAGATTGAGTATGTGAAAGATGCTCAGGGCAATCCGATGAAATACATGGTAAACCAGACCATGATGCGGGTGGAATTGCCAAAGAATTTACCACACGGAGAAAAGATTTCATTGTCTATAAAATGGTGGTACAACATCAATAATTATTTGTTGGATGGAGGACGTTCCGGGTATGAACATTTTGATAAAGACGGGAATAACCTCTACATCATTGCACAGTTTTATCCCAGAATGGCGGTTTATAATGATGTGGAAGGTTGGCAAAACCAACAGTTTTGGGGCACCGGAGAATTTGCTCTGCCTTTTGGGAATTTTGAAGTAAATATTACGGTTCCGGCGGATCATATTATGGAAGCCACAGGAACTTTATTAAATAGGGCTGAAGTTTTTTCTCCGGAGCAATTAGCGCGTTACACCGAAGCGGAGAAATCATTTGACAAACCGGTAATCGTGGTGACCCAAGCAGAAGCAGAAGCCCGCGAGAAAGGATTTGCCATCACCAAAAAAACATGGAAATTCAAGGCTGAAAATGTGCGTGATTTTGGAATCGCCACTTCCCGAAAATTTATTTATGATGCCATGGCTGTAAAACTTGGTGGTAAAAATGTCATGGCCATATCGGTGTATCCTAAAGAAGGAAATCCTTTGTGGGAACAATATTCGACACGCGTAGTTGCCCACACATTAAAAAGTTATTCCAGTCATACTTTTGATTTTCCTTATCCGAAAGCCGTTTCGGTTCATGCTCAGGATCAAGGGATGGAATATCCTATGATTTGCTGGAATTGGGGAAGGCCTGACGAAGACGGAAGCTATACTGATCGTGTGAAAAACGGAATGATCAGCGTAATTACTCACGAAGTGGGGCACAACTTTTTCCCAATGATTGTAAATTCCGATGAGCGTCAATGGACGTGGATGGATGAAGGACTGAATTCGTTTTTAGAATATGTGGCTTTGATTGAATGGGATCCCAACTTTCCTGCAGACAGAGGTCCGGCAAAATTGATAGTGCCTTATATGAGCGGAGATCAGAAAGGTTTGGAGCCGATTATGACCAATTCGGAGAGCATTCGCCAATTTGGGAATAATGCTTACGGCAAACCTGCAGCAGCGTTAAATATTCTTCGTGAAACAGTCATGGGAAGAGAATTGTTTGACTACGGTTTCAAGACGTATGCCAATCGATGGAAATTTAAGCATCCTACACCTGAAGATTTTTTCAGAACCATGGAAGATGCTACTGCTTTTGATTTGGATTGGTTCTGGCGCGGTTGGTTTTACACCACCGATTATAATGATATTGGGATTAAGGAAGTAAAAAGATTTTTTGTGAGCAACGAGCCTTCAAAAGGGAACAGCGAATCCGGCTTGAGAAGAAAGCGTCGAAATTTTGACCCGGGACCTATGGTGTATATGATAGCCGAAACCAATGCGGATTTCAAGACGGAAATGAATAAGCCGTTCAACAGTAAAGAAGTAAAGAAGTTAGATGATTACATCCAAGCACACTTTACCAAGGAAGAACAGGCTCAATTGAATTCGCCCAAATACTTTTATCAAGTTACTTTCAATAAACCCGGTGGATTGGTGATGCCTATTTTGGTGGAAATTACTTTTGAAGACGGATCGGTTGAGGATTATCATTTTCCGGCACAAATTTGGAGAATGAATGATCAAGAAGTGAATCGTACTTTCGCAACGCAAAAAATGATTTCGAAGATTGTTATTGATCCAAAACAGGAAACAGCCGATATCGATGTGACTAATAATTCTTGGCCAAAAACAATTGAAAAATCAAAATTTGATTAAGAGAACTTTGTAACTTTGCAACTCATTTAGAATAGAAAATTATGTTTGGAATAGGTGGCGGCGAATTAATTTTTATTATTTTCATAGCCTTGATGTTATTTGGCTCTGATAAAATACCGGATATCGCCAGAACTCTGGCTAAGGGAATGGCCCAGGTAAAAAATGCGACAAACGAAATAAAATCAGAAATTCAAAAAGAAGTAAAGTCTGCCGGAATAGATACTTCTATAAAGGAACTGAATACTACATTTACTACTGAAGTCGAAAAAGTCAAAGAGGGTTTAGACTCTAATTTAACGCAGCCACTTCAAAAATCCAGCGAAGATATTGATGATATTGCAGGTCCTGTAAAACGACAAATGTAATGCTCGAAAAAATCATTCATCTTGATAAGCAATTGTTTGTTTTTTTGAACGGATTGGGTTCTGAAACATTCGACGGTTTGTGGTTGGCTATTACTAAACAGTTTTATTGGACGCCACTTTTTTTGTTTATTTTCTATCTTTTACAAAAGAAAATAGGATGGAAAAAATTTGGGATTTATATTCTGTTTACAGCCATTTTGATTTTGGTTTGTGACCAAACAGCGAATCTTTTCAAAGATTATTTTCATCGCATTCGTCCTTGTAATGACGAAGAGATTAAAAGTATTATCCGAATTGTTAAATCGAGTGACACGTTCAGTTTCTTTTCAGGTCATGCGGCCAATTCAATGGCTACAACGGTTTTTACTTTTATGATTTTAAAGCGTTATTATAAGTACGGTTATCTGTTATTTTTATTTCCGCTGATTTTTGCCTACAGCCGTATTTATCTTGGAATGCATTTCCCGGGAGACATATTGACTGGGTATTTTTTCGGAGCACTTTTTGGATTTATCTGCTATAAAGTATATCAAAAATACGTTTTCAAAAACTAAAGCACTCTCGATACGGTAAGTCCGTCACGAATAGGTAACAATACCGTTTCTACTCTTGGATCTTTTTTTAATAAAGCATTGTACTCCATAATAAGTTTGGTAGTTCGGTCATTTGGTTTCACTTCTTCCACCACTTTACCACTCCAAAGAACGTTGTCTGAAAGAATTATGCCGCCTTGGTTCATGATGGGTAGAACCAAGTGAAAATAGTTGATATAGTTGTCTTTGTCAGCATCTATAAAGACTAAATCGTATTTTTTATTCAAGGTTGGAATGATGTCTATTGCGCTGCCTAAATGTTGGAAAATTTGAGTTCCCCAAGGGCTTCGGTCAAAATATTTTCGTTGAAAATCTACAAGTTCTTCATTTACATCTATGGTGTCAATGGTGCCATTTTGGGCTAAACCTTCTCCTAAACAAAGGGTTGCATAGCCGGTATAGGTTCCTATTTCAAGAATATTATTTGGACGAATGATTTTAGACAACATGCTTAAAACCCTGCCTTGAAAGTGTCCGCTGAGCATACGAGGCTGCAGAATTTTTTGATATGTTTCTTTGTTGAGTTGTGCTAACAATTCCGGTTCGTTCTCGGAATGAAGCGTTACATAGTTATCTAATTCATCGGACAGGAAATGCATGGGCTCATTTTTTTACAAAAATACAAATTAACAACTATCAAAATACCCTAAATTTGCCTCATGGAAATCGAAAAAAAAGACATTCGAAGTTTAACCAAGGCTCAACTGCGTGATTTTTTTGTGGCTAATGGCGACAAAGCTTTTCGTGGCAACCAAGTTTATGAATGGTTGTGGAGTAAGGCTTCGCATAGTTTTGAAGACATGACCAATGTGTCTAAAGAAACACGCGCCATGCTTGAAAAAAACTTTGTGATTAACCATATTAAGGTGGATACCATGCAGCGCAGTGAAGATGGAACGGTTAAAAATGCCGTTCGCTTGCACGATGGTTTGATTGTAGAAAGTGTTTTAATCCCAACCGAAACCCGAACAACCGCTTGTGTTTCGAGCCAAGTTGGCTGCAGTTTGGATTGTAATTTCTGTGCCACAGCGCGTTTAAAAAGAATGCGTAATCTCGAACCGGGAGAAATTTATGACCAAGTCGTAGCCATCGACAGAGAGAGCCGACTGTATTATGGCAGACCGCTATCTAATATTGTTTTTATGGGTATGGGTGAACCGTTGATGAATTACAATAATGTGATGAAGGCCATTGATATGATTACTTCTGAAGAAGGATTGGGCATGTCACCCAAGCGCATTACGGTTTCTACTTCGGGAGTTTCCAAAATGATTAAAAAAATGGCAGATGATGAAGTAAAATTCAAACTGGCTGTTTCTCTGCATTCGGCTGTTGAAGCAACCCGAAATCGTATTATGCCTTTTACTAAAAACTTTCAGTTGCCCGAATTGAAAGAAGCTTTGCAATATTGGTATCAAAAAACCAAAAGCAAAGTGACTTATGAGTACGTAGTATGGAAAGGAATCAATGATGACAAAACTTCAATTGACGCCTTGGTAAAATTCTGTAAATACGTTCCGTGTAAGGTCAATTTAATTGAATACAATCCTATTGATGATGGCGAATTTCAACAAGCTTCAGAAAGTGTAATTAATGATTACATCATCGCATTGGAACGAAATGATATTGTAGCCAAAGTGCGAAGAAGCCGAGGTAAAGATATAGATGCCGCTTGCGGACAACTAGCCAATAAATCATAAAAAAAGTCCCAACACTACAATGTTGGGACTTTTTTCCTTTTATAATAGCTTGATTTTAATTTCCAAATGTAAAACTTGTAGCAGCTCCGCCATCAATAGCAATGGTAGCACTGTTATCACAATCGCCATTTCCATAATCAATCACAGCACTGTGTGAAGGTCCTGTAATCGTTAGAATACCACTAACTGCTTTATATTGACAACTCATTTCGATTTTTAATGGAGATGTCATTAATATAACATGGCTATGTTGTGTTCCATTGGGTCTTGTTGTCACGATAGATTGGTAAATTTTATAAACATTATCACTTAAATCAAAGTTGCCAAAATTTTCAACACATTCTCTGGTTCTTGTTCCAACTCTGGTATACACATCTCCGTTAGGGAAGGTAGCTGTCATATTCATATCCATTATATGTATAGGATGATTGTCTGCTAAAAGATCGCTACCGGTAAATTTTCTGGTGATAGATCTGTTTCCTTCGATTAAAATTCCGTTATGTGTAAAGTTTACAAATTGATAATTTATGGTGTATCCTGTCGTAGCTAAGGTAATTGCAGTAGGTAATGGTAAAGCTCCTGATACTACAATTTGACCATTTAAAATATTTCCGTTGAATGTACAATTATTGAAAGTTACTGTTCTTGACCAAGTAGTTGAAGTTACAGTAGCAGCACTAACTGATGCGCAAAGAGGTAAAACCGATACAAAAGAATTTGTGTTTTTTCCAACCCCTGATGGATTTTGTTGGAAATAAACATCTTCAACAACGTCAGAAATATCATTTGCTGCTTTATCCATTTTGTTTGAGGCCACAGCATCAGCTGAGGTTAATTTTGAATCTGCAGGAGACGAGTTGTCTTTAGAGCAACTAGCTAAAGAAAAAACAGCTACCAAAGCTATTATTCCAAGTAAGGATTTTGTTTTCATATTTAAGTATTTTTAAATTTCCGTGGTAGGACATGATTGAAATAGAAAGGTTTAATCAAAAATAAATTTATTTTTCTAACACCTGCATTATTGTATCTTTGAAATCCATGAACATCACCTCGCAAATAAAACAACCCATTCAGAATGAAATGGAACTTTTTGAAAAGAAGTTCTACGAATCGATGACTTCCAAAGTGGCGTTACTCAATCGCATTACCTATTATATTGTCAACCGCAAAGGCAAGCAGATGCGCCCGATGTTTGTGTTTCTCACAGCCAAAATGTTGTCCGGCGGCAATGTAAACGAAAGAACTTACCGCGGTGCAAGCGTAATAGAGTTGATTCATACAGCCACTTTAGTTCACGATGATGTTGTAGATGACAGTAACCGGCGCCGTGGATTTTTTTCCGTCAATGCCTTGTGGAAAAATAAGATTGCTGTTTTGGTAGGTGATTATTTGTTGTCAAAAGGATTGTTGCTTTCTATTGATAACGGCGATTTTGATTTGCTTCGAATCATATCGGTTGCCGTTCGTGAAATGAGTGAAGGCGAATTGTTACAGATAGAAAAAGCCCGTAGATTGGATATTGTTGAAGAAGTGTATTATGAAATTATTCGTAAAAAGACGGCCACTTTAATTGCTTCTTGCTGTGCATTGGGTGCTAAATCGGTTTCAGAGGACGAAATTAAAGTGGAAGCGATGCGTAAGTTTGGCGAGCTGATTGGGATGGCATTTCAAATCAAAGACGATTTATTTGATTATACTGATGACGCCATAGGCAAACCTACCGGAATTGATATTAAAGAACAAAAAATGACATTGCCTTTAATATATGCTTTAAACCATTGTACAGATAAAGAAAAAAGTTGGTGCATTAATTCTATTAAGAATTACAATAAGGATAAAAAACGCGTCAAGGAAGTGATTCAATTTGTAAAAGATAAAAACGGTTTGCACTATGCCGAACAAAAAATGGTGCAGTTCCAACAAGAAGCTCTTCAAATCTTAGAAAATTTTCCCCAATCAGAATATAGAGATGCACTTTCACTCATGGTGAATTATGTTATTAAGAGAAAAAAATAATTTCTTTTAAATATTTTTTGCTTCAAAGTGTTGATTTTGTTGAGATTGTTTACTTGGTAATCTCAAAATTAGATTTTTTTTAAAATGTCATGCAACCATTTTTCAATGACATTCGTCTATGCTCATAGAACTCTAACAATAGGTTTTGAAAGTAATCAACTTACATAAAGATGAAAAAGAATTAATCGAATTGGCCGTCGAAAATAATCGTCACGCCCAGCACATGATTTATTCGAAGTATGCTTCAAAAATGCTAAGTGTTTGTCGACTATATATTAAAGACTTGCATCAGGCAGAGGATATTATGATTACGGCTTTCATGAAGGTGTTTACGGCTTTAAAACACTTTGAACACAAGGGAAGTTTTGAAGGTTGGATTCGCCGAATTATGATAAACGAATGCATCTCATTTATCAGAGTTAATAAAAAAGTGAAGTTTGTTGAAGATGAAAATTTCTTTGAAGAAAGACATAATAATATTGAAAGTCACTTTTCAGTTGAAGACATTCAGTTTTTGATTGACAGTTTGCCAGAAGGGTATAAAATGATTTTCAATTTATATGCAATAGAAGGTTTTAAGCATCAGGAAATTGCGGCAATGCTAGGAATTAGTGAAGGAACTTCAAAATCGCAATTGTCACACGCTCGAAAAATGCTGCAGGAGCATATCACCAAATTAAAAAATTATGAAAATGGAACCGAATAATATAGAAAAACAGTTCAGAGACAAGTTGAATGTCAGAGAAATTCAGCCTTCATCTCAGGCTTGGGATCGATTGGATGCGATGCTTTCGGTAGCAGAAGAAAAAAAAACAAAACGACCTTTTGGCTTTTTGTTCATTGCTGCCAGTATTTTGGTTTTAGTAACACTTGGTATGTTTTTTTTCATGCCAAACAGTACAGAAATTAAACCGATAAATAATGTTGTTGGGACAGAAACTAAAGCAGATACCTTACAAAATGTGGTAAAACACAATCAATTGCCGATTGTTAAAAGTGAAAAAGATATCGAAGCAATCGCCACAACGGATAATCAAACGTCAAATCAATCATCAATCATCAATCAAAAAACAACAGTAAATCAAAAAGACAATGCTTATCAGAGTCAAATCATCAAAGACAAAGAAATTATTTTTCAAAACTCAGATGACGTAGCACTCAAAGACTTGCCCAAAATTGTCGACTCCAAAGAGACTATTGCGGTAAAAAGAGAAACAATGTCCGATGCGGACTTACTGGCCAGTCTAGATGCTGCAGCCAAGCAATCGACTTCTAAAAACTCAACAATGAAAGTAGATGCCAAAAGCTTACTGTCGCAAATTGACGGAGAACTCAATCAAACGTTCCGGGAAAAAACGTTTAGCAAACTGAGCAAAAATTACCAGGAAATTAAAGTGGCTTTGGCCAACCGAAACAACAAAGAATAACAATCATCAATTACATTAATCAACATTATCATGAAGAATTTTATTATTTACGCCTCATTGGCATTGACCTTTTTAGTTAGTAAGGCAACGGCACAAGAAGCTACTTTCGAAATGAAAGCCCGACTAATTGCTAATAAAATAGAAGCCATTTCCAAAGAAGAAAAGGGAGCATTGAAAGAAGAAATCGAAGCCGTAAACAAAGAATTGGAAGCAGGAACAATAACCAGAGAACAGGCCGATGCCAAGAAATTATTGTTGGCCGAAACCCGCTCCAAGAATATTGAAACCCGTATTGCACAAGCACAGGACGAACTGAAAGATTTGGTACAGCAAAAAGTAGACGGAAAATTGAAAGACTCGAAAACCAAAACATTCTCGTTTAATTTTGTCAACGATACAGTTAAACGCCCGGAGCGTAGAACGACTTCTCAGTTTGTGTTTGCTATGGGAGTAAACAATTTGGTGACCGACGGAGCCGTGGCAAATTCAGATTATCGATACTGGGGCTCCCACTTTTACGAATGGGGTGTGACTTGGAATACCCGTTTGATGAAAAATGACAACCTCCTGCATTTGAAATACGGAATGTCATTAATGTATAACAACTTGCGCCCGACGGACAACCGTTATTTTGTGGTGAATGGAGATCAAACGGATTTAGTAGAAAGTCCGATTCATTTAGAGGATTCTCGTTTCAGAAACGTATACATCACCACACCCCTTCACTTAGAGTTTGATTTTACCAAGGCAAAAATGAGTAAAGAAGGAAAAAAAATGTTCCGTACGCATGAGAGTTTTCGCTTCGGAATTGGTGGTTATGCAGGAGTTCGCGTTAAGTCAAAGCAAATATTGAAATACGAGGACGGCGGCCGCGATGTGACCCAAAAGACCAGAGGAAATTTCAATGCCAATGATTTTATCTATGGGGTAAGTACTTACTTAGGTTATGGTGCCACGAGTATTTATCTGAAATACGATTTGAATCCCTTGTTTAAAGACAATGCTATCAAACAAAACAATATCTCATTGGGTGTTCGTTTTGATTTAAACTAATTTGTTTGAGTTAATTTTATACTTCGAAAGATGTTTCAGTAATGAAGCATCTTTTTTTGTGTGTTAATTTGTGTAAATTTACCCTCTTCAATTTAAATCGTTCCAGTTATTTTGATTAGTCGCGAAACCATAGATAAAGTATTTGAAACGGCCCGTGTGGAGGAAGTCATTGGTGATTTCGTTCAGCTTAAACGCGCCGGCAGCAACTTCAAGGGATTGAGTCCGTTTTCGGATGAACGCTCCCCGTCTTTCATGGTGTCACCGGTTAAACAGATTTGGAAGGATTTCAGCTCGGGAAAAGGAGGTAGTGTCGTGACTTTCTTGATGGAACACGAACATTTTACCTATCCTGAAGCCATTCGGTATTTGGCAAATAAGTATAACATCGAAATTGAAGAAACTGAGGTTTCTCAAGAAGATAAAATGGAAGCCAATGAAAAAGAAAGTATGTATTTGGTTTCTGAATTTGCCAAAAACTATTTCCATGAAACACTTTTAAATACGGAGGAAGGTAAAGCCATTGGCCTAACTTATTTTAAAGAAAGAGGCTTTACAAATGAAACCATTGCCAAATTTGGTTTAGGCTACTCGCCTGAATCTTGGGATGCGTTTACTAAAGAAGCACTGTCTAAAGGATATCAACTACAGTTTTTAGAAAAAGTAGGGCTGACCATTACCAGAGAAGATGGCAAGCATTTTGACCGCTTTAAAGGCAGAGTCATGTTTCCAATTCAAAGTTTGTCCGGACGAAATTTAGGTTTTGGCGGTAGGATTTTGACCAATGATAAAAAGGCTGCTAAATACCTCAATTCACCTGAAAGCGATATTTATCACAAGAGCAAAGTGCTTTACGGTATTTTTCATGCCAAACAAGCCATTGCTAAACAAAACAATTGTTATTTGGTAGAAGGTTACACTGATGTGATACAAATGCATCAGGCTGGAATCGAGAACGTGGTAGCGTCTTCAGGAACGGCTTTGACTCCTGATCAAATAAGATTAATCAACCGTCTGACCAAAAATATTACGGTGCTTTTTGATGGTGATGCGGCAGGACTTAGGGCTTCCGTTCGAGGAATTGACTTGATTTTGGAAGAAGGAATGAATGTAAAAGTATGTACCTTTCCCGATGGTGACGATCCGGATAGCTTTGCCCGAAAAACATCGTATGAGGACTTGGTGCACTATTTGGAAAACAATGCCAAAGATTTTATTCAGTTCAAGGCTTCGCTTTTGATGGATGAAGCACAAAATGACCCCATAAAGAAAGCCGATTTGATTCGGGATATGGTGGTGAGTATTTCAAAAATTCCGGATCGAATCAAAAGGGAAATCTATATCCAAGAGACAGCCCGTATCATGGATATCTCTGAACAAGTGCTGCTAAATACTTTGGCACAATTGGTTCAGAAAGATATTGCTGAGGCAGGAAAGAAGCTTAAGACCGAACAAAAGGCTTTTGAAGTGGTTAAGCATGATGTTGAGGTTTCAAGAGAAAAATTAGATATACTGTCCAATCTGGAAATCAGCATTATCAATATGTTGATTTTGTATGGGAATTTGGAAACTGATTTTGAAAACATCTATATCAATTTTGATGAAGAAGGCAATGAAGTAGAAGTTAAAGAAAAAATAAAATGTAAAATTTCGGAACGCATTTTTTTGAGTCTTCAAGAAGATGAAATCAGTTTTACAAATCCATTATTTCAGGAAATTTATAACGATTTGATTCGTAATTATGTCAACAATTCCAGTTTTGATATAGTAACTTATATGAATACTTTAGAAGAGGCTCATGCAAGTTTTATTTCAAATTTAATAATGGAAAATGAGCGCTATACATTAGCCGGATGGTTAGAGAAAAAGCAGGTTTTTGTTAAAGAAAAAGATTCCGAAGAAGTGCTTACTAATTTAGTTACGGAAACTTTGATTTCTTTGCGCGAATATCTCATCAATAAGGTAATCATGGATTTAATGCAGAGTTATACAACGGGTGAGGGGGAAAATGATTTAGAGGAGCTTAAAGCCATCATAAATGATTATAACAAACTCAAGGTGAATTTGACCAATAAAATAGGAAGAATACGGTCTACTTATTTATAAAAAAAACCCGCGATTAGCGGGTTTTTAATTTTAAACGATTTCTAATGTTTTAGCTTTGTTAACTAAGTCCACCAAGTTGGTTACATTTAGCTTCGTTAAAAGACGAAGTTTATACGTACTGATGGTTTTCTCGTTAAGCGCTAAAATCTTGGCGATTTCGTTGTTTTTCTTGCCGTCACTTAAGAAACGTAACACCTCAATCTCTCTGTTCGAAAGTTTTCGATATAGACGCTCTGATTTGTTCTGTTTGGCAATTAATGCTAGGTTTCTCTTGATTTCTTCATTCAGGATAATTTGTCCTTGATGTACTTTGACAATGGTTATACCTAAATTCTCAAGCTTTGATGTCTTGTGAACATATCCTGCACAGCCTGCTTTGATAGCATTTGGAGCGTAAATGTGTTCAGACAAACTACTAAAAACGATAACTTTAGTTTTTGGAAAATTTCTGATGATTGACTTGATTTCATAAATACTCTTTAATCCCTCAAGCTCTAAATCGATGATTAAGACGTCAATTTCTTTGTTTCTTAACGCATCGGGAACCATAAAAAAATTTCCTACGTTGGATACGATACTTATTTCAGGATGGTCCTTGAAGTAAGCTTTCATTCCAAAGTGTACAACTGGAAAGTTATCAGCAATACATACATTTATCATAATTGTGGTATTTGATAAAAAATTAATAGAAATTTACTGTAAAGTTAAATAATTATATTGTAAAAAAGTTAATTATTTCATGTTTTTTGGGATTAAACATACAGGAATCGGATTCATTTTATGCTGATTTATAGTGTTTAACTTGCTGAAAATCGCATAAACTTCTTTTTCTCTATCTGTAAAATCTTCTCTTTTTTTGTTGTTTTCGGACTCTATCATAGCCCATTCCAATTCATCATAACTGGCTCCGATTTGTTCTTCATCTGTTCTCGAATCTCCGAACAAACCATCTGTTGGTGCAGCGTTTTGTATAGATTCGGGAATTTCCAAATGTGCTCCTAAGGCATAGACATCACTTTTCATCAAATCGGCAATTGGACTCAAGTCCACACCACCATCACCATATTTGGTAAAAAAGCCAACTCCAAAGTCTTCCACCTTGTTTCCTGTTCCGGCTACCAGCAATCCGTGTATGCCGGCAAAGTAATATAATGTGCTCATTCTCAAACGAGCTCTGGTGTTGGCCAAGGCTAAGTCCAACTTTGTATTATCATCACTTCCGGGCACAACTGTTTTAAAAGTTTCAAAGACCGTTGTCAAATCTGCTTCCATACTTTTTACATTCGGGAAACGTTTTTTCAATTGCTCTATGTGTTCCCTTCCTCTGCTTATCTGTTTCTCGTCCTGATGTATTGGCATTTCAACACATAAAGTGGTCAAGCCTGTCTGTGCACACAACGACGAAGTCACTGCAGAGTCTACACCTCCTGAGATTCCCACCACAAATCCATTTACTTTGGCTTTTGTCGCATAATCCTTCAACCATGTAACAATATACGTGTTAACTTTCCCTACCTCAATTTTACTTTTTTTAGACATTTCTTATGAAATTTTTTAAAACCTGCAATGTATATTTGCAAATGTAAAAAAATCGAAATCTTTTTAAATTCATTTCTGTCTTATAAATTCCTTAAAAATGAGAAAACACATTTTGGCTCTACTCTTGCTTTTGGCTTTGGTTTCTTGTGATAAAAAATCAAAAGTAGAAAAAGCTGTGGAAGCCATTCCGGTTGAATTAAAAGTAGATCGTTTTGATCAAGCTTTTTTTGAAAGTAGCCCTAATGATTTGATGAGGTTAAAAGCTGAATATCCTTTTTTTTTCCCTGAAGGTACCCCAGATGCTATTTGGATAGAAAAAATGCAAAACAAAGATTGGAGAGATTTATATGCAGCGGTGCAAAAAAAATATCCTGATTTTAATAAACAAACTACTGAAATCGAAGATTTATTTAAGCATTTCAAATATTATTTTCCAGATACGGTTATGCCCAAAATTTATACCGTTATTGCTGAAATGGATTATAATAGTAAAGCAATTTATGCCAATGATAAATTGATTATTGCTTTGGAATTGTATCTTGGCAAAGACAGTAAATTTTATACGTTTCCAGCCTATTTAAAACAGAATTTTGAGGAAAGACAAATGATGCCTGATATTGTTTCAAGTTATGCGATTAGAAAAATTCCCCCGCCAAAGGACAATACTTTATTGTCTAATATGGTTTATTATGGGAAGGAGTTGTATATGAAAGATTTGATGTTGCCCGATTATACAGATTCTGAAAAAATTGGTTATAAGCCTGAGCAGATAACTTGGTGCCAAGAGAATGAAAGCTATATTTGGCGTTTTTTTATTGAAGAGAACCTTCTTTTTGATTCTGATTCGAGATTGCCAAACCGATTCATCAATCCAGCGCCGTTTTCAAAATTTTACCTTGAAATTGACAACGAATCCCCGGGAAGGGTTGGGCAATGGATTGGCTGGCAGATTGTACGCTCGTTTATGGAAAATAACGAAGTCAGTATGCAGGATATGCTGAAAATGGATGCTAAACAACTATTTGAAAAATCAAAATACAAACCCAAAAAGAATGAATAATAAAATCACCTCAGAGATAAAATTCCTTGTCGAGCTGGATGAAAACCGGATACCCGAGAAACTATCTTGGACTGCACAAGATGGAGGAGTTGAGCAAGAAGAAGCTAAAGCCATGATGCTTTCCATTTGGGACAGCAAAGTGCAGGAAACCCTTCGAATTGATTTGTGGACCAAAGATATGCCTGTAGATGAAATGAAGTTGTTCTTTCATCAAACTTTGGTTGCCATGGCCGATACTTTTCAACGAGCTACCGCCGACGAGAAAATGGCTGATACTATGAAAGATTTCTGTGATTATTTTGCGGAAAAATTAGAATTGAGAAAATAAAAAAGGCGGTCAGATGACCGCCTTTTTTATAGAGTATTGCCTTTAAACATTTCATCATTTACGTCGTCTATGAATGACAGTACTTGATCTCTTCCTGTAGATTCTAAAGACGATGTAACAAAGTGCTGTGGCATTTCTTCCCAATTGTTCGCCAAAAGTGCTTTGCGGTAAGCGGCAATATGGGAGTCAATTTTGGTTTTGCTGACTTTGTCGGCTTTAGTGAAAATAATACAAAACGGCACCTCAATTTCCCCCAAATAATTAATGAATTCCAAGTCGATTTTTTGGGCTTCCAAACGAATATCTATTAAAACAAAGGCGCAAACCAATTGCTCTCTCTTTTCAAAATAATCAGTAATGAATTTCTGAAATACTTCTTTGGTTTTCTTAGAAACCCGGGCGTAACCATAGCCTGGTAAATCTACCAGAAACCAATTAGAGTTGATTTTAAAATGATTAATCAATTGGGTTTTTCCCGGCTTTCCTGAGGTTTTTGCCAAATTTTTATGGTTCGTCAACATGTTGATTAAAGATGATTTTCCCACGTTGGAACGTCCAATAAACGCATATTCCGGTAGAGGATCCTTCGGACATTTGCTTACATCAGAATTGCTGATGATGAATTCGGCAGAATTAATTTTCATGTTTGGTAAAAATAAAAAAGTCCAAAGAGGACTTTTGTTTTATAAATGAACTTCTTTTAACCACTCGTGTAGCAAACGATTGAATTCGTCAGGATGTTCCATCATAGCGGCATGACCACATTTGTCAATCCAATATAAAGAAGAATTGGGCATCAATTTGTGAAACTCTTCTGCAACATCCGGTGGTGTTACTTGGTCGTTTTTGCCCCAAATGATACAGGTTTTCACATGCATTTTTGGTAAATCTTTGGCCATGTTGTGACGAATGGCACTTTTCGCAATGGTCAAGGTTTTGATTACTTTAATCCGGTCATTTACCACCGAAAACACTTCGTCAACAATTTCTTTTGTAGCTACTTTTGGGTCGTAAAAAACAGCTTCCGCTTTCTTTCTGATGTATTCATAATCTCCTCGTTTCGGGTAACTATCCCCCATTGCACTTTCGTAAAGTCCAGAACTTCCGGTAATTACCAATCCGGCTACTTTTTCGGGATACATTTTTGAATGGTATAAAGCGATGTGACCTCCGAGTGAATTGCCAAGTAGAATTACCCGATCAAATCCTTTGAAAGTAATAAAGTCTTTCACATAACGGGCAAAGGCTTTTACATTGGTTTTTAAAATACTTTGACTGTAAATAGGAAGCTCAGGTATTACCACTTTGTATCCTTTTTCAGAAAAATAATTGGCAACGCCACCAAAGTTGCTTAATCCCCCCATCAATCCGTGCAAAACAACAATTGGGGTGCCTTCACCGGCTTCAAAATAAGAATACCTACCTTCTTTTTTAAAATTTCCTTTCATATGATTTTCGACTTTTACATCGTGAGCAAATATATGATTTTATAGCTAAAAACCTTTTGATGGCCAGAATATTTACTGCCAAAATCGACAATTTCATCAACAATTTTATAAATGAACCCGTCATTTTTTTTCAAATTATTTTGGAGAAGCTGCATTTTGATGCTGTTTATTTTTCGCATTAAAAAGTCTTAAAAACAACTTTTTATAAAGTTTATTCACAGTCTTCTTTGTTTTCTTAAAAAATCGTTAAAGAAAGCAATAAACTGATATTGTTCAGTTTTCTAAATAAATGGTAATGAAGTGGTAAAACTTATCAACAAAGTGGTAATTAGTGGTAATTAGTGGTAAATATTTTTATATTTTTGCTGATAATCAAAATAAATTACAGTTGAACTCCATAATCGGGACATACGAATGCAAAGTTGATGCCAAGGGAAGGCTAATGATTCCTTCGGCTTTAAAGAAGCAACTGGCTAATTCTCTTCAAGATGGTTTCGTCTTGAAGCGATCGGTGTTTCAGCCTTGTTTGGAGTTGTATCCTATGGTTGAGTGGAATTTGATGATGGAAAAAATCAATAAACTCAATCGTTTTGTGAAGAAAAATAACGACTTCATTCGTCGCTTTACCGCTGGTGTAAAAGTGTTGGAAGTGGATGATTTGGGTCGTTTGTTAATCCCTAAAGATTTAGTGGTTTTTGGTAAAATTTCCAAAGATATTGTGCTGTCTTCGGCAGTAAACATAGTGGAGATTTGGGACAAAGATCTGTATGAAAAATCTATTGCCGGGGAGGATATTGATTTTGCCGATTTGGCTGAAGATGTGATGGGAAATATTAATGACGATGACAATGGAATATCATAATCCCGTTTTGCTGAAAGAAACTGTTGATGGATTGAATATCAAGCCTGATGGAGTTTATGTAGATGTGACTTTTGGTGGAGGAGGTCATTCAAAAGAAATTTTAAGTCGTTTAGGGCCTAATGGAAGGTTGTTTGGGTTTGATCAAGACGAAGATGCTTGGGCAAACTCGCTACCGGATGAGAGATTTACGCTTATTCAGGAGAATTTTAGGTATATCAAACGGTTTTTGAGATTTCACGGTGTGAAAAGCGTAGATGGGATTTTGGCTGATTTGGGTGTTTCATCTCACCAGTTTGATGTTCCTGAAAGAGGTTTTTCTACCCGCTTCGATGCGGATTTGGATATGCGGATGAGTAAAAAAAATGAACTTGATGCTTACAAAGTGATTAATGAATATGATGATGCCAATTTGCGTAGGGTGTTTTTGGACTACGGAGAATTGAAAGCAGCACCAGCACTGGCAAGAACCATTATTGAAGCAAGAGAAAAAAAAGCCATTAAAACTACTGATGAGCTGAAAATAGTATTGACCAAATTTTTGCCGGAACAATTTAAGAATAAAATTTTGGCACAAATCTATCAAGCGGTTAGAATAGAAGTCAATCAAGAAATGGAAGTGCTCAAAGAATTTTTAGAACAGTCTCTTGAAATATTGAAGCCGGAAGGAAGGTTAAGTGTTATTTCATATCACTCCTTAGAAGACCGATTAGTAAAGCGTTTTATGAAAAATGGTCTTTTTGAAGGAGAGCCGGAACGCGATTTTTATGGAAATTTTTCAGTTCCGTTTAAATTAGTTGGTAAACTGATTGTGCCAACTGATGCTGAAATCAAAGAAAATAACAGAGCTCGCAGCGCCAAATTGAGAATCGCAGAAAAAATATAATTGAAATGAAAAAAGGAGTTTACAGCATATTGAAAGCCCGCTTTTTAGTCAATGAAGATGCAACAAAGAACTGGCGGTTTATTGTGTTCTGTATTTTTTTAGCCATACTGATGATTGCTTATGGACATAATTACGACCAAAAAGTTTACCGTATAGCAGAGTTGACCAACGAAGTAAAAGAGTTGCGTTCTGAGTTTGTTGATAAGCGTTCCGAATTAATGAAATTAAAGATGGAATCGACTGTTTCAGAGGAAATGGTTGAGCGAAAAATTTTCCCTTCGTCGGTTCCGCCCCAAAAAATAAAAGTTAGTAAACCCACAGAAAAAAGTTTCTTTCAAAAATTATGGCAGTAGAGGACAAACATATCTCTTACCGAATTTATTTAGTTGCTTTTGCAATCTTTCTGATGGCTATAGCAATTACTTTTAAACTCTCCAAGATACAGTGGGTTGAAGGTAATTATTATAGAAAATTGGCCAAAGAAAGAACTGTGAAAAACTTTGTTATTCCAGCCAATAAAGGAAATATTTATTCCTCCGATGGTAGTCTGTTGGCTACTTCTATTCCAAATTATAACATTCGTTTTGATGCGGTGGCACCCAAAGGAGATTCCTTTGATAACAATGTTAGAGGTTTGTCTGATTCGTTGTCAAAAATGTTTGGTAAAGGCTCCGATTATTATAATACTCGTTTGCGAATGGCACGTGCCAACAAAAGTCGATACATGTTTATCGCTCGCGATTTGAGCTACACAGAGTACATGCGAATCAAATCTTTTCCGTTGTTCAACTTAGGGCCCAATAAAGGAGGGATGATTACAGAGCAGGAAACGGTGCGTAAATACCCGATTGGAAAAATTGCATTGCGAACCATTGGTTATGACAAGGTAAATGATGACGGAAAACGGGATGGTAAAGGTATTGAATGGTCATTTCGAAGTTATCTGAACGGAAAAGACGGCAAAGTATTAAAGCAGAAAATAGCCAAAGGACAATGGAAACCTATTCGCGATGTGAACGAAGTTGATCCTCAAGATGGTTATGATGTAATTTCAACTATTGATGTTTACATTCAGGACATTGCCCATCATTCATTGTTGAAACAATTAGAAGAATACAAGGCAGAGCACGGCTGCGTAGTGGTAATGGAAACTAAAACCGGAAAAATTAAAGCAATTTCCAATTTGGGAAAATTAAATCCCTCTGATTCCACTTACTTCGAAACGACCAACTATGCAGTAGCCGAAGCTCATGAACCAGGTTCTACTTTTAAATTGATTGACTTAATCGCACTGCTTGATGATCATAAAATAGATACCAGTGCCGTTTTTGACAGTCATGGAGGTGTTATTGAATATCGTGGCAAAAAGGTGCGTGATTCCCACGAAGGGGGCTACGGCAGAATTTCACTGGCGCGCGGTTTTGAAGTTTCTTCCAATACCGTAATGGTTCAGGCGGTTTATGAAAATTATAAAAACAACCCGCAAGAGTTTGTGGACCGAATTAATCGAATGGGGTTGAATAAACCACTTGGATTGCCTTTTCAAGGAGAAGGCAGACCCTACATTCCTCAACCGAATGACAAGCATTGGAGCGCTATTTCATTACCATGGATGGCATTTGGCTACGGAGTGGCGGTTACTCCGTTGCAAACGTTAACTCTTTACAATGCCGTTGCCAATAATGGCGAGATGGTAAAACCACAATTTGTTTCCGAGATTAAAGAATGGAACAAAACCATCAAAAAATACGATAAGCAAGTCATCAATCCAAAAATCTGTTCTGACGAAACGATTAAAAAATTAAAGGCTGTAATGCAAAATGTGGTGAAACGCGGAACCGGTTCCAAACTGTATTCCAAAGATTTTTCAATGGCAGGGAAAACAGGAACAGCTCAGGCCAATTATGCCAAAAACAGAGGTACGGAGAAGCATTATATCTCTTCTTTCGTAGGATTCTTTCCTGTTGAAAATCCAAAATATTCCTGTATAGTAGTGGTGCACAAACCCAATACTTCCGGAAATAATTATTATGGAGCCGATGTGGCTGGGCCGGTTTTCAAACGCATTGCGCAAAAGATTTTTACCGATGCTCCTTCCACCAATACCATCAAAAACCTAAACCGCAAAGTAAACAAGCAGGAAATAGCCTATAACGATTACAATGTAAAGTTTCAGACGGATGCCAAAGTTATTCCCAATTTAAAAGGGATGAGCGGTATGGATGCCGTAGCGCTTTTGGAAAATTTAAAAATGAAAGTCAAAGTCATTGGCATCGGGAAAGTGAAAAAACAATCCATTCCCGCCGGTCAAGCTTTAGATAAAAATAAAACCATCATACTCGAATTATCGTGATTATTTTAAAAGACATATTGTACAAAGTTGCTATCGAGGCTGTAAAGGGCTCGACTGAAATGGCAATTAACAAAATCGAGTTCGATTCCCGAAAAGTCGCCGAGAATGATGTTTTTGTGGCAATACGCGGAACCGTTTCCAATGGGCATGACTTTGTTGAAAAAGCCATTAATCAGGGAGCGGTAGCTATTGTTTGTGATACGTTACCACAAATCATTGTGACGGGTGTCACCTATATTCAGGTAAAAGACACCAATTCCGCTTTGGCTTGTTTGGCTTCCAATTTCTATGGGAATCCGTCACAAAATTTAAAATTAGTTGGGATTACCGGTACCAACGGTAAAACGACCATTGCATCGCTTTTGTACCAATTATTCAAAAAAGCGGGCTATAAAGTAGGCTTGCTTTCTACCGTGAAAATTTTGGTGGATGATGTTGAATACAAGGCCACACATACCACTCCCGATTCGTTGACCATCAATTATTATTTGGCTGAAATGAGTGAAGTGGGCGTAGAGTACTGCTTTATGGAAGTGAGTTCCCATGGTATTCATCAAAAACGTACGGAAGGCCTTCATTTTGCCGGAGGTGTTTTTACCAATTTGTCCCACGATCATTTGGATTACCATCCCACATTTGCCGAATACCGCGATGTGAAGAAATCGTTTTTTGACCATTTGCCCAAATCGGCTTTTGCTTTGACCAATATTGACGATAAAAATGGTTTGGTGATGCTGCAAAATACAGCGGCTCGAAAACTAACCTATGCCTTAAAATCCTATGCTGATTATAAAGCACAAATACTCGAAAACCAATTGTCGGGGTTATTGTTAAAAATCAACGAACATGAAGTATGGGTGCGATTGATAGGGACTTTTAATGCCTACAATTTATTGGCAATTTATGGTGCCGCAGTAGAGTTAGGTTTGGATAAATTGGAAGTGTTGCGATTGCTTTCAGAATTGGAGAGTGTTTCAGGCCGATTTCAATTCATTGTATCTGATCAAAAAATCACCGCTATTGTAGATTATGCTCATACGCCTGATGCATTGGAAAACGTGATAAAAACCATCAATGATATCCGCACCAATAATGAGCAATTAATTACTGTAGTGGGTTGTGGTGGCGACAGAGATAAAACCAAAAGACCGATTATGGCAAATATTGCTTCGTCAATGAGTAACAAAGTTATCATCACTTCGGACAACCCGAGAAGCGAAGACCCTATCGATATTATTGCTGATATGGAAAAAGGAGTTGAGCTACAAAATCAGAGAAAAACACTTTCAATTGTTGACCGAAAGCAAGCCATTAAAACGGCCTGTCAGTTGGCCGGACCAAACGATATTATTCTCATAGCCGGAAAAGGTCATGAAACCTATCAGGAAATTCAAGGCGTTCGCCACGATTTTGATGATATGCAAATTGTAAAAGAATTTTTAGAACAACTAAATAAATAACCTATGCTATATTATTTATTTGAATACCTCGACAAAACCATGGATGTGCCCGGAACGGGCGTGTTCCAATACATCACCTTTCGTTCAGCTTTAGCGTTGATTCTTTCGCTGATGATTTCGACTATTTACGGTAAAAAAATCATCAACTTTTTGAGAAATCAGCAAGTAGGAGAAACTGTCAGAGAGCTGGGATTGGAAGGGCAGACTCAAAAAGCAGGAACACCAACCATGGGGGGATTAATCATTATCATCTCCACGCTGATTCCGGTTTTGTTGTTGACCAAGTTGAATAATATCTACATCATTCTTTTGATAGTGACTACACTTTGGATGGGTACTATTGGTTTTGTTGACGACTACATCAAAATTTTCAAAAAAGACAAACAAGGATTGAAAGGTATTTTTAAGGTAATTGGTCAGGTGGGCTTGGGTTTGATAGTGGGTTCTGTGTTGTATTTCCACCCGGGAGTTACCGTTAGAGAAAGATCTAATACGCCAATAACGTTCAATCGTACTGAAAATGTAATCAGTGAAATGCCGGCCGAAACCAAATCGACGGTAACCACTATTCCATTTATGAAAAACAACGAATTGGATTATGCCAAAATCATTGAATGGGCTGGAGATGGATATGAAAACTGGGCTTGGTTGGTATTCATTCCGATTGTGATTTTTATCATCACAGCAGTTTCTAACGGAGCTAACCTTACCGATGGAATTGATGGCTTGGCAGCCGGTACTTCGGCTATTTCAGTATTGGCACTCGGAATTTTTGCTTTCGTTTCGGGGAACGTGATTTTGTCAAGCTATTTGAACATCATGTACATTCCGAATTCGGGAGAAATGACCGTTTTCATCTCGGCATTCGTAGGCGCTTTAATCGGGTTTCTTTGGTACAATTCCTATCCGGCCTCTGTTTTTATGGGCGATACCGGAAGTTTAACCATTGGCGGCATCATCGCAGTATTAGCCATTTCGGTTCGTAAGGAAATGTTGTTGCCGGTATTGTGTGCCATCTTCTTTGCCGAAAACTTATCCGTGATTTTACAGGTTTCTTATTTCAAATACACCAAAAAACGCTTTGGCGAAGGGCGCCGCATTTTCCTGATGTCGCCTTTGCACCACCATTACCAAAAGAAAGGCTATCACGAGAGTAAAATTGTAACCCGCTTTTGGATTGTAGCCATCTTGCTGGCTATCGTTTCCATAGTGACTTTAAAATTGAGATAATGCAAAGGTTAGTAGTGCTTGGCGGAGGAGAAAGTGGCGTGGGTACCGCCATTTTGGGACAACAAAAAGGATATGATGTTTTCGTATCTGATTTTGGAAAAATAAAAGATAAATACAAAGACGTTCTTACGAAATACAATATTCCATGGGAAGATGAGCAACATACAGAAGCGTTAATTCTCAATGCAGATGTGGTGATGAAAAGCCCCGGGATTCCGGACAAGACTCCTTTGGTAAAGAAGCTGACGGAAAAAGAAATTCCGATAATCTCGGAAATAGAGTTTGCCAAACCTTTTACCAAAGCCAAGACTATCGGAATCACAGGAAGTAACGGTAAAACGACTACGACCATGCTGACCTATCACTTGCTGAAAGAAGGAGGTTTGAATGTAGGATTGGGAGGAAACATCGGGAAGAGTTTTGCCTGGCAGGTAGCCGAAGAAAACTACGACTATTATGTGTTGGAATTGAGCAGTTTTCAATTGGATGGTATCATCGAGTATAAACCGGAAATCGCCATCCTGACCAACATCAGTCCTGATCATTTGGATCGATACGAATACAAATATGAAAATTATATAGAGTCAAAATTCAGAATAACCATGAACCAAACCGAAGACGATTTCTTCATCTATGACGCCGATGACGAAGCGATTTCAAACTGGTTGAAACACAACAAAACAAGAGCTAAACTAATTCCGTTTTCACTAACCAAAACATTTGAAAATGGAGCCTTTATAAAAAACGAGACTATGGATATCATCATCAACAACGAAGAATTTGAAATGAAAACGGCAGACATTTCATTGGAAGGAAAACACAACATGAAAAACGCTATGGCGGCTACTTCGGTGGCTCAGCTGATGAAAATCAGAAAACAAACCATACGCGAAAGTTTATCCAATTTTCAGGGTGTAGAACATCGTTTGGAAAAAGTACTCAAAATACAAAACGTACAATACATCAATGACAGTAAGGCCACTAACGTTAACGCAACGTTCTTTGCTTTAGACAGCATGACAGTGCCAACTGTGTGGATTGTGGGTGGTGTGGACAAAGGAAATGATTATGCCGAATTAATGCCGTTAGTTCGCGAAAAAGTGAAAGCGATTATATGTTTGGGACTGGATAATAAAAAAATCATCGATGCGTTCAGCGATGTGGTGGATATGATGGTGGAAGTAGATAACATGCGTGATGCGGTTAATACAGCCAAACACTTGGCTGAAAAAGGAGATGCGGTATTGTTGTCTCCGGCTTGTGCCAGTTTTGATTTGTTTCAAAATTATGAAGACAGAGGAAAACAGTTTAAAGCGGCAGTGCAAAATTTGTAAAATTTAGAAGATGCGTTTGAGATTTGTGAATTGTCTAAATCTTCAATCGAAAATCCTTAACCTTAATAAAAAATGAAAGAACTAATTCACAGTTTAAAAGGAGATAAAGTCATCTGGGCATTTGTAGCCCTGTTGGCGTTGTTTTCGTTTATGCCTGTGTTTAGTGCGAGCAGTAACTTGGCCTACATGCGTCACGGTTCGGGCAATGCGTTAACCTATTTGCTCAAACATGCCGCCCAGGTTTCGGTTGGCTTTTTTATTTTATACAAAGTCCACAAAATTCCGTATCACTATTTCAGAACCATTTCACGGTTTTTGTTGCCGGTGGTTTGGCTGTTGTTGGTTTATACCTTGCTCAAAGGTACGATTATCGAAGGAGCCAATGCCAGCCGTTGGATCCAGATTCCGTTTATCGGGATTACGTTTCAAACGTCTACTTTGGCCTCGATAGTATTGTATGTTTTTGTAGCCCGGTATTTATCCAAAACCCGCGAAACTCCGGTTACCTTTCAGTCTTCTTTATGGGAATTGTGGCTGCCGGTTTTCGTTACGCTAATCTTGATTTTGCCGGCAAACTTATCTACCGCGGCCTTGATTTTCGCCATGGTGGTCATGTTAGCATTCATTGGGAAGTATCCCATCAAATACATCGGGATTATTCTCGGTGCCGGGATTTTGGGGTTGGTGTTTTTCATCTTGGTAGCTAAAGCGTTTCCGGGCGCTTTCCCTAATCGTGTGGACACTTGGATTGCCCGTATTGACAATTTTACCAGCAATAAGCCTGATGAAGATGATTACCAAATTGAAAAGGCCAAAATTGCTATAGCATCCGGAGGCGTTTACGGTTTAGGTCCGGGAAAAAGTGTGCAGAAAAACTTTTTGCCGCAATCGTCTTCCGATTTCATTTATGCCATTATTGTTGAAGAATATGGTCTTTTTGGCGGATTAGTAATATTGGGAATGTACCTGTTGCTGATGTTTCGATTTGTAGTGGCTGCTCATAAAGCCAATTCGCTTTTTGGAAAGCTCGTGGTCGTCGGACTCGGTTTTCCCATCATTTTTCAGGCGATGACAAATATGGCCGTGGCCGTAGAGCTATTGCCGGTTACGGGACAAACATTGCCATTGATAAGTTCGGGAGGAAGTTCAATTTGGATGACCTGTATTGCTTTGGGAATTATCTTGAGCGTGACCAAAAAAGAAGAGGAAATTGCCGAAGAACTTGCGGATAAACAAAAACGAGAAGATGCTTTACAACGCATGATTGACAAACAATTACAAGAAGAAGAGGCGGCAGAACAAGCAGCATTACAAGCTGAATTGGAAAATTATTCGATTGAAGATAAAGCCAATCCGATGGAGCCTGTGTTGAAAAAAAATTAAGATGAGAAAACTAAAATTCATATTAAGCGGAGGCGGAACGGGAGGACATATCTACCCGGCAGTGGCGATTGCCAACGAATTAAAATCGCGTTTTCCCGATGCTGAATTTCTTTTTGTGGGGGCCAAAGATAAAATGGAAATGCAAAAAGTACCGCAAGCGGGTTATCCGATTAAAGGACTTTGGATTGCCGGTTTGCAACGAAAATTAACCTTGCAAAATGCCATGTTTCCCTTCAAATTAATGAGTAGTTTGTGGAATTCTCGCCAAATTATAAAAAGTTTCAAGCCTGATGTGGTGATTGGTACAGGAGGTTTTGCCAGTGGTCCATTGTTGCAGGTGGCAAACAGTTTGAACATTCCGACGGTGATTCAGGAACAAAATTCCTATCCCGGTATAACCAATAAACTGTTGAGTAAAAAAGCCAATGCCATTTGTGTGGCCTATGAAAATTTGGAGCGCTTTTTTCCGGCAGCTAAAATCGTGATTACCGGTAATCCGGTTCGGCAGGATTTGCTGGAAATTGATTCCAAACGAAATGAAGCTCAGGCCCATTTCAAATTGGATCCGAATAAAAAAACACTTTTGGTGCTCGGCGGAAGCTTGGGGGCCAGAAGAATCAATCAATTAATTGCTAAAGAAATTGATGTGATAACAGCGCTAGGCATTCAGGTTATTTGGCAGTGTGGGAAGTTATATTTAGACGAATACCAACATTTTTCCGAAAAAGAAAATGTACAAGTATTGGCTTTTATTGATCGGATGGATTTGGTGTATGCCGCTGCCGATGTAGTGATTTCACGTGCCGGAGCTTCTTCGGTTTCGGAATTGTGCTTGGTGGGGAAACCGGTAATCTTTATTCCGTCGCCCAATGTGGCTGAAGACCATCAAACCAAAAACGCAAAAGCCATCGTTGACAAGAAGGGGGCTATTTTGATTAAAGAAAGCGAATTGGATACAGCGTTTGCTACAACATTTTCAAATTTGATTTCGGATGAAAATTTGCAAAATGAATTGAGCCAGAACATCAAAAAGTTGGCGAAACCCAACGCCACAAAGGACATCGTACAAGAAGTTATAAAACTGATAAAATAAAGTGAACTTAAACCAAATACATAACGTCTATTTCATCGGTATCGGAGGCATTGGAATGAGTGCTTTGGCACGTTATTTCCAAAACATCGGTAAAAATGTTTCTGGGTATGACAAGACGCCGACCATGTTGACGGATGAATTGATAGCGGCCGGGATGAACATTCACTTTGAAGACAATATCAATTTAATTCCGGCGGATTATTATACCGAAAACACTTTGGTCATCATTACACCGGCTGTTCCGATTTCACATTCAGAATGGAATTATTTTTTAGAAAGAGATTATGTAGTTAAAAAACGAGCCGAAGTACTGGGAATTATTACAAAAGACACCTTTTGTTTTGCTGTTGCCGGGACGCACGGAAAGACAACAACTTCCAGTATATTGGGACATATTCTTTGTGATAGCGGGGCTGATGTTACGGCTTTTGTGGGCGGAATAGTAGAGAATTATCATTCCAACCTAATCGGAAAAGGAAAAGCCATCTCCGTTGTGGAAGCCGATGAGTTTGATCGCTCGTTTTTGCATTTGTATCCGGACATTGCGTGTGTAACTTCAATGGATGCAGATCATTTGGATATTTATGGTGACAAATCGGCAATAGAAGATTCATTTCGCGAATTTGCCGATAAAGTAGAAAATAAAAACAATCTGTTTGTTCCGACAGGTCTGCCTCTGGAGGGAATGACAACTGGAATTAACCAAGAAGCAACCTATAAGGCTTTCAATATTCGAATTGAAAACGGTTATTATGTTTTTGATGTGCAAACCCCATCAGAAGTCATGCTCAATCTGCAATTCGGTTTGCCGGGAAGACACAATTTAATGAATGCCCTGATGGCTTTAGCGATGGCTAAAACTTATGGTACCCCAACCGAGTCCATTGCTAAAGCCCTGGCATCATTTAAAGGAATTCAACGCCGGTTTTCCTATCAGATCAAGTCGGAGGACTTGGTTTACATAGACGATTATGCCCATCACCCAACCGAAATCAATGCAGTACACCAAGCGGTACGCGAGTTGTATCCCGGGGAAAAAGTATTGGCGATTTTTCAGCCGCATTTGTTCAGCAGAACCAAAGATTTTGCGGATGATTTTGCCAAAAGTTTATCACAATTTGACGAAATTTTGTTGCTCGATATTTATCCGGCGAGAGAATTGCCTATGGAAGGAATTACGTCAACTTGGTTGCTTTCCAAAATCGAAAATCCACATAAAAAATTGATTTCCAAAGCGGATTTAATACCGACAATTTTGGCAAATGAGGCTAAAATAATTGTCACCATAGGAGCAGGCGATATAGGAGAAATGGTTCCGAAAATAAAACAGGCTTTATCATGAAAATTTTGACATGGACAAACATCAGATTGGTACTAATGATTGCATTGGTCATCTTCCTGTATTCGTTCGCTTCCTTTCGAAATGAGCATCGTAAAATCAAAAAAACGGAGGTGATTTTTGTGGGAGAAAACAAGCTTTTTTTAAAGGCTGAAACGGTTAATAAATTGTTAATAGAAAAAAATAGGGACCTAAAAACTTTAAATAAAGTTGATTTAGATTTGAATAAATTGGAAAAGTCCGTCAACCAACAAGACATGATCCAAAAAGCAGATGTTTTTGTCAGTGTTGATGGGGTTCTGAAAGCGGTGGTGCAACAAAAAACACCCATTGGAAGAGTGTTTGATGAGACGGGTTCTTTTTATATTGATAGTGAGGGGAATAGTATGCCGTTGTCGGAGAATTATACGGCCAGAGTTCCGCTAATATCGGGAGAAATTAATGTGGTAAAAAAGGAAAAATTGTCCGAAGTGTTGAGGACGATTGACAGAGATGAGTTTTTGAAAAAGAACATCATCGGGGTACAGGTTTTGCCTAACGGCAGTCTGATGATGGCCAACAGAAATTATGATTACCGGATTGATTTCGGACGAACTATTAACATTGACAGAAAATTTAAAAATTACAAAGCGTTTTTTCAGAAAGCTGTTTTAGACAGTACGCTGGATAAATACAGAGTAATCAACCTGAAGTTTACCAAGCAAGTGGTGTGCATAAAATAGAAGATTATGGAAAAAGAGAATATTGCCGTCGGATTAGACATTGGAACAACCAAGATTGTTGCCATGATTGGCAAGAAAAATGAGTATGGGAAATTAGAAATATTAGGCGTTGGTAAATCCAAAAGCTTGGGTGTGGCTCGTGGTGTGGTGAATAACATTACGCAAACCATCCAGTCCATTCAACAGGCAGTTCTTGAAGCGGAAAACAATTCAGGGTATAAAATTAATGATGTGGTGGTGGGCATAGCCGGTCAGCACATTCGCAGCATTCAGCATACGGATTATGTCATCAGGACCAATCCGGAAGAAGTAATCAGCGGCAAAGACATTCAGCTGTTGATTGATCAGGTGAATAAATTGGCGATGCTTCCGGGAGAAGAAATTATCCATGTGTTGCCACAGGAATTTAAAATTGACGGGCAGTCCGAAATCAAAGAGCCTATCGGAATGTATGGCGCTCGTTTAGAAGCGAGTTTTCACGTGGTAGTAGGACAGGCTTCTTCCATCAGAAACGTGGGAAGATGTATCCAAAGTTCAGGCATCGAGTTGTCAGGTTTGACCTTGGAGCCTTTGGCTTCAGCCGATGCAGTATTGAGTCAGGAAGAAAAAGAAGCCGGTGTGGCTTTGATTGATATCGGAGGAGGAACGACCGATTTGGCCATCTTCAAAGACGGTATCATTCGTCATACGGCTGTAGTGCCTTTTGGCGGAAACGTCATCACAGATGACATCAAAGAAGGGTGTTCGATTATCGAGAAACAAGCCGAATTGTTAAAAACAAAATTTGGTTCTGCCTGGCCGGGAGAAAATAAAGACAACGAAATCGTTTCGATTCCGGGCTTACGCGGAAGAGATCCGAAAGAGATATCGTTGAAGAATTTGTCTAAAATCATTCACGCGCGTGTTGTGGAGATTATTGAGCAGGTCTTTACCGAAATCAAAGCCTACGGTCACGAAGACCCGCGCAAAAAGTTAATTGCCGGGATTGTATTAACCGGTGGCGGTTCGCAATTGAAGCACATCAAGCAATTGGTGGAATACATCACAGGAATGGATACCCGTATCGGTTACCCCAACGAACATTTGGCGGGGAACTCCGGGGAAGAAATATCCAGCCCTTTATTTGCTACTGCCGTGGGATTGGTAATGAACAGTGTGGAAAACAATTCCAACAGTGCTTATAAAATAGAACTGAAAGAAGTGGTGGCCGAAGCGCCGAAACAAGTGGTTTTTCAGCCGGTAGTTGCAGAAGAAAAGCCGGTAGAAGAGGAAGTGTACAATGAAGTCGAGGTGCCGGAAAAGAAAAACGAATCCGACACTGCCGAAAGACAAATCAAGCGCTCCTTTTTTGACCGCTATGTCGACAAGATTAAAGATTTTTTAGATAACGCAGAATAAGCATAAACAGAATACAACAGAATAAAACCTAACAAACACCAAAATAGTATGATAAGCAACTCAGAATTTGGAAGCATCTCATTTGATTTACCAAAGAATCAATCAAATGTGATAAAAGTAATCGGAGTTGGTGGCGGAGGAAGTAACGCTATCAATCACATGTTCAAACAGGGCATAAAAGGAGTTGATTTTATAGTTTGTAATACAGACTCACAAGCACTTCAAAACAGTCCTGTGCCTAATAAAATTCAGTTAGGAGTAAATTTAACCGAAGGTTTAGGGGCAGGGGCTAACCCGGATGTAGGGCAGCAATCTGCTTTGGAAAGTGTGAGCGAAATTGAGCAAATGTTGGATACCAACACCAAGATGGTCTTCATCACCGCCGGTATGGGGGGTGGAACCGGAACGGGAGCGGCTCCTGTAATTGCACAATTGGCCAAAGAAAGAGACATTCTTACTGTGGGAATTGTAACCATTCCATTCCAATTTGAAGGAAAAGTGCGTTCAGACCAAGCGTTGTTAGGCGTTGAGAAGTTAAGAAAGCAAGTAGATTCTTTGATTGTAATCAATAACAATAAACTAAGAGAAGTGTACGGAAATCTTGGCTTTAAAGCCGGATTCTCAAAAGCGGATGAAGTGTTGGCTACTGCTTCGCGCGGTATTGCCGAAGTCATCACACACCACTACACTCAGAATATTGACTTGAAAGATGCTAAAACGGTGTTGTCTAACAGCGGTACGGCCATCATGGGTTCTGCTGTGGCTGTAGGGGATAACCGTGCTAAAGAAGCCATCATTTCAGCCTTAGACTCTCCGTTATTGAATGACAATAAAATCACCGGTGCCAAAAACGTATTGTTGCTTATCGTTTCGGGCTCGAATGAAATTACCATCGACGAGATTGGCGAAATCAATGACCACATCCAAACGGAAGCCGGTTACAACGCCAACATTATCATGGGGGTAGGTGAAGATGAATCGTTAGGGGAATCTATTGCGGTAACTATCATCGCCACAGGTTTTAATGTTGAACAACAAAACGGTATCGTAAATACAGAAGCTAAGAAAATCGTTCATGCTTTAGAAGACGATCAGAAACTGGTTCGCGATTTAACCCAAAAACCGGTAGAAGTTTTTCAAGCCATTGACACTCCGGTAACGGAAGTAAAAGAGGAAAAAATTGTATTCGAATTAATCGAAGAGGAGCCGGCTGCTGCTGTGACTTCTGTTATCGATGACAACGAATTGATTGCCATGAACCAATTCATCCGCAATTTGGATGTGACTTTTGAAATTGTATCGCCTATTAAGGATATCGATTTCAAAGTAACCACTCCCGAAGTACGCGAAATGAAAGTGGTGGAGCCTCAAAACATCGTAAAAGAAGAGGAACAAATCACCTTCACCTTTGATATGCCAACAACCGTAAACGAATTGACTTTCGAACCGGTGAAAGCAGAAGAAGACAGCAAGATTGTTTTCGACTTAACGGAAGAAACCCGTGCTATTGAAGTGAAACAGCCGGTACAGGTTGTTCCGATGACCGAATTGAATGAAAACGGCGTGATTCGTTACTCTTTGGAAGAATACATGGAATTGGAAAACGATTTGCTCAACTCTAAACCGGCTGCTAAAGTAGTAGAAGAGCCTATAGCCGAAGAGTTAAACATTACCATGAAGGCCCCGCTTGAAACAGAAAAGCCTCAGCCAACCGTAATGCATTTCGAAGACGTTTCTCCGGTAGAAATGACCATTGAGGAAACTTTGAAACACCGAGCAGACGAACGCAGAAGAAAATTAAAAGAGTTCAATTACAAGTTCCATAACAATCCGTCACGAATTGAAGAAATGGAAAAAGAACCTGCTTACAAACGCCTTGGTCTTGATCTGTCAAACAATACCGATACGAATACAAACTCAAGAATGTCTTTAGGAACCGACAGCAACGATGATGTACAGCTTCGTTCCAACAATTCATTCTTACACGATAATGTAGATTAAACTGCCATTTTTTTCTAATCGGATAACCCGAAAATTTCGTTGAGATTTTCGGGTTATTTTTTTTATCTTCGCAGGGCTTTTCAGAAGCTAACGGTCAGGGCTGTTTCAGTTGTCCGTTTTCCCGCTGTCCGCGCTACACGGTAGCATGCTCCCATCGGGGCTAGAAGCCAACCATCGCCCGGTCTGATGCTCTGAGAAGCCTAATATCTAATAATCTATTCTATGAGTTTAGAAACCCAAATCATGGACGAAATGAAAAACGCCATGAGAGCCAAAGATAGCGTTGCCTTAGAAGCTCTGAGAGCCATCAAGTCGGGGATTATCTTAGCCAAAACCGAAGCCGGTGCCAGCGATACCTTATCTTCTGATGAAGAAATCAAGCTATTGCAACGCTTGGTAAAACAACGAAAAGACAGTGCCACTATTTATACCGAACAAGGCAGAGCCGATTTGGCAGCGCCCGAATTAGCACAAGTTGCCGTAATCGAAAAGTTCCTTCCGGAGCAAATGTCAGAAGCTGAAGTGGAAACAGCAGTAGCGGCTATTATTGCCGAAGGTGGTTTCTCAGGCATGGCTGCTATGGGACAGGTAATGGGGAAAGCCTCTGCGGCCTTGGCCGGCAAAACCGACGGCAAAACCATTTCAACTGTCGTTAAAAAATTATTAGCTTAAAAGCAATCAGGATTCCTGAATCCTGAACACCAAATACTGGCTGCGTAGTTCAACTGGATACCTGCCTGCCGGCAGGCAGGGAATATCAGATTTAAGATATGACCTATTTTGTGTACATATTGAAAAGTGAAAAAGATGGCAGGCTCTACAAGGGGCATACATCAAATTTGGAGAAAAGAATAGAAGAACATAACTCTGGGAAGACAAAATCAACAAAAGGATATAGACCATGGAGGTTAGAATATTTTGAAAACTTTGAAACCAGAGAAGAGGCAATTAACAGAGAAAAATATTTTAAAACAGGAAGCGGTAGGGAATTTTTAAATAAACTACTTGTAAATAAATAATGGCTGCGTAGTTCAACTGGATACCTGCCTGCCGGCAGGCAGGGAATATCAGATTTAAGATATGACCTATTTTGTGTACATATTGAAAAGTGAAAAAGATGGCAGGCTCTACAAGGGGCATACATCAAATTTGGAGAAAAGAATAGAAGAACATAACTCTGGGAAGACAAAATCAACAAAAGGATATAGACCATGGAGGTTAGAATATTTTGAAAACTTTGAAACTAGAGAAGAGGCAATTAACAGAGAAAAATATTTTAAAACAGGAAGCGGTAGGGAATTTTTAAATAAACTACTTGTAAATAAATAATGGCTGCGTAGTTCAACTGGATAGAATATCAGATTTCGGCTCTGAGGGTTGGGGGTTCGAATCCCTTCGCGGTCACGAATAAATACAACAGTCGGGAAAATGTCCAAGCTTGCTTGAGCATTTTCCCGGCTGTTGTATTTTCAAAGCGGAGCTTTGAGGGAAGGACGAAGTCAATCCCAGATTTTCAAAGCGGAGCTTTGAGGGAAGGACGAAGTCAATCCCAGATTTTCAAAGCGGAGCTTTGAGTGAAGGACGAAGTCAATCCCTGCTATTCAAAGCGGAGCTTTGCCGGAAAGACGAAGTCAATCCTTTTCTATTGCAAAAACACGCTGATTTGTTGGAGAGCTATTGCCTGCACAGGCTTGTCCTTATGCCTTTCTCACAAACTTTAAGCGCTTCAGCATGGCTTGGAACTTCTTTCCGGGGCGGAAGATTATAGAGGCACTGGTGACATTCTTAGGCGCCACAGCCGCTGCGGTGGCACTGCCGGTTCCTTTTACGCTGATTTGAAATGACCCCAGATGGCTTACCCTTACAATTTTACCGGCCTCTAATTCTTGTGAAACCGCCTTGACCAGCCCAATGATTACCGCGTAGCAATCGGCTTGCGTAACGGTAGTGTCATTGGAAATCTGTTCGGAAAGGGCATCCAAATCTATTTCGCCGGTTTTGATTGCTTTGGGATAATACGTCATGTCCAACCCGGGTTGGGTCGGATGGGTCTTGCCGATGGGAGTGATTGTTATAGCCATATCTTAAAGTATTTCAGAAAGTTTTGTTTAACTAGTCTATACAAAGGCTATCAATTATCCTGCCAAAGCCAATCATTTACCGCGGTAACTTAAGCCGTTTACCGCGGTAAATTAGTCAAGTGACCGCGGTAACTGAAAAGACTGCTGCTGACGAGTTGAGAAAGTCTTCCTGAGAACTCGAGCAAACGCAGCGTACCTTTTTGTGGTTTTAGGAGTTCTATTCGTCAGGAAGGATTTGTTCCAATCTTTTTGGCTGCCACGAATAAAGATTCACGTCTTTAAAGAAATGGGAGCGATTTTGGCTCAAATAAGAAACAAAACAGCAGGCGGCAAATCGTAAACAGCCGTGAAATACTTGTTGGAAATTCGAATTGAAAATTATGAAACTATAGTCTTCTTCAGATTGCTGATGGTTTCGGTCGGGTTTTCAGCTTTAAACACAAAACTACCGGCTACCAGAACATCGGCCCCGGACTGTACTAATTGTTTCGCGTTTTTATCGGTAACACCGCCATCGATTTCAATCAGGGTAGAGGCATTCTTCCGAATAATTAAATCTTTTAGCTTCTCAACCTTAGAGTAGGTGTTTTCAATAAAAGACTGTCCTCCAAACCCCGGATTTACACTCATAAGGCAAACCAGGTCAATATCTTTAATGACGTCTTCCAATAGTGCAATATTAGTATGAGGATTTAAAGCAACTCCGGCTTTCATGCCTTCAGCTTTGATGGCTTGTAGTGTTCTGTGAAGGTGGGTGCAGGCTTCGTAATGAACGGTCAAGATATTGGCTCCTAATGCTTTGAAGGTTTTGATATATCGGTCAGGATCGATTATCATTAAATGCACATCTATGGTTTTTTCAGCGTGTTTGGTAATAGCTTCTAAAACCGGCATTCCAAAAGAAATATTGGGAACAAAAACACCGTCCATAATGTCAATATGAAACCAGTCAGCTTCACTATTGTTAATCATTTCAATGTCTCTTTGTAGATTGGCAAAATCAGCAGCCAAAACAGAAGGTGCGATAAGGGTGTTTTTCATGTTGTAGTGTTGTTTCCGCAAAGATAATTATAAAAAACAAAACTCCGGTAATCAGCCGGAGTTTCAATCATCAATCAAAAAACGAACAGTTAATCAGACTGTTGTTGCGGTTATGGTAAATTCCAAATATCAATTTTGTGAAGACAAATAAAAGTTATTTTTTTAATTTTCAAAACAAAAAAGACTTAAAATTTACTTATTTTTATTATCCCAAGTAAGTTTTTAAGATTTTACTTCTGGATGTATGTTTTAATCTGCGAATTGCTTTTTCTTTAATTTGACGAACACGCTCTCTGGTTAAATCGAAAGTTTCTCCGATTTCTTCCAATGTCATTGGGTGTTGGTCTCCTAAACCAAAGTACAAGCGAACAACGTCAGCTTCACGTGGCGTTAGAGTTTCTAAAGAACGTTCAATTTCGGTTCTTAAAGACTCATGGATTAACTCTCTATCCGGATTTGGAGATTCACCTGAACGTAAAACGTCATATAGGTTGGAATCTTCTCCCTCTACAAGCGGTGCATCCATGGATAAATGACGACCGGAGTTTTTCATGCTCTCTTTTACATCATTTACGGTCATGTCTAATTCTTTGGCAATTTCTTCAGCAGAAGGAGCACGTTCGTTAGATTGCTCTAACAAAGCATACATCTTGTTGATTTTGTTAATTGAACCAATTTTGTTTAATGGTAAACGAACGATACGAGATTGTTCTGCTAAAGCTTGCAAAATAGATTGACGAATCCACCAAACAGCGTAAGAGATGAACTTAAAACCACGAGTTTCGTCGAAACGTTGCGCTGCTTTGATTAATCCTAAGTTCCCTTCGTTAATTAAGTCAGGCAATGTTAATCCTTGATTTTGGTATTGTTTAGCTACGGAAACCACGAAACGCAAATTGGCTTTGGTTAACTTTTCTAAAGCTCTTTGGTCTCCGGCTTTGATACGCTGTGCTAATTCTACTTCTTCATCAGCAGTAATTAAGTCAACTTTTCCAATCTCTTGTAGGTATTTGTCTAAGGAAGCAGTTTCACGATTGGTTACCTGCTTGGTGATTTTGAGCTGTCTCATTTATTTATCTCCTTTACTTTAAAGTGTTCGGGTTGTTGTACGTAAAGAAAACCTAAAAAGTTACAATTTTAGAATAAAAAATCCGTTCACTATGGAACGGATTTTTTATGATAGAGAAATTTAAGGTTATAATTTTCTGGTTCCTGACCAACTGCCACTCTCGCCAAAATCATTTTGCCAAGTTCCACTTATCTGATTTCCGCTACTTGTACCGCTAAACGTGCCACCCTCAAACACTCCTGTTATAGAAGTGCCTATCAATGTACCATCCGTATTAAAAGCGCTGACTCCATCGTCAGATTTTGCAATTCCATCAACAACAGCGTCCACTATAACCACATGAAATAAACCTGAATCGTCACCGCTAAAGCTACCTACATAGCATTTGGCTAAAACGTTATGAAATTCTTTTAGGACTTTTATTGTGGCATTTGGATGTCCGCTTATGTTTATATTGCTGACTGTTGGATCCCCGCCATTTTCAGTAACACTAAAATCAAAAGAATTACTTCCATTGGTGAATGTCAATCCTACCATTGCAGAATTTAATGTGGCAGTTTCGGTTGTAGTGTAAGTTGAAGATGATCCATCTATGTTTAAAATTGCAGATAATGTACCGTCATTATTAATGTTAATCAGAACAGTTCCGGATGAACCTAAAAAGACACCTTTGTAGATGCCGAAATTACTGTTGTCAAATTCTACTTTGGCTAGTGGTGTGTCTGACAAAGCTGGACCTGAATCACTATCGCTTGAACAAGAAAAAGCCAAAGTTCCTAAAATGAGGAGTAAAAAAAATCTTTTCATAATATAAATATTTAAAGGTTAGGTTATTAAAGTTAAAAAAACGTTTGCTATCTTGATTTTTTAATCGTTAAAGTGTTTTAAATATCGGTTTATCTTTATTTATGATAAAAACAAAAATCCCGACTCAAAAAATAGAGTCGGGATTTTCTATGAATTAATATGTAATTTGGTATTAACCTTGTGGAGCATCTTTTTTGCCATCTCTTGGAGGACGGTTTTCGTCTCTTGGAGGGCGATTTTCATCTCTTGGAGGTCTTGGTAAAAGGGCTTTTCTGGACACTTTTTCTTTTCTGGTTTTAGGATCTATTCCTAAGTATTTCACCATAAAGACATCTCCCATGTTAACTACATCGGAAACGTTTTCGGTTCTTTCCCAAGCCAATTCAGAAACGTGTAATAATACTTCGTTTCCTGGTGCTTTGGTATACTCAACAACAGCACCAAAATCAAGCATTTTGATTACTTTTACTTCATAAGCTTCACCCACTTCCGGTTTGAAAATGATGGAATCAATTTTTGCCAATACAGCTGCAATACCATCCGGATCAGTTCCTAAGATTTCAACCACACCTTGCTCATCCACTTCGTTGATAACAATGGTTGTTCCGGTAGCTTTTTGTAATTCTTGAATCACTTTTCCGCCAGGGCCGATTAAAGCACCAATGAAGTTACCAGGGATGGTTCTCATGATGATTTTCGGAGCGTGTTTCTTAACGTCTGGTCTTGGAGTAGGGATGGTTTCAACCAATTTACCCAAGATATGCATACGGCCTTCGCGAGCTTGGTTTAACGCTTGCTCCATAATGTCGTAACGCAAACCGTCAATTTTGATGTCCATTTGACAAGCTGTGATTCCGTCTTTGGTTCCGGTTACTTTAAAGTCCATGTCACCCAAGTGATCTTCATCACCTAAGATATCGGAAAGAACGGCAAATTTCTGACCGTCAGTAATTAATCCCATAGCGATACCTGAGACTGGTTTAATCATTTGAACTCCGGCATCCATCAAAGCCATAGTACCGGCACATACCGTAGCCATAGAAGACGAACCGTTAGATTCTAAAACTTCTGATACAATACGGATAGTATAAGGACAATCAGCAGGAACCATATTTTTCAGCGCCCGTTGTGCTAAGTTTCCGTGACCAACTTCTCTTCGGGAGGTTCCTCTTAATGGTTTAGCTTCACCGGTTGAGAAAGGCGGGAAATTATAGTGTAAATAGAATTTTTCTTCGCCTTGTTCTGATGGAGAGTCGATTTGGTTTGCTTCTCTGGAGGTTCCCAAAGTTACTGTTGCCAAAGCTTGCGTTTCCCCACGTGTAAATAAGGCAGAACCATGTACAGATGGTAAGTAATCCGTTTCACACCAGATTGGTCTGATTTCGGTAGTCTTTCTTCCGTCTAAACGGATTCCTTTTTCAAGGATTACATTACGAACAGCTTCTTTTTGTGTTTTGTAGTTGTATTTGCCTACTAACTCAGCTAGATCTGCATTTTCTGCATATTCTTCTTCTGTAAACAGAGCTTTTACTTCTTCTTTTACAGCGGCAAATTTTTCACCTCTTTCGCTTTTGGCGGAAGCTTCTTGAGCGATGGCGTAATATTTGTCGTAAGAAGCTGTTTTTACTTTTTTGTAGATTGCTTCATCTTCTTTTTCGCCTTCATACTCGCGGTAAGCCGGAGAACCAACAGCGGCTCTCAATCTTTCTTGCGCTTGAATTTGAACTTTAATGGCTTCGTGGGCAAATTTGATAGCTTCTACCATTTCGTGCTCTGAAATTTCTTTCATCTCACCTTCCACCATACAAACAGAATCTGCAGAAGCACCAATCATCATGTCGATGTCTGATCTTTCCAAATCAGCTTTGCTTGGGTTGATAACCAATTTTCCGTCAACGCGAGCTACGCGTACTTCAGAAATTAAGTTGTAGAAAGGGATGTCAGAAACTGCTAAGGCGGCTGAAGCAGCTAAACCAGCTAAAGCATCCGGCATCACATTTTCGTCATGTGACATTAACTGAATCATTACCTGAGTTTCGGCATGATAATCATCCGGGAAAAGCGGACGCAATACACGATCCACCAAACGCATGGTCAATACTTCGCTGTCACTCGGACGTGCTTCTCTTTTGAAAAAACCACCCGGGAATCTTCCCGCAGCAGCAAATTTTTCACGGTAATCTACCGTTAACGGTAAAAAGTCTACACCGGGATTAGATGTTCTTGCTGATACCGCTGTTGCTAAAAGCATACAGTCTCCGCATCTTACAACAACAGAACCATCGGCTTGTTTGGCTAATTTACCGGTTTCGATGGTGATAGATCTCCCATCACCTAAATCGATTGTTTCTTGGGTTACTTTTGGAATCATAAAAATTTAATTCGTTTAAACAATTAGGTTAGTTGTGTTGTAGTTGTTGTAGTAGTTGTTTGTAACCCAATGAAAAACCGAAACTTTTCTCTTTATTTATAAAACAAAAAGAGGCGCGCAAGCACCTCTTTAGATATGTATTATTTTCTAATACCTAATTCTTTGATAATCTCACGATATCTGTTGATATCTTTTTTCTTCAAGTAGTCAAGAAGAGATCTTCTTTTACCTACTAAAAGTACTAACGAACGCTCCGTGTTATAATCGTGACGATTTTTTTTCAAGTGTTCTGTTAAGTGAGAGATTCTGAATGTGAACAAAGCGATTTGCCCTTCAGCAGATCCTGTGTTCTCAGCTTTTCCTCCGTGTTTAGCGAAGATTTCAGCTTTTGTTTCTTTAGTTAAATACATTCCAATATTATTTTAAATGATTATTATGTATGAAATGAGGTTTTCTCAATTCGTGTGCAAAGGTAATTTTATTTTTTGATTAGGCAAATAAAAAGACGGTAGAAACTTAAAAAAATTTCGCAACTTGCTCGTTTACAAACTCTAAAAAATGTTCATCAGCTTCGGTAAAAGGATCGATCACATGGCTGTCAATATCAATTTGACCAATGTTTACTCCGTTCACAAAAAGCGGAACCACAATTTCTGACTTTACTGTAAAGCTGCAGGCAATGTAATTGTCTTGTGCCGACACATCGGGAACTACAAAGTTTTGATTTGATTCAGCCACTTGACCACAAATCCCTTTTCCGAACGGAATGACCGTATGATCGGTTTCGGCACCAACATAAGGTCCTAAATGCAACGTTCTGTTTTCATGATTGGCAAAATAGAAACCAACCCAATTATAATAGGAAACGTTGTCTGATAAGAACTGACAAAGGTTTTTCAGTTTTTCGTCTCTGGTTTTCCCGTTTTCGGATAAGATGGTTACCACGTGAGGATGCAAGTTTTCAAAATTCATTTTCAATTTTTTATGCAAAAGTAACGACTGCACCTTTTTTATTTTATATAAATTTGTTAAAAATTCCAATTTGAAAAACCTACTGCTCCAATACAAACCTTTTTTGCTTTTCCTGGGGAAATTTTTATTGAGTTATTTGGTATTGACTCTGCTCTATCAATCTTATCTGAGTCGTTTTGATGCAGCAAAAAATGAAGTGGATAGTTTTACACAATTGGTGGCTAATCAAACTCAACTGATTTTGTCTTGGGTTGATTCGCATTCGTATGTAGCGCCCAATGCGAATGAACCGAGCATAAAAGTAATCTATCACGATAAATACGTGATTCGCATAATAGAGGGCTGCAATGCCTTGAGTGTTATTATTTTGTTTGTTGCTTTTTTGATTGCTTTCACCGGAAAACTCAAAAATACGTTGTTGTTTATCTTCTTCGGAAGCCTTTTCATTCACCTCTTAAACATAGCTCGGATTGCCCTTTTGGCCATTGCGTTATATCATTTTCCTAATTCCGAACACATTTTACACGGCGTAGTTTTTCCGTTAGTCATATACGGAATCGTATTTCTGTTATGGGTGCTTTGGGTTAATAACTATTCCTATCATGCTACAAGATTTGCGAAAAAATAAAAAGAAAATAGGCTGGTCACTTTTTTTAGTGCTGCTTTTGGTTTTGATTCGGGTTTTTGAAGACCATTTGTTCTACGATCCGTTTCTTAATTATTTCAAAACCGAATATGCTCATCTGCCTTTTCCCAAAATCAATATCGTAAAATTGTTTTTTAGTTTAGGAATACGGTTTTACCTCAATTCGGTAATTTCTCTGTTTTTACTTTATGTGCTTTTTGATGACAAGCAGATTGTTAAATTTTCGGCATTCCTCTACATGATTTTGGGTTCGGTACTGATGATAAGCTTTATTTTTGTCTTGACTTTTTTTGCGGAAAAAAGTAAAATGAATTTATTCTACATTCGAAGATTTCTCATTCAACCCATTTTTATATTGTTGTTCATTCCGGCGTTTTATTACCAGAAACGGATGAAATAAACTTTTAATAAATAAAGATATGAGTACAAAAAGATATTTTAAGTTTTATTCACCGATTGTAATATTGATATTTCAATTTTGCCATTCTCAAGCTCCTACAATTCAATGGCAAAAATCTTTTGGCGGAACAATGGGTGATGTTCCAATGAATATTAAGCCTACAAGCGAGGGAGGTTATATCGTTTCTGGTTTTACATATTCTAACAATGATGATGTCATAACAATGCAAGGTGTTTGTGATTTCTGGTTGGTAAAGATTGATGGGAACGGAAATCTTTTATGGCAAAAAACATTTGGAGGGACAAATTATGACTTTGGAGCTGAAGCTCAACAAACGACAGATGGAGGATATATTATTGCAGGCACTACATATTCTAACGATGGTGATGTTACAGGTAGTCATGGAGAGAGAGATTTTTGGGTTGTCAAAACAAATTTGACTGGAAATCTTTTGTGGCAAAAAACATTTGGGGGTTCTAATTCTGATGAAGCTCATAGTATTAAACAAACTTCAGACGGGGGCTATATCGTAGTTGGGTCAACATATTCTAATGACGGAGACGTTACGGGGTTTCATGGCAATGCAGCACCTGATTGTTGGATAGTAAAACTAGACGAAAATGGAGAACTTTTATGGCAAAAAGCGTTAGGTGGGTCGTCAGTTGATGGTGCCAGATGTGTACAACAAACCACAGATGGTGGCTATATTGTTGTTGGTACTTCAAGATCTATTGATGGAGATTTATTGGGAAGTGTTGACCATTATATGGATGATTGGGTTGTAAAACTCGATAGCATGGGTAATATCATATGGCAAAAAAAATACGGAGGTTTATTTACTGAGTGTGCTAATAGTGTTCAACAAACTATAGATGGAGGTTATGTCATTGCGGGATATTCAACTTCAAATAATTTTAGTAATGGGAATAATGCGAATGATTTTTGGATAATTAAAATTGATGCTGACGGAATGCTTCTTTGGCAAAAAAACATTGGAGGAACCGGGGAAGATGTTGCCTATGATATTAAGCAGACCGCAGATGAGGGCTATGTAGTTTCAGGTTCAACCTATTCATTCAACGGAGATGTTACAGGAAATCATGGCTATACAGATTGTTGGATTGTAAAGCTTGGGCCAAACGGTAATTTGCTATGGCAAAAAGCTTTTGGCAGTTCTTCTTTCGATAGTGCTAATAGTATTATTCAAACTACAGATGAAGGGATAATTTTTGTTGGAAGTGCCGATACTTCTGATGGAGATGTTATCGGAGGTCATGGATATTTTGATTTTTGGATAGTTAAACTTTATCCTGATAACCTTAATTTGATTGATACTGCACAGGAAAAAATAATAATTTATCCTAATCCAATAAGTCAAATTCTTAATGTAAAAACATCTGATGAAAAAACGATTGACAAGATTACTATTTTTAATTTGCTTGGTGAAATAATTACTGAAGTACAAAATACCAATAAAGTTGCTGTTGAAAATATTGCAAAAGGTGTTTATTTAATCCAAGTTTCATTTGATGGTATAATGACAATCGATCGGTTTGTTAAAGAATAAATTCAAATAAATAATAGCTTATAGTTAGTCTTGTTACTATTGTTCATTCCAGCCTTTTTTTATCAGAGGCAAGTTAAAAACTGAGCTGTTTTTGTTGTAACTTTACTACAGCTCTTTATTCTATAGAGCATAAATACGTTTATAATGAAAATCGTAAAGCATTCCGGTAGTATAGTAGAGTTTAACCGAGATAAGCTGAAAAGGTCACTGCTCAAATCCGGCGCAAGCACAGAAGTGGTTGATAGCGTGTTAGAGGCTATCGACAGCCAGATATACGAAGGGATTACTACCAAAAAAATCTACAAGTTAGCGTTTAATTTACTCAAAAAATCTTCCAATTCCCACGCCGCCCGTTACAACTTGCGTTCCGCTATTCAGATGTTGGGTCCGGCGGGTTTTTTCTTCGAAAAATTTATTGCCCGCTTGTTCATCTCGGAAGGGTATTTGGCGCAAACCAATTTGTTTTTACCCGGAAAATGTGTAGGGCATGAAATAGATGTGGCTATTAAGAAAAATGATTATGTAGAAATGATCGAATGTAAGTTTCATGCCAGTAATGATGCCGCGTCTGATGTCAAAGTCCCCATGTATATCTTGTCAAGATTCAATGATGTCAAGGATCGATATCACACTATTTTTACCAGAAAAGATAAAATATCAGGGTGTTGGATTGTAACCAACAATCGGTTTACCTCAGATGCCACAGCTTTTGCCTCTTGTTCAGGATTGAAATTGCTCAGTTGGGACTATCCGACTAATAGCAGCTTACGTAAGCGAGTAGATGATGATCAGTTATATCCTGTTACTTGCCTTACCACTCTGACTGCAACCGAAAAAGACAAATTATTGGTCATGGATGTCGTTTTGGCGAGAGAGGTGATTGATAATAGAGAGGCCCTTGAGAAAATTGGGTTAAGCCCCAATCGAATAAAAAATGTATTAAAAGAAGCCTCCGAGCTTTGTAAATATTTCAGACCATGAAAATAAGATTTTTGGGAGGTGCCGGTACCGTAACCGGTTCTAAGACACTTGTAGAAAGTAACGGAGTAAGAATACTGATTGATTGTGGTCAGTTTCAGGGGATCAAACCTTTGCGGGAACTTAATTGGGAACCGCTTCCGATTTTGCCTAAAACTATTGATTTTGTACTGTTGACTCATGGTCATTTAGACCATTGTGGTTGGTTGCCCAGATTAGTGAATCAAGGGTTTGAAGGTAAAATTTATTGCACAAGTCCAACCAAAGATATTGCCAAATTAATATTGCTGGATAGCGCCAAGATTCAGGAAGAGGAAGCCAACAAAGCTAACGAAGAACATTTTTCTAAACATGAAAAAGCCGAACCTTTGTATAATGTGCAACAAGCGGAGGAAGTATTTCCGTTGTTTCGGGTCGTAAAACCAAATGAAGAAGTACAATTGGATGCCGAAATATCCGCAATATTTACTAATGCCGGACACATTCTAGGTGCTTCTTCTATAGAACTGAATTTAGAAGGGGAAAAATTGGTCTTTTCCGGAGACATCGGGCGAGATGATGACGTCTTGATGTATCCGCCTGTCAAACCAAAAAAAGCCGATTATATTTTTCTGGAAAGTACTTATGGCAACCGAATTCATCCCGAAGAAGACGTCAAACTTTTACTGGAAACGTTTATCAATAATACGGTGCAGAATGGAGGTACAATCATTATCCCGAGTTTTGCGGTAGAACGGGCGCAGACCATTATGTATTTGCTTTGGCAGCTCAAGAAGGAAGATAAACTTCCCGATATTCCTTATGTTATTGATACCCCTATGGGAATCAGTGTGCTGGATGTTTTTATGAATAACAGAAATTGGCATAAGCTTTCAGAAACCGAATGCACCGAAATGTGTCAAATGTTTACCATGATTTCGGAATATCAGGAAACGATTGACACCATTTACAATAAAAATCCGAAAGTAATAATTGCGGCCAGCGGAATGATTACCGGCGGAAGAGTATTGAGTTATTTAGAACGCTATATCGGCCTGCCTGAAACCACAGTTATTATTGTTGGATATCAAGCGGAAGGGACTCGCGGAAGAAAGTTGTTGGAGGGAGCCGGTGAAATCAAGATTTATGGGAAATATTATTCCGTTATGGCCCAAATTCAGGAAATAGAAGGCTTGTCGGCTCATGGTGATCAAAATGATTTATTGCAATGGCTTTCAGTTTTGGAAAACAAACCCAAGAAAGTGTTCTTGGTTCATGGTGAAAACCAACCTGCCGATGAATTACGCATTAAAATTCAGGAAAAATATGGCTTTGATTGCTCAGTTCCTATGATGGGGCAGGAGTTGGAGATTTAATATGAATTTAAGTTTTTGATAATTGGTTTTTACTAACTTTGCCCCATGATTTTTAAAAAATATATCAGCATTTTATTGACGGTTCTCCTGTTGGTTTCCAATTTAGGATTAGCGTTTAATGTGCATTATTGCGAAAATCAAATAGCTTCAGTTACTTTAGATACAGCTCAATCCTTGCGTAAAGCAGAATCCGGTTGTTGTGGGGAACTGGAAAAAGAATCTAAATGCTGCAACGATAAAATTATTAAAGCTGAAATCAAGTCAGACCAAATTATCGTAAAATCGTTATCGTTTGAAGCCGCTTTTATTCCGGTAGCTTACGATTGGAAACCTGTCGTATGGAGTCCAAAAATTAATTTTACCCAAAGAGATAATTTCACTTATTATTGTGATGCCAATGCACCTCCGCTTTATCTCTTGTACAGCCAATATACTTTTTATGCCTGATTTTAGTATTCAATAAAGTTTCCCTTTTACGAATATTAAAATAATTTATAATGAAAAAAACTTTGTTATTCCTAACACTGTTGTTTTCTACAGTTGCTTTTTCCCAGCAAAAACTGGATGAAGTGAAAGTAGAAACCAAAAAGAAGGGATTAAAAAAATCACTGTCATTAACCGCCAATACTACTGTGGTTACCAGTAAAGAGTTGCTCAAAGCCGCCTGCTGTAATTTGGCAGAAAGCTTTGAAACCAATCCTTCTATTGATGTCAATTTTTCGGATGCGCTCACCGGAACGAAGCAAATCAAAATGCTCGGATTAACCAGTCCATACATCATGATAACTGAAGAAAACATTCCTTCAGTGCGTGGGGCTTCACAAGCCTATGGGTTGTCATTCACACCTGGAACTTGGGTGGAAAGCATCCAAATTACCAAAGGGGCCGGAAGTGTAGTCAATGGCTACGAAAGCATTTCGGGACAAATCAATACCGAATTAATCAAGCCTATAAAAGACATTCCTTTTTTCTTGAACGCTTACGGTTCGACAGATTCGCGCTTTGAATTGAATACCCATTTCAATAAAAAAGTTTCCGATTTTTGGTCCACCAGTCTTTTTGTGCACGGTAATGCCCGTGTGACTAAAAATGACATGAACGATGATGGATTCTTAGACAATCCGTTAGGCAAACAAGTCAATATTGCTAACCGTTGGCAGTATTCTAATCCCGAAACGGGCTGGGTTTCGTTTCTCAATCTTCGGTTTATGAAAGACGACAAACAAACCGGACAACTTGATTTCGACCCGAACAGAGACCGCTTGACAACCAATTATTGGGGTTCGGAAATCAATACCGAGCGATTGGATTTTTCGTCCAAAGTGGGCTATGTTTTCAAAGATATGCCATATCAAAGCATCGGTATTCAAAATGCCTTTACCAGCCATGATCAGCAATCGTATTTTGGCTTGAACCAATATGATATCCGGCAACAAAGCTATTATTCAAACTTGATTTTCAACTCGATTATCAATAATACCATGCACAAGTTTGCCACGGGTTTGAACTTTACTTATGATAAATATGCCGAGTTTGTAAATCTATCAGATGTAAGCCGGATTGACAATTCGGCCGGAGTTTTCTTTGAGTATACTTACGATAACAACGACAAGTTCAGTTACATTCTTGGCGGTCGATTTGATTATCACAACCGGTTAGGTGCTTTCTTTACGCCGAGATTGCATATCAAATACAATCCGTGGGAAAAAGCGGTACTGCGATTTTCAGCGGGAAGGGGTAAACGTGCCGCCAATATTTTTGCCGAAAATCAAAACCTGTTTGCCAGTTCCCGAACGTTTTCGGTATTGGATACTAATGGGAAAATCTATGGTTTGAATCCTGAAATTGCCTGGAATTATGGGGTAAGTTTTACGCAAAATTTTCTTCTGTTTGGCAAAAACGCCGATATGACCTTAGATTTCTACCGCACCGATTTCCAAAACCAAGCTGTGGTTGATGTGATGAATTCTCCACAACAAGCGTTGTTTTACAATCTAAAAGGAAAATCGTATGCCAACAGCCTGCAGCTTGATTTTAATTTGGAAATCATCAAGCACTTAAATTTGCGCACGGCTTACAAATATTATGATATTTCTACTGATTATCTTTCGGGTTCTTACCAGAGACCGTTGCAGGCCAAACACCGGTTTTTTGGAAACTTAGAATTTGAAACACATATCAGTGACAAAGGGCAGCAATGGAAATTTGATTATACTTTTAACTGGCTGGGCAAACAGCAATTGCCGAATACATCAACCAATCCGCACCACGATCAACTTCCTGAGTTTTCACCTTCATTTAGTTTGATGAATGCGCAAATTACCAGAACTTTTTCGAGTACTTTTGAAATGTATTTGGGCGGTGAAAATATTGGGAATTACAGTCAGCACAAAGCGGTTCTGGGAAACGATAATCCTTTTGGACCTAATTTTGATACGTCGATAGTGTATGCACCGGTTTTCGGGCAAATGTATTATGCCGGTTTACGATTTAAAATAAAATAACTTTAAAAACAGATAAAAATGAAAAATATGATTTTAGGAATGATGTTACTGTTTGTAGCATTTTCAGGCCAAGCACAAGAAAAGAAAAACAAAAATGCCAAATATGAATTTGAAGTCAACGGCAATTGTGAACAATGTAAAAAGCGTATCGAAAAAGCTGCTTTTTCGGTAGCCGGTGTTAAAAGTGCCGATTGGCATATTGACGATCACAAGTTGCATTTAATTATCAATGAAGAAAAATGCTCAGTGGTTGATGTAAAAAAAGCGATAGCCAAGGTGGGTCATGATACTGATGATATAAAGGCCGACGATGAGGTGTATAAAAACCTGCATGCCTGTTGCCAATACGAAAGAAAATAAGATTTTTTAAACTCCTCAAATCCGAGGAGTTTTTTATTTGAATAACTTTCGGCTATATACTTTATCTTTACACCCACTAAAACGATTTGAGTGTATTCTTATGAGCGATTTTTATAAAAAGATACTGGACAACAACAAGCAATGGGTTGAAGACCAATTAAAAATAGATCCCAATTATTTCAAAGACTTATCACAAGGACAAAACCCACCATTGCTTTGGATAGGTTGTTCGGACAGCCGTGTTCCGGCAAACGAAATCATAGGGGCAAAACCGGGTGAAGTTTTTGTACACAGGAATATTGCCAATATGGTAGTGCATTCTGATATGAACATGTTGAGTGTATTGGATTATGCCGTAAACGCGTTGAAAATAAAGCATGTTATTGTTTGCGGTCATTATGGCTGTGGTGGAATCAAGGCAGCCATGGGCAACAATTCTATCGGTATTATAGACAACTGGATTCGTCATATCAAAGATGTCTACCGCCTACACCATCAGGAGCTAAACGCTATTGAAAATGAGAATGAACGCTTCAACCGTTTTGTAGAGGTGAATGTGATTGAACAAGTTTGCGATTTGGCCAAAACATCTATCGTGCAATCGGCCTGGAAAGAAGGACAGGAGCTTACTCTACACGGTTGGGTGTATGGTTTGAACTCTGGCTTTGTAACCGATTTGAATGTGAATTTCAGTAGTAATAAAGACTTGGATGATGTTTATCAATTAGAATTTTAATGAGACGTTATCTGTTTTTTTTATTCTCTTTTTTGAGTTTTGGTCTTAAAGCTCAGGAATTAAAACAAAATCAACGTGTTTGGTTTTCTTATGCGGGGCAATATAAAGTCTCAGAGCATTGGGGTTACCATCTGGATGTGCAATTTAGAACAGACAATCAGTTGCAGCAAAACCAGCAAAATGTGTTTCGCATAGGTGGGATTTATTTTATTACAACTTCTAAAATGCTTACTGCCGGCTATGCATTGGCAAATACCTATAATACTTCTTTGCAAGATTTTTACAAAGAGAATCGTTTATGGGAACAATTTCAATACATTGACAAATGGGCTAAAAATACCATGATGCACCGATTTCGATTGGAACAGCGTTGGGTAGAAAGTATCACTGCGGTTGACGGGAATGTAGTTTCATTGGGGGCTAATTATCAAAACCGGTTGCGGTACCTCAATAAGAATACGTTTCATTTGACCAATTTGCGATCAGAAAAGGAAGAGATTTATGCCGTACTGCAAGATGAGATTTTTGTGACTTTAGGGGACAATAAAGTTAATTCCAATATTTTTGATCAAAATCGATTTCTGATTGGAATGGGCCTGAATTACAATAACAACATTCGGCTGGAATTGGGCTATATGAATCAGTTTGTTAATGCCAATTCCAAAGCAGATGTGATGAATCACAATATTTTTATTTCATTGATTCAAAATTTAGATTTGCAAAAATAGTAGTGTAGTTTAACTTTTTAAAAGGTAATTATACCGAAAAAAAGGTTTATTTTCACGCACGATTTTTTACCTTAATAATATAATAATCCATGAGCAACTTTGATTGGATGCAATTGTTGAACCCTGAGTTTTATATCACCATGTCAATTGGGGGTGTAAAAGTGGGTCTTTGGATTGTATTGTTTATAGTGTTTGCAGAAACCGGACTTTTTGCAGGCTTCTTTTTACCGGGAGACAGTTTACTTTTCCTGTCAGGAATTTACAGTAGAGATTTAGTTGAGAATTTCACTTTTATCGAAAGTGATTTGGTTAATGTGACGTTATTGTCAACATTGGTAGCCACGGCCGGAATTTTAGGAAATATGATGGGATATTGGTTCGGTGCTAAAAGCGGATATTATTTGTATAAAAAAGAAGATAGTTTTTGGTTCAAGAAAAAGTATTTAATCCAGTCCAAAGATTTCTTTGAAAGATATGGTGGTAAAGCCATCATTTTTGCCCGTTTCCTTCCGATTGTAAGAACCTTTGCACCTATAGTAGCCGGAATTGTCACCATGGATAAAAAGAAGTTTATGTTCTACAATATTGTAAGCTCTTTCCTTTGGTCATTTGTTTTAATTTTTTCAGGACATTATCTATACGGAATGTTTTTAGAAAAATTTGATATTGATCTAAAGCACCACATTGAAAAAATTGTGATTGGCATTATATTGATTTCCACATTTCCGGTCTTTTTAAAGATGATAAAAAAGACTCCGAAACAAGCAGAATAAAAAAACGCCTCAATATATTTTGAGGCGTTTTTTGTTTGTTTCGCATTTCTTAATGATATGATGTGTTTTGGTTTTTACATCATGCCCGGCATTCCGCCGCCCATTGGCATTCCGCCTCCTGCATTTTCTTCTTTGATTTCTACCAAAGCACATTCGGTAGTTAAAATCATACCCGAAACAGAAGCCGCATTTTCCAAAGCTATGCGCGTTACTTTTTTAGGATCGATGATTCCGGCTTTCAGCATATCAACATATTCATCTGTTTTGGCATTGTAACCAAAATTCTCTTTACCTTCTGATACTTTGGCTACCACAACGGAACCTTCTAATCCGGCATTTTCAACGATAGTTCGTAACGGCGATTCCACTGCGCGGGAAACAATTTGAATTCCGGTAGTTTCATCAGCATTCGATGGTTTTAATTTATCTAAAACCGATTTGGCTCTCAATAGTGCCACACCGCCTCCGGCTACAATACCTTCTTCTACGGCTGCACGAGTGGCGTGTAAAGCATCGTCTACACGGTCTTTTTTCTCTTTCATTTCTACTTCAGAAGCGGCACCAACGTAAAGTACGGCAACACCTCCGGCCAATTTAGCCAAACGCTCTTGTAACTTTTCTTTGTCGTAATCTGAAGTGGTAGTCTCCATTTGTGCCTTGATTTGGTTTACGCGATTTTTAATCATGTCGGCATTTCCGGCACCGTTAACTACGGTAGTATTGTCTTTGTCAATGGTTACTTTTTCTGCTGTACCCAACATTTCCAAAATAGTGTTTTCCAAAGTATAACCGCTTTCTTCAGCAATTACAGTTCCACCGGTAAGAATGGCAATGTCTTCCAACATCGCTTTTCTTCGGTCGCCAAAGCCGGGAGCTTTAACAGCTGCTATTTTTAAAGCACCGCGTAATTTGTTTACTACCAAAGTAGATAAAGCTTCTCCGTCAACATCTTCAGCAATAATCAATAATGGTTTCCCCGATTGGGCTACCGGTTCAAGAATTGGTAATAACTCTTTTAAAGAGGAAACTTTTTTGTCGTATAACAAAATGTAAGGGCGCTCCAATTCCACTTCCATTTTCTCAGGATTGGTCACAAAATAGGGCGATAGATAGCCTCTGTCAAACTGCATTCCTTCTACTACATCCACATAGGTGTCGGTTCCTTTGGCTTCTTCAACGGTGATTACGCCTTCTTTTCCCACTTTGGCAAATGCCGTGGCAATCAAATCCCCAATTACTTCATCGTTATTAGCCGAAATAGAGGCAATTTGTTTGATTTTTTCAGAAGAACTACCTACTTCTTTGGCTTGTTTGCCAAGGTCAGCTACTATAGCTTCTACAGCTTTGTCAATTCCTCGTTTTAAATCCATCGGATTGGCTCCGGCAGCAACGTTTTTCAAGCCCTCTTTTACAATAGCTTGTGCCAAAACGGTTGCTGTTGTTGTTCCGTCTCCGGCCAAGTCATTGGTTTTAGAAGCCACTTCCTTCACCATTTGGGCTCCCATATTTTCTAAGGCATCTTTCAGCTCAATTTCTTTTGCCACCGAAACCCCGTCTTTGGTCACGGTTGGTCCGCCAAACGATTTAGAAATAATTACATTTCTACCTTTAGGTCCTAAAGTTACTTTTACTGCATTGGCTAATGCATCCACACCACGCTTTAATCCGTCGCGGGCTTCAATATCAAATTTTATATCTTTTGCCATAATTTGTTTGTGTTTGTTTTTTAGTCTTAATACTTAATTTTCAAATCTTAATCCTAATTAGATAATCGCCAAAATATCGTCTTCGCGCATGATGAGGTAATCCTTTCCGTTAAATTTCAGGTCAGTTCCGGCGTATTTACCATACAACACGGTGTCACCTACTTTTACGGTTAACGGTTCGTCTTTTTTTCCATTTCCCACAGCTACGACAATACCTTTTTGCGGTTTTTCTTTGGCCGTGTCCGGAATAATAATTCCTGATGCGGTTTGTGTTTCGGCAGCAGCCGGTTCCACGATTACACGATCTGAAAGCGGTTTAATGTTTAATGCCATAATTATATGTTTTATGTTATTAGAATGTTTTGGTTTCCCTTTTTCAGAAATTATGCCAAGCCTTGTAAACTGACATTTTTACCTAAAAAAAATGCCAGCATGTCAGCGCTGGCATTTGAATTTCAGTGTGTCTGAATTATTTTTTTACAGGCATGTTTGTTGCCGGTTTGTTTGGAGTGGCTGTTGCCGGTTTTGCCGGAGTAACAGTCTCAGATTCTTTAACCAATTTTGAATTCGTATCTCCCATACTTCCTGAGAAGCTTAAGCTTGACAATAAAATCAAAACAATTAGAATGGTAGCCAAAGTCCAAGTACTTTTATCTAAAAAGTCGGTTGTTTTTTGTACGCCACCCATTTGAGTTGAACCACCTAAAGATGATGACAAACCGCCTCCTTTTGGATTTTGAACCATAACTACTATTATCAATAGAAAACAAACTATTGTGATTAGTACTAAAAAAATTGAAAATGTGCTCATTATGTATTAATTATTTTGTTGTAAAATTTTAATATCCGAAATTCGGTCTGCAAAGAAACTACTTTTTTCCGGATATTTCAAAATTAATATTTCATAGGCTTGAATCGCTTTAGAATATTTTTTTTGTTCCAAGTATACCCTTGCTAAAGTTTCAGTCATCAAATAGGAGGTGTCCTCAGCAACCGGCTCTATCGAAGGGATTACAGCATCTTTGGAAATCGGAGAAATTTTTGGGTTGTTTTCGATAAACCTGTCGATTAAATCTAATTTTTTCTTTTTCTCAGAATCAACTGTTGGATTAGTTTCTTCGCGAACAATAGGTTTTAATCTCGATAATTGCAGCCATTCCTGGAAAGAATGTTTCTCGTTTTTCGAGAATTCTAAGGGCTTGCCAATGGCAAGTTTTTCCGTCGCCTTTTGTTCTTCAGGCGTTGCCTCTTTGATGGAGGTTAAAATTGACTGCTCTAACGGATCTACGCTAAGCTCTTTGTATTCTACTTTAACTTCTTCCATTCCCACTACGTTCATGTTCATCAACTCTTCCAGTTTCTTTTCATACAATCCTTTTTGTACGGAAACAAATGAGTCAGAAGTGATAAAGTCAAACAGAACACTTCGGTCAGTAGTGTATGCAGCTGAAACCTTTAAAGCATAATTGTAATTAAAACTATCCTGATTGTACATGTGTTTCAACTTAAGCACCCGCGCACTTTGGAAATAAGGAAAAGCACTCAAAACATTGTCTAATGTTTCGGCGTGCCTGTCATTGATAGCGTCAGGTTTGTTGAGTAAAAAAGTGTAATCAGTCAGGTTCATATTACCATTTGGCCAGTGATTCATTAAAAATATCTTGTGTGATGCGTTCAAAAATCACATCCAGTGCTTCAGTTAGTTTAGAGCCGTTCAACTGTGTTGAACCATCGTAGTCATAGTAAAATGAAAAGCGTTTTTCAAAATTATCTGCTTCTTTGTTTTTATTGCTGAAACGCACATTAACCGAAATAGTCAAGCGGTTTTGTGCTGCCTTTTGATCGGCGGTAGCAGTCATTGGTGTGATACGGTATTCCGTAATTTCCCCTTCGTAAAGTAAGTCGCCATTGGAACTTGTAAGATTCAGGTTGGTTTGTCCCTGAATCAATTCCTGAAGCTTGAGTGTAAAAGTACGCTCAATGCCGGGTTCAATCAGTTCCGCATTGTTCTGAAAATAATTCACCTGATAGGTTTTAGCATCAACGGGTTTGGCTCCCGTAAAATTATAAACAGAGCAACTGCTTAGGCTAAAAAAAATAAAGGCGGAAAGTAAAAATTTATAAATCTTCATCGCTCAAATATAAAACCATTATTGGGTTTTGGAATCTCTTTTTTTAGAATTTTACAATTATAGGTTAAACTGCTTTATCTTTCGGTAAAGAGTTCTCTCTGAGATACCCAATTCGTCTGCAGCCGCTTTTCGCTTTCCTTTGTGACGCTCTAAAGATTTTTTGATAAGTTCAATTTCTTTTTGTTCCAATTTCAGCACTTCCTCTTCTTCTACCGTTTCGGCCATTAAATAATTGGTGTCATCTTCGTCATCAAATTCCTCTTGTTGCGATTGATTAGGGGTAGGGATGATATTCATTCTTGGTTCTTCTTCAAAAGATATTTCGTTTTCCCCTTCTTTCGAACCATAGACTTTTTGAATCAAACTCGGATTGATATCCTGCACTTTAGTGCCGTTTTTCATCAGCTCCAGCGTTAGTTTCTTCAAATCATTCAAGTCACTTTTCATGTCGAAAAGCACTTTGTACAAAATATCTCTTTCGGTGGCAAAATCGCTGTCTGACTTTTTTCCTCCGATTACCGATGGCAGTGTACTGCCTTCTGTCGGAAGATAGGATTGCAACGTTTGTAATGATATATCGCGATGGGTTTCTAAAACGGAAAGTTGCTCAGCTACATTGCGCAACTGACGGATATTTCCGCTCCAACGGTATTTTTGTAAAAACTGAATGGCATTCTCGCTCAATTTGATTGGAGGCATTTTGTATTTGTGTGCAAAATCAGAAGCAAATTTTCGGAAAAGCAAATGAATATCCTCTTTACGGTCGCGCAACGGTGGCAACGGAATGTCTACCGTGCTCAAACGATAATACAAGTCCTCACGGAATTTGCCTTTTTCAATTGCGTCAAACATATTCACATTGGTGGCCGCCACAATACGCACATTGGTTTTCTGTACTTGAGACGAACCCACTTTGATGAACTCACCGTTTTCCAGTACACGTAACAAACGCACTTGTGTCGTCAGTGGCAATTCGCCTACTTCATCCAAAAAAATGGTACCTCCGTCTGCTACTTCAAAATACCCTTCACGGGTATTGGTCGCTCCGGTAAAAGCACCTTTTTCGTGACCAAATAGCTCACTGTCAATCGTTCCTTCGGGTATGGCACCACAGTTTACGGCTATGTATTTACCGTGTTTTCTATGCGAAAGCGAATGAATAATTCGGGGAATACTTTCTTTACCCACACCGCTTTCACCTACCACCAATACTGAAATGTCTGTAGGAGCTACTTGAATAGCTTTCTCAATAGCACGGTTCAATTTCGGGTCATTCCCGATAATCTCAAAGCGTTGTTTTATGTTTTGAACTGATTCCATGTTGTTCCGAATTTATTTCAGTTGCTCTTAGTTTTGCATCCCCGAATACCCAACAGCTTCTCCTATTAAGGTAGCTGTGGTACAATCGGTCACTTTTACTAAGACAAAATCGCCTTCTTTGTAATTGCCTTTCGGGAAAACCGTTACCACGTTTTCTGAGTTTCTGCCACTCCAGTGTTGATTGGATTTTTTGGATTCTTTTTCAATCAATACTTCTACTGTTTGACCCAGGAAACGTTTGGTTCTCTTTTCGCTTAAGATTTGTTGCAAGTCTACAATTTCCTGCAAACGTCTTTTCTTTACTTCCTCAGGCACATCATCTTCCATCTTTCTGGCAGCCAAAGTGCCCGGTCTTTCGGAATACGCAAACATATAGCCAAAGTCATATTCTACATATTCCATCAAACTCAAGGTGTCTTGATGATCTTCTTCCGTTTCTGTCGGGAAGCCCGATATCATGTCCTGTGAAATAGAACAGTCCGGAATGATTCTTTTGATTTTATCCACCAACGCCATGTATTCTTCACGGGTGTGTTGGCGGTTCATTTCTTTTAGTATTCGGGTACTGCCGCTTTGTACCGGCAGGTGAATGTAGTTGCACACATTATCATATTTGGCAATCACGTGCAATACTTCCTCGTGCATGTCTTGCGGGTTCGAAGTCGAAAAGCGAAAACGCATCTTAGGAAAGGCAACAGCGCATTGTTCCAAAAGCATTGCAAAATCAGTAGCCGTAGCCTTTTGCATTTCGGTGGCTTTGTCGAAATCTTTTTTCAATCCGCCACCATACCAAAGGTAACTGTCTACGTTTTGACCCAACAAACAAACTTCTTTAAAGCCTCGGTTCCACAAATCCTGAATTTCTTCCATGATACTTTGTGGTTCTCTGCTACGTTCCCGTCCGCGGGTAAAAGGCACCACGCAGAAGGTACACATATTGTCGCAACCTCTTGTTATAGATACAAAGGCATTTACGCCATTACTGTTCAAACGCACCGGCGCAATATCGCCATAGGTTTCTTCTTTGGATAAAATTACATTGATGGCATCCCTTCCTTCTTCCACTTCTTTCAAAAGATTCGGCAAGTCTTTGTAAGCATCAGGGCCTACGACCATGTCTACAATTTTTTCTTCTTCCAGGAATTGCGTTTTCAAACGCTCGGCCATACAACCCAAAACACCCACTTTCATCCCCGGATTAATACTGCGTTTTACCGCGTTGTATTTCTCCAAACGTTTTCTCACGGTTTGCTCGGCTTTGTCTCGGATAGAACAAGTGTTGACCAAAACCAAGTCGGCCTCCTCGAGTTTTTGAGTCGTATTATACCCTTGCTCGGTCAGGATAGACGCTACAATTTCACTGTCCGAAAAATTCATCGCACAGCCGTAGCTTTCTATAAATAGTTTTTTGGTGTTGCCTTCTTTGTGTTCCAGTACCATGCTGGTACCTTGTTTTTTCTCGTCAATTTCCTTTTCCATAAATAATATATCACTTTCGGGACAGCAAAGATAATACTAAATTCTAATATCTGACAAGATGGCAGAAACGGTTTAACAAAAGATTTGGAACCACTCGAACAATAGCAAACTGGTGAAACGATGATTCGGGCATGTTTAGAATCCATATTCCCGCTGTTCTGCACCCATCAGCGCTAAAAAGGTTTTGTCTTTTGTTTCGGTATACTTTAAAAAAGTATGGTATAACATCAATCCTATATATAGGTGGAGCATCAATTTGATATTCATCTGAAAAGTTATATACCATTTTAAATTTTAATCCAAATAGATTTTCCGGATTCCCGCTGGGTTTTGGATTTTCCCAATGAAGTATTGGGTTTTCCCAAGGGGGTATTGGATTTACCCAAGGGGGTATTGGATTTGCCCAAAGGGGTGTTGGATTTACCCAATGAAGTATTGGATTTACCCAAAGGGGTGTTGGATTTACCCAATGAAGTATTGGATTTTCCCAAGGGGGTATTGGATTTACCCAATGAAGTATTGGACTTTCCCATAGGGTTTTAAAAGTTACTGTTACTAACACATAGCTGCGAAACCAAATAAGTTGCTCTTATGGGTCAATCACCGTTAAAAACCAACCTTAAATCGATAATTTAAAAAAAACGTTTACTTTTGTCCGCGTAAACAATAGGCATATGGCAAAGAATTTAGTTATCGTGGAGTCGCCGGCAAAGGCAAAAACAATCGAAAAATTTCTGGGGAGCGACTATCAGGTAGAGTCCAGTTACGGGCACATTGCCGATTTGCCTTCCAAAGAAATAGGAGTAGATGTGCTGAATGGTTTTAAACCTAAATACGAAGTCTCCTCAGATAAAAAAGCCTTGGTGACCAAACTCAAAGGATTAGCTAAAAACGCCGAAATGGTATGGCTGGCTTCCGATGAGGACCGCGAGGGAGAGGCCATTTCCTGGCACTTGGCGGAAGAATTAAAATTAGACAAGAACAAAACCAAACGTATTGTTTTTCACGAAATCACCAAATCTGCCATTCAAAAAGCCATTGAAAACCCACGTGGTATTGATTACAACTTAGTTAATGCGCAACAGGCTCGAAGAGTATTGGACCGATTGGTAGGGTATGAATTGTCTCCGGTACTTTGGAAAAAAGTAAAAGGCGGTTTGTCGGCCGGTCGTGTACAGTCGGTATCCGTTCGCTTAATCGTAGAGCGCGAAAGAGAAATCCAGGAGTTCAAACCCGTGGCTTCGTATTCGGTTACCGCTGAGTTTATCAACGAAGCCGGCAAAGTGGTGAAAGCCAAATTGCCGAAAAACTTCGCGACCAAAAAAGAAGCGGAAGACTTTTTGCAAAAAAACGTAGGCTCCTTATATAAGGTAGCCGATTTAGAAACCAAACCCACTAAAAAATCACCGGCAGCGCCCTTTACGACATCAACGTTACAACAGGAAGCCGCCCGTAAATTATATTTACCCGTAGGGATTACAATGCAAATCGCCCAGCGCTTGTACGAAGCCGGACTCATCACCTATATGAGAACAGACAGCGTGAACCTTTCACAGGAAGCGATGGCAGCGGCACAAGCAGAAATCACCAGCTACTACGGAGCCGAATTCAGCAAGCCGAGAAATTTCAATACCAAATCAAAAGGAGCACAGGAAGCCCACGAAGCCATCCGTCCTACAGACATGTCCCGTCATACGGTGAATGTAGAAAGAGACCAAGCCCGTTTGTACGAACTAATTTGGAAAAGAACGTTGGCCTCTCAAATGAGTGATGCGGAATTAGAGCGAACCAATGTGAAGATTGAAGCCAATAATCATTCAGAAGTTTTTCAGGCCACCGGAGAAGTTATCAAGTTTGAAGGGTTTTTAAAAGTATACTTAGAAGGCAATGACGAAGATGATGAAGAACAAGAAGGCATGTTGCCGGCTTTGAAAGTCAACGAAAAATTAACCAACAACAATATTACAGCTACCGAAAGATACACGCGTCCGGCCTCAAGATATACTGAAGCGGCGCTGGTTAAAAAGTTGGAAGAGCTGGGTATCGGTCGTCCGTCAACATATGCGCCCACAATTTCTACTATCATCAGCAGAAACTATGTAGAAAAAGGCAATATGGAAGGGGTAGAACGAAAATATGTGCAGCTGACCTTGAAAGAGGGTAAAGTAGACGAAAAGATTTTAAAAGAAAATACAGGCTCTGATAAAGGCAAGTTAGTACCTACCGATATCGGAACCATTGTAAATGACTTCTTAGTGAAAAACTTTGAAGCCATTTTGGATTATAATTTTACGGCCAAGGTAGAACAGGATTTTGACGAAATAGCAGAAGGTAATATCGATTGGGCCAAAATGATGCAGGACTTCTACAACAAGTTCCATCCGAATGTTCAGGAAGTAGAGAAAAATGCTGACAGAGAAAGCGGTGAAAGGATATTAGGAACAGATCCTAAAACAGGTAAACCGGTTTCGGTACGTTTAGGGAAATTTGGTCCGATGGCACAAATTGGTGAGGCCGATGATGAAGAGAAACAGTTTGCAAGCTTACGTCAGGAGCAGAATATCGGAAACATTACATTAGAAGAAGCCTTGAATTTATTCTTGTTGCCTAAAAATCTAGGAACTTATAAAGGAGAAGAAGTAGAAGTGAGCAATGGTCGTTTCGGTCCTTATGTTCGTTTCGGAAAACAATTCATCTCATTACCTAAGGGAGAAGATCCTTTGGATGTAACTATGGAACGTGCTCAGGAACTGATTAATGAAAAAGCCAAAGCCGATGCGCCAATCGCCGTTTATAAAAATATGGACGTGCAAAAAGGGGTGGGACGTTTTGGTCCTTTCTTAAAGTGGAACGGCATCTTTATTAATGTAAATAAGAAATACAACTTTGACAATTTATCCCAATCGGATATCGCAGAACTGATTGAAGAGAAATTGCAAAAGGATATTGATAAAGTAATCCACAACTGGGAAGAAGAAGGAATAGTGGTGGAAAAAGCCCGTTGGGGAAAATCAGTAATTACCAAAGGCAAGATTAAAATCGAATTGAACAAAGATGTGGATGCTGCCAAATTAACTTTGGAAGAAGTGAAAGAGATGATTGAAAAAATGACCCCGGCCAAGAAAACAGCCGCCAAAAAAACCACCAAAAAAGCACCTGCTAAAAAGAAATAAACTATGGAATTTGATTTTCTGTCACCGGTTGATGATGAAATTATTCAATTTGTAAACGGCCTGTCGTCACAGCACTTAGGGAGTAAAGTAGCCTTTCATACCGAAAAAGATTTTCCGGATACGGATCAGATTAAAATTGCCATTATTGGTGTTTTAGAAAATCGCGGCGATGCCAATGCTTTTGAAGAAGTAGATTTGATTGCTATTCGGAAAGAATTGTATGGTTTGTTTCCCGGCAACTGGCAGAGTTCCATTGCAGACTTAGGCGACATACTTCCGGGAAATTCTCTGGAAGACACGTATTTTGCTTTGCAGAAAGTAGCTGCCAAGTTAATCCGAAAAAATATTATACCTATTATAATAGGAGGTTCTCAGGATTTGACGTATCCGTTGTATCGAGCTTATGATGCCATGGAACAAATGGTTAATTTGGTTTCTATCGACAGCAAATTTGATTTTGGTAAGCAGGAAGACGGGGTGTCTGTTTCATCGTACTTGTCTAAAATCGTATTGGATGAGCCGAATAATTTGTTTAATTACTGTAATATAGGGTATCAAACGTATTACAATTCACAAGAAGAGATTGATTTAATTGAGAAGTTGTATTTTGATGCTTACCGTTTGGGAGAAATTTCAAACAATATCGAGTTGGCGGAACCTGTTTTCCGTGATGCTGATATTGTGAGTATTGATTTAAATTCTGTAAAGTCTTCATATTCAGGAAATTTTATTACTTTTACGCCTAATGGTTTTGACGGGAAAGAAATTTGCAGCCTGTCGCGTTATGCAGGCATCAGTGACAAAGTGAGTTCATTGGGAATCTTTAATCACAACAATAAGAAAGAGGAAGCTGTGCTTATCGCCCAAATTATTTGGTATTTTATCGAAGGATTGAATTATCGATCTAATGAATATCCGTTTGGAACCCGTGAAAATTATTTGAAATACATAGTGCCTCTGGAAAACGAAGAATTGGTGTTTTATAAAAGCAATAAAACGGACCGTTGGTGGATAGAAATTAATTTTTTTTCAGGCCAACACAATAAACTGAAAAAAAATACGTTATTACCATGTTCGCACGAGGAATATTTAATCGCCTGTAATCAGGAAATCCCCGAAAGATGGTGGAAGGCCCAGCGAAAAAATAGCCTTTAGGAATTAAAAAAAGTATAAAAACGAGTAAACAACTATAAAATAACTTATAAAATACTTACAAAAAAATATAAATATTGCACTTTATCGATATTTTTATGTACTTTATCGGATAAATATTTTTTTTTTTGACTAATTAATTTTAGCTTTGGCATGTTAATTAATTTTTGATTTTATAATTGTTTTTTTGAAAAATAATAAATAGGTTTACGCCCTTAAAAAATAGAATATTCAAATAACCCCAATTTATATGAAGAAGTTCATTGCATTCGCATCATTTTTAGCTTTATTAACGAGCTGTGGAGGATCAAGCGACAAAGGTGAGTTAGTAGGAGTTAAAGGAAAAAAATGGCATCCGGAAAAACCTTTCGGGATGACTTTGATTCCGGGTGGTGCTTACATTATGGGTAAGTCAGATGATGACCCTGCCAATGTACAGGACGCACCGACTAAAACGGTTACGGTTAGATCATTCTATATGGATGAGACTGAAATCACAAATAGTGAATACCGTCAATTTGTGGAATGGGTAAAAGACTCTACTATTAGAGTTCGTTTGGCTATTCTAGCTGATGAAGTGGGTCAAACTGCCGGCGGAAAAGGTGGTAAAGGCGGAAAAGGTGGTGGTAAAGGCGGAAGCATTGGTGACTTTGCTTTCAATGATACCGATCCTGCAAAAATGACTCCTTACGATAAATACATGTATGAGAACTATTATAGTGTGGGTACTGAAGATGATCCTTATGCAGGTAGAAAATTAAATCGTAAAGTGAAGTTGATTAAAGAAACCAGCAAATATCCTGATGAGTACTATACTGAAGTTATGGATACAATGTACTTGCCGGTAGCTGAATCTTTTAATGGTTTAAGAACCATAGATGTAAAGAAATTAAAGTTCCGTTATTCTTGGATGGACATACAAGCTGCGGCTAAGGCTAAGGTTGGTAAAAGAAGTTCATTCATCAGAACAGAACAACAAGAGGTGTATCCGGATACTACAGTTTGGATTAAAGATTTTGCTTACTCTTACAATGAGCCGATGCACAATGATTATTTCTGGCACCAAGCTTACGGTGAATATCCTGTAGTCGGAGTGAACTGGAAACAAGCTAAAGCATTTTGTGCTTGGAGAACCTTGAACAAAAACACTTACGTAAAATCTAAGAAAAAGCACCATGACTTAATTAACTCTTTCCGTTTGCCTACAGAAGCTGAGTGGGAATACGCAGCTAGAGGAGGTCTGGAGTCAGGAACATTCCCATGGGGAGGTCCTTATGCTAAAAATGACAGAGGTTGTTTCTTAGCGAACTTCAAACCAAACAGAGGGGATTATGCGGCTGACCAGGCTTTGTATACAGTAGAGGCTAAGTCTTATGAGCCAAATGGATATAATCTTTACAATATGGCTGGTAACGTAGCGGAATGGACGGATTCATCTTATGATCCTGCTGCTTACGAATATGTATCAACTATGAACCCTAATGTACCGGACTTGAAAAACATGAGAAAAGTAGTTCGCGGCGGTTCTTGGAAAGATGTTGCTTACTTCTTACAAGTAGGAACAAGAGACTTTGAATATGCGGATACAGCAAGAAGTTATATAGGATTCCGTACTGTACAAGATTACATGGGAACTCAGGTAACCGGAAAAAACAAAGCACCTAGAAAGTAATTTCAAAACCACTTATTATATTAACTTAACTAACTAAAATTTTTATTATTATGGCATTATTACCAAAAAAAGTTATGAATTTCGCCTACGGTATGGGGGCAGCAGTTGTAATTGTTGGAGCATTATTCAAAATACAACACTGGACAGGAGCAAGCGCAATGCTTATTATAGGTCTATTAACTGAGGCATTAATTTTTGGTTTGTCAGCCTTTGACCCAGTTGATAAGGAGTTGGATTGGTCATTAGTATATCCTGAATTAGCCGGTGGTGAACCAACAGCTAAAGGAGCAAAGAAAGAAGATCCAAAAGAAGCACAAGGTTTATTATCTCAGAAATTAGATAATATGTTGAAAGAAGCAAAAATTGACGGACAGTTAATGGAAAGTTTAGGAAACAGTATCAGAAACTTTGAAGGAGCTGCTAAATCAATTTCTCCAACTGTTGATGCAATGGCTGGTCAAAAGAAATACGCTGAAGAAATGACAAAAGCGGCATCTCAATTAGAAACCTTAAACGGTTTGTACCAATTGCAGTTGCAAAGTGCTGAAAGAAATGCACAAATTAACAATGAAGTTGCTGAGAATAACCTAAAATTAAAAGATCAAATGCAGTCTTTAACTTCTAACTTGTCTTCATTGAACAATGTTTACGGAGGAATGCTATCTGCAATGAGTAACCGATAATTAGTTTTTAAACTATATTTTACAAACAAAAAAATAATTTAAACTAATTAGAAAAGATGGCAGGAGGAAAACTAACCCCTAGACAGAAGATGATTAACCTGATGTATCTGGTTTTCATCGCGATGTTGGCATTAAACATGTCAAAAGAAGTATTGACGGCTTTCGGTTTGATGAATGAAAAATTCGAAGGCGTTAATAAATTTTCAGAAGAATACAACAAAAGCTTATTAGGAACTTTAGAACAAAAGGCACAGGATGATCCGACCCGTTTTAAAGGACCATTGGATAAGGCAAATCAAGTTCAAAAGATATCAAAAGAGCTTTATGCTTACTTAGGAACTTTAAAAGAGGCGGTTTCAAAAGAGTTTGAAAGAGACCCGAAAACCGGAAAGTTACCTTATGAACAAATGGATAAAGGTCATTATATTGATGAAACTTGGTTCAAAGGTGACAGATATTCTAAAAAAGGTGATGAAATCATCGCTAATATTGAGAAATATAAAAATGATTTAATTGCTGTTTTTGGAAATGATGTTAAATATCAGCCAATCATCAACAACATTAAAACCAAATTTAATTTGGATAATGTGAAAGATAAAGATGGTGTTTCTAAAAAATACTTGATGTATCATTTTGAAGGTTTCCCTGCTGTAGCTTCTATCGCTAAATTAACCAGTATGCAAAATGATGTTGAGTCTACAGAGCAAGACATTTACAATGCCTTAATCGGTAACACTATTGCTCAGGCAGCTTCATTGAAAAACTTCCAGGCAATGGTAATTTTAGAGAAAAATGTATACTTTGAAGGTGAAACTGTAAAAGGAAAAGTAGTGTTAGGAAAATACGATGCTAACACAGTTCCTACAAGTTTCTCTGGTCCTGGTAAAATTGAAAACGGTCAAGCTGTTATCTCCATGACTGCTGGTGCTGTTGGAGAGAAAAACATTACTGGTACCTTCTCTTTCATGGAAGACGGTAAACCAGTGCCTTTGAAATTCGAAGGTAAATACGTAGTTGTACCTCGTCCAAATTCAGCAAACATTTCTGCTGACAAAATGAACGTAGTATACCGTGGTTTACCAAATCCAATGACAATTTCATTTGCAGGTATTCCTGATAATGCTGTTACCGCTTCTGCTCCGGGATTGTCATCTGCAGGTGGTAAAGGTAAATACAACTTAAACCCAGGCGCAGGTACTGAAGTTACAGTTTCTGTTACCGGTAAGATGTCAGACGGAAAGTCTGTTACGGATAAAAAAGTATTCAGAATTAAAAATATTCCTGCTCCAGCTGGAGCTATCGGAAAACAAGTGGGTGTACTTAAAGGAGCTAAATCTCGTTTAGAGGTATCTCAAGTTACTGCTGAATTACAAGATTTCTTGTATGACCTACAGTTCCAAGTTACTCGTTTTACGTTTAAAGTTCCTGGTCAACCTGCTATTATTGTTAATGGTGACAGAGTGAATTCTCAATGTAAAGCAGCTTTAGCCAGAGCTACCAGAGGTGATCAGATTACTATCTCCGAAATTAAAACTAAAATCGTTGGAGGTGCTAACGTTATTACAAAAGATGCATCACCTGTGGTTTACGAAATTCAATAATATTTGAGTTATCTATACCTACTATAACTTATTTTATACATTATGAAAATTAAAAATCTTTTATTTGCGGCATCTGCTTTAGTATTGTGCGTAAGTTCTTTTGCTCAGTCTAATTTGCTTAATGCAAAAGTTCCGGATGAAATTGGAAAGAAAACGCCTGCGCAATTAATTTCTGATAATGATAAGCCATTGCCTTATGGTTATGTGCACGACAGAGACGTATTGATGGGGAAGACCATTTGGGAATTAATTGACATTGATGAAAGAATTAATTTTCCTTTGTATTATCCAATCGATACTGCTTTTGTTGGTAAAGACAGAAGATCATTGTTTGATGTTTTGATTAAAAACATAAAAAACGGTAAAATTACTGAAGTATATGCGGATGATTATTTTAATACTAAAAAGTCATTCAAAGATATGAGTTCATCTTTCACTTTTATTGATACCATACCAGCAGGTAAGGATTATATTAATGACCATTATGATGAATTTTATCCAAAAGCATCAACACGAAAAGTGAAAAAAGGAAAAACTTGGGTAACCGAGGAAGTACCTGCTGCACCGGGTGCTGTGTTGGATCCTCAGTATATCGATAAGAGAGAATTAACCGCTCAGGATATTTCAGGATATAAAATAAAAGGATACTGGTATTTTGATAAACGTCAAGGAGAGTTGAAATATAGATTGTTAGCCATTTGTCCTGTGGCTCCTGAGGCTAGAGATGTTGGTAAAGAAAATGGAGATGTAATTGATTTGTTTTGGGTATATTTCCCGGCTATCAGAGACATTCTTCATGAAGCTAAAGCCTTCAATGATAAAAACTCTGCCATGCCTATCAGTTTTGATCACTTGCTGAATTCCCGTCGTTTTAACGGTGAAATTTACAAAGAGGAAAATGTGTATGGCGATAGAGAAATTCAACAGTACATGAAAGACAATGCCCAAAATCAGTTGTTAGAATCGGAAAGGGTAAAAGAGAAAATCCGAAACTTTGAATCTGATATGTGGAATTATTAAGATTATTTCCCATTCAATATAAAAACTCTCACCTTTATGGTGGGAGTTTTTTTATCTTTATACAATGACAGATTATATTATTGTTGGTGCTGGTTTGGCTGGCATTGCTTTTGCCGAGACACTTTTAGAAAAGGGAAAAACATTTGTGATTTTTGATAATCATTCGCAGAACTCTACCCGAATCGCCGGAGGCTTATACAATCCGGTCATTCTAAAACGGTTCAGTCAGGTCTGGATGGCTAATGAGCAGTTGTCTATAGCGGACAAGTTTTACCATCGCTTAGAAGAAAAGCTTTCTGTTCAGGTTGATTTCAAGATGCCTATTTATCGAAAGTTTTTTTCGGTAGAGGAGCAGAACAATTGGTTTTCTGCTTCAGATAAGCCAGCTTTAGCTCCTTTTCTATCAACCACCATTATTCATAAACAGTATAAGTCTATTGAATCACCGTTTGGCTATGGTGAGGTATTGCATACCGGTTATGTTGATACAGGACTTTTTTTAGATAGCTATCACGCTTATTTAAAAGAGCTGGGATTGTTAAGGGAAGAGGCCTTTGATTATAATCAATTAGAGGTTTTAGATACACAAGTGCATTATCAAGGATTAGAGTCAAAACACATTGTCTTCGCAGAGGGCTTTGGGATGCATGCTAATCCGTTTTTTAATCATTTGCCACTTGACGGGACCAAAGGAGAATTATTTGTTATTAAAGCGCCTGATTTAGACTTGGATGTTATTGTGAATACCAGTGTCTTTATACTGCCTTTAGGTGACCATTTTTTTAAAGTGGGAGCTACCTATAACTGGGATGATAAAACCAGTATTCCCACCGAAGCCGGAAAGAAAGAACTTATCGAACGAATTAAGGAAATTCTGTGCTGTGATTTTGAAATCATAGAGCATTTTGCTGGTGTACGTCCTACGGTTAAAGACCGACGCCCTTTATTAGGGACTCATCATAAACATAAGAACTTGCATATTCTGAACGGACTTGGTACGCGAGGTGTAATGTTGGCACCGGCTATGGCTTTGGATTTATATGCCTATATAGAAGAAGGAGTTCCTTTGGAAAGAGCCGTAGATATTAAGCGTTATACTACTTCTTAACTGCATCTTTATCGTAATGCACAAAAAAGTTGATGTATATATTTCTGGCCAATCTGGCCGTTATCGGCATAAGAACTATCAGACCGACTATGATTGCGATAAAAGAGGTAACTAAATCAAGACTCAGAAAAATTTTGGCAATAATAAAAACGGCTACACCTATGGCTACTGTTAAGGCGTAGCTCACATACATTGCACCGTAAAAAAAAGAGGGCTCTATTTTATAATGCAGTCCGCAATGACTACATTCTTCATGCATGTTGTAGATGTTTTTTAAATTATACGGATTAGGGTCTGTATACATATTTTCTTCTTGGCAACGAGGACAACTTCCTGTTAAAATGCTATTTAGTTTGGATCCTTTTTTTAACATTTGCAAAAATTTTAGCTTTGTTCGGTTTGGCCTTATGGCCTAGAGTGTACAAAGGTACTTTATAGAACTCTTTTTAATGTAACTTTTGTAACAAATCATTATGTTAAACATACACAATTTATCGGTTTCGTTTGGTGGGACGTATCTTTTTGAAGAGGTAACTTTTCGTTTGGGTTCAGGTGACCGTGTTGGACTGGTTGGAAAAAATGGAGCGGGGAAATCGACTATGCTCAAAATATTGGCCGGTGATTTTAAACCGGACAGCGGACAAATTGCCACAGAAAAAGAAGTACGCATAGGTTTTTTGCGTCAGGATATTGATTTTGAACAAGGCAGAACTGTACTCGAGGAAGCGTATCAAGCATTTGAAGAAATTAAGCGGGCCGAACGTAAAATAGATGAAATCAACCATCAGTTGGCCACAAGAACCGATTATGAAAGTCAAAGTTATTCGGATTTAATTGAGCAGTTAAGTGATGTAACACATCATTATGAAATATTGGGAGGCTATAATTATGTGGGAGATACAGAGAAAATTCTCTTGGGACTTGGATTTAAGCGAGAAGATTTTAATAACCAAACCGATACCTTCTCGGGGGGGTGGCGCATGCGTATCGAGTTGGCCAAGTTGTTATTGCAATCGAATGACATCTTGTTACTGGATGAGCCGACAAATCACTTGGATATTGAGAGTATCATTTGGTTGGAAGGCTTTTTAAGAAACTTCCCGGGAGTGGTGGTGATTGTATCACATGATAAAATGTTTTTGGATAATGTGACCAATCGAACCATTGAAATTTCATTGGGAAAGGCCTATGATTTTAATAAGCCATACTCTCAGTATTTGGTATTGAGAGAAGAAATTCGGGAAAAGCAATTGGCTACACAAAAGAATCAGGCCAAGAAGATTGAGGAAACTGAAAAGTTAATCGAGAAGTTTCGTGCCAAAGCCTCCAAAGCCTCGATGGCGCAATCATTAATTAAAAAGCTGGATAAAGTAGAGCGCATTGAAGTAGATGAGGATGACAATTCGGTGATGAATATATCATTTCCGGTATCGCAAACGCCAGGGAGAGTTGTTATTGAAGCCGACCATGTGACTAAAGCCTATGGAGATAAGGTCATCTTAAAAGATATTTCGCTTTTGGTGGAACGAGGAAGCAAGATTGCTTTCGTAGGACAGAATGGTCAGGGAAAATCCACTTTTGTAAAAGCCATTGTGAACGAGTTCAAGTACGAGGGGACTATCAAACTGGGTCATAATGTGCAATTGGGATATTTTGCCCAAAATCAAGCTGAATATCTCGACGGAGAGATTACATTGTTGGAAACCATGACTAATGCCGCAACTGATACCAATCGTTCAAAAGTGCGTGATATGTTGGGTTCTTTTTTATTCCGTGGAGATGATGTAGAGAAGAAAGTCAAAGTACTGTCAGGAGGCGAACGCAATCGTTTGGCATTATGTAAATTACTATTACAGCCCATCAATGTGCTGGTGATGGATGAGCCTACGAATCATCTTGATATCAAATCAAAGAATGTGCTGAAAGCTGCGTTACAGAAATATGAAGGAACGTTGTTGTTGGTTTCTCACGACAGGGATTTTTTGCAGGGCATGTCGAATATCGTATACGAGTTCAAAGACCAAAAAATTAAAGAGTATTTGGGTGACATCAATTACTTTCTGGAACAACGCAATGCCGCCAATATGCGTGAGATTGAGAAAAAAGACGTGGTGGTCAATAGCAATGTGTCCAAAGGAAATAAAAGTCTGTCTTATGAAGATCAAAAGAAAAACAAATCACTGCAAAATCGTTTGAGCAAAATAGAAAGCCAAATCAAGCAATTGGAAATCGACATTCAAAACGATGACAAGGCTCTGGCTTCCAACTATGACAAACATATAGAAGATGCTAACTTCTTTATGGCATATAACAAGAAAAAAACAGAATTGGATAAGCTACTTGAAGACTGGGAAGTTGTTCAAGGGGAGTTGGATAATATGTAATCAAAAGAGTTCCGATAGGAACTCTTTTTTATTTAAACGGATGACGTTGCTGCCAAACTAAATCGGGCTCTAACTTCGGAAAAATTTTTGACATTAATTTGTCAATCCACTTGTTGGTGTGGTAGATGAAACCGCTCATTTCTATCGGCTCTGCTCCGATGGAGCTCTTAATCTCTAAAGCAGTTCTTCCGAAAATAATCTTTTCGAATCGATGTTCAATTCCATACTGTGTCATTTGGTACAGCATGTTCAGGTACAGCATCTTTTGCTTTTGTATGTGTTCGTCATAACCTAAAAAATAAGTTTCCAACACATTTCCGTTTAATAACAGGGTGTGAAAACCTACCAATGTATCGTTTAAGAAATAGCCGCATAGTACAAACCGGTCTTTACATTGTTTCTTAAAAACGGAGAAGTGATTTTTGGCTAAGAAAAAAGTGTTGAACGGTGCATTTTTGGCTACGTGATAATACAACTCGTAAATGCGTTCTTCTCGGCTTATAATTTCTTCCAATGGCAATTCACGGGTTGTGATACCTTCAAATTTCTTATGTGCCCTTTTGTATTGATCTCTGTATTTTTTAGAAAAAGCAGCGGTGTAATCTTCGTTGGTTTTCCAGTCTGCAGGCAATTCAAAAATCATATTGGGTTGCGTATTGAACTCATACATTTGGGCAAAGTCAAATCGTTTCATTTCGTCAGCACATTTTTGATAAAAATCTTTAAAAGAAACGATATGGATTTTAATATGCTGCTTTTTGAAATAAAGGATAATTTCATCAGCACAAGCAGTTAGCAAGTCACAGATGTGTTTAGGGTCAATGTCTTTTAGAAACGCATAGCCATTTTGGCCGGTAATCATATTGTTGCCCAAAAACAATACATGGGACGCAAAGTTCTTAAAGACAAAATTGCGGATATAAGTTTTCAAACAACGGTCCCTTTCCCCAAAGGATTCCAGTTGGTTCAGATTCAGGTATTGCGACAAGGCTACTCCGATAAGTATTTCTTTTTCAAAAATACCGATATAAAAACACTGCATGTTTGTTGGCGCAGATTCTTCTAACACCTTTAAATATGGCGTTTGCAGAAAAGCGTTTTCATGAGCAACATGGTCCCAAGAATCGGGCAGTTGAGCTACAGTGGTGAAAATTTTAAAATCAGGGGTTTCCAATACGCTAAAAAAAATCGCTCCACAAATGTAGAGCGATTAGTATATAATAAAATGTTAAACTATTTCCATCCGCAAATGATGGCACCCATAATCATCATCGAAACCATCCAATAACCGGCATTAATTAAAATGTATCTCCAAGATTTTTGTTCAAATAATCCGTTAATGGCAGTGATGGGAAGCGCAATGAATAATCCGGCCATAAAGCCATGCAGGGCACCGTGCTTGAATGTTCTGAATGCTTCACCATAATCGGCTAGGAATGCCGTGTAGGAAGCTTTGGCAATTGTAGGATCTCCACCTACCATACCTAAGGCACCCATTTGATGAATTACCAAGGATGGCATCATAAAGGATAACATAAAGGAATAAAAAATGGTCAAACCGAAAACTTTCAACATATTTGATTGTTTCGCTTTTTCTTCTGTCATTCCGGATTCTTTCATCCAGATGGTTCCGAAAATTTTAGGACTGTACCAAACAAATCCCACCAGTAGTGTAACTAAGGTTGACACTAAAACGGCTAAAAAATTAAAAGGCATATTGTTTATATTTAATTGGTTAGGATACCAAATATAAATAAATAAATTTTAAATCAGATTCTTTGCCAGTTTCAGACAATTTTTCAATGAGAAATTTTAATAAAATGTAAGATAAATATATAAAAATAAACACTTAAAATGTATTTCATCGATTATTTTTGTTTTTAAACGGATAAATGTATAGTTTTACACCGTCATAAACCCCAAATCACAAAACTTATGAAATCTATTTTTACTTACTTAGCCATCTTCTTAGTTTCTGCTTCTTCGTTCGCAGAAATATCCAATACGGAGAAAAATGCTTTAGTGAAACTATACAAAGCCACTAAAGGTTCGCAATGGACCAATAAATGGGATTTGAAAGCACCGGTATCTTCTTGGTACGGTGTAGGAATCCAAAATGACAAAGTGGTTTCAATTAAACTAATCAACAATAACTTGGTGGGTCAACTGCCAGAAGAGCTTGGTGACTTGACCTCATTGGAGGTGTTGAATCTTTTCAGAAATACCATTTCAGGCCCGCTGCCGGAAACGATTGGGAACCTGAAAAACTTAACACAATTGAATATTGCGTTCAATCATATATCGGGTGCTTTGCCTCAAACGTTGGGTAATGCTACCAAGTTAAAATCGATCGAATTACATATGAACCGTTTGACAGGTGAACTGCCTGCCAATATTGGTAATTTGGCCAGTTTAGAGACGCTTTCATTATTTAACAATGAGATTGAAGGATCAATTCCAATGTCTTACTACCAATTGAAATCTTTAAAAGAATTATTACTTAACAGTAACAAACTCACAGGTAAATTAGAAAGAGAAGTATCTAATTTAACTTCTTTGGAAACTTTAAGTTTGTTTGAAAATAAAATGGACGGTCAGGTGCCTTTTGATTTAGAGAAGTTACACAACCTGAAAGAAATGAATATCTCTTATAATATGTTCAACGGTTTTGTTTCTAAAAACTTAGCCAAATTAGATACTTTGAACATGACCATGGTGAATGAGCAAGGGGTAGCTACCACGCTGAAAGTAAGCATTGATAAAAACTCAGCCTTTGCCGCTGACGAATAAAGATAGTTTTTTATAAATTTTGTTAGGTAAAAAAAGTCTTGAGTATTACTCAAGACTTTTTTTGTATTACTCGGCAGCTACTAACTTAGAAGTGCTTCGGTAGATATAATCGTTGTAGATGTGTCTGCGTGCAAAACGGCTTGGCGATTCGGCGTTAATCATTTTGATGTACATTGGGCGTAATACTCCGAAAAACTCAAACGAATTTCCATCCAAAAAAGTAATGTATAACACGCTGTTTTCATAATAAAAATCGGCAATATTGCTACTGCTTGTAATTCGGTTGTATTCGGCTCTGTCCTTCTCCAGCGTTTCCGGAGCAATACTCACCAAAAAATGGTAGGCCGCAATAATCTCTTTACTTCTTTCCTCCGCCAAATGACGTTCTTCTGCATCCGCTATCGTATCAGGATGGCTATCCTTCATGCTGTTGCGGTAAATGGTTTTCAGCTCTTTTAAAGTGGCTGTTTTTGTAACGCCGAGTAACGCTCTGTACTCAACAATTTTTTTCATATTCATAATGTGCCAATAAAAAATCCCTGCTTTTCAGTAGGGCTTTAGTTTTTGCGATAACGCTTACCGCATTTCGGGCGCAAAGATAGGTTTTTAATTCACAGTATCTAATTTATTGGTAATGAATTGTAAAATAAGTGGTTAACTTGGATTTTTTAGAATAAGATAAAAGTAAATATTGATTTTTTTCCCGGTTTCCGGCCTTGTAAGTAATAAACCAAATATTGTCAAGACCGGAAACTCTTCAGGAAACTAGTAAAATTGGGTATTGTGAATTTTAAATTACTATTTATGAGTAGTTGTCGACAAAGATTGTTTAGTCTTTGACACCCAATTTTTTCAAAATGTCTTCCATCAAACACCAACGGGTTATTGAGGATTGAAGCAGATTGGCTCCCACAAAAGCAGTAAACCAAAACCAATTTGGATTGACATAATGAGCCAATAAAAGACTTATAAGGATAAATGTGCCGGCTACGGCTCTAACGATTCTGTTTTTCATAACTTCTAATTAATTTGATTTTTCGATGTTTAAAACGGCAATATGTATTTGCGAAGTAGTTGTTTGACTTTGATTAAACGAGGTAACCAATTCAAATAAAGGGTCTACCTGTTTCGAAGGAACAAAAGCATAAAACAGAACCGATTCGGTTTCATGCATTTCAGAAGCAAACCAATTGTTTTCCAACGCGTCATCACTACTGTCGCGGTATCCTATAACGCTCCGATAGGAAAACGTGTGCACTTTGGCCTGCTTCAATAATTGTTTGATGATAGGATCAAACTCCTGTATGGCATTGATGATTACTAATTTCATGATGTTGTATTTTTAATTGGGTTTTTCCCATTTCTTTCTTTCGGTTACATAATAAATAATAGGCACCACTAATAAGGTCAGTAGGGTTGATACAATGGCACCAAACACCAGCGATATCGCCAATCCCTGAAATATTGGATCAAATAATATGATAGAGGCACCAATGACTACAGCTCCGGTGGTCAGTAGGATAGGCGTAGTTCGCACAGCGCCTGCTTCAATAATGGCTTGTTTTAATGCGATGCCTTCCTGTAATCGGATTTCAATAAAGTCAATCAACAGCACCGAATTCCTCACCATAACGCCCGCCAAGGCAATCATTCCGATAAACGAAGTAGCGGTGAAAAAAGCGCCCAACAACCAGTGACCCAAAACAATGCCGATTAATGAAAGCGGAATCGCCATCATCATCACCATAGGCGTTTTAAAGTTTTGAAACCAACCCACGATAAGCATGTAAATAATCACAATAACCACCAAGAAAGCAACTCCTAAATCGCGGAATACTTCCAGTGTAATCTGCCATTCGCCATCCCATTTTACTGTAAAATCGCTTTCATCTGTTGGTTGTTCCATGTACAATTCATTGACTTTATACCCTTTAGGCAATTGCATTTTTTGCAGTTTTTCATTCATACCCAATATAGCGTATACCGGACTTTCTAATGCGCCCGCCATATCTGCCGTTACGTAAACGACCCTTTTTTGGTCTTTTCGGTAAATGGTTTTTTGCAAAGTGTCTTCAACAACTTTCACCAGATCACTCACCGGAACCACAGTACCCCGACCGCCTTTTATTTTTAAATTCTCAATGTCCTGCAACGAGGTTTTGTCTTTATCATCCAAAGAGAGCACGATGCCCACATTGTCATTCGAGTTTTCCGCATAAAGATTGGAAACCGGATATTCTTTCAGCAGGTAAGTCAAATTGCCTACGACTTGTTGTGGCGCTACACCATTCAGCATGGCTTTTTCTTTATCCACTTCCAAGCGGTATTCGGTTTGATTGTCTTCGGTCATCCAGTCTACGTCTACGATGTCCGAGGTGGCTTCCAAAATCCTTTTTACTTGGTTGGCCACTTTGATTTGGTCTTTGTAATCCGGACCGTAAATTTCCGCTACCAAAGTAGACAGTACCGGTGGCCCCGGCGGCACTTCAATGATTTTTACATTGGCACCATATTTTTTGGCAATCTTTTGCACTTCGGGACGTACTAACTTGGCTATGGAATGACTCTGCAAATCGCGGTCTTCCTTGTGCAGTAAATTTACTTGGATGTCGGCCATATTGCTGCCGCCACGCATGTCGTAGTGACGCACCAGTCCGTTAAACGTGATAGGAGCAGAAGTACCAATATAGTTCTGGTAATTGACCACTTCGGGAACGGTAGAAAGGTATTGGGCGATTTCCTGAGTTACCGCTGCTGTTCTTTCTAAAGTTGTACCTTCCGGCATATCAATCACCACTTGAAATTCGTTTTTATTGTCAAAAGGCAACATTTTCACTGCTACCGTTTTGGTGAAAAACATTGTTACAGAACCTAACAATAACAGCACCGTAATTCCTACCAGGATTCTTCTTTTTTTAGAACTGTCCAATAATGGTCTTTCCAGTTTGTTGTAGAGTTTGTAAATAAATGAAGTTTCCAAACCTTGTTCGGCTTTGTGTTCCTGTGCTTCTTTTTCCTGTAACAGATGATACCCCAGATAAGGCGTAACTGTCAAAGCCACAAACAACGAAAGCAACATGGCAATCGAAGCACCAATCGGCATCGGACTCATATATGGTCCCATCATCCCCGAAACAAAAGCCATAGGAAGTATGGCGGCAATAACCGTGAATGTAGCTAATATGGTCGGATTTCCCACTTCATTAATGGCATAGATGGCCGCTTGCTTAAACGGCAGTCGCTTCATTTTAAAATGGCGGTGCATGTTTTCGGCAATGATAATACTGTCATCCACCACAATACCCACTACGAATACTAATGCGAAAAGCGTAATTCGATTCAGCGTATAGCCTAATAAGTAGTAAGCAAACAAGGTCAATGCAAAAGTCAGCGGCACTGAAAAGAATACGACCAGTCCGCCTCGCCATCCCATTGCCAAAATGACCAACAGGGTTACGGCTACAATGGCTATGCCCAAGTGCAGCAACAATTCACCTACTTTATCCGAAGCGGTTTCTCCGTAATTGCGGGTAACTTCTACATGGACATCATTGGTAATCAGACTTTTTTTCAATTGGTTGACGCGGTCCAGAATCTTCTCTGAAATCTTCATTGCATCGGCACCTTTTACCTTACCGATTGAAATCGTAACTGCCGGGTATTCGGATTTGGCATTTTTGAAATTCGGATTGGCTTTACCGTAACCGAAAGAAACATAGCTGCTCGGCGTGGCCGGCCCGTCCTGTATTGAGGCGACTTGTTTTAAATACACCGGCATATTGGCATTCACGCCAACGACTAAGTTTTCTACATCCTCTGCCGTTTTCAAAAACTCTCCGGTAGTTACCAAATACTCCTTGTCGTTATTCACAAAACTGCCCGATTGCGAACTGCCGTTGTTGGCCTGTATCATTTGTATAATACCCAAAGCATCCACACCGTTTTCGGCCATTTTATCTTTATCGAGGACTACTTTTACTTCGCGGTTTCTGCCACCTATTTCTTTGGTGATGGCTACATCTTTTACCTTTTCTATTTCCGAAGTAACTTCTTCCGCCATTTGGCGCAATTCAAAATCGGATAGTTTTTCGCTCCACAACGTTAATCCCAGCATGGGAACATCGTCTATAGAACGCGTTTTTACCATTGGTTTGTAAACGCCTTGCGGAAACATGTTGTCATGTTTGGCCAATTCGTCATATAATTTTACATAGGAACGTTCTACATCCTGACCTACATAAAATTGCACAATCAGCATCGCTTGACCGTTCATGGCCATGCTGTGCACGTGTTCTACGCCTTTGATGTTGGAAATAATCTTCTCCAACGGCTTTACAACGCGGCTTTCCACTTCAGTTGGATTGGCTCCCGGATACCCTACCATGACATCGGCCATAGGCACGTTAATCTGCGGTTCTTCTTCGCGGGGAATCAAAAACGAACTGTATACGCCTATGATCATCAACGCCACCATCAATAATATGGTCAACTTAGAGTTGATGAAAAAATGGGCTATTTTACCTGATATACCTTCTTGCATAATTTTTAATTTGAAAATGGGTTAATTTGAAAATGGGTTTACTCTATTTTCACTTTTGCTCCGTTATACAACTTCCCTTCTGCCGAAACGATGTACGTTTCATCAGCTGAAAGTCCTGATAACACTTCTACCTGGTTGCCATAAGTTTTACCCAAACGCAGCCATCGCAAAATAGCGGTGTTTCCGTTCCCGATAGTATAAATACCGGTTAGTTGGCCTTGTCGTACCAAAGCGTTCTCGGGTACCATGACTTTAGCGCTCTTATCTTTAACCATTTCTTTTTTGCCGGCCAAAGGAAACTGTACGTTCACAAACATGCCCGATAACACTTCGGAAGGCGGGTTGGTTAAATTGATTTTTACCAAATACTGTCCGCCGGTGTTTTTAGCCGAAGTACTCACTTCCGTTACTGTTCCGTTCAGGGTTTGCTGTGCTGATTTTACCACAACTTTTACCTTCATTCCGTTATGAATGGCACTGATGTCGCTTTCCGCTACCATAGCGGTGACCTGTAAATGTGAAGCGCCTTCGATACTCACTAACGGCATTCCTGGGTTGGCCATATCGCCTTCTTTCACAAAGGTGTTGGTCACCTCTCCCGAGAAAGGAGCGGTGATATTGGAATAAGAAAACTGGGCCATTACTTCATTGCGCATTTGTTTGGCACCTTCCAAACCGGCTTTGGCCATTTCGTAACGCGACGTCATGTCGTCTAATTCTTTTTGGGATGCACTTTGTTGGTTGAACAAAGCGGTAAAGCGTTCAAAATCTTTTTTGGCATTATTATAAGCTGCTGTGGCCTGTAGGATAGAGGCATCCACCTGCGCTTTTTTGGCCTGCAAATCGGCATTGTTGATGCTGACCAATAATTGACCGGCTTGCACTTTTTGGCCTGTTTTAACATGCACTTTAGTCACATAGCCCATCATTCGGGTGCTCACGTTAGCACTGTTTTCGGCTTCAATTTTACCGCTTGCCGTTACAAAATCGCCATTACCGTTGGCTGCAATGCCACTAACTTTAACGGGAACAGCCGGGTCGTTGGTGATTGTTTCTTTTTTCTCTTTTCCGCAAGAAACCAACAAGGCTGCCGCAAGAGAAAGGGATATGATTGTTTTTTTCATAATTAGTATGGGTGTATTTGTCAATTATTATTCAGTCTGTTTACCTATAATCTTTTCGTCTGTCATCTATCATCTCTCCGTCTATTATCTGTTTTCTTAGTTCGTTAAAAACTGTAAATACTGTTTGGTGAAATTGTATTCAAAAACGGCTTGTAAGTGTTCCAGTTCTTTTTGCACCATTTGGGTTTCGGATTGCAACAAATCAGTTGTTTTTTCCAAGCCTTGCGCAAAGCGGTTCTGACGAATTCGGTAAGCTTCCTGTGCCTGTTCAAAAGCCAATTGAGCCAAGCTGACCTTGTTTTCGGCATCTCCCAGTTGTCTGTGGGTTTGGTTTAGTTCTAACTGACTTTTCTTTTTATACTGCTCCGTTTCCAAAGTGGCTTTTTGATAATCCGCTTTGGCTTTGGCCATTTTTCCAATCGATTTGGAACCGTCAAAAACATTCCAGGACAATTGCGCACCTACCGTATAGCCTTTGGCTTTAGTGCCAAACAGCGATTGGTCGTACAACTCATAACTGCCGAAAGCATTCAATCTGGGCAGAAAGTTCATTTTGCTTGAAACATACATTTTTTGATACGCGGTTTCGGTTTGTTTCATAGCTTGGATGTCTTTACGGTTTTCGGAAACCTGAGCGGTTACGGCAATCGGAGTGATGGTGTTTTCTATAGGTTCTGCCGGTTTGTAAACTTTGTTTTTGAGGTCTTCGTTAAGAAGAAACCCCAAATAATCAGAGGCGTTCTGAACATTGCTTTGGGCATAATGCAATTGATTGCTCACATCATTCACTCTGATTTGTACGTTGAGCACATCGGTTTTTTGAACCAAACCCTGATTGAAATAATTGGTAATGACTTTTAAGTTGGCCATAGCAGTTGTCTCAGCCTTTTTTAATACTGTCACCGCCTGATAAGCCAATTGCAGTTGCATATAGGCTTTGTTGGTTTCTAACTGAATGTATTCCTTGGTGCGTTCGCTTTGCAATTCGTAAGCTCCCATTTTAGCATAGGCGGCTTTTCTTTCGTACAAACCATCCGCATTGAGCAAAGGTTGTTGTACACTAATCACAGTGGCAAAGTTTTGCGTTTTTTTAGGGTCATTCAGCAAGGCCGGATTGAAATCGGAAGCGGTTAAAATCTCCTGATTCAATTTGGACCCAAATGCCATCAAAGGATTTGTTGTGGATAGAGCCGTGTGACTCGCTGTAAGGTTGGGCAAAAAGAGTGCGTTTGATTGTTGGTAATCGGCTTTGGCCGAAAGATAGTCCTTCTCGGCTAGTTTGAGCTGAAGGTTTCCGGCAGCGGCTTTTTCCTGAATTTCTTTTTTAGAGACCATCAGGGTATCCTGACTGTAAGCCCCAACGGAAGTAAACACGATGCCGATAAGAATAAAAAAATACTGCTTCATAAATGGTGATACTAAATTGATGAAGCAAAAGTAGGACGTGGTATTTCCCCGGTCAGTAACTTATGTCACACAACCGCATGAATCTGTAAATGGCAGGCGGATTTCCCTGCTGAAAAGAAGGATAGGAAGTTTATACAGTAGTTTGGTTTCGGCCTGTAACAGATAAACACTCACAAATTCATACTGATTTTTTGATTTACGATGGCACTAAGCAATCCATTGCTATTGGTTACTAGCAAAGCAAGACGAACCGCTTTACTTCGTGTTTTCTTCGATCGTTCTTCGGTAAAAGTACTGTTTTGCCGAAGCGCTGTCGAAGCACTACCGAACAACTACCGAACAAAACCCCTCAAAATGACGCCAAACAGGACATTTTAGGACAAACGAAGACATTTTAGGACAAATGCGGACAAAACCGGACACCGCCGACAGGCCGCTCCTTAGTCGCATTACCTTCGTAGTGACGATGGGCTCCACAGGGGAGTGCCGGGTATCAGAAAATAATTTTAATTTCAAGATTATGGCAACGTACAAAAAAGGAATCTTAGGCCCGTTCTCGGGAAAAGTAGGAACCGTTGTAGGCGCCAATTGGCGCGGTAAAGACATTTTACGCTCTTTGCCCAAAAAAGGAAACAGCAACCCCAGCGAAACCCAGCTGCAGCAACGGCAGCGGTTTTTGACGGCAAGCGGGTTTTTAACGCCCATGAACGGGGTGTTGCGCAAGTATTTCGGTCAACGAAACGGCGATCAAAGTCGTTTGAATCAGGCCATGTCCTACCACCTCAAAGAGGCGGTAGTGTTTAACGACCCCGATTTCGGGATAGATTACTCCAAAGTCCTTATCAGTCGAGGGGATTTAACGGGCCTGCAAAATCCAACGGTGGCGGCAATTGGCGGCAACCAACTCAAGTTCAATTGGGAAGACAACAGCGGGCAGGGCGATGCTAAAACCGATGACACTCTTTTGGTAGTGGTATATGCACCTACCGCCGGACTCTATTTTACCCAACTGGAAACCGCCACTAGAGTAGAACAGGTAGTTGTGGTAACCTTGCCGGACTTTTTTCAGGGGTTGGAAGTGTACAGCTGGTTAGGGGTCACCTCCGCTGATCATAAAACGGCAGCGACCAGCAGTCCGATGGCGGCGGTAACCGTTGCGGCCTAAGGAGCTAAAGGGACGGTAGGATGTGAGGTACAGCACCCTGCCGGCACCCTTTGGGAGACTGTCAGAAAATTTGGCACAGAATTTGGAAAGGTATCTTTAATTTTTTTACAGGCCCCCCTAGTGTAAAAAGTATAATAAACATTTAAAATTTATGGTACTATGAAACACCTGACGCAAGGCATCTTCTCGTTAGAACTTTACTACGACAATGCCGACATGAAACGAATTTTTAAAGTCTGTGACAGAACCTTAGCGCGTTGGCGCCACAAAGAGGTACTTCCGTTTTTAAAATTTGGGGGCAAATGCTTTTATCCCAAACCGGTTATTGAAGCGCTGGCCCAAGAACGCATGAACTACCTCAAGTGGAAGTCCTGGAATCTGGACCGACCTTGAGAAACAGTTGTCTTTTACTTATAGGATATTGTCCAAAGCAATTGAGACATTTTCAACACGGCAGGATAGGTAAGCCTCAAACCATTAGCGGTTATTTAGGGAATAATATGGTTTTTTTTCACTTTTTACTTGACTTATTGGATATTCGTTGTATATTTGCACTCGAAACAGCGCGGGATAGAGCAGTAGGCAGCTCGTCGGGCTCATAACCCGAAGGTCACAGGTTCGAGTCCTGTTCCCGCTACTACCACCAAAAAGCCATTCCGTGTGAGTGGCTTTTTTTGTATTGAAATGGATGAATTTGTTGTGTACATATTGTTCTCAGGGGAACATAACAAAGTTTACATAGGCTGCACTTCTAATTTGATTGAACGATTTAAATCTCACAATTATTTGAGTAAAAAAGGATATACAATCAAATTCAGACCTTGGACAGTGATATATGTAGAGTTTTTCACAACGAAATCTGAGGCTTTGAAGAGAGAAAGAAATTTAAAAGCAGGCAAAGGAAGAGCGTTTATAAAAGAGATTATTGCTCAATTATAATTTCGGGCTCATATCCGCCGCGGCGGACACAGGTTCGAGTCCTGTTCCCGCTACTAACTCAAAGCCATCCATTTTTTGGGTGGCTTTTTTTAATTTAATTCTGTTTCGTATTTCAACATGGAGCAAAAACATAAAGCAGGTTTTGTAAACATCATAGGAAACCCAAACGTAGGGAAATCAACTCTAATGAATGCCTTTGTAGGCGAACGATTATCCATCATCACCTCCAAAGCACAAACTACCCGTCACCGCATTCTGGGGATTGTCAACGGAGAAGACTTTCAAGTAGTCTTGTCGGATACACCCGGTATTATCAAACCGGCGTATGAATTGCAAAACTCCATGATGGATTTTGTGAAATCGGCTTTTGAAGATGCGGATGTATTGATTTATATGGTTGAAATAGGGGAGAAAGAACTCAAAGATGAGGCCTTTTTCAATAAAATCATTCATTCCAAAATTCCGGTATTGCTCTTGTTGAATAAAATTGATAAATCCAATCAGGAACAACTGGAAGAGCAAATTGATTTGTGGAAGGAGAAGGTACCTAATGCAGAAATCTTCCCCATATCAGCGTTAGAGAACTTTAATGTAAAAGAAGTTTTTGCCCGTATTCTTGACTTGCTGCCTGTATCTCCGCCTTACTATCCTAAAGATGCGCTGACCGATAAACCGGAGCGTTTCTTTGTTAACGAAACCATACGCGAGAAAATCCTGTTGAACTACGACAAAGAGATTCCATATGCTGTAGAAATAGAGACCGAAGAATTTTTAGAAGATGAAAAAATCATCCGAATCCGTTCGGTAATTATGGTGGAACGCGATACCCAAAAAGGCATTATCATCGGGCACAAAGGAGCTGCTTTGAAGAAAGTCGGAATGGAATCACGCTTGGATTTAGAGAAGTTCTTCGGTAAGCAAATCCACATCGAACTGTTTGTAAAAGTCAACAAAGACTGGAGAAGTAATTCGTACCAATTGCGCCGATTTGGATACAATCAAAAATAATTATCTAATTATTTTATAAAATTCCTGTTCCAATTCTTCCATTTGTCCGTATCCATTGGCTCGGGTCTGTCTTCCGATAAAATACAACAAGACCCAGCAAAAGGCCATTAAGGTGAGTACGATAAGGTTGCCTTTCAGCGGTTGGTGCAGCATCCAATCGGAATAGGTAAACATCAAAAACACCAGAAATATTCCGGCAATGATAAAGTGCAGAAAGACGAAGAAAGTCCACAATGTCTGAGCAGGCCCAAACAAACCTCTGATATGTGTGCTGTTTTTTTCATCGCCTACTTTTTCTTCCAGTTCAATAGACAAATGAGGAGACCAATATTTTTGTTTTTCACCCTGTATGGAAAATTGAATGTGATTGGGTCTGATTTTTATTAAAAAGCCGGGAGGAACATTCTTGGCATACTCTACAAACCGTTGTCTTACCGAATCAATATTTTCATCAATATCTTTGTAGAACCGGGGTCTTAATCGTATGTCATTGTGTGTCTCCATGTTAGAAGGGAAATTTTGATTTACACACTAAAATAATAAAATAATTGAATTTGTGCTCTTTAATACTACCTTTGCACCATATTTAAAATGATTATGAACAATATTGTAGCTATAGTCGGAAGACCCAACGTTGGGAAGTCGACTTTTTTTAACCGTTTAATCAAAAGAAGAGAAGCCATTGTAGATTCGGTGAGTGGGGTGACCCGTGATCGGAACTATGGAAAAAGTGAGTGGAACGGCAAAGAGTTTTCGGTCATTGACACCGGAGGTTACATCAAAGGTTCAGATGATATTTTTGAAGGAGAAATCCGCCGTCAGGTAGAATTGGCGATTGATGAAGCCGATGCCATTATTTTTGTGGTAGACGTAGAAGAAGGGATTACCCCTATGGATGCTGAGGTTGCCAAGTTACTACGCAAAGTGACTAAACCCATTTTGTTAGCAGTCAACAAAGTAGACAATGCGATGCGCGAAAAAGACGCCGTCGAATTTTATAATTTAGGCTTGGGTGAATACTTTACTATTGCCAGTATAAGTGGCAGCGGGACTGGAGAACTGTTGGACAAGCTGGTTGAAGTGTTACCGGAATTGCCTGAAGTGACAGAAGAAGAGGAAACCTTGCCGCGTTTTTGTGTGGTGGGACGTCCTAATGCCGGAAAATCGTCATTCATCAATGCCTTAATTGGAGAAGATCGTTTTGTAGTGACCGACATAGCCGGTACTACAAGAGATTCCATCGATACCCGTTACAATCGTTTTGGTTTTGAATTCAACTTGGTAGATACTGCCGGAATCCGCCGAAAAGCCAAAGTAAAAGAAGATTTAGAATTCTATTCCGTGATGCGTTCCGTGCGTGCCATTGAGCATTCCGACGTTTGTATTTTATTAATTGATGCTACCCGAGGCTTTGAAGGACAGGATCAGAGTATTTTCTGGTTGGCCGAAAAGAACCGTAAAGGCGTAATCATTTTAGTGAACAAATGGGACTTGGTCGAAAAAGACACGATGTCTACCCGTGACTATGAAGCCAAAATCCGCAAAGAACTGGAACCGTTTACCGATGTGCCTATTATTTTTATTTCCGCTTTGACCAAACAACGTTTGCTTAAAGCCTTAGAAGGAACAGTGAAGGTATTTGAAAACCGGAAACAACGCATCCCAACCTCCAAATTCAACGATTACATGCTGAAGTTGATTGAGGCTTACCCGCCACCGGCATTGAAAGGGAAATATGTAAAGATTAAATATTGCATGCAGTTGCCAACACCAACACCACAGTTTGTGTTTTTTGCCAATCTGCCACAATATGTTAAAGAACCATACAAGCGTTTTCTGGAAAACAAAATTCGTGAAAACTGGGATTTCTCAGGGGTTCCCATCGATATTTACATCCGGGAGAAATAATGAAAATGTTAAATTAAGTAAGAAAATTTTAGCATTACATACTAAAGTCAGAAATTAGCCGTTATTGTTTGAAACCAAATAGTAACGGCTAATTTTTACCCTATGCTCAAACCTCTTTACTTGCTTTGTGCTTTGCTTTTCTCTTGCTTTGGATTGGCACAATCTGTAATTTCCCTGAAAGGCAAAGTAGTAGACCAAACTACTAAATTACCTATTGAATCGGCTACAGTGTACCTAACGGCCGTGAAAGACTCCAGCTTGGTAGATTATACTATAACCAATAAGTTGGGTGATTTTAATCTGAAAATCAAAAAAAGCAATAAAGAAGTTTTTCTGAAAGTCTCCTATATCAGTTTTCAGGACTTTAAGCTGGATGTGCCCACTTTGCAAAAAGATCAGGATTTTGGGACGATTGAAATGAAAGAAGTCGCTAATGAGCTCCATGAGGTGGTCATCAAATCCGAAATACCTCCCATCCGTATTAAAAAAGACACACTTGAGTTTAATGCTTCTTCTTTTAAGGTAGGAGCTGATGCTAATGTGGAAGCACTTTTGAAGCAATTGCCGGGAGTAGAAATTACGCCTGAAGGTAAAATCACGGTCAACGGAAAAGAAGTCAATAATATACTGGTAAACGGCAAACCATTTTTTGGCAAAGACGGCAAGATAGCCACCCAGAACTTACCTGCCGAAATTATCGACAAGGTACAAGTGGTAGATACCAAAACCAAATCAGAACAAATCTCAGGAGAAGCTTCCGGCTCACAGGAAAAAACAATCAATCTGACGATACAGGAAGATAAAAACAAGGGGTTGTTCGGTAAACTGGTTACCGGTTATGGCTCGGACAAAAGGTATGAATCCAGTTTATTGTTCAACTATTTCAAAGGAGAACGAAAAGTGAGCGTCATCGCATCTTCCAACAATATAAATTCCGTCGGTTTTTCTATGGATGAGATATTCGATAATATGGGAGGTGGACGCAACACCTCTGTATACTACAACGATGATGGTAGCTTCGGGATTAATAATATGTCATTTGGTGGAAGCAATTCAGGGATTACCCAATCCAATTTGGCAGGGGTAAATTACCAGGATAAATGGGGCAAAAAACTAGATGTCAGTGGTAATTATTATTTTGCTAATGCCGAAACGAAGAATACCAACCGTACGGATAGAATCAATTTGTTACCTGCCGGAAAGACCTTTACCCAATCGGATAGTGAGTCACGGAAAATTGCCAATAATCACAATTCAGGTTTTGATTTTGAATATAAAATTGACTCCACTGCCACTATTTACGTTGGGCCTAAATTCTCTAAAAGTTTTACCCGAAATCGTTTTTCTTCCCGACAACTTACCACAAATGAAGCTCTTGCCGAATTAAACAGCAGCAGTAACGAAGCGTATGAGGAAAATGATAATCAAAAATTCGGAGTGGAAGCCAGTTTCAGCAAGCAATTCAAAAAAAAGAAAAGAGGGATGGTGATAAATTTGGATACCGACCTAACCCGAAAAAATGCTTTTACGGCGACCAATTCAGCTACTCTTTTTGCAGATGCCACACCCTATGATATTCGCAGGCAAAACCGATTTGAAAAAGAGAAAGCAGACTATATTGACCTTGAGGTGCGTTACGGTGAACCACTGACAGATTCCCTGAGGTTGAGTGTAACTTCGGAAGTGAGTTACAAAAGAGAAAGAAGAAGTTTGAACACCTTTGATTTTAATGCTTTTGATGATGCCTATACTGATTACAACGATGAACAGTCCAATTTAATAAAGTCCAAACTCTTTTCCTATTTCCCTTCTACAGGAATTATTTTGGGTAAAAATAAAACCAACGGGCGAATCAATATCGGACCTGAATTTGTTGATTTTAAAGCCCAATCTAATTATTTGGGGGTGTTGACCAATCGGAACAAAAATTATGTTTTCCCTCGGATAAAAGGATACATCAGTCATACTATAGGGAAATCAAAATCGATTTATGCCAACTATGAATTCAGAATGGAAGTGCCCGAAGCCGGGCAGGTTTTGCCGGTTGAGAATCTTTCCAATCCGCTGAATACCATTGTAGGAAACGAAAACCTGAAGCCTTTTCAAAGACACAATTTGTACTTCAGTTTCAATAATTATGATTATCCGAGCCGTTCAGGATATTTTATTTATTCGGGTTTTAATTTGACAAAAAATAGCGTTGTATCCTCTACAGTTTATGATGCCAATTACAAATCAACGACTACCTATCAGAATGTAGACAAAGGACTGAGTTCGTATCTGGGGGGTAGCTGGAGTAAATCGTATAAAAAGGAAAAAAGAACACTTAGTTTTGCTGCGGGCATCAACTTGAATTACAATCTGAATCAAGGGTTGACCAATTTGGTTTTGTTTGAATCTAGAGAGTTTGAATTCAATCCAAGAGTTGACTTTACCTGGAGTATTGATGAGTTGATTACTGTGGCACCGAGTTACCGTTATACTTTTGTAACCACCGATTACAAGAATTATGACATCGATAACGCAAAGAATTTTCTCCACAAAGCCAAAATCGAAATCACTTCGTACATGCCCAAAAACTTTGTCATCGGGAGTGACTTCAGCTATAATTACAATTCCAACATAGCCGGCGGGTTTAAAAAAGATTTCTATCTATGGAATACCAGTCTGGGATATAATTTCTTTAATAAACAACTGTTGGCCAAAGTGAAGGTTTACGATATGCTGAATCAAAACCAGAATGCCACGCGGACTATCACTTCCACTGCCATCATTGATGCAGAGAATACGGTTTTGAAACGCTATGTGATGTTTTCACTCACCTATAAACTCGAAAAGTTTGCCGGAAAGAAAAAAGAAGAAGGCATAATGATCTTTAACTAAATAAAAAATCCCGCTTCATAAGAGCGGGATTTTTTATGATAATATGGTAAAGAAATTACCAGCCACCGCTGGCACCCCCACCTGAAAAGCCTCCACCACCAAAGCCTCCACCGAAACCTCCGCCACCGGAGCCTCCTCCGAAACTACCACCACCAAAACTGCCACCACTTCCTCTTCCTAAACTGCTGAGCAAAATGATGTCGGTTAAATCCAAACCGCCGCGTCCACCTGAGTTTCCGCCGCCGCGATTGTTTCTGTTTTTTATGGCAATAATGAGGATGATTATAAAAATGATGAGGAACGGTAATAGTAAAAAGCTCCCGTCATCATCTTTTTGAGACTGTTTACGGGTGCCTTTATATTTTCCTTTTACTACTTCAATAATAGCATCAGCTCCTTTGTCCAGTCCTTTGTAATAGCTTCCGGCTTTGAATTCAGGTACAATAACATAATCGATGATTTGTCCACAAGTAGCTGCAATGAGTTTGTCTTCCAAACCGTAGCCTGGGCGAATGCTGATTTGTCGGTCGTTTTTGGAGACTAAAATAAAAACACCATTGTCTTCTTTTGCCTGACCCACACCCCATTTTTGTGCCCAATTGGTGGAAACCACATCAATGCTTTCTCCTTTCAAATCCAAGATGGTAGCTACCACAATTTGTGTAGAAGTAGAATCGGAATACCGAATTAGTTTTTCTTCCAGTTGCGTTTTTTCCTGGGTGCTTAACAGGTTGGCATAATCATATACCGATGTTTGAAAATCGGGTTTTTCGGGTATAGTGAACTGGGAATAACCGGTTTGAACAGACAACAATACAACCAACATACAAAAAGCCGGTGCCCATAATTTAACTAGTGATTTCATTTAGCCTTTTGATATTTCGTTGGAAAGTTCGTTAGTGTCATCGTCTTGATATGGAAAATATCTTTTGAGTTGCTCGCCGGCTTTTAAAACCCCGTCAATTAAGCCTTGCTTAAAGTTGCCGTTTTTGAAATGAGCCAGAATAACATCTTTGGTAGAATCCCAAAACGTATCTTCTACTTTGTCATTGATGCCTTGGTCTCCATAGATGGCAAACTGCTTGCTTTGGACAGCCACATAGATGATAACCCCGTTTCGATCTTTAGTATTTTGCATTTGCAGCAAATGAAAAACCTCCACAGCTCTCTCTATGGGAGCCATGGAAGTCGTTTTCTCTATATGTACCCGGATTTCCCCGGAAGTGTTTTTCTCGGCAACAGCAATAGCAGAAACGATTTCCTGCTCTTCTGCCTGGGTTAAAAAGTCTTCAACTTTAGACATTGTGCTGTATTAGAATTTTACTTCTACTGGTTTGTCAGCACCTTCCACTGCTTGGAAATAAGCTTTTTCCTTGAAACCGAACATACCGGCAAACAAGCTGTTCGGGAATGTTTTGATATGAGTATTGTAAGGCATCACGGCTTCGTTAAAACGAGTTCTGGCTGTTAAAATCTGATTCTCTGTGCTGGCCAATTCTCTTTGTAAATCAATGAAGTTTTGATTGGCTTTTAGTTCAGGATAACGTTCTACAGAAACTAATAATTTTGATAATGAGGATGAAACACCGGATTGTGCTGAGTTGAAAGCAGCCAATTGCTCCGGAGAAATGTTTTTAGGGTCAATGGTTACAGAAGTGGCTTTGGCACGGGCTTCAATCACAGCCGTTAAGGTGCTTTTTTCAAAATCGGCAGCGCCTTTTACAGTATTCACCAAGTTCCCGATTAAGTCATTTCTTCTTTGGTAAGAGGTTTGTACGTCTCCCCAAGATTGCTCTACCGTTTGTCCTAAGGTTACCGCTGTATTGTTAATGCCTTTTATCCAGCTGTAAATTCCAAAAATCACAACTACGGCAATTATCCAAGGTAAAAATTTTCTAAAGTTCATGTTTTTCTGTGTTTAAGTTTTGTTTTATTAGTTTTTAAAATTGATCGATTGTTACAATAATCCTTCTAAAGATGGCTTTTGATGTTTAGTAATTGGGCTTTCACCGTTTCCAGTTTACTGATGATTTCAAACTTGTCCAGCGTTTTCTTCTGACCTTCTTTCAAATGGGTGCGTGCCCCGTCTAAGGTAAAGCCACGTTCTTTCACCAAATGGTAAATCAGTTGCAGGTTTTTTACATCTTCGGGCGTGAACATGCGGTTGCCTTTGGCATTTTTCTTCGGTTTCAGAATGTCAAATTCCTTATCCCAAAAACGGATTAGGGATGCATTCACCTGAAAAGCTTTGGCTACTTCGCCAATGCTGTAATATCGTTTGCCTTCTTTTAGTTCTATATGCATTAGTCCAGAGATTGATTTTCTTGATTAGCTACTTTGGAAATGGCGATATATTCGGCAGCCGAAATATTGCCATAATAAAAATTCAACGGGTTTACTACTTTCCCGTCTTTGTGTACTTCATAATGGAGGTGAGGGGCTTCGCTTCGGCCGGTACTGCCGACATAACCAATGATGTCACCCCGTTTCACCCGTTGTCCGCGTTTGCATTTGTACTTGCTCAAATGGCCGTACAGGGTAAGATACCCATAGCCGTGGCTGATTTCAATATGATTGCCGTATCCCGATTTGGAATTGTCGGCACTGATTACAGTTCCGTCACCGGTCGCAAATATCGGAGTTCCGGTACTGGCGGTAAAATCCATGCCTTCGTGCATTTTACGCACTTTGGTAAACGGATCGGTACGGTAACCAAAACCGGAAGCCATTCGTTTTAATTGCTCATTTTTCACCGGTTGTATCGCCGGAATTGCTGCCAAAAGCTTGTTTTTATCTTTGGCCAATTTCACAATTTCATCCAATGATTTCGATTGAATTGCCAGTTCTTTCGAAATGACATCTACTCTTTTCGAGGTGTTGATGACCAATTCCGAATTGTTAAACCCTTCCAACTCTTTGTACCGGTTTACTCCACCGAATCCTGCTTTTCGCTGTTCGGTTGGGATAGGAGCGGTATTAAAATAGGCCCGGTAAATATTGTTGTCTCGGTCGGCCACATCGCTAAGCACTTCGTCTATCTGATCCATTTTCTTATTTAAAATGGCATATTTCAATTTCATTGTTTCAATTTCGCGTGCCTGCAAACGGTCTTTTGGAGTTTCTAATAGCGAAGTATTCAGTAAAACCACAAAACACAAAAAGCCAAATAATGCCGAAGCCAATACGAACAAACCAATGTATCCCAATTTCTTGGACAGCTTGGGTTTAATTTTTCGGTAAGCCAAGCTTTCGGTATCGAAATAATACTTTACTTTTTTCGCCATCTTTTATTTTATACTATTTTTGTGCTTGTTTTACAAAAACAATGGTTATACGAACAAATTTAACAAATGTTTCAGTCAAACCCTAAATTTATTTTAGGATGTGGATTCGGTCATTCGAAATCACACATGCCAAATAACCGTATAACCCAATAACCGAATTAACATAAAAAATGAAATCACAAGACATTCGAAAAGCGTATTTACAATTCTTTGAAAGCAAAGGACATTTAATTGTTCCTTCGGCCCCCATCGTTTTAAAAGACGATCCCACCCTGATGTTCAATAACTCGGGTATGGCACAGTTTAAAGAATTCTTTTTGGGCAACGGAACGCCAAAATCACCCCGTATAGCCGACACGCAAAAATGTCTTCGAGTTTCCGGTAAACACAACGATTTGGAAGATGTAGGTTTCGATACTTACCACCACACTATGTTTGAAATGCTGGGCAACTGGTCCTTTGGCGATTACTTCAAAAAAGAAGCCTTAGCTTGGGCTTGGGAATTCCTAACCGAAGTTTTGAAGCTGGATAAAGACCGTTTGTATGTTTCCGTTTTTGAAGGCAATCCGTCTGAAAATGTACCGTTTGACCAGGAAGCGTTTGATATTTGGAAACAATATGTGGCTGAAGACCGAATCATCTTGGGTAATAAAAAAGACAACTTCTGGGAGATGGGCGACCAAGGTCCGTGTGGTCCGTGTTCGGAAATTCATATCGATTTGCGTACTGATGCCGAGAGAGCCGCTGTATCCGGGCGTAGTTTAGTCAACGCCGACCACCCGCAAGTAGTGGAAATTTGGAACAATGTATTCATGGAATTCAACCGCAAAGCGGACGGCAGTTTGGAAAAACTTCCTGCCCAACACGTTGATACAGGTATGGGATTTGAGCGTCTGTGTATGGCGATGCAAAAAGTGACTTCCAATTACGACACCGACGTGTTCACCCCACTGATTGAAAAAGTGGAACAAATCACCGGATTACACTATACTTCCAACGAAGTAAAAAACATATCAGAAGAACAAAACAAAATCAACATCGCCATTCGTGTTATTGTAGATCACGTACGTGCCGTTGCTTTTGCCATAGCCGATGGGCAGTTGCCTTCTAATGGAGGTGCCGGTTACGTGATACGTCGTATCCTGCGCCGTGCGATTCGCTATGGTTTTACCTTTTTGAATACCAAAGAGCCGTTTATCTATAAGTTGGTGCCGGTTTTGGCTGACCAAATGGGTGAGTTCTTTCCCGAAATCAAATCCCAACAGCAGTTGGTAACCAACGTAATCCGCGAAGAAGAAGCTTCTTTCTTAAGAACCTTAGATCAAGGCTTGCAGTTGTTGGATAAAGTGGTTGCTGAAACTTCCGGTAAGGAGGTCAAAGGAGAAAAGGTTTTTGAACTGTATGATACTTTTGGTTTCCCGAAAGATTTGACCGCCTTGATTTTAAAAGAAAGAGGCTATACGTATAACGAAGCCGATTTTGAATCGGAATTACAAGCACAAAAGGCACGCTCCCGTGCGGCATCAGAAGTCTCAACCGAAGATTGGTCGGTATTGATTCCGGGGAATGTAGAAACGTTTGTGGGCTATGATCAAACCGAAAACGAAGTCAAAATTACCCGTATCCGTAAAGTAGACAGTAAAAAAGATGGGGTGCTATACCAAATCGTTTTAGATAATACGCCATTCTATCCGGAAGGAGGAGGGCAAGTAGGTGATAAAGGTACCTTGGTTTCGGCCAATGAAACTATTGAAATCATCGACACCAAAAAAGAAAACAACTTAATTCTGCACTTTGCCAAGCAGCTTCCGGAAAATGTTGAAGCTAATTTTGTGGCCCAAGTCAATACCGATTTGCGAACAGCCACGTCTAAAAACCACTCAGCTACTCACTTGATGCACTTGGCCTTGCGAACTGTTTTGGGTACGCATGTAGAACAAAAAGGCTCCTTGGTGAATCCTGATTACCTGCGTTTTGACTTTTCGCATTTTGCCAAAGTCACAGACGAAGAAATCAGCAAAGTAGAGGCATTTGTCAATGCCCGCATCGAAGAGCAATTGCAATTGGTAGAATACAGAAACCTTCCGATTCAGGAAGCTATGGCAAAAGGCGCCATGGCTCTGTTTGGCGAAAAATACGGGGATACCGTTCGTATGATTGAGTTTGGTGACAGCCGCGAATTGTGTGGTGGAATTCACGTGAAAAACACGGCCGACATCTGGCATTTCAAAATCATTTCTGAGGGAGCTGTGGCTGCCGGTATCCGTCGTGTGGAAGCCATTACCGGTGAAGCTGTGAAAAAATTCTTCAGTCAACAAGAAGAAATGTTAGCCTCTATTAAAGAAATCCTGAAGAACCCGCAGGATACCCTTAAGTCTGTTGTTTCATTGCAGGACGACAACGCCAAATTGAAAAAGCAAGTAGAACAGCTGTTAAAAGAAAAAGCGAAAGGACTGAAAGGCGAATTGGCTTCGCAATTGCAAGAAATCAACGGTGTGAAATTCTTAGCGGCTCAAGTTGATTTGAATCCGGAAGGCGCCAAAGATTTGGCGTATGAATTGGGCACTTTAGGCACAAATCTGTTCTTAGTATTGGCGACAGCTGAGGATGACAAGCCGATGTTGACCTGTTATATTTCAAAGGAATTAGTAGCTGAGAAAAACCTCAATGCCGGAGCCGTAGTGCGTGAACTGGGGAAATACATCCAAGGTGGTGGAGGCGGTCAGCCGTTCTTTGCTACTGCCGGAGGGAAGAACGTGGCCGGAATTAAGGAGGCGTTGGCCCAAGCCGTGTCGTTCGTTCAATAATCTGAATTTTCGTTTACCCTATACAGCCCTTTGAGTCTCCCAGAGACCCAAAGGGCTTTGTTTTATGCTTTGGTGACTAACCTTGATTTTACTTCGCCATGTGTTTAGTACCCTTGTATTTTACCACTGTAGTGACACTGTAAAAACAGGGCTTTTTCATAGAGTCATCATAGACTCACTATAGAGTCATCATAGACTCATTCCGAAGCAATTACACTAAAAACCGATGCCAAAAGACCATACAGAGGGAATGACGTCTCGAGGTTGGAAAGTTGCTGCGGTTAGCTGTTTTTGGCAGTTAAATGGTTTAAAAGCTTCTTTTTAACGAGTTTTTTGGTTAGTTATCTTGTTTTTTGCTCTTGATAACTTGGGTTTTATAGTTTTGGTGAACCAAATCAGCATACGCATTTATACCTACATCATGAAAAGATTCTACACAGTTTATGGATTGTTGTCCATTTTGTTGATGACACTTGTCTCTTGTTCAACAGACAGCAGCCAAACCAATACCGATAAATTTTTAAGAAAGACCGTTGACGTTGCAACTGACGGTTCTACAGTGACTACTCTTTTGAATTACAACGGGAATAAAATAGTTTCCATGGTAAGTGAAAATCAAACCGTTGATTTTGCGTATAACGGAGATTTCATCACCCGTGTTGCCGAAACCGATTTGGCTACGGCACATCAAAACATTTTAGATTACAGTTATACTGACGGCGTACTGACTCAAATTACGTCTTCTGACCATTATGTGTTTCATTTTGTGCACCATGCCGACGGTACTGTTACCTATGAGAAGAGAACGGTAGATGCCGAGCAAAATGAAGTGTTGGTATACCATGGTGTTTACTATTTTGAAAATGGGAATTTGGTAAAAGACCAAAGAACTTTTGATGATGCGGGGGCCACTGTTTTGATGGTAAAAGAAACCACCTATCAGTATGATGCTAAGAAAAATCCTTTACAGGCTGTTTTGGGATTTGCTCAACTTTTGAATTACGAAAAAAACACGGCGGTAAACAACGTAATTGGTACTGTCGTGACTACAACGGTTACTAATTTGGAGACAGAAGAAGTCATTTCTTCATTACAAACGACCACTACTGTTTTCAAGTATGATGGTAACTATCCGACTGAAATGACAGCCGATGCGCCTTTTTTAGGAGGTACAGTGTCTAACTACCAAAGGACATTATTTTATTATTAAAACGTCAAAAATCAACTATATTGCCAAAAGCCCTTTCTGTTGTAACACGAAAGGGCTTTTATTTTTAGCCTTATGTGGTTGTCGGATGATAAATTTTTAGTTGTTTTGTGTCAATAAACATTTCAGTATGAAAAAAATATACTTCTTTTTGACGGCTATTGTTTTACTATGTTATGCTTGTTCAAGTGATTCCGCTGATAATTCGGATGCCGCCCCGTTGCTCAAGGAAGTGCAATCCACTTATGTTTCTTCTACCGGTACTTCTACCATGGTGTATCGCTACACCTATAACGGAAATAAGATTTCTACCCTAAAGATGGATGATTACTGGGAGAGTCACTATACTTATGAGGGTGATTTGATTGTGTCATTTTCCAATTACAGCTATGGAGATTTGATGGTCAAAACCGACTATCAGTATGACAATGAGGACAGGTTGATCAAAGAAACAGCCACGGAATATCAGGAAGGGGCATCGGAGACCATAACATATACCTATAATTCGGATAACACCATTACTGCACTGTTTTATGACGGTACGGTGGCTAACCCTGCTAATCTGTTTCAAACGTCCAGAATAACAAGGGATAGTGCCGGGAGACCAACAGTAATGGAAGATTGGGACGGAACAGGTTGGGTAACCAGACTTCAGGCCTCCTACAGCAGTTATTACAGTCCGCTGCGCAATATAGTGGGGTATGATAAGCTGCTGTTTTTTCTGGATGTTAAGAACGGATTTGCCACCTTTGCTCAGCTCAATAATACGGTCAATCCGCAATTCAATAACGCCTCAGTTTTTGATTATACCGTTAACGCGGCAAATTATCCAACCCAGAGAATTCAAACCGTGACCAATAATGACGGAAGCACAACAGTGGGAACCAGTAATTACATCTATTACTAAACCATGAAATTTTCGACTAAAGTACCTATTGTTCCCACACCTCATTTGATTGATTATCATTCAAGAATAACTACTTTAGGCTCTTGCTTTGCCGACAATATGGGAGAGAAATTAGACTATTTCAAGTTTCAGAATACCCTCAATCCGTTTGGCATTATTTTTAATCCCGATTCGATAGCGCAACTGGTGACCAGAGCGGTTACCAAAAGGTATTTTACAGCACAGGACATCTTCTTTCATCATGATTTGTGGCACTGTTACCAAGTGCATTCCCAGTGGAGTCATCCGGATAGAGAAACCTTCCTGAGCCTTTTGAACGAACAGCTTGAATTGACTTACACCAGCATAATCGAATCCACCCATTGCATTATTACGTACGGAACGGCATGGGTTTATACAGCAAAAGAGTCAGGAGCTATTGTAGCCAACTGCCATAAGGTACCGCAAAATCAGTTTGACAAAACAATACTTTCGGTCAATGCTATTCAAAACGCTATTCAGGAAACCATTAACACCATCCGAAGTGTTAACCCTGAGTGCCATTTTATCTTCACGGTTTCTCCGGTGCGTCATCTCAAAGATGGTTTTGTGGAAAACCAACGCAGCAAAGCCCATTTGATTACCGCCCTTCATGAAGTGCTGGCGACATCGGAAAGGGTTGCTTATTTTCCTTCTTACGAGATTTTGATGGACGAGTTGCGCGACTACCGTTTCTATGCGGAAGACATGCTGCATCCCAGCGCTGTTGCCATAGACTACATCTGGGATTGTTTTTGCGAGAACAGTATTGACAGCAATTGTTTTTCCGTGATGCGGGAGGTAGACAGCATCCAAAAAAGTCTGGAGCATCGCCCATTTAATCCCGATACCGAGCAACACCAAAAGTTTGTGGCGTCACTCAATCAAAAGATTATCAGGCTTCAAGAGCAGTTTCCCCGGTTTCAATTTTAACAAATACGACATTTGTCGTATTTCTTCGTTTGGGTTTTAGGTATAGGTTTGTTATGAACTAACAACCTAATTAATATGAAAACCCTTAAACCCTTATTGTTGTTCACTTTTTTTCTCCTGTGTACAACAAAAGCTTTGGCGCAACGACCGCTGCTTACCGATGAAGAAGTCGTAAGCGAAATGGTCACCAAAGAAATTGACCAAGTCTTCCACTCAGAAGAATTTACCAAAAAGAAAAACAAAAAATTTGCCGACATCAAAGGAACCATGGTCATTGATATAGGCGTGGTCCAAAACGGAAAGGTTTCTTCTTTCTTTAAAGTTGACAGTGATATTAAGAATATTGATTTCATCAATTTCATGTCAGACTACATCCTGCAACACAAGTTTCAATTCAAATTAGAAAAGCAGCAGCGTTATAAAATACGCTACATCGCTACATTTTAAGAACCTAACAATAAAAACATAAAAACCATGAAAAAAAGTATTGTAATGATGTTGACGCTGGTTTTGGCGGGAACATTTCAGGCAGAAGCCCAGTTTGGGAAACTATTAGGCAAAGGCAAAGGCGCCGGAAAGAAATCAGGAAACTTTGCCACCGTATGGGAATCGGAGTTTGACAATAAAGCCACCCGATTGGCATTATGTGACGGTGACGGTCAGTATATTATCGGGACCGATGATAACTCTGCTTCCGTTTTGGATGCAGACGGAAAAGCGATTTGGAACGGGGATTATAAAAAATTAACCACCAATAAAACCAACAATTCCGAATACCAATACACCATTTGGAAAGACAAAGGGGGGTATTTGTTTCTGTTTGATAAAAGAAGCTTGGGTACCGACCGCGTAGCGGTGTTGGATTTGGCGACAGGGAAAGAATTATGGAATTCAGAACTCTATCAGGATTTAATTCCAAAAGGCGGAGCCAAAACAGAAGAAGGTACCGATGAAGGCGAGTTGGAAACTGTGAAATACATCAATGAGTTGGATGCGTTCTTAATTTCACAAAGAAATTCCGTGATTTTGGTTAAAGCCAATACCGGAGAGAAGATTTGGGAAACCAATCGTTTCAAAGGAGGTGTGGGGAAATATGTGTATGATGCCAAGCGAAACGAAATCATCATGGTGAATTTCAAACCTACGGCTTTGGGCGCTTTGTTCTCCGGATTCAAAAACCAATTGGTACGCATCAATGCGGCTAACGGAGAGGTGCTTTGGGACGCCACGTTTACCGGTACGATTGAAAAAGAATTGGTCACCCGCAGAGCGATTATTGATTTGTGGATTAAGGGAGATAAAATTTTCATGTACTTGGACGGGATGAATGTGTATGATTACAACACCGGGCAAAAAATATGGAGTGTGAACTATGAAAATGACATGGGCGGAGCCAATGGCGGCTTGTTCAGCGGCGGGAAACGTTCCAAAATATACAGAACTATTGCCGATCCATTGTTCACTGATGATGCCGTTTACATCGTTATCTTAGGGACTCGGGACAGAACGAAATATGTGGAAAAACACGACCTGAATTCCGGGAAACTGATTTGGGCTTCCGAGAAAATCACCGGCGCCTTCTGTATGCCGAATATCTATAAAGCCAATGATAAGATTTTGGTGCAGGTAGGGGGTAAAGTGCAGGTACAGGAATACCGATTGGAAGAGACTTCAGGCGGCGTGGCCGGCGGTTTAGGAGCACTCGGCGGTTTTGGTGGTGGTAGTATGAAACAATGGGTGCCTTACATCTATTGGGATTACAAAGCTCAGAAAAACTCTGTTTTGTGTTTGGATGATAAAACCGGAACCACCGCTTGGCGTTCCGAGAAATTTGACAAACGTATTACCGATTTGATTTTAGATGATAACAAAACGGTTTTTGTAGGTGATGGTGATGAATTCTATAGCTATGACATTGCTTCGGGTACTCAGCGTTACGATGTAAAACACAACGATGCCAAAGTGGGTAAAGCTACGGATGTGATTGATTTTGGAGACAAAGTAGTGGTGCTTTCCGAAAAAGGATTGGCGGCTTACAATAAAGCTGATGGTTCCCGCGCCTATGCCTCCGAAAAAATAAAAGGCGTGGATTATTTCTATCACATAGGAGATAACTATTTCCTCAGAGATCAACGCAACAGCAAAAACATCATTTACGGTATTGACATGACCAATGGGGAAACCAAAGGTTCTGTGCAATCCAAAGGGAAAGGCGGAAGTCCTAAGTATGGTGCCGGTATTGATATTACTTCCGACGGGGAATACATTTTTGCTTTCAAAGGCAGAAAAGTAGAAAAAATTAAAGTGAACAATTAGTTGGTTTTTTTTGGATAATGCTCAAGGGCTGCAAGCAATTGCAGCCTTTTTTACACTCAAAGCGATGAAAACAATTTTAGTATTTATTGCCTTTTGCTTTTCCGGCAATCTTGCTGCACAACAAGTGCAGTGGGCGAACAAAACCATAAAATATTCTACCGATTTGGGAGGCAAGCAAAACGGAATTAAAAGAATATTGGGAAAACCCGACGCTTTTCCGCAAGGCGGACCAAGCCCCAATGCCTGGATGCCAAAACAGGCATTGGACGGTTATGAATGGGTAGAAGTAGGTTTTGAAAACCCGCAAACGGTAAAGCAAGTGGCCGTTTTTGAAAACCTCAATGCCGGCTGTGTTGTTAGGATTGCAGTAGATAACGGTTCCGGGAAATACCAAACCGTGTGGTCACGCAAGCTGAATTATAAAACACCCACTTTTAAAGCGGTACTGCCTGCCGACCGTAATTACTATTTCAAACGCAAAAGAAGAAAGATTCAGGAAGCGCCTGAGGTGCTGAATCCCGGAATAGAACATGCCATTCTGGATAATGCAGTCTCCGGAGTGGTGGCTGTTCGGGTAGAGTTTAATTTTGCTTTATTGCCCGGTCAAAAACAGGTGGATGCCATTGGGATTTCGGATTCTGAAGTGCCCATTGAAGCGACCGTAAACACGATACCGGCTTTTGAGCAATTGCCAACGGCAACCGTTATTCCGACCGGAGCAGTTTTGCCTGAAAACTGTTTTGTCTCCTATGATGGTCAAAAGCTTTTCATGACTGACGGCACCCAAGACAAGGAAGTCATTTATTCCTGTACTCAAAATAATGGCTCCTGGTCATTGCCTGTATTGGAAAGTGATTTGTTGAATACCAATGACACTTACAACTACATTGTCGCCCATTATCCTGCTTTTATATTGAAAGGCGGCAAGAGTTACAGTAAGGGAACGGGTGAAACCGGCTATGAGTTTTTGGATAAAAATTACCAGCCGATAGGTTTGTTAAAAATTGCAGGGTATTCCAATTACGATCCAACTACTTCGGCAACCATTACCGAAGATGCCAAAACCCTTGTGATGGGCATTGAAACCGATATGACGCAAGGAGGACACGATTTGTATTTTGCCACCAGGAAAGAGGACGGCACTTATAGTTTTTTGCAAAACATGGGCAAAACCATCAATTCGGCCGCTGAGGAGTCATCGCCTTATTTGCTCTCTGACCAACACACCTTATTGTTTTGCAGTAATGGGTTCAGTTCCTATGGCAGCTACGATATTTATGTAACCTACCGATTGGACGATACGTGGAAGAAATGGTCGGAGCCCATTAATCTGGGAAGCAAAGTGAATACAAGTGATTATGAAGATTTGCCTTTTTATGATGAAAAAAAGGAAAAGCTGTATTTTATATCTGTTGATGACGGACATCAGGTCTTGAAGAGTATAGCACTTCCCAAGGCAGATTTGATTAAAAAATAAACAGGGATTTAGTGTTAAAAATACGACAAATGGCGTATTGATTGTAGTGGATTTAAGGAACAAATTTGTGATATAACTTATAACCTTAAAAATATGAAAACAATGAAACAATTTGGATTTGGACTGGCTTTGATTTTAACAGCAGTACTATCGTCATGCAGTAGTAGTAGTGACGGAGGCGGAGGGGGCTTTAGCGGGCCTGCCACGGGAAGCTTTGTAAAAGCCAATGCCGGCGGAGCCAGTATTTTGGCTCAAGGACAATATGCCAATGGAGACTATGTTAGTGGAAACTTGGTGTTGCAAGGGACAACGATGGACGGAAAATCAGTGAACATTCAGTTGTATGCGATGGACGGATCATTAGAAGTTGGTACCTACAACGTAAGTGCCACCAATACGGAAGATAACTATGTGGGCAGTTTGTCGTTAATTGAAATTAACACCAGTACATTTCAAACGACTACCTACAATTCCCAGATATGTGAAAATGCGAGCGGAACAATTGATATCACTTTTATTGATGATACCAAAATAGAAGGAACCTTCAGTTTTACAGGGAAAGAACTTAAAGAAAACGAAGATTGTTCCGGTGGGACTAAAAACGTGACCGACGGTTCATTCCGTTTGGAGTTGTAAACGTGGTTTTATTTGAGAAAGTGAAAAGGCCTGAGTTCGGGCCTTTTTTTATGCAACAATACGACAGTTGCCGTATTGTTTGAACCATCTTTTCGGCACAAATTTGTGGAATAACTCAAACCCTTAAAAAAATGAAAACAGTAAAATTATTCGGTTGTGCCCTTTTCGTTATGGCAGCAACTTTATGGACTTCCTGCAGTAGCAGCAGTGATGGTGACGGCGGCTCCGGCGGAACGCAAGGCATTACTTTTAAAGCAGACGGTACAGCGGTAACCGCCAGCAGTGTAGATGCTACCCTGTACAGCAATTCGGTTGCCGGAGGAAGATACATTGATGTGTATGCTTTTCAGGGCACCAATCAAATTTTGGAATTCCATTTTCCTCCCAAAACAGGAAGTTTTACGGCCAATCAAACGATGGACATGTCGCATTCGTGGTTGACCTATATGACCAACAACGGGTTGGATTATCCGGGTGATTATTTTGGTTCTACTTCGGGAACGATCAATGTAACTACTTGTGATACCATTAATAATAAAATTGTGGCGACGTTCAATTTTGTAGGTGATAACGGCACGGTGACCAAAACCATTTCGGAAGGGACCTTGAACATCAACGCCATTTCGCACGACTAATTTTTTGTTATTGATTGTTTTGAGCCTTGTTCCTATGCTGACTTTTTTACTTCTTTTATCGGTTATTTTTTTAACGATTATCGGATACTTGCTTTATAAAATTCAAACCGATCGGTTGAGGTTTAAAGGCAAAATCAGAGTATTGGAAGACTTTATCGTACAAGTCAGCCGGGAGCAAACCGCTCAAAACAATCAATTGCTTTTATCCGAAGAGTTAAAGCAAAAACTGAAAATCATCAATGCCACGCTCAACAAGGATATTTTTGACTTGAATTACCAATTGTTTGAAGAATTACAGTCAAGAAAATAAACAAGTTAGGTTGAAATTTTAACATTTATAGTATATTTATGCTATAATACCTTCAGATGAAACGCACTATTCTTTCACTTTGTATCAGCCTTGTTTGTTTGGTTTCCGGTTATGGACAGGAGATTCAAAAAACACTCATCAAAGCGTTTCAGTCCCAAGACTCCTCCGATTATTATTTTAAAATAGCCAAAAAAAGCATTAAGACCACGGCTGATGAAGCCGAGTATTTCTTTTGCAAAAACGCGCGTTGTGGCGATTACGACCAACCTGACAGTGCCTTGGTTTATGGAGAAAAAGCTATAGGGCTACTTAAAAAAACCGGAAATAATGATGCCTTGCTGACCGTGTACAACAACATGTCTAAAGTATATCGGAAGCAAGGACAATACGACAAAGCCATCCGTTTCTCGTTAGAAGGGTTGAAACTGGCCGAAAAAACGAACCGGCAGAATTGGATAGCGTTCTTCAATACCAACTTATCGCTGACCTATCACGATTTTGAAAACTTTAAAAAGGGTGTTTTTTATGGCAAAAAAGCACTGGCTATTTGGCTGAAAGATAAAAAGACAACCCCGAGCTATATCGCCAATACGCTCAATGCCATTGCGATTAACTACGACGATTGGAGTAAACCGGACAGCGCCCTGTATTACCACAAAAAGGTTTTTAACTACATCAAAGGCAAGGATACTTTGGATATTCCGGATACGTACAACAATATCGGGAATACGCTTTTAAAGCAAAAAAAGTTCAAAGAAGCCCAGCGCTGGATTGCTACGGCATTGAAAATTTGTGATGTCAAATTCAGTCAAGGTCAACAACTCAAAGACAATAATTACTATTACGAACGGGCAGCGTATTATACTAATTTGGCCAATATTGCTTATGAATTAGGTGATTTTACCAAAGCGGAGACCTTGTTCAAATCGGCGTACTATTATGCCAAAATGAGTAATAATGCCGAGAAGCTTCGTGATTATTATTTCCAAAAAGCCCAATTTGAGAAAAAGCGAAACAACCTCGAAAAAGCGGTACAGGAACAGGATAACTACATCCGGTTGCGCGATTCTGTTTTTGCCGTAGAACGTGATCAGAAGTTTGCTGAACTCGAAGCCAAATACCAAAACGAGAAAAAGGAAAAGGCATTGTTGCAGTCCAAAACCAAAATCCTGCAGAAAGACAACGAAATCAAAAAGAAGAACATTCAGGCCATTGTTTTGGCGGTAGTTATTTTGGGTATTTTAATCGTTTCCTATTTGGTTTACCAGCAGCAAAAACTCAGAAACAAACAGCAACAGCAGGAGTTTGAACTCAAGTCGGCCATTGCCAAAATCGAAACACAAAACAGGCTACAGGAACAGCGTCTGCAAATATCACGGGATTTGCATGACAATATCGGGTCGCAACTCACGTTCATCATTTCATCGATAGACAACATCAAATACGCTTTCAATTTGAAAAACGACCGGCTTGATGGAAAATTGAGCACCATAAGCTCGTTTGCCAAGGCTACCATCATTGAGCTTCGGGATACCATTTGGGCAATGAATCACAGCCAAATTACCTTTGAAGATTTGCAAACCCGCCTCCATAACTTTGTAGAAAAAGCCAAAGAAATAAAGCCGGAGGTTGTTTTTGATTTTGTAGTTGAAGAGCACTTAAAGACGGTTACATTTTCTTCTATTGAAGGGATGAATATCTATCGGACCATTCAGGAAGCCATTCACAACAGCATCAAATATGCCGAAGCCCAAAGCATCACTATTGAAGCAAAATCACTTCATGACAAAATGCAAATCACCATTCAGGACAACGGGAAAGGATTTGATGAAGCAATGGTGGAAAAAGGATATGGCTTGCAGAACATGCAAAAAAGAATTGAGGAAATTGGAGGCACCTTCCATCTTCAGAGTGACACTTCCGGAACAAAAATAACATTGCTTTTAAATGCTTATGAAAAATAAATTACTGCTTATCTTTTTGCTGTTGAGTTTGCCAAATGCGTTTTCACAAAAGGCTCAGGATATTATTGACGGGTTGAAGAAAGAACTGAAAGCCAATCCGGATGACCGGAAAACCGCTTCGATTTATTCGGATTTGACGTGGTATTATTCGAAAGTTGCGATTGATTCGGCTTTGCATTACGGAGGAAAAGCGGTTGTTGAGTCCAAGAAACTGGGTGATTCAACACTTCTGGCCCAGGTATACAGCGATATAGGAGCAGTGTATTTTATCAAAGGCGATTTTTTGAATTCAAAATTAAATTATCTCACGGCCTACAACATCAGAAAGCTTCGAAAAGATGCCAAAGGCTTGGCCAAAATCAACAATAATTTAGCCAACATTTATGAAAAAACACATCAATACAAGCAGGCAATGTCAACCTTTTTGGAAGCGTTGGAGTATTTTGAAGCCGTAAAAGACGAAAAAAACAGCAGTATCACTAAGGGGAATATAGGGCTCATTTTACTCAAGTTAAAAAATTATCCGAAGGCTTTGCAGTATATCAACGAAGTTGTTGTTTATCAGGAAAAAAACGGTTTTACAGAAGAGTTGTGTGTGTCTTGTCTCAATTTGGGTAACGTTTACCTTCAGATGCAGGACACCGTTAATGCCTTAAAGTTTTATGACAAAAGCGTGAAAGCCTGTACGGCTGTGGGAAATAAAAAAGGAATATCAAGCGGGTACAACAATATCGCCTCCATCAAAACCGAACAGAAAAAATCAAAGGATGCCCTGCGGTTTTATGAAAAATCAAAGCAAGTCAGAGAGGAGTTGCATTCGGATTTGGACAAAGCCAATTTTGACCTGAATTTGGCACAGGACTATTTGGTCAATAAAAAATATCGGGAAGCCCAAAAGCTATTGCTATCTACCCGGCCTTTTTATGAACAAACCCGTTGTAACGAAAAACTGCAGAAGAACTACAAGTCACTCATTACCGTGTATTCCTATTTGAATAAGCCCGACAGTGTTGCTTTTTATGTGGATAAGCTGGCGGTTTTAGACGAGCAATTATTGGTAGACAAAACGGTCAAACAAACCACTGAACTCGAAACCAAATACCAAACCGAAAAAAAGGAAAAGTTACTGCAAAAATCCAAAGCTGCCATCGCCATACGTGAACTGGAAATTAAGAAACAGGAAACCCAGTTCTTGGTTTTGGGCTTAGTTTCTTGGGGGTTGTTGATTATCATATACCTGATTTACCGCCAACAAAAGTTAAAGAATAAACAGCAGCAGCAGGAGTTTGAACTCAAATCTGCGATTGCCAAAATAGAAACACAAAACAAATTACAGGAGCAACGTTTACAGATTTCCCGCGATTTACATGACAATATTGGGTCGCAACTCACGTTTATTATCTCTTCGGTAGATAATATTAAATACGCTTTCGAGATTCAGAATCAGAAATTGGACCACAAACTTTCGAACATCAGCAATTTTGCTAAGTCTACTATTATTGAGCTTCGCGATACAATTTGGGCCATGAACCACAGCGAAATCACCTTCGAGGATTTAAAAGCCCGTATCCATAATTTTGTGGAAAAAGCAAAAGAAGTTAGGCAGGATATAGCCTTTGATGTCACCATTGAAGACAGCTTAAAACCAATCACTTTTTCTTCGGTTGAAGGAATGAATATTTACCGAACCATCCAGGAAGCGATAAACAACAGTATCAAATATGCCGAAGCCAACAGTATCAAAATAGATATCCGTAAGCGGCAAAATAGCATTGACATTACCATTGTCGACGATGGTAAAGGTTTTGATAGTACCACAACGGCACTTGGCAACGGAATTCAGAATATGAAAAAAAGAATTGCCGAGATTAACGGAACTTTTGCTCTTCAATCAACACCCCAAGCCGGAACAACCATCACCATTAATTTGATTTCTTAAGCAAACCCATCGCAGTTTAAAACAGAAAATACGGCAGATGTCGTATTTTTTTTATGCCGAATAGTGTCCAAATTTGTGATACCAAGTGGTATTGATAAAAGAAAAACAATAGGTTGTTTTTATTGTTGTCCTTTCCAAACGTTAATTTTTCAAGCGAATTAACGCTCTTGGAAAGGACTTTTTTTATTAAGTCGCTTTTACTTAAAAAAAAAAATAACCAAATTTGTTATAAACTTCCAGCCATGCCCATACGAATTGCCATAGTAGACGATAATGTTTTTTTGCAGAAAGCCGTAGCCGAAAAGCTGTCTTTTTTTGACGATTTGGTGTTGAAGTTTACCGCTATTGACGGCAATGACATTCAGGAACAACTCGAAAAAAATAAAAACATCGACTTGATTTTAATGGATATCGAGATGCCGGTTTGCAACGGAATTGAAGCTACCAAAATCATCAAAACCAAATACCCGCAAATCAAAATCATCATGCTGACCGTTTTTGACAACGATGAAAATATCTTCAACGCCATCAAAGCCGGAGCAGACGGATACCTGCTCAAAGAAGTCAACCCTAAAGAATTGCATCAGGGCATTGTGGAAACGCTGAACGGCGGTGCTGCGATGAATCCGTCTATCGCCTTGAAAACCTTAAAGCTGTTGCGGAACCCTGTCAAATTTGAAGAAAAATGTGAGGAAGATATAAAGCTTACCAACCGCGAAGTGGAGGTTTTGGAACAACTTAGTAAAGGCTTAAATTATAACATTATTGCCGATAATTTGTTTCTTTCACCATCCACCGTGCGAAAACATATCGAGAATATTTACACCAAACTACAAGTGCACAACAAACTTGAAGCCATTCAAAAAGCTAAGAGTAACAACTTGATTTAAAGTTTTCCTTCCAGGCTTTGCCAACCGCCGCCATTAATCACTTCGATGTTATGACTTTTTAAAACAGACGCTGCCTGAGCACTGCGCATTCCCGAACGACAACAAACAATTACCGATTTGTTGAGATTTTTAATCTCGTTTACTTTGGTTTGAATCGTGTCCAACGGAATATTTTTGGATCCTTTAATGTGTCCTTCCCGAAATTCACCGGCGGTTCTTACGTCAATAATCACAGCGCCTTTTGATACAAAATCCTGTATGCTTTCTGATTTTCCGCCCAATCCTAAGATGTCTAATAATCCCATAATCTTTTTTCTGCAAATTTATATCCTTACTGCTGTCCTTGCTGTAACAAAAGTTACGCAAATCAAAAATAACTGTATATTTGAAAACCGATGAAAATTACAGATAGAAAAACTGAAATTATAACCGTTGCCGCCAAACTCTTCAAAGAAAAAGGATACAGCGCCGTAACCATGCGCGATATTGCGCAGGCTATGGATATCAAGGCAGCGAGCCTCTACAATCACATCAAATCCAAACAGGAGATACTGGTTTTGATTATTGTTGAAATTGCCGAAGAGTTTACCCGAACCATGGATGATGTAGTGCATTCCGGAGAAAACACCATCAAAAAGATCGAAAAAATCATCCAATTGCATATTGATATTACTTTGCGCGATGCCAATGCTTTAGCCTGTTTGAACAATGACTGGATGCATTTGGCCGATACAGAGTTGGCTTATTTCATCAAAATGCGCGAAGAATACGAGGAAAATTTCCGAACCATCATTCAAAAAGGAATCGCTGATAACGAAATCAAAAACCTCAATCTAGAGGTGATTATTTTTTCCATACTTTCCACTTTGAGAACATTGTATCTTTGGTACGGAAAGAAAAAAAGTCCCGATCCCAAAGTGCTTAAAGCCAATATGATTCAGGTTTTGTTAAACGGAATTGTAATACAATAATGGCGAACCCTCCCCAAGCTGTTAAAATTTCAAACGTTGTAGTTCCTTTTTAATAAATAATACTTAATTTTGCATAGTAAACTAACAACTGTTAGTTTTATTTTAAATCAGATTTATGGCAAAATTTCATAGCATCAAAGTTGCTGATATTTATAAAGAAACCAAAGATTGTTCGGTTATCACTTTGGATATTCCAAAAGAAATTCAAGCCGAATTTCAATACAAACAAGGACAACATTTAACATTGCGAACCACCATAAACGGCACCGAGGTGCGTCGTTCGTATTCGCTATGCTCCAGTCCTTTGGAAAACAAATGGCAGGTGGCCGTCAAAAAAATTACCGACGGTTTGTTTTCCACTTTTGTCAACCATACGCTGAAAAAAGGAGATGTTTTAGATGTTATGCCGCCCAACGGAACGTTCTTTACGGAAGTCGATTCAAAAAAAGCCAAAAATTACATCGCGTTTGCGGCCGGAAGCGGTATCACGCCTATACTTTCCATCATTAAAACGCATTTGGCTGCTGAGCCCAATAGCACGTTTAAGCTATTTTATTTGAACGGAACTGTAAAATCTATTATCTTTAAAGAAGAAATCGAGCAGCTGAAAAACGTATATTTCAACCGCTTCGAAATCTTTTATTTCCTAACCAAAGAACATCGCTCTTCCGAACTTTTCAATGGTAGATTTACCAATGAAAAAATCGAAGTACTGACCGATAAAATCATCGACATTCCCACCACGGATGAATGCTTCATTTGCGGTCCCGAAGAAATGATTTTCCTGTTACGCGATGCATTACAAGCCAAAGGATTGCCGGCCACCAAGATTCACTATGAATTATTCAACACCGGACTTTCCGAAGAAGACAAACAACGCATCAGCAAAATTGTAGAGAAAAAAGTCGAAGGAACAGAAGTGACCATCATCGATGGAGGTAAGGAGTTCCACTTCGTCATGGGCGAAGATTTCGATAACATTCTCGACGGAGCCATAGCCGCGGGAGCCGACTTGCCTTACGCTTGCAAGGGCGGAGTTTGCAGTACCTGCCGTTGTAAAGTGGTTGACGGTTCTGTTGAAATGAAACTCAACTATTCCTTAGAACCCGATGAGGTGGCTAAGAATTTTGTACTGAGTTGCCAAGCCGTGCCGACTTCCAAAAAAGTGGTGGTCGATTTCGGATTATAGGAGCGAAAGGCTCGGGCAGTTTCAGAAACCCTATTCCCGCTTTCCGCGTTACATGGTAACTGCTGCAATCGGGGCTAATGAGTAAAAGAATTGAATAAAAAAATATAATCGTTCAAAGTTACTGCAAAGTAAAATATTACGGCGACTGAACTGGAACACAACCCTAAAAAGTATGTCAGAACAAGAAGTTAAAAATTTAGAAGCCCTGTTTCAGGCTCGTATCGACAGAGACGAGAAAATTGAACCCAAAGAATGGATGCCCGAAAAATACCGACAAACCCACATTCGTCAAATTTCGCAGCACGCCCACTCTGAAATCGTAGGGATGCTTCCCGAGGCTAATTGGATTACCCGTGCGCCATCATTGCGAAGAAAGGTAGCCTTGTTGGCCAAAATCCAGGATGAAGGCGGACACGGATTGTATTTGTACAGTGCCGCAGAAACTCTCGGAATTTCCCGCGAAGAAATGTACGAACAATTGCATTCCGGAAAAGCCAAGTACTCCAGCATATTCAATTACCCAACCATAACTTGGGCCGATATGGGTGCCGTAGGTTGGTTGGTTGACGGTGCTGCCATTATGAATCAGGTGGCATTAATGGGAACTTCTTATGGGCCTTATGCCCGCGCTATGGTTCGCATTTGTAAAGAAGAAAGTTTTCACCAACGTCAAGGTTACGAAATCTTACTGACTCTTTGTAACGGTACGCCCGAGCAAAAAGCCATGGCACAAGATGCGCTCAACCGTTGGTGGTGGCCATCCTTAATGATGTTTGGTCCTAAGGATGAAGAATCACCTAATACGGAACAATCGGTAAAATGGAAATTGAAACGCAAAACCAACGACGAGTTGCGTCAACAATTTGTGGACCAAACGGTTCCGCAAGCCAATATTTTAGGATTAACCATTCCGGACGACAAACTGAAATGGAATGAAGAGCGCAAACATTATGATTTTGGAGACATCGACTGGGATGAGTTCTGGCAAGTGGTAAAAGGCCACGGAAAGTGTAACAAACAGCGACTGGAAGCCCGAAAATCAGCTTGGGAAAACGGAACTTGGGTACGTGATGCCGCTGTGGCTTATGCCGAAAAACAAGCAAATAGAGAAGAAAAGAAAGCAATATAATCGGTTACGAATTATGAAATTTTTTAATTCATAATTCATAATGTAAAATTCATAATTATGAAAAACTGGCCACTTTGGGAAGTATTTATAAGAAGTAAAAACGGATTAGAGCACCGTCATTGCGGTTCGCTTCACGCCAGCGATGCAACTATGGCATTAGAAAATGCCCGGGATGTATACACACGCCGTATGGAAGGCGTGAGTATTTGGGTGGTTCCTTCTGCACAAATCACAGCTTCAAACCCGGAGAATAATGGGGAAACTTTTGAACCGGCGATGGACAAAGCGTACCGTCACCCAACGTTCTATGAATTGCCCGAAGAATTAAAACACATGTAAGATGAATAGCAATTTAATTCAATATATACTGGGTATTGCTGACAATTCCTTGATTTTAGGACAGCGCTTGGGAGAATTGTGTGGGCACGGACCCAGCTTGGAAACCGATATTGCCATGACCAACATTTCACTCGATTTGTTGGGACAAACGCGTAGTTACTACCAATATGTTGCTAAATTACAAGGAGGTGATGCTACCGAAGACACAGTTGCCTTTCTCCGTTTGGAAAGAGAATACAAAAATGTGCTTTTGGTTGAACAACCCAACACCGATTTTGGATACTCCATTGCCAGACAGTTTTTGTTTGATGTGTTTCACTTGGCTCTATTGGAAACATTGCAAAACAGCAAAGACGAAACACTTTCGGCTATAGCTAAGAAGAGCATTAAAGAGGTCTTGTACCATGTTCGTTTTTCTTCCGATTGGATCAGAAGATTAGGAGACGGTACAGAAGAAAGTCACAACAGAATTCAAACAGCCATCAACGATTTGTGGATTTTCACGGATGAGTTATTCCATCAAACCGATGCCGATAAAGCGATGGTAACCGAAGGAATTGGAGTAGATGTTACCCTTTTGAAAGCAGACTATTATCAAAAAGTTAGTCGTATTTTAGAAGAAGCTACTTTGCAAACGCCAACCATTGAATACTTCCAAAAAGGAGGAAAAATGGGAATTCATTCGGAGCACATGGGCTATATTCTGACCGAATTGCAATACATGCAACGCACGTATCCTAACATGACCTGGTAAGATGGCAGCAACCGAACTCCATATCGACCAAGAACTGTTTGAAATTTTGGAATCGGTTTCGGATCCCGAAATTCCGGTACTTTCTATAGTGGAAATGGGAGTAGTGCGTTCGGCAAAACTGGAGAGCAACATTGTTCACGTTGAAATCACACCAACCTACAGTGGTTGCCCCGCAATGGATGTGATTGGCGATGACATCAAAAACGCTTTCAAGTCAAAGGGCTACGAAGCCCGAGTGGATTTGATTTTATCTCCGGCCTGGACCACCGATTGGATTACACCAAAAGGAAGACAGGCTTTGGAAAAATACGGGATTGCTTCCCCGCTATCAGCAGAAGCTGATAAAGAAGCCTTATTGGGAAATAAAAAAGTAGTAAAATGTCCGCAATGCGGATCGTTAAATACGAAATTAGTGAGTCAGTTTGGTTCTACAGCCTGCAAAGCATTATTTCAATGCAAAGACTGTTTGGAGCCTTTTGACTATTTTAAATGTTTAAAATAAACCATTCAGGTTTTAAAATAAAATAGGTATGAGCAATAATTCAATTGAAATAAAAATTGAAAAAAGCATCGCATGGATTACACTCAATCGCCCGGAAGTATTCAATAGTTTCAACCGGGAAATGGCATTGTCGTTACAAGCCAAATTAGACGATTGTGCGACAAATACTGAGGTTCGAGCCATAGTAATTACCGGAAGCGGGAAAGCTTTTTGTGCCGGACAAGACTTAAAAGAGGTTACCACACCCGAGATTAATCCGGGATTCCGAAAAATTCTGGAAGAACATTACAATCCGATTATCCAAAAAATCAGAACCATTGAAAAACCAGTAATCGCTGCTGTGAATGGCGTAGCGGCCGGAGCCGGAGCCAATATCGCTTTGGCCTGTGATATCGTGGTAGCTACCGAACATGCCAGTTTTATTCAGGCGTTCAGCAAAATTGGTTTGGTGCCCGATAGCGGCGGAACGTTCTTTTTACCGCGATTAATTGGTTTCCAAAGAGCATCCGCTTTAATGATGTTAGGAGATAAAGTAACTGCGGCACAAGCTTTAGTTATGGGAATGATTTACAAAGAATATCCAACGGCCACTTTTGAAGAAGAAGTTCAAACTTTGGCTGAAACTTTAGCTGCCATGCCAACCAAAGCAATTGGTTTGACCAAACGATTGTTGAATCAAACCATGAACAATTCGTTGGAACAACAGTTGGCGTTAGAAAGCGATTTACAAATAGAAGCCAGTTCATCCTACGATTACAATGAAGGCGTTACTGCTTTTGTAGAAAAGAGAAAACCCGAATTTAAAGGTGCATAGTATGAAAGTAGCAGTAATAGGTTCGGGAACCATGGGAAGCGGAATAGCCCAAGTAGCAGCCACCGCCGGTTGTGAAGTAAAAATTTACGACACCAATCAAGAGGCACTGACTAAAAGCAAAACCGCATTGGAAAGTACATTGTCCAAATTGGCGGAAAAAGAAAAAATAGATGCCAACGAAAAGTTCCGAATCATCAGCAATATTTCTTATGCCCATGCTTTGGGCGATTTGTCGCATTCGGATTTGGTTATAGAAGCCATTGTGGAAAATGCCGAAATCAAAAGGAAACTGTTTGCCGAATTAGAGAATTATGTTTCTCCGGAAACCATTTTAGCTTCCAATACCTCCTCGTTATCCATAGCTTCCATCGCGGCTTCCTGTCAAAAACCGGAACGCGTAATTGGAATTCACTTTTTTAATCCGGCACCCTTAATGCAGTTGGTCGAAATCATTCCTGCTGTACAAACCGCTGAGGACGTTTTAAAAACGACTATGGAAACCATAGCCGGTTGGAAAAAAGTGGTCGTTCAGGTAAAAGATACACCCGGTTTTATTGTAAACCGTGTCGCTCGACCTTTCTACAGCGAAAGCCTCCGAATGTACGAAGAAGGCGTAGCTGATTTTGCCACCATCGATTGGGCTATGAAGACAGTAGGCGGTTTCCGCATGGGACCATTCGAACTCATGGATATGATTGGCCACGATGTGAATTATGTCGTTACCGAAACAGTATTTACAGCCTTTTATTTCGATCCGAAATTTAAACCGTCATTCACCCAAAAACGTTTGTTAGAAGCTGGTTACCTGGGTAGAAAATCAGGACGCGGATTCTATAATTACAATCAGGAATTGCCTCAGCCGAAAGAAGACATGGCTTTGGCAAAAAGCATATTTGACCGCGTAATCGTTATGCTCATCAACGAAGCAGCCGATACGTTGTTTTTAAATATCGCCTCTGCCAAAGACATTGATAATGCGATGACCAAAGGAGTAAATTACCCGAAAGGATTACTCGCTTGGGCAGACGAATTGGGGATTCAATGGTGTGTGGAAAAACTTGACGAACTCTACAACGAATACCACGAAGACCGATACCGTTGCAGTCCGATTTTGCGAAGAATGAACCGAGACAATAAAACCTTTTTCTAAGATGGAAGGAGCTAAAATCCCATACAAAATGTTAAGTCAGGATGCCTACAGCCAATGGTTGGGTATCGAAATCCTCGAATGCGAAATCGGGCGTTGCAAAGTAGGTATGACCGTTCGCAAAGAAATGCTTAACAGTATGTACAAAGCCCACGGCGGAATTACTTATTCGTTAGCCGATACTGCTTTCGGGTTTGCGGCCAATACGCACGGTAGGTTTGCCGTTTCTATCGAGACCTCTATTAATCACATTGAAGCGGTTAGTGAAGGCGACTATTTAACCGCCGAATCCGTCATAGAAAAAGTAAACAACAAACTAGGGTTCAACATCATCGAAGTCAAACGCGGCGACGAAATGGTGGCCTTGTTCAAAGGCGTGGTGTATCGAACCGCCAAAGAGTGGGAGGAGTAATGTCAGATCAGCTTGTCGAAGTCAGGAGCGAATAGCTCGGGCTTTTCCAGTAATGGTAATTCCCGCTGTCCGCGCTACACGGTAGCTCGCTACCATCGGGGCTAAAGAGCCAACGAATTGAAATAATAAATAAAGTGATTCAGTCACAATAAAAATACAAATGGAAGCATACATTATAGACGGAGTTCGAACTCCCATCGGAAGTTATCAAGGGACACTGGCATCGGTTCGCCCTGATGATTTAGGGGCTTTGGTTATTAAAACCGTAACCGATAACAACCCAAACATTCCGAAAGACGCCTACGATGACGTCATCATGGGCTGTGCCAATCAAGCCGGTGAAGATAACCGCAACGTAGCCCGTATGTCGCTGCTTTTAGCAGGATTACCGTATACTGTTCCCGGAGAAACCGTGAATCGTTTGTGCAGTTCGGGTTTATCAGCCATCATCAACGCAAGCAGAGCCATCAAAGCCGGAGACGGACATGTGTTCATCGCCGGTGGTATCGAAAACATGACACGCGGACCTTTAGTAGTTTCTAAACCGTCTGCTGCCTACGGAACCGACAGTAAAATGTACGACAGTAGTTTCGGCTGGCGTTTTATCAATCCAAAAATGCATGCGATGTACGGCACCGATGCTATGGGAGAAACTGCCGAAAACTTAGTTGAAAAATACAATATCTCACGCGAGGATCAAGATGCATTTGCGTTGAATAGTCAACGGAAAGCTGCTGCAGCTCAGGCTTCAGGAAGATTAGCCAAAGAGATAGTTACAGTTGAAATTCCGCAACGCAAAGGGGATGCTGTTCAATTTTCAAAGGATGAATTTATCAAACCAACCACCTCGATGGAAGGTTTGTCCAAATTACGTCCCGCTTTCAAAAAAGACGGTAGTGTCACTGCCGGAAATGCATCCGGATTAAACGACGGAGCCGCTGCTACCATCATCGCTTCGGAAGAAGCGGTAAAAAAATACAACTTAAAACCTTTAGCTCGAATCGTAAGTTCGGCTGTAGTAGGAGTAGAGCCAAGAATCATGGGAATTGGTCCTGTTGAAGCTACCAATAAAGCACTTGAAAAAGCCGGTTTAACTTTAGACCAAATCGACATCATCGAATTAAACGAAGCTTTCGCGGCACAAAGCATTGCTTGTTTGAGAGAATTAGGCATAGCTGATAATGATCCAAGAGTCAATCCGAACGGCGGTTCTATCGCTATTGGACACCCACTTGGAGTAACTGGTGCCAGAATAGCCTATTCCGCTGCGTTGGAATTACAGTTGACAGGAAAACGATATGCCTTAATTACGATGTGTATAGGAGTGGGTCAAGGCTATGCAGCTATTATTGAAAGAGTATAAAGATTACTGAACTAAATTCAGCACAATGAATAAAATACAAAATTACGTTTTAGGAAATTGGACTTCGGGAGCCGGAGAAGGCGTTCCGTTGTTTGATTCGGTTACCGGAGAAATCGTTGGACATGCTTCTACGCAAGGCCTGGACTTTGCAGAAATTCTGCATTACGGAAGAACCAAAGGCGGCGAGAAACTCCGCAAAATGACCTTCCAGGAACGAGGCAATATGCTCAAAAGTTTGGCTATGTATTTAACCAAACGAAAAGAGCAATTCTACGAAATCAGTTATAGAACGGGAGCCACACGAGTAGACAGTTGGATTGATATCGAAGGGGGGTTCGGAAACTTGTTTGCCAATGCTTCGTTGCGAAAATTATTCCCCAACCAATCCTATCATGTAGAAGGTGACCCTATCGATTTGTCTCGAGGCGGTCGTTTTATGGCGCACCATATTTTGGTTCCTAAAAGAGGCGTAGCCGTACACATCAATGCCTTCAATTTTCCTATTTGGGGCATGTTGGAAAAATGTGCAGTGAACTGGATGGCCGGGATGCCGGCCGTAGTGAAACCGGCCACTTCGACATCCTATTTAACAGAAGCTGTCGTTAGAGAAATCATCGCTTCTAATATTTTGCCGGAAGGTGCCTTGCAATTAATTTGCGGTTCTGCCAATACACTAATTGATACGGTGGAAAGCCAGGACGTGGTTACGTTTACGGGTTCAGCATCAACCGGGCGCATGTTAAAAGCGCATCCGAGAATCATCAGCGAATCTGTGCCGTTTAATATGGAGGCCGATTCCCTGAATGCCTCGATTTTAGGAGCAGATGCCGTTCCGGGTACCCCTGAGTTTGATTTGTTCATCAGTCAGGCCCGAAGTGAAATCACGGTAAAATGTGGTCAAAAATGTACCGCTATCCGCCGTATGATTGTTCCTGAAAACTTGATGGATGAAGTGCAAATGGCGCTCGGAAAAGCCTTAGACAAAGTAACCATCGGTGACCCGAGACAAAAAGAAGTTCGCATGGGTGCTTTGGTTTCTAAAGACCAAGTAACCGAAGTTAAAAACAGGGTTTCGGAAATTGCCAAAACAGCTGCTGTTGTTTACGGTGATTTTGACCGATTGGATTTAATCGGAGCCGATGACAAAGGAGCCTTTATCAGCCCGATGTTGTTGCGAGAAGACCAACCCTTTAAAAACATAGCGGTTCACGAAACAGAGGCTTTCGGCCCGGTTTCAACCCTAATGCCTTACAAAACAATTGATGAAGCTATCGAATTGGCTCATATGGGTAAGGGTTCATTGGTTTCCTCTATTGTTACCAATTCCGATACTATCGCCAAAGAATATGTGGTCAATGCCGCCTCGCATCACGGAAGAATTTTGGTGTTGAATCGTGAAAATGCTAAACAAAGTACGGGTCATGGTTCGCCATTGCCATTATTGGTTCACGGTGGTCCAGGTCGTGCCGGAGGAGGAGAAGAAATGGGAGGAGTTCGCGGTATCAAACATTATATGCAACGTTGTGCCATTCAAGGTTCGCCAACTACTTTAACCGAAATCACTGGAATTTATCAGGCGAATTCGGCTTATAAAGAAATTACGCAACATCCGTTTCAATACCATTGGGAGGATATTCAACCGGGGATGTCCTTACGCACTCATAACCGTACTGTGACGGATACGGATATCATCAATTTTGCCAATATCACTTGGGATCATTTCTACGCCCATACTGATATCACTTCACTTGACGGAAGTATTTTCAAAAAACGGACGGCACACGGGTATTTCATTTTAGCTGCCGCTGCAGGCTTGTTTGTGTATCCGAATAAAGGTCCGGTGGCTGCTAATTACGGTTTGGAAGAATGTCGTTTCTTACGTCCGATTTATCATAACGATACGGTTTATGTACGTTTAACCTGCAAGCAAAAAGTCGATAGAGATGTAGCATCTGCAGAACATCCGAGCGGTATTGTAAAATGGTTCGTCGAAGTTTTTGATACTACTGATGAGTTGGTTGCGGTAGCGACTATTTTGACGATGGTGCAGAAAAAACAAGAAGTTTTCGTAGAAATGACCGATACAAAAGTGATTGAATGCATTAACAAATTAACTGCTGATGCTAAACCGCAATGGGGCATTTTAACCCCACAACATTTGTTGGAACATTTAGAACAAGGCTATCGCATCATGTCGGGTGAAATTCAGGGTTTTGACATTGCCACCCCGGAGAAGATTTTAGACAAGGTGCATAATTCATTATACAATTACGAAAAGTTCCCACGAGGTACCAAGTTTCCAACGATGAAGAAAGATAAACTGGAAGATTTAGTTCATCCTGATTTTGAAACGGCCAAAGCCAAATTCTTTGAAGCCAAAGAAAGCTATACAACCTTCTTCAAAGAAAATCCGGAAGCGGTTATGAAAAACATGGTTTTCGGGGAATTGAACCGTTACGAATCCTATTTACTAGAAAGAAAACATTTGAATCATCATTTCGAGCAATTCGGAATTTTATAATAATCAGAAGCTATTTCCCGCTTTCCGCGTTACATGGTAACTTGCTGCAATCGGGGCTAGAAAACAAACACAATATGGACGAATACGTAAAACATACAATACAAGATAATATCGCCACTATCGAGTTTTTCCATCCGGAACAAAATTCCTTGCCTGGCAACATTTTGGCGCAATTGGCCAACACGATTACCGAAGTTGGAAATCATAACGATGTTAAAGTAATCATCTTGCAAAGCGGCGGCGACCGTACTTTTTGTGCCGGCGCCAGCTTTAAAGAATTAATCGCCATTGATGATGCCGCTACCGGAAAAGTATTCTTTTCAGGATTTGCCAACGTAATCAATGCGATGCGAAAATGTCCGAAATTCATTATCGGACGCATCCAAGGAAAAACCGTAGGAGGAGGTGTAGGGATTGCCGCTTCAACCGATTATTGTATGGCAACGAAATTTGCCGCAATCAAGTTAAGTGAATTGAATGTCGGTATCGGACCTTTTGTAGTATCACCGGCAATCGAACGTAAAATGGGTGTTTCAGCCATGTCACAAATTGCCATTGATGCGAATACTTTTTACGAAGCCTCCTGGGCTAAGGAAAAAGGGTTGTTTGCCCATGTTTACGAAAGCATCGAAGAAATGGATGCTGCTGTGCTGGCTTTTGCAAAGCATTTGTGCACGTACAATCCGGAAGCGATGGCCGAAATGAAAAAAATATTTTGGCGCGGTACCGAAGATTGGGACAATCTGTTAGCCGAAAGAGCCGCCATCAGCGGAAGATTGGTGCTGTCGGATTTTACAAAAGAAACGTTGAAGAAGTTTAAATAGAACCAAGAAGAAAGATTAAGTCTTTATTCTTTCAGCAAAGCGGTCTTTTTTCTTTTATCTAAAAATATGATATACGAATTCAAAGGATTTATTCCGGTCATACACGAAAGTAGTTTTATCCATCCGCAAGCTGCGGTTACAGGTAATGTCATTATCGGGAAAGACGTCTATGTAGGTCCCGGGGCTGCTATTCGTGGCGATTGGGGTGAAATCATTATTGAAGATGGATGTAACGTACAGGAAAATTGTACCATTCACATGTTTCCCGGAAAGACAATGGTTTTGAAAGCCGGAGCGCATATCGGTCATGGCGCCATTATCCACGGTGCTAATATTGGTGCGAATTGTTTGGTCGGTATGAATGCCGTAATCATGGATGATGTTACCGTAGGTGATGAGTGTATTATCGGAGCTTTGAGTTTTGTCAAAGCCGGAACCGTGATTCCGAATCGTAAAATTGTAGTCGGAAATCCGGCGGTAGTTGTCAAAGACGTTTCGGATGAGATGTTGGATTGGAAGACCAAAGGAACAGCCTTATACCAACAATTGCCCAAGGAATGTTATGAAACTTTAAGAGCGGTAGAACCGTTACGGGAAATTCCGAAAGACCGACCAACGCAGGAAGCGTTTTATAAAACATTAGAAGAATTTAGAAAGAAATAAAATGCCGACAGTAGAATTCAAAATGCCCAAGATGGGCGAAAGTATATCCGAAGCGACCATCATTACTTGGTTGAAAAATGTAGGTGATTTTGTGGAAGCTGAGGAGACCCTGCTGGAAGTGGCTACGGACAAGGTGGACAGCGATGTACCCTCACCTGTATCGGGAACTATTACTGAAATTCGTTTTCACAAGGATGCCGTGGTTGAGGTAGGAACTGTTTTAGCTTTGATTGATTCTGAAGGAGTTCAAGAAGCAACAAGCAAGATCCGAGCCGAAGGTGAACTGAGCGGAGCTAAGCAAGAGATTGTGGAGTCGGGGAGAGTTGAACCCTCGTCTAAACCCGTAACACAAAACATAGCCCATAAAGCCAACCCCGATGCATTCATTTCGCCGTTGATTATTTCCATTGCACAAAAAGAAAACCTGTCGATAGAAGAATTGCAAAGCATTCCGGGTTCGGGGACTGATGGACGTTTGCAAAAAAGCGATGTGTTTCAGTATTTGAAGAATAGAAAATATCCGTTGCAAAGCAAACCAATTTCGGCAGCACAATCACCTGTTTCTACATATCCAAAACCAAAAATCAATTTTGTGGAAGGCAAAGACCATATCGTGGAGATGGATCGCATGCGCAAAATGATTGCGGATCATATGGTCTATTCCAAACAAACTTCGCCTCACGTGACTTCCTATATTGAAGTCGATGTGACGAATTTGGTCAATTGGCGCAATGAAAATAAAGACAAGTTCCAGGCAAAATACAACGAGAAACTGACCTTTACACCGGTATTTGTACAGGCTGTAGCCAAAGCCATTGTCGATTTTCCTCTGATAAATGTTTCGGTTGATGAAAAGAATATCATTGTGCATAAAGACATCAACATCGGAATGGCAACCGCGTTGCCAAGCGGGAACCTGATTGTTCCCGTGGTGAAAAATGCCAATGAAAAAGATTTAGTTGCTTTGGCAAAAGATGTAAATACATTGGCTGATGCTTCTCGAAATAACAAATTAAAACCCGAACAAATTCAAGGAAGTACCTTTACCATTTCTAATGTGGGTACTTTTGGCAGTTTAATGGGAACCCCCATAATCAACCAACCCGAAGTAGCTATATTGGCCCTCGGAATTATCAAGAAACGTCCGGAAGTTATTACGACTTCTAAAGGGGATGAAATTGCCATTCGCAGTATGATGTTCCTTTCTCTTTCGTTTGACCACCGCGTGGTTGACGGATTTTTAGGAGGTTCGTTCCTGCGCAAAGTAGGCGATTATTTAGAACAATTTGACACAACTACAATTTTATAATACCATGCAAGAAGTAATGACACACTCAATTAAAATAAACAAAGTCGCGCACTCCAGAGTCAGTCAGGTAGAACTGAATAACAACATCGTGATGGGAACCCAGTTTACCGACCACATGTTTGTGTGCGATTACCAAAATGGCGAATGGAGTAATGCCCGAATTGAACCTTTGGCTTTAATTCCGACGCATCCTGCGGCTATGGCTTTGCATTATGGGCAAGCTATATTTGAAGGGATGAAAGCGACGTTAGGGAAAGACGGAACGCCATTGTTATTCCGCCCTTATGAGAATGCCAAGCGGTTGAATCACAGTGCGGACCGTATGGGAATGCCTTCGTTTCCCGAAGATTTATTTGTGGAAGCGTTAAAGCAATTCACTGCTTTAGAAAAAGATTGGATTCCGACACAGGAAGGAAGTGCTTTGTATTTGCGTCCGTTTATGTATGCCGATGAACCTTTTATTGGGATGCGCGCGGCTACTAGTTTCAAATTTATTGTTATGGGCTCGCCTGCCGGTCCGTTCTTTAGCCGAAAAATAAGATTGTATGCCGAGAAAAAATACGTTCGTGCTGTAAACGGTGGAACGGGAGAAGCCAAAGCGGCCGGGAATTATGCCGGAGCCATTCGTCCGACGGAATATGCTAAAGCTAAAGGATACGACCAAGTATTATGGTTGGATGCGCAAAACTTTGAAGAAATTCAGGAAGTGGGTACGATGAATATTTTCTTCAAAATAGGAGGAAAGTTTATTACACCTAATTTGAGCGGTTCTATTTTGGCAGGAATAACGCGTATGAGTGTTATAGATGTATTACGCGATAAGGGTTTTGAAGTGACGGAACGACCGATTACCATTTCTGAAATTATGGAAGCGGATAAGAACGGAACTTTAGAGGAAGCTTTTGGTGCCGGAACAGCTGTGGGTATTGCTATGATTGAAGAAATCGGGAACAATGATTTGAGCATCAAATTGCCAAGTGATAATCCGGTGTCGGTGATGGTAAATGATACGTTGAACGGCATTAAAACTCAAGAAATAGAAGATAAATTTGGTTGGTTAGTTGCTGCCAAATAAAGAATACAAGCAGACAAATGGTTTCCCGTTTAGCCCCGATTGCAATAACTACCGTGTAGTGTGAAAAGCGGGAATACGGATTCCAAATAAAGCCCGAGCCTTTCGCTCCTAAAATTTAAAAATGAATTTACCAGATAAAAAGATACTCGAAAAAGCGTTTTTAACCATGGCAACCGCCAAGGCTATGGCGACTTTGTATGAAGACAATTTTAAAACTGTTTCCAAATATGTGCATGCTACATCGCGTGGGCACGAAGCCATTCAGATTGCGATGGCGATGCAATTGTTGCCTCAGGATTATGCATTTCCGTATTATCGTGATGACGCTATGTTGTTGGGCATTGGGATGCAGCCTTATGATTTGATGTTGCAGTTGATGGCGAAGAAGGACGATCCGTTTTCGGGCGGGCGTACCTATTATTGCCACCCGAGTTTGAAGGATGCCGATAAGCCTAAAATTCCGCATCAGTCTTCGGCTACGGGGATGCAGGCGATTCCGGCTACCGGAGCAGCGATGGGTTTTTGGTATAAAGAAAATATCGGAATTCAGGATGCCAATCAAGAAAATCCAATAGTGGTTTGTTCGTTGGGTGATGCCTCGGTAACCGAAGGCGAGATTGCCGAAGCTTTGCAAATGGCGGCTTTGAAACAGTTGCCGATTTTGTATTTGGTACAAGATAACGGTTGGGATATTTCTGCTAATGCGGCTGAAACCCGAGCGCAAAATGCGTTTGACTATGCCAAAGGATTTAAAGGAATCGAAGCGATTTCGATTGACGGGGCCAACTTTACCGAAAGCTATTTGGCGGTTCAGCAAGTGGTCCAAACCATACGCAAAGAACGCCGTCCGTTTTTGGTACATGCCAAAGTGCCGTTGTTGAATCACCACACTTCGGGGGTTCGTATGGAATGGTACCGTGATGATTTGGAAGAGGCACAATCAAGAGACCCGTATCCGGTGTTGAAACAGCAATTACTGGATGCCGGATTTACGGCTGATGAAATTCATAAAATAGAAACTACGGCAGTTGCCAAAGTAAAAGCCGATTACGATAAAGCTTTGGTTGCTGAAGATCCTTCGCCGAAAGATTTATTCACCCATGATTTTGCTCCGACACCGATTACGGAAGAAGTAGGAGAGAGAAACCCGCAGCGCGAAGACAAAGTAGTGATGGTGGATTGTGCGTTGTTTGCTGTTGAGGAATTGATGCGCAATCATAAAGAATGTTTGTTGTACGGTCAGGATGTTGGCGGACGTTTGGGTGGTGTGTTTAGAGAAGCTGCTACTTTGGCCCAGAAATTCGGTGACGAACGGGTGTTTAATACGCCAATACAGGAAGCGTTTATTGTGGGTTCTACGGTGGGAATGTCTGCTGTTGGTTTGAAACCGATAGTGGAGGTACAGTTTGCCGATTATATTTGGCCGGGCTTGAATCAGTTATTTACTGAGGTGAGTCGTTCGAGTTATTTGTCGAATGGCAAATGGCCGGTAAGTATGATACTGCGTGTGCCGATTGGGGCTTACGGAAGCGGAGGACCTTACCATTCGTCTTCGGTGGAAAGTGTGTTGACGAATATACGTGGTATTAAAATAGCTTATCCGAGTAATGGCGCCGATTTAAAAGGACTTATGAAAGCGGCTTATTATGACCCGAATCCGGTGGTGATTTTGGAACATAAAGGTTTGTATTGGAGTAAGGTAAAAGGAACCGATACGGCTCGTGTTAACGAACCAAGTGAAGACTACATATTGCCGTTTGGCAAAGCCAATGTGATTCAGGAAATTTGGGAACAGGAAACCGAGGAAACGATTACGGTTATTACCTATGGAATGGGGGTACACTGGGCATTAAATGCTTCGGAGAAGATGAAAAATCAAGTCGAAATTGTGGATTTGAGAACCTTATATCCGTTGGATGAAGAAACCATTTTGAAATCGGTTAAAAAAGCCAAAAAATGTTTGGTAGTAACTGAAGAACCGACCAATAATTCGTTTGCCCGCAGTTTAGCCGGATTGATTCAGGAAAAATGTTTTACCTCTTTGGATGCTCCTGTTATGGTTATCGGCTCGGAAAATATGCCGGCTATTCCGCTCAACAGTACGTTGGAATTCACCATGATTCCGAATGCAGAGAAAGTGAAAGCTAAGATGGAAGAACTGCTACGATATTAAATAAAATTATAAATGATTAGAATCCACAGCATCACCGTTGTGGATTTTTTTTAATCATATTGTGACAATAAAAGTTGTGACAAAAAAATATTGTCACATCAAAATTTGTAACAACAAAATCTGAGGCAATCCATGACTATAAATAATGCAATACGAAATGGGGTTTTTGAATCCGGACGCTTACTGTTTTTTTGTCCATTTGTCCAAATCTCTGAGGGTGTAAAACTTCATGTCGTTTAGCTTGATATAATTGCATACAAATTCCAATGTTTCCATTTTGGTTTGATAATTAGCAGTCACTTCTTTGACAGGCCTGTGGCTGCATAACAACAATATCATATTGTTTTTTTTGGCATAGTCTAATAATTCCAATAAATAATGATAGCTGAAATGAATGTGACTGTTATCAATATCAAAAGCATATACGAATTTGGAACCGTGAAAATAGCAACCTTCCTTTTCCGGTAAGGAATCGCAAAAGGCTCTCCCTCTGATGATTTTGAATTTCTTTTTTAAAGCGGTATCAAGTACCGGGCTTCTTTCTCCGTAAGGATAAGCGAAAGAAGTGACTTTGAACCCTCTTCTTTTCATAGAAACCATCATGGGATCTATTTCTTGTTTTAAATAGGGTCCTATGCCATTTTCGGCTACAAATTTCACGGCATTGAAATGATGGTATCCGTGACCGGCAATTTCGTGTCCTTCACGTTGGAGTTGATGCAGTTTTTTTTGCTGTGGTTCTCCGATTGAATCAATACGACAAACATTGAAAGTGGCTTTCCAATGGTATGGTTTCAGGATTTTATCGGCTTCAAACCACTCATCAACATAAGCATCGTCAAAAGTAATGATGACTCCGGCTTGCGGTTTTTCGGGAGTTTTTTTGTTACAAGAAGTAATGAAGTTAAAAAGTAAGACAGAAAGCAGAAAGGGTGTTATTTTGCTCATAACAAGATTTTTTGACGATTAAAAATAATAAAAAAAGCCACAACAATCATGTCATGGCTTTTTATCTGCTTATCAGTCATTAATACCGACTATTTTTTTTGTGGAGGATATTGTTCCAAAATTTTGGTGACAAATTCTTTGATGACTTCGTCTTTTCTGTCGGTGTCTTTGGTTAAAGCACCTTCGCCTTCGCCTTGCCATATCAGTTCTTTTTTCTTGGCATCAATTAAATCGATATACAAAGTGCCTTCGGTATAGCGGTTGACATAGGTGTTGCCTCCCCAGAAATAAGGATTCCAACCATATCCCCAGCCATAACCCCAACCGGCGCTAAATTGGTTCACGTCTACCTGTTCTCTTTCTTTGGTGAAAAAATTAATCAGCAAATCGGGCGATTCACTTTTGGTGAATCCTTTTGCAGACAGGGCATCATCAATGGCATGCATGATTCTTTTCTTATCCAAATCAGAAATCTCCACTTTATCAATGCCTGATTTCAGGAAGGCATAGGTTTTGTAGGGCTTAAAATCAACTTTTTTATCGTAATCATAGTTGACCCTTACAGAGCTGCAAGAAGTCATTATGAAAAACACAACCGGAATAAAAAATAATTTTTTCATGGTATTTAGTTTTACGTTATAACAAATCGTCATTAACTATAGTAGGGATGTTGACTTTCAATAAAGGTTGCGTGGCCATAGCTCTTTTTATGGCAAAAACAGCACCTTCATTTCGGGCCCAGCTTCTGCGCGAAATTCCGTTATTCACATCCCAAAACAACATGGATTCCAAACGTCGTGAGGCTTCTTTGCTACCGTCAAGCACCAAGCCGAAACCACCGTTGATGACCTCTCCCCATCCAACACCGCCTCCGTTGTGAATAGAAACCCAGGTCGCTCCACGGAAACTGTCGCCTATCACATTGTGAATGGCCATGTCGGCAGTAAAACGGGAACCGTCATAAATGTTGGACGTTTCACGATACGGAGAATCTGTACCGGATACATCGTGATGATCACGTCCTAAAACCACGTACCCAATTTCACCACGGGCAATTGCCTGATTGAAGGCTTCTGCAATTTTGATACGTCCCTCGGCATCGGCATATAGGATTCGGGCTTGAGAACCTACCACCAATTTGTTTTCCTGAGCGCCTTTGATCCATTGAATATTATCCGCCATTTGTTGCTGAATTTCTTCAGGGGAATTTTGCATCATTTCTTCTAAAACGTCACAGGCTATTTTGTCGGTTTTAGCTAAGTCTTCGGGATTTCCGGAAGCACATACCCAACGGAAAGGCCCAAAACCGTAATCAAAACACATAGGGCCCATGATGTCTTGTACGTAACTTGGGTATTTAAACTCGCGACCTAAGGTAGGATGGTCATTCATTACATCTGCACCGGCTCTGGAGGACTCCAGTAAAAAGGCGTTTCCGTAATCAAAGAAATAGGTGCCTTTAGCAGTGTGTTTGTTGATGGCAGCCGCGTGACGGCGTAAGGTTTTTTGAACTTCTTCTTTAAATTTTTCGGGTTGGTTGGCCATCATCTCGTTAGCTTCTTCAAAAGAAAGACCCACAGGATAGTAACCACCCGCCCATGGATTGTGCAAGGAGGTTTGGTCTGAACCTAAATCGATATGTAAATTTTCCTGATCAAAGCGCTCCCAAATATCTACTACATTCCCAAGGTAAGCGATGGAAACGGTTTCTTTGTTGTCTAAGGCTTTTTCAACTCTCGGAACCAATTCGTCAATGTTTTCAATAACTTCGTTAATCCAGCCTTGCGAGTGGCGGATGTGGGTAATTTTCGGATTGACTTCGGCACATACTGTTACGCAACCGGCAATGTTGCCGGCCTTGGGTTGTGCCCCGCTCATACCACCCAATCCTGAAGTAACAAATAGACCTCCTTTGGGTGATTTTTTTATTTTTCGGAAGCCGTTCAACACGGTGATGGTTGTTCCGTGAACAATACCTTGCGGACCGATGTACATATAACTTCCCGCGGTCATTTGTCCGTATTGGGATACTCCTAGGGCATTCATTTTTTCCCAATCATCCGGTTTGGAGTAATTAGGAATGACCATTCCGTTAGTAACTACCACTCTGGGAGCTTCTTTGTGTGAGGGGAACAATCCCATAGGGTGTCCGGAGTACATGACCAAAGTTTGTTCTTCGGTCATTTCCGCCAAATACTGCATGGTTAACAGGTATTGTGCCCAGTTTTGGAACACGGCACCGTTACCGCCATAGGTAATCAGTTCATGAGGATGTTGCGCCACAGCATAATCCAAATTGTTTTGAATCATCAGCATGATGGCTTTGGCCTGTTCACATTTCCCCGGATATTCCGAAATGGGACGAGCATACATTTTATAATCGGGGCGGAGGCGATACATGTAAATGCGTCCGTAGGTTTCCAATTCGGCTCTAAACTCAGGTAGCAAGGTCGCGTGGTGTTTTGGTTCGAAGTAGCGCAGCGCATTTTTCAGTGCTAATTTTTTTTCTTCTTCGGTTAGTATTTCTTTGCGCTTTGGCGCATGGTTTATTTCGGTTTCATAGGGTTTCGGTTGTGGCAATACATCCGGGATTCCTGCTAAAATCTGTTCTTGAAATGTCATTTTTGAAGATTATATTTTTTAGTTTGTTGTTACTTTTTAGGCCTTATGGTTCCTGTTTTTTTATCGAACCCATAAGGGCAGTGGCGACAACCGCTTCGGCAGCAATAGCCTCTTTTGAGATGGTATTTTTCAGTGAAAACTTTGTAACCTTCAGGGGTCAGATAATAATCCTCACCTTCGATTAGTTTATTTTCGTTATTTTGGTCATTCATAGCTACAAATTTAAAGACTTTATCAGTAATGATACTTATCGTTTCAAAATATTTAGTGCCAAAAGGCTTTAAAGCTTTTACAGTCTATCCGTTTGTGTTTTTAAATGACAAAGATCTTAAACGGGATAAAGTTTTGTTGAATCATGAAAGGATACATCTCAGACAACAGTTGGAGCTGTTAGTTATCCCTTTTTTTGTGTTGTATATTTTGGAATATGGGCTTCGTTTGTTGCAGTTTAAAAATGGGAGTACTGCGTATAAAAATATTTCATTTGAACGAGAAGCTTATCAGGAGGAAAAAGACGAAGTCTATTTGGTAAAGAGAAAACCGTATAATTTCTTATTTTTTTTGAATCAAAATTGAAAAATAATGTGTTTTATCGATTAAAAGCGTCTTTCATCGATTTAAACCTGTAAGATTTGTTGTGCTTTTTTTAAATTTGAAGACTTTTTTTGTTTAATTTTTTTATAAATTAATTAAATGCTTTTTTTGGATTAATTAAATATAAAAAATTGAAAATCAATATTTTATATTTTATACTAACATTTTAATATTCTGAAATATGATAAACAAAAAAGTTGTTTTTGTATGAAAAAATTAACAAGAAAAGTATAGGTTGTTTTAAAATTATATAGTTTTGTCATGACAATAAGCAGTGATTAGCAGCTTGTTGTGATGTTAGAATTTTGCTGATTTCCCCCAGATCCAAAATTTTTTAATGTTTTTTTTAGTGATTTTTTTTTGAATAAAGACAAAAGTAAATCTAATCTTAAAAAGTATTAAAATGAAAAAAGTAATCTACCTTATTTTGATTCTGAGTACATTCAATGCCTTTTCTCAAGTAGGGATTGGAACAACAAATCCGCAAGCTACACTTGATGTTAGAGAGTCTAATCCGGCCTCTCCCGGAGCTGAAGCCGGAATTTCTGTTCCGCAAGTATCGGTATTACCTTCTTCAGGAAACAGAGCCGGACAAATCGTTTATCTTACCACCGCCAACATGTATTACTTTTATACCGGTGCTGATTGGAAACCACTTTATGCACAGATTTATAATTTGGGTGACGTAAAATATGGCTATCAAAGTGCCGATCATAACGGATGGATTCTTTTGGATGGCCGATTGAAAAGCTCGCTTACTGCCAGTCAACAAGCAGCAGCGACAGCTTTAGGAATAGGGGTCAATTTACCTAATGTTTCTGATAAAACGATAGTAGGGGTAAGCGGAACTAAAACATTAAATACTACCGGAGGAAGTGCGACGGTTACTTTGGCCCAAAATCAATTGCCTAATGTTACCTTAAGCACCTCTACAGATGGAGCGCATACCCATAATGCAGGAACATCAACCTCTTATCTATTGTCTTTAATCGGAATTATCGGGATTCCTATTTTAAACGCGGCTTCCAACACCACGGCAACTTCGAGTAGCGGAGCACATTCACACACAACATCTTCAATAAACGGTGGTGTAACTCAACAATCGGTGACAGTTCAGAATCCGTATCTGGCTCTTAACGGATTTATTTACTTAGGGACGTAATGTTTTGAATATTTTTTTTACATTTAGATTTTAATTTTTTGTTTCTTAGTTACTTAAAAAACAATGATGTATGAAAAGGCTTTATTACTTACTGTTTGTATTTAGTTATTACAATTCATTTGCTCAGCTTTTTGTGAGTAATAATACTTTTATCTACAATAAAAACAGTGTGGTTTTTGTTACTGGAAACGTTGAATTAAGCGGAGCCAACAGTAACTTTTATTTAAGAAATCAAGGGCAGTTGTTGCAGGGAACTACAGGGGCATCAACAAATAAAGGTGTTGGAAAACTTTCTGTTTTTCAGGAAGGAACCGTTAATAATTTTGCCTATAATTATTGGTGTTCACCGGTTGGAAATGCTTCGGCGACCCCAGGGAATGAAGATTTTGGAATTACAATGCTCAATGTACCCACGTCAATTACAGAAAGTACACCGGTTACTGTAATTACAGATGATTCAGACGGTCAGTCCGGAACCGGTTCATTAGCGATCTCAAATTACTGGATTTGGAAATATCTGTCTTCCTCCACCTATGCACAATGGCTTTATGCAGGTTCGGCTACCACTATTTCTGCCGGACAGGGTTTTACCATGAAAGGGACAGAAGGAACAGATGCGACCAATGTTGGCGAAACGGCCGTAAATAATCCGGGAAGTGCACAGCGTTATGATTTTAGAGGCAAACCTAATGATGGCAATATTTCGGTTAACGTTGGTGCTGGTAATTTTACTTTAACCGGTAATCCCTACCCATCGGCATTTCATGTTAATGCCTTTTTGCTCGATGCTGCCAATGCTGCCTGTGACGGAATTGCGTATTATTGGGAGCAGGATAAAACAGTCAATTCTCATATGTTATTAGCTTATCAAGGAGGATACGGGACCTATGCTCCTGTGAGTTTGCTTTCAAATGGGATTTATGTGCCGGCAACTTTTAATACGTATAATATTGATGGAACACTCAATGCCACTGGAGTTTCATCAGGATTAACGATAGAAAGAAAATATGCGCCTGTAGGACAGGGTTTTATGGTAAAAGGAAGTTCAAACGGAACTTTAACACTAAAAAACGCCTATCGAACGTATAAACTGGAAGGTAATTATTCTCAGTTTGAAAAAAATGCAAGTTCATCCTCTTACGATGTAAATCAAAGTACTAATGGAGTAGAGGCGATTCCGCAAATTCGTTTGAATACAGTCATGAACAGTCAATATACCAATCAAATCGCATTGGCTTTTGTGTCGCAGGCAACAGACGGTGTAGACAGAGGGATTGATGCTAAGAGTCCGGTAGAAGAAAATGTACCAAATGATGTGTATTTTGTGCTGGATAACGATAGGTATGTCATCCAGGGAGTAAAGTTTGATGTTGATAAAAGAATCAAACTAGGAGTTAAAGCAACAAATATGACTACTTTCAAATTTAATGCTTCTATGGTTTTAAACTTTGATGAGAGTCAGCCAATTTATATTTATGATGCTCAGGATGGTTTGTATCATGATGTTAAAAATGCCTCTTATGAAGTAATGCTGCCAACAGGCGTTTACAATAATCGTTTTGAACTTACTTTTAAGAATGCAGCATTGAGTCTCAATGAAAACAGTACTTCCAACCTAACTTTATTCCAAAACAATGGAGCGCAACTGCTAACGGTTTCCAATCCCGGTTTGCTGGAAATAAAATCGATAAAATTGTATGATTTAAACGGCAAGCTCTTGTTAGACAAAGAGCAGTTAGGAGTGCATAGTGACTATAAATTTTCAACAATAGGATTGGCAGATGCAGTTTACTTGACAGAAGTCACCACTACTGATAACCAAAAAACAGTACAGAAAATAATAATTTGCGCGCACTAAGTCGTTTTGTAAGGCGATTTGAGTTGCTTTTCCATTTGTAAACTTTTGTATTTTGTACCTTTGCAAGAAATACTTTTTTGGAAAGTTTCAATCAGAAAATTATATTAGAGAATTCCAATATTACCCTCTATCTTAAGCGGGAAGATTTGCTTCATCCTTATATTTCCGGAAATAAATACAGAAAGTTAAAGTATAATTTGGCGCAAGCCAAACATGAAAACAAAACCACACTGCTGACTTTCGGTGGTGCTTTTTCCAATCATATTTTGGCGGTTGCTGCCGCAGGAAAAGAATATGGTTTCAGAACAATAGGTGTCATAAGAGGAGAAGAGTTAGGTGATAAAATTAATGAAAACCCGACTTTACGACAGGCACAGGAATTTGGAATGGTTTTTGACTTTGTTTCCAGAGAAGTTTATAAAAACAAGTATACCGAATTATTTGTGGAGAGACTTAAAGAGCGATTCGGGGATTTTTATTTGATTCCTGAAGGAGGAACAAATGCTTTGGCTGTAGAAGGATGCAAAGAAATTCTAACAGTTGAAGATGAACAGTTTGATTATATCTGTTGTGCGGTAGGTACAGGGGGTACTATTTCCGGGATTATCAATTGTTCAAAAACCGGTCAACAAGTTTTGGGTTTTCCTGTATTAAAAGGCGATTTTCTTCGGGAAGATATTTGTAAATTTGTTTCCGGTACGGATTGGGATTTGATTCCTCAGTATCATTTTGGCGGATATGGAAAGGTGACTAAGGAACTTATACTGTTTATTAATGAGTTTTACCGAAAGTATCAAATTCCGCTTGACCCGGTTTATACAGGGAAAATGGTGTTTGGAGTGCTGGATTTAATCAATAAAGATTATTTTCCTGAAAATGCCAAAATAGTAATGATACACACCGGGGGCTTACAAGGCATAGCCGGAATGAATAAAGTGTTGCGACAAAAAAACCAAATCGAAATAAATATCTATGATTAAGAAACTCTTTTTACTGCTTCTAATGATTGTTGTTGCCTCTTGCGGTACCAATAAATCAGTTGTCCGAACTACAAAACCCGATCCGAGAAAAACCACCAATACTCCGGTAGTACAAAGGGTAAAAAAACCTATTTACAGACCCACAAGTCAAAATAAACCTGAGACAGTAGTACAAAAGACTACTTCGGGTTCTTCAGAAAACAATGCGAGTGAAAGTGTAGTCTTAGAAGCTACCACACGAGTAAAAGTCACCACACAAATGGTGTTGGCTTATATTGATAAATATAACAAAGTGGCTAAAGATAACATGGTTCGAACTGGTATTCCGGCTAGTATTACACTGGGTCAGGCAATTTTAGAGTCTGGTGCCGGAACCGGGCCATTGAGTGTCCAAGCTAACAATCATTTCGGTATAAAATGTCATAAAGAATGGACCGGTCCCAGTATCAGCTATACCGACGATGAAGAAAATGAATGTTTCAGAAAATACCAGGATCCTAGTGAATCGTTCCGGGATCATTCGTTCTTTTTAACCAGTCGTCCACGATATGAGTCTCTTTTTCAATTGGAAAAAGATGATTATAAAGAATGGGCAAAAGGTTTAAAAGCGGCGGGTTATGCCACCGATCCAAAATATCCGGATAAATTAATTGCCTTGATTGAGCGTTATCAATTAAACAAATACGATGCTGAAGTTTTGGGGAAAGACTTTGTAGCCAGTATGCCGGTAATAGCCAAAAAGGAAATTGCCTATACAGAAGACACGCCAAAATATACGGTTGTAAAAGGGGATACCCTCTATTCAATCTCTAAAAAATTCAATATTTCTATTGATGAATTGAAAAAGAAAAACAACTTGATAGACAATACTTTGTCTTTGGGTCAAAGTATTATTGTTAAATAAGTTTTTCAATTCTGAATTAAAATCTTATGTATTATGATTTATCAAAGAAGCAGTCAGCTGTTTGCTGAAGCTGAAAAAGTGATTCCTGGAGGAGTAAATTCACCGGTAAGAGCTTTCAAAGGAGTGGGAGGAACTCCCATTTTTGCCAAAAGTGCTAAGGGTGCTTATCTCTATGATGAAGACGGTAACCGATTAATCGATTATATCAATTCATGGGGGCCGATGATTTTGGGACATGCTTTTCAACCTGTTGTTGATGCGGTAATCGAGAGAGCCCAACGCGGTACCTCTTTTGGAATGCCTACAGAGCTTGAAACTAAAATAGCTGAATTAGCTGTTTCTATGGTGCCTAATATCGATAAAATTCGTTTTGTAAATTCGGGAACTGAGGCATGTATGAGCGCCATTCGTTTAGCCAGAGGGTTCACCAAAAGAGATAAGATTATAAAATTCGCCGGATGTTACCATGGTCATTCGGATTCTTTTCTTATTCAGGCCGGTAGTGGAGCCAGTACTTTCGGTACGCCAAACAGCCCTGGTGTTACCCAGGGTACCGCTAAAGATACTTTGTTGGCCAACTATAATGATCTTGCCAATGTGAAAGCTTTATTTGAAGCGAATATGAATGAAATTGCGGCTGTTATTATCGAGCCTGTGGCCGGGAATATGGGGTGTGTACCGCCGGTAGATGGTTTTCTGGAATCATTACGTCAGCTGTGTGATGGTTACGGGGCTTTGTTGATTTTTGACGAAGTAATGACAGGTTTTCGATTAGCCAAAGGTGGGGCCCAAGAATTATATGGAGTGAGAGCCGATATTGTTTGTTTTGGTAAAGTGATTGGTGGAGGTTTGCCTGTTGGGGCTTTTGCTGCCCGTAATGAAATAATGAATTATTTAGCACCACTCGGACCTGTATATCAAGCCGGAACGTTGTCGGGTAATCCATTAGCTATGGCCGCCGGATTAGCTATGTTACAAGCGTTAAATACGGATTCGGATATTTTTACCCGTTTAGAAGAAAAAACAGCTTATCTGCATAAAGGCTTACAAAGAGTGTTAACAGATAATAACGTTTTGTTTACGATTAATAGGGTTGGGTCCATGATTTCTATTCATTTTGATGCCCATCCGGTGACCGATTTTCAAACGGCAAAAAATGGAGATAACGAAACTTTTAAAAAGTTCTTCCATGGCTTGTTGCAGGAAGGGATTTATATTGCGCCTTCTGCTTATGAAACTTGGTTTATAACGGATGCTCTCACTTACGAGGATTTAGATTATACCATAAACGCTGTCAACAAGGTTGTTCAAACATTGTAAAATAAAAAAAGCCTCTGAATTTTCAGAGGCTTTTTTGTGGTTATTATAAATTAGTTAACTAGTCTTGTAAATAACTCTTTATTTTTTTCTAATTTTTCTGTTTGCTCAGCGTTTAAAGAAGCTCTTAATTTTGCCTCAATAGTACTGGATAAAGCTTGCTTTCTTTCGGCAGACAGAGCCGTTTCTTGCTGTGTTTTATATTTTAACTCAAAAAGTCTGTAAAAATTTTCAGTCTCCGTTTGGGTTAATTTTAAATAATTTGCCAACTCAGCAGCATCTTTTTTGGCTAATTCGCCTGGCGTAGCGGTAGCGGTTTTTACAGGAGTTGCAGTAGGAGTAGCTTTTTTATCTTGTGCAGTTGCATTTATAGAAAAAGCTAACATTAATGTTAAAGCAGCAATTAATTTTTTCATTTTGATATTTTTTTTAGTGAAATAATATCCTCAAAACTAAGGTGTTTTTATTTCTTTTCAAAATTTATTTTTAATTTACCCTTTTTTTAACGGTTGCTCTCCTTTTTCTGGCGATTTATCCTCTCTCATTTCTAACATTTTTTCTTTCAGAGAAGCTTTTCTTTCTTCGCGGATTTTTTCCCACTTGGCAAACTGTTCAGGGGTTAGTATTTTTTTCATTTCCGCACTTGTTGCCGCTTGTTCTTTTTCCATGTTGGCTTTAGCTTCTTCTCTTTTTTGAGCTCTCATTTCTCTCGTTTCTTTCATCTCTGCTCTTTTGGCTTCTCTTTTTTCCACCTCTTTAGCCACCAAAACTCTTACGTCTTTTACCTGCTTTTCATTTAAATCCAAATCTTTAGTGAGTCTTTTTACCTGAAGATCGATTTTTTGGTCAGTAGTTAATTTTTGGCGCGGTTCTTTTTTTGTTTCTTTTTCTTGAGCAAATGTTGTCATTCCGACAACTAATAGTGCCATAACAAGTAGTCTTTTCATTTTATGTTTTTTAAATTAATTTGCAGTAGGACAAAGATGGAAATAAATGGTTTAATCTTTAACAAAATTTTATAAAAAAAGGAACTTCAATGAGTTCCTTTTTTTATGTTTAGTTCAAAACCACTGTTTTGTTATCGCCTTCAACAACAACTTTGGTTAGTCCGTGTTTGGCTAGACCTTTCATGGCGGCATCCCATTTTTTGCCGCTTAAGGCTGATTTGTCTTTTAACTGAGTCAGTCCCTGATGGTTTTCTGTCTTTAATAGGCTGATGATGAGTTTCTCGTCTTCGGTTAATTCTACTTGTTTTTTCTCCGGACGCATTTGCGGGAAGAATAACACTTCCTGAATAGATGCGTTATTGGTCAGGAACATAATCAATCGATCCATTCCGATACCCAGTCCTGAGGTAGGAGGCATGCCGTATTCCAAGGCTCTTAAGAAGTCGTTATCTATAAATTGAGTAGCTTCATCGTCTCCTCGTTCTGCTAATTTTAGTTGTGCTTCGAAACGTTCTCTTTGGTCAATAGGGTCGTTCAATTCCGAATAGGCATTCGCAATTTCTTTCCCACATACCATTAATTCAAAACGCTCTGTTAATTCCGGATTGTCCCGGTGCTCTTTACAAAGCGGAGACATTTCTTTAGGGTAGTCAGTAATAAAAGTTGGTTGAATAAAATTACCTTCACATTTAGCACCGAAAATTTCATCTATTAACTTGCCTTTCCCCATGGTTTCATCCACTTCAATCCCCATGCTTTTGGCAGCGGCAAAAAGTTCCGCTTCACTTTTGCCAGATATATCAAAGCCTGTAAATTGCTTGATGGCATCGGTCATGGTCACTCTGGCATAAGGAGCTTTGAAGTTCACTTTATGTTCACCAAAAGTAGCTTCAGTGGTTCCGTTTACTTCTTTGGCACAATGCTCTAATAAGTTTTCGGTGAATTCCATCATCCAATTGTAGTCTTTGTAGGCTACATAAATCTCCATGGCAGTAAATTCAGGATTGTGAGTTCTGTCCATACCTTCATTGCGGAAGTTTTTAGAGAATTCATACACTCCGTCAAAGCCGCCTACAATCAATCTTTTGAGATACAATTCATTGGCAATTCGCATGTATAGCGGGATGTCTAAGCTGTTGTGGTGCGTAATAAACGGACGTGCAGCAGCCCCACCGGCAATTGATTGCAATACCGGAGTTTCTACTTCCATATAGCCGGCTGCGTTGAAAAAGTTACGCATGGCGGTGAATAATTTGGTTCTTTTGATGAAAACTTCTTTTACATGAGGATTTACGACTAAATCCACATAACGCATTCGATACCGCAATTCGGCATCATTAAAAGCATCATGTACTTTGCCGTCTTCGTCAACTTTTGGCAATGGTAAAGGGCGCAGCGTTTTACTTAAGAAAGTAAAGTTAGAAACGCGAACACATTTTGCACCAACCTGAGTGGTAAATAATTCTCCTTCAATTCCAATAAAATCACCTAAATCGGTTAGTTTTTTAAAAACCTGATTGTACAATGTTTTGTCTTCACCCGTACAAATCACATCCCGATTGAAATACAATTGAATTCTCCCCTCGCTGTCTTGTAATTCAGCAAAAGAAGCCTTTCCTTGATCACGCACACTCATTAAGCGACCGGCCAAGATTACCTGTTTCCCTTCTTCGAAAGTTTCCTTTATCTGTTTGGAAGTGTGGTTTACGGGAAATAAATTCGCCGGATAAGGGTTGATGCCCAATTCGCGCAAGGCAGTTAGTTTTTCTCTTCTGATAATTTCTTGTTCGGAAAGTTGCATATCGTATTGTATTTAAGCGTGCAAAGATAGGGATATTTTGAAAATGTAGCAATGTCAAAATAAGCGTATGCTGAAAGGAATTAGTGTTTACAGTTGTTTGGTGCAATGATAAGCTATAACTAAAACAAAAGTATGCCAAGTCTAATGAAAATAAAGGTTTTATTAGACTTACATTAGACTTGGGTTAGACTTGGATTAGACTTGGTCCGAAGAAAATAGTAATTTCTTCCGCCTTTTTACATTTGTATTTAGCTTTTTTGGGATTTGATTAATAGGAGGCTGATTTTATTATTAGTAATTTTGTGCACACAATGTATGGTCATGAATAAAAAAATCCAACTACAGGACTTAGGCGCTAAAGATTACAAGGCAACTTGGGATTATCAGGAAGTACTTTTTAAAGAAATCGTTGATTTGAAAATTCAGAAGCGGAATCTGCCTGAAATTGTAACACCTAATTATTTTTTGTTTGTTGAGCATCCGCATGTATATACCTTGGGGAAAAGCGGGGATATGTCTAATCTGCTGCTTTCCGAAAAACAACTGCAAGATAAAGGAGCAACTTTTTATAAAATCAACAGAGGAGGAGATATTACTTATCATGGTCCCGGGCAAATTGTAGGCTATCCGATTTTGGACTTGGAAAATTTCTTTACCGACATTCATAAGTACCTCCGATTTTTGGAAGAAGTTATTATTTTGACTCTAGCGGAATATGGGTTAAACGGAACCCGAAGTGAAGGAGAAACCGGAGTGTGGCTTGATGTGGGAACTCCGTTTGCCCGTAAAATTTGTGCCATGGGAGTTCGTGCCAGTCGCTGGGTAACGATGCATGGATTTGCTTTGAATGTGAATGCTAATCTGGGTTATTTTGATAATATTATTCCGTGTGGTATTAAAGGAAAAGCAGTAACCTCACTTCATGTAGAACTTGGAAAGACGATTGATGAGGAAGAAGTAAAGTCAAAAATTATCCATCATTTTGCCACGCTTTTCGATTCCGTTTTTGTGTAAAGAACTAAGACTGTTACAATTCTAATTTTAGTTGTTCCGGCAGCAATCGGAATGACATTCGATGGTATTTCGTTGTTCCGTATTTCCTTATGGCTTCTCTGTGTTCTGCAGTAGGGTATCCTTTGTTTTTTTTCCAGTTATACATCGGGAATTCTTCATGAATTTGGTTCATGTATTCATCACGATAGGTTTTTGCCAAAACAGACGCGGCAGCGATACTTAAATACTTGCTGTCTCCTTTTACGATAGTCGAAAAAGGAATGTTGTTCACGGTTTTGAATCGGTTACCATCAATGATGATATAATCGGGTGTAGGATTTAGATTGATAATACACTGTTGCATTGCTTTTATCGAAGCATTTAAAATGTTAATTTCATCAATGATTTTATGGTCCAAATGAGTTACAGAGAAGGAAACAGCTCTTTGCTCAATCAACGGTTTTAATTTTTCTCTTATTTTCTCAGAAAGCTGTTTGGAGTCGTTTAATAGCTCTAATGAAAAATCCAGGGGAAGTATTACGGCAGCGGCAGTAACCGGCCCGGCAAGACAGCCTCTTCCGGCTTCATCGGTGCCGGCTTCAAAAGGAAAATCGGAAAATTTCAGCTTTAGCATTTCATTTTTTTGTTAAAAATATAAAAAGATACGCAACTATTTAAACTATTTTTCATCGTAAAAAACAGTTAGTAAAACGAGGCATCATCTAATTTATAATTAATTGCTAATATTTGGTTAATTAAGAAATAATTAAGAAGTTTGCAAAATAACTAACTCAAATAAAATTAATATGAGATCGAAGTTCAAATGGATTTTTACGCTTTTATTAGCGTTTACAATGCAGTTTTCGTTTGCACAAGAGAAAACTGTTACGGGTGTAGTTTCAGATAAAACTGGAACACTTCCCGGCGCAAATGTTGTTGTCAAAGGCACCAAGCGAAGTGCGCAAACCGATTTTGATGGGAAGTATACCATCACAGCAAAAGCAGGTGAAGTTTTAGTGTTTTCTTTTACTGGTTACAACAATTCAACAGTAACTGTGGGAGCTGCTAATTCATACAATGTTAAGCTAGTAGAAGAAAGTGTAAAGTTAGAAGAGGTTGTTGTTGATGGTTACCGAACCACTAAAAGAGCCAAGTCTGCAGTTGCACAGACTACAATTAATGCTAAGGTTCTTCAGGATAGACCTAATGCGAATTTCATACAATCGCTTCAAGCTCAAGTACCTGGTTTGTACATAGCGCAATCCTCAGGATCGCCAGGATCAAACAAGATTACTTCACTTATCAGAGGTATATCAAGTTTGAATGGTAATACTGAGCCTGTATATGTGATTGATGGTATTGCTGCTAATTTGCAGATTTTTAGAAGTATTAATCCAAATGATATTGAATCTGCTACAGTTTTAAAAGATGCGGCAGCTACAGCTATTTATGGAAATAGAGGAGCGAGTGGTGTAATTGTTATTAAGACTAAAGGAGGTAAGTATGATTCTAAGCTAACTGTTAAATATTCAGGATCAACTGGTTATACTACATTGCAACAAAACAGATATCATATCACTGATACAAAGGAAATTCTAACATTAGAAAGAAGTTTACTAGTAGGAAAAGGAGGTACACAAGGAACTGGACCAGGAGGTGCAATGACTGATGCAGAGATTAATAGTTTTCCAATTAATACAAACTGGAGAGATATTTTCTTCAGAACTGGTGTTACAACCAGTCATGATGTCAGCTTTAGTGGAGGGACTTCAAAGACTACCAACTTTACTTCTTTTGGATATTATGAGCAAGAGGGTATCGTTCCTAATACTAATTTCAAGAGATTTAGTGTAAGATCTAATTTTACGGGAAAATCAGCTAATGATAAATTTAATTACGGAACAAATATTTATGCTTCTTTTTCAAAAAGAAATCAGCTAGATCAAGAGACAAGAACTGATATTAATGCTAACGTTTTACAAAATCCTTTACAAGGTATTTTGTCTTCGCTACCATATTTGGATCCAAATACTTATGTAAGTGGACAGCAATTAGTAGATGATTTTGGTGCTCCAAGTTTCCAGATTACGCCATTCATGTTGATGGATTATCTTAAAGAAGGTAATGTGCCTAGACTTTATGATGAAACCAAATTAAATTTCACTGCCAATGGAAGTTATAATTTGACAAAAAATTTAACTTATTCTACAACGGCTGGGGTTGACTATATTCAAGAGTTTAGAGATAATGCCCGTGCTCCACAGTCTTATTTGGCTATAGTGGCGACTCCTGCGGGGGCTGAGTTTGGAGGAAATGAAACTCAGACAAATAACAGAGACTTCTCTTTCGATATAACAAATAAGCTAAATTATAAAATTACATTAAAAGAAAAACATACTATTGAAGCTAATTTGTTTATGCAGTATGTAAAGATGCATAGAAAATTTTGGAGCTATGCACAGACAGGTTTAGATCCGAGAACTTGGGCTTTTGGAGCAGGAACCGGTTATATTCCGTTTAATACTGCGACGCCAGATTTCTACAAACCAGCTGTTTCAGCCGGTAAAGTTAATGCCGGTTTGTTGTCTTATTTTGGTACTGTTGATTATGATTATGATTCAAGATTTGGTATTGCTGCTACTTTAAGAAGAGATGCATCTTATAGATTTGATGAAAGAAACAGATGGGGTACTTTCTATTCTGTTGCGGGAAGATGGAATATCAGTAAAGAAAAGTTTATGGATAAGGCCAAATTTGTTGATGACTTAAAGTTAAGAGTTTCTTATGGTACCACAGGTAATCAATATATTGCCGGAGGAGGTGGAGGTATTAACCCTAATTACTTATCTCCTAATTTAATCAGAGATACAAATGGTACATCAACAGCTTATGGATCCGCTCCGGGTCTTGATGTAGCAATTATTGCAAATCCTAATGACAAATGGGAAACAACTACTCAGACCAATATCGGTATTGATTTTGGTTTGTTTGACAGGTTATCAGGATCATTTGATGTCTACAGAAAAAGAACGGATGATTTATTTGATCAAATCAATCTTTCAGCGGTTACCTCTCAATGGTCAATAGCAGGAAATAATGGTTCATTGCTTAACAAAGGTTTTGAATTAGCTTTGAAATATGATTTGGTTAAAAAAGGAGAGTTTAAAGTTGATTTGTTTGTAAATGGCGCTTATAATAAAGCTACTTATTTAACTACAAATTTGCCAAATAATGCTGATGAATTGGGTGGAAATTCAATTAGATATGTTGATGGATTATTAGGTGAATATCACTTGGCTCCTTATGTAGGGGTTAATCCAGCAAATGGTAATTTACTTTTCTTAGATATTAATAACAATCTTACGGAGAATATTTCTGATGCTGACAGAAGAAAAACCCATAAATCTCCTTTCCCTACTTATCAAGGAGGTTTTGGATTTAATGCATCTTACAAAGGCTTTTTTATTAATTCACAATTCTCTTATGCAGCAGATGTATGGAGATTTGATTTTGACTTAACCAACTTGTCTGACCCAACTCAAATCGGAACTTTTCCAGTGACTAATGATTTGTTAAATGCTTGGACTCCGACAAATACCAATACAAATGTTCCTTCGTTAACTGCAGATCCGTCAAATTTGTCAAATGGAGATACATTCTCTGACAGATGGTTAAGAGATGCCTCTTATGTTAGACTTAAAATGTTTACTATTGGATATAGTGTTCCGTCAAAATTATTGCAAAAGACAGGTTTAGATACAGTTCGTATTTACTCTAATTTTGAAAATTATGTTACATGGACAAAATGGAGAGGTCTAGATCCAGAAAGTATTGGAGGAAGTAATCAAGGTGGTTATCCTTCACCTAAAACAGTTTCAGTTGGACTTGATATACAATTTTAATAATAAAAAATATGAAAAAAATTAAGTATTTATTCGTTTTGATTTTTTTAGGAGCATTTTTATCTTGTGAAGATGCTTATAATATTGTTCAAGATGGAGAATTTGGTGAGGAAGCAACCTTTAAAACGGTTGATGATATGGAACTGTATTTAAACGGTGTTTATGATTATGCAAGTGATCTAGCCGAAATTAAATTTACAGCTATTATTACTGACGAACTTGGTGTTGGAAATCAAAATGCAGGTCAAGATAAAGAATTGGGAGGTTTTATTTTAAATTCTAATGAGGGATTAGCGGATAATATTTGGATATCTCAGTATTCTTTGATTAACCGTGCTAACAGATTGTTGAGAGGAGCCACTAGAATTACTCCAGATGCCAGTGAGGTGGACAGATACAATTCTATTATTGGTCAGGCTAGAGCTTTAAGAGCTTACGGTCATTTTCAATTGTTAACTTACTTCTCAACTGATTTAAAAGATGACAATGCTTTAGGTGTTATTTTAATGGACAGGGTTCCGGATACTTTTGAAAGATTACCTAGAAACACCAATGGTGAGGTTTTTGCATTGATTGAATCTGATTTACAATTTGCAGAAGACAATGTAATTGACAGAGATATGACAACAGCGCCTAATTCTAAGCCTTGGACTTATATCAGCAAAAATTTTGTTAATGCTTTAAGAGCCAGAATGTATGCTTACAGAGGTAATTATCCTTTAGCAAAACAATATGCGGATTTAGCTATTAATAATGCTGGAGTTACCCTAGCCTCTGCAGCTGCTACTCCTTTTTCTGCAGCTAATTTCTACAATCCAACTTCGACGACCAATCCGTATCGTAGAATGTGGCAGGATTTATCCCGAGGTGAAATAATTTTTTCTCTGGATAGACCAGCAGGTACTGAAACGGTTGCCAGTATATTTTATTTTAACAGAACACAGTTCTCTGGCGGACCTTTCCATGACATGGGGAGAAATTTGTTTAATTTAATGGATTCATCAGCGGGTAATCCACTTGCTACTGGTGTTGTTGGAGATATTAGAGCTTATGCCTTTATTGATCCTACCAGTAAAGTGGATCAAGCAGGACCTGTAATTACGGGTGTTGCGGGATCAGCACCATATTATACTGATAACAATCAGGCTTTTGATGTTTACAAAGCAACTGATGTGTTGTGTATTGACAAATACCCAGGTAAGCCGGGTAATGATTTAGGTAATGATTTAAAAATATTCAGACTTTCTGAAATGTACTTCATTAAAGCTGAGGCGTTAGTAGCAGAGGGAGATTTAAATGGTGCAGCAACTATTTTAAAAACTATCAGAGATGTTAGAAATAAAAACGGAACTGCACAGCCACTTCCAAATTATGCTAATGCTACCGAAGCTTGGGCAGACATTTTAAAAGAAAGAAGAATTGAGCTTTGTTTTGAAGGTCACCGTTATATTGATTTAAAACGTTTGGGTTCTTTAGCTAACGTTGGTATTGACAGATATTCCAGAGATTGTGAATCATTAGGTGCTTGCAGTATTGATTTGACAGACTATAGATTTACGATGCCAATTCCTATAAACGAATTAAATGCAAATCCGAATATGGTTCAAAATCCAAATTACTAGATTTGTTTAAAAAATATTTGTGAAAGCTATCCTAATTGGATAGCTTTCATTGTATTATTTAAATATATTTGTACTCTATAAATTTGGAATACTTTACTAATTAATAAGAAATTAAAATGTATAAATACATACTTTTGTTTTTGGGTGTGTTTACTGTTCAAGGTCAAACGGTAAATGAGAGAGATAGAATTGTTAAAACCTATGACAATGCCTTAATTGCTTATAATAAAGAGCAAGCTGTTAGGTTTTATGATGAGCAGCAAAAGCGAATTGCTGAATATGTAGCGAAGCATCCTTACGTTAAAAGCGATAGAAAATCTTTGCAAAGAATAGAAGATGATGGCACGCCAATTTTCTATACTATTTACAATCAGGGCTCTTCTAATACAATTTCCACTAATAAGTTATATCCTGGTGGAGCATTAGGGTTAAGTGTGTCAGGAACTGGAATGACAGCCGGGGTTTGGGATGGAGGTAAGGTAAGAGATACTCATGTGGAATTCGCTAACAACAAAGTTATATTGAGTGATGCAGCAGCTACTTTAAATTTTCATTCCACTCATGTAACCGGGACTATTATAGCTACCGGAATCAGTCCGACAAGAAAAGGGATAGCATATAATGCCCAAGCGAAAACATATGATTGGGATTCTGATTATCTAGAGATGCTTGATTTTGGTAGCCAGGGATATCTCGTTTCCAATCACTCTTATGGATATGTTGCCGCTGATTTACCTTATAATACATTTGGTTCTTACGACACATCTTCCATTGAGGATGATAATGTGGCTAATGCTTACCCATACTATCAAATTGTAAAGGCGGCAGGGAATGATCGAGACGATACAACAATAGGGCAAGTTTTAGGTAAAGGAGGTTACGATTTACTTACCGGATCAGCTTGTTCAAAAAATGATATTGTTGTGGCTGCAGTTATGGAGGTGTCAAATTATTTAAATGAAAGTAGTGTTGTAATGTCTTCCTTTAGTAATTTCGGACCTACTGATGATGGTAGAATAAAACCAGATATTTCGGCTAAGGGTGTCAATGTGAATTCAACTAATAGCACTGGTAATAATTCCTATATCGTATTGCAAGGAACCTCAATGGCTGCCCCTGCTATTACAGGTATGATTCTTTTATTGCAAAAACACTTTAATAATTTGAATCCTGGGACATTTATGAGAGCATCCACGGTGAGAGGCTTGATTTGTCATTCGGCTAAAGAAGCAGGATACAATCCAGGACCTGATTATGAATATGGCTGGGGGTTGGCAAATGCCGCTGCCGCTGCCAATATAATAACAAATAGAAATGTATCTACGATTTTAGAAGAAAACACTTTGGCTAACGGGGGAACTTTTACTAAACAAATTTCTATTTCATCTGTTCAGGACTTAGCGGCTACTATCTGTTGGACAGATCCGACTGGGAATTCTAATGGTACAGCTGAAGATAACAGAACCCCAAGATTAAAAAACAATCTTGATCTTAAAATTTTAAAAGATGGGAATATCTACTATCCTTGGAAATTAGACGTAGAAGATCCAACAGCAGGAGCAACAAATACAGGAGATAATAATGTGGATAATGTTGAAAAAGTGCAGATTTATGGGGCAGAACCAGGAGTGTATACCATTCAGGTTACCCATAAAGGAACTTTAACAGGCGGTTCACAAGTGTTTTCATTAATCGCTAACAGCGCAAACGGACTCAGTTTGAATACCCGTGACTATGACTTTGATAATAGTATTTTTGTTTATCCAAACCCGGCATCATCAGTTTTGAATTTCAGTGTTAAAAATAATATCGAAATTAAAACAGTTACGGTAAATGATATTTCAGGAAAAGAAGTTTTCAGAAGTAACAGTGCGCTAGATCAAAATCAAATCAATATTGCTAATTTGTCTGCGGGAGTCTACTTTGTAAGCTTCCAGTCAGAAAACAACACGGTGACTAAGAAATTCATCAAAGAATAACTTTGTTAACTCTTTTATTCTAAAACCATCCTGATTTGTCAGGATGGTTTTTTTATGGTTTTATTCCAAATTGTTTTGTGTATTTTTGCTTCGAAATTTATTCTAATGCGCAATTTACTACTAGCTGTCTTTTTGTTTATTTCTTTTCCAGGCTTTGCTCAGGTAAAAAGTACTGAGCCTGCTAAAGGAAAAGATAAAAATGGGAAAACTATTCCGCCGGCCGGAAAGGCTGCGAAAGCAACCTTCGACGAATACAGAATCATCACATTGCAAAGGGACACTACTTATGTGGATACTTCGCTTACCATAAAAAAGGAATACGAATACAATTACCTGCGCAAAGATTGTTTTGGGTTGTTGCCGTTTGCCAATGAAGGGCATACCTACAGCGTGCTCAATTTTGGTTTGAAGCAGTTTACGGCTTTTCCCGAGATAGGATATTCCGGAAAACAGTTCAATTATCTTACCGTTAAGGATATCAAGTATTATTCGGTGGCCACTCCGGTTACAGAGCTCTATTTTAAGACCGTAATGGAGCAAGGTCAATCAATAGATGCCTTTGTAACTCTCAATACCTCTGAACGCTTTAATATGTCGATTGCCTTTAAAGGATTGCGTTCTTTGGGGAAATACATTAATCAGTTATCCAGTACCGGGAACTTTCGTTTTACATCGAGCTATAATACGCTCAATAAAAGATACTATCTCAATGCCCATTTTACCGGACAGGATTTTTCTAACGGAGAAAATGGGGGAATCACCACCCTTGAAAATTTTGAGAGTGAAGACCCTGCTTACCAAAACAGAGCCCGCTTACAGGTGTACCTTACAGACGCAAAATCGTTCCTGAAAGGCAAGCGCATTTTCTTTGACCACAATTTCAGAATCAACGCTACCAAAGGCAACAATAATCTCTACCTGACGCATCAATTCAATTACGAGAATAAATACTTTGAATACAGTCAGCCCACGGTAACCTCTACCGTAGGAACAGATCAAGTGTATCACTTTGGTGATTCGTATGTAACGAGTAATGTTAAAGACAAAGTTCATTACAACAAAATGTACAACAAAGCCGGAGCTATTTATGAAAATTCTTTACTTGGAAAATTCCAATTCTTTGTTGAAGATTACCGTTATAACTACTACTACAACAAAATCCTTATCCTTGATAGCGGCATCGTGCCCAGTTCGCTCAACGACCGCATCAATACTGTGGGAGGACAATACGAATACCGCAAAAACAAATGGAACGGAACCTTTTTGTATTCCAATTCCATTTCCGACCAGTCGCTGAGTAATCTGGATGCGCAATTACACTACCAGTTGAATAACAAAAACGGATTTGTATTCCAATACCAGATGCTCAATAAACTTCCGGATAACATTTACAATCTGCACCAAAGCAGTTTTGTAGATTACAATTGGCACCACAACTTTAAGAATGAAAAAATAAACAACTTTCAAGCCACTGCCAAAACCCAATGGTTTGAGGCTTCGGTTCAGTTGACCTCCTTAAACGACCATTTGTATTTCAGCAATGATGCCACTGACGCGCACCAACAGCTTATTTCACCCAAACAATACGACCAAGCCATTAATTACCTTTCGGTAAAAGTAGGGCGTGAATTCAAGTGGTGGAAACTGGCATTAGACAATACAGTCTTGTATCAACAGGTTGACCAGAATGATGCCATTCTCAACGTGCCTAAAGTCGTGACGCGTAACTCGTTGTATTTTACCAATTACTTTTTCAAAAAAGCCCTGTATCTGCAAACTGGTTTTACACTTAACTATTTTACGAAGTTTTACATCAATGATTACAATCCGGTCACTACGGAAGCGTTTGTACAGGATACCCGAAAAGTGGGTGATTTCCCTATGCTCGATTTCTTTGTCAATGCCCGAGTGCGCCAAACCCGCATTTTCCTGAAAGCCGAACATTTTAACTCCAAAATGACCGGCAATAATTTCTACACGGCACCCAATTATCCGTATCGCGATTTTATGATTCGCTTTGGGTTGGTCTGGAATTTTTTCCAGTAAAAAGTTGAGAAACGAATCGTTCGGGAATTACCTGCCAGTGTCATTCCTGCCATCCGCGCTACACGGTAGCAGCTTCCATCAGGGTTACTGAATAAACCATTTGATTTTTTGGAAACGTTCAGATTATCTATACCTTTGTTGGATTATTTTTTAAAACAAGCAATTCTCATAAAGACCCGAGTTTGCTGTAATATGATTTTATAATACTTATTCGAAACGAATGAAATACGCAAAAAATATATTAGAAACCATAGGAAACACTCCATTGGTAAAACTGAATAAAGTGGTAGAAGGAATAGATGCTTTGGTATTGGCCAAAGTAGAGACCTTCAACCCCGGGAATTCAACCAAAGACCGTATGGCACTGAAAATGGTAGAAGATGCTGAAGCTGACGGAAGACTAAAGCCGGGTGGCACTATCATTGAAGGAACTTCAGGAAACACCGGAATGGGATTGGCATTGGCTGCCATCATCAAAGGGTATAAATGTATCTTTGTCATCACCGACAAGCAATCGAAAGAAAAAATGGACATCCTGCGTGCTGTGGGAGCCAAAGTAATCGTTTGTCCTACCGATGTAGAGCCTACCGATCCTCGTTCGTATTACTCCGTGTCGAAACGCTTGAGTACTGAAATCCCCAATTCCTGGTATGTAAATCAATACGACAATCCGTCTAACGCTAAAGCACACTATGAGCAAACCGGTCCCGAAATTTGGGAGCAAACCGATGGCAAAGTGACTCACTTTGTGGTAGGGGTAGGAACGGGAGGGACTATTTCAGGTATTGGGAAGTATTTAAAAGAAAAGAATCCGAACGTTAAAGTATGGGGAATCGATACCTATGGTTCGGTGTTCAAAAAATATCATGAGACCGGTATTTTTGACGAAAACGAAATTTACTCCTATATCACCGAAGGAATCGGAGAAGATATTCTGCCTAAGAATGTTGATTTCTCGGTCATAGATGGCTTTACCAAAGTAACTGATAAGGATGCTGCTGTGTATACCCGAAAAATTGCTTTGGAAGAAGGTATCTTTGTTGGGAACTCTGCCGGTGCCTGTGTTAAAGGGTTGCATCAGTTGAAAGAACATTTCAAACCCGAAGATGTCGTAGTAGTGTTATTCCACGACAGTGGCAGCCGCTATGTGGGTAAAATGTTCAACGACGACTGGATGAGAGAGAGAGGCTTTTTGGATGAAGAAATCACCAAAGCCGAAGATGTGATTAAAGATCATAAAGACAAACCATTGGTGATTGTGCGTACCGAAGAATTGGTTTCCCACGCCATCGAACGTTTGAAAAAATACAATATCTCACAAATTCCGGTGATTGATACTACCGGGTTTGTCGGAAGCATTGACGAAACCGATTTGTTCCGAAGCTACGTGGAAGACAAAAACATAGCCGACCGACCGATTCGCGAGATTATGGGTAAACCTTATCCGATAGTGAATGCCAACGCGCCTATAGAGGAAATCTCGAAGTTGATTAACAAAGACAATCAAGCTGTTTTAGTTGATTTAGGGAATGGTAAACACCACATCATTACGAAGCATGATATTATCAGCTCGATTAAATAAAAAAAGCCTCGCTTAGCGAGGCTTTTTTTATTCTCCAATCAATACACCCGAAATATTCCAAGAACTGAAGCTGGTGCCTTCCGGTGCGCCCTGAGGAATTTTGATTTGGAGGGTATGTGTACCTGCTTCCAAATTCCCCAAATCAATGAAGACCGGATTTGTTAAAGTTCCCGGACACCAGTTGGCCCGGCTGTAATCGGAAGAGGATAAACCGTTAGGGAAATTGCCCGAAGCCGGGTTGGATAAACGGTAGGAACCGCAATCCTGACGCCAAGGGGTAAAGCTGAAGATTTCTTTTTCATTCAGATAAACGGCATTTTTCTTTGGTACAAATTCATCGCCATTTTCCCAACCGCCGTGACCGGTAGTGATGTAACGCAACTTGGCATTATTGAGTGGTTTGTCTAAGGTAAAAGTAACCACCAGCCCTTTGTCGTTATTGAACATGGTGCCATATTCCTGTCCGGCCATTTCCATGATGTTGTTGGTACAAAACAACGGAACCACTTTGGAGGTAACCGCTTTAGTTGCTTCTTCGGAATGAATGGTGATGTTGGCTGAGACTTTGTGTCCTCCTTTGTCATAATTGCCAATGTTGATGCCTATCCATACTTCTTTGCCGCTCAAAAGACTTCTCAATTCAGATATGTCCTGACGGTACAACACGTTATCGGCCCAGGTTTTATCTTTTAGCTGCAACGTGTTGTATTGTTTTACGCCAAACGGGGTGTAAAAACGCATCAGTTCCACTACCGGGTTGTAGTTTTGAGTGGCCACTACACCCTGATAGTCTTTGCCGTTTCCGTTGTTGTAGATTGGCAGTGCCTTGATGCCATTTTGCAGCCCGTCTAAATACGATTGGGCTTTATCGGTCGGAATGATGAAAAAAGAACCCGTGCGGTCGTAAGCATCGCCATTGGATTGTTCGGTTACGTCTGCAAAGATTTGACTGCCGGGTTTGATTTCGGGGATTTTTATTTTTCGAACGGCTATGGTTCCGTTGGCAAAACGCAGTATGCTGTCGTTTGATTTAGCTCCGTTTAGTTCGGCTTTGCCTTGGGTGGATTGGTCGGAGAAGTTGATGATTTGATCTTTAAAAACAGGAATGGTAGTGAAACGGCTTTTCCAAAGTAAATCTTTATAGGAGAGTGCGTCAACCGTTTTTTTAGAAGGTTCCAGTACCGGAAAGGTCTTTATCTTTTCGATTTTGGTTGCCGCAATAACAAAGTTGCCGTTGCGCACCATCTCCAGTACCAGTCCCAGATTTTGTCCCAGTACACCCGGAGCTCCTTTCACAGGCAGGCCAGTAGTATACCAAAGTTCTATGGTGTTGGAGTTGATGATGGTTTTTGCTTTTTTGCAAGGGTATCCCAATATTTTTTTGGTGTCGGGCAGCAATTCAAAAGTTTGTTTCGCCAATGAAGTACTGTCTTTGGTGCTGATGGTTTCCTTTTCATTCAATACGGCTATCTGACGAAAAGCGTTCGAACTTCTGTCGATTACTGTTTGCTCAAAAGGATATGTGGCTTTGTTATTCCCAATATTTTCCGAGCTGATGCGTGTTTGTTCGGTATTGGTAAAAACCCAAATCGGATCTTGGTCTTCGATCAGACTCCCATTGGAACTTCTCAGGTACGTGATTTTAAAATTTTGCGAAAATGATGTCCCACCCGCAAATAAAAGAAGTATAAAAAGTAATTTTTTCATTACAATATTATTTTATAAAAGTAAATTTCTTACTTTAGTGTAAAAATTCATCCCGTGAAAGAGGATTTTCTTCATTATGTATGGCAATATAAGAAGTTTGTGTTTTCCAACCTAACCACGGTGACAGGAGAAGTTCTTACGATTGTCCATTGCGGGCAGTATCTTAAACAAGCCGGGCCGGATTTTTTTAATGCTCAAATCACCATTGGGGATCAAAAGTGGGCAGGTAATGTAGAAATTCACGTCAACTCTTCGGATTGGTATTTGCACCGACATGAGCATGATGTGAATTATGACAATGTCATTTTACATGTGGTTTGGGAGCATGATATGCCTGTGTTGCGAAAAGATAATACAGAGATCCCTGTTTTGGAACTCAAGCACTACGTCGATCAAGAAGTTTTGAGGCATTATCAGACGTTGATGACTCCAAAGACATGGATTTACTGTGAGAATCAAATAGAGCATATTGACGATTTTGTATTGCATAACTGGCTTGAACGAATGTATTTTGAACGATTGGAACGCAAAGCCATTGGAATAGAGCAGCTATTAGAATCTACTGGAAATGATTGGGAAGCGGTATTGTTTTGTATGCTGGCCAAAAATTTCGGATTGAATACCAATGGTGATTCTTTTTTGAAAATGGCACTTGCTATTCCGTTTCACCTCATTCGAAAAGAGCGTCAGGAGGTGGAAAATCTGGAAGCATTGTTTTTAGGTTTGGCTAATTTATTTTCTGCGGAACCGGAAGACCGCTATGCCAAAGATTTGAAACAACGGTTTCTTTATATGTTACAGAAGTATCAGCTCAAGCCCGTGTTGATGGCTCCGGTACAGTTTTTTAAGCATCGGCCCGATAATTTTCCGACGATTCGGTTAGCCCAACTGGCCTTGTTGTATCACCAGCAAACGCAGCTCTTTTCCAAACTTTTAGCCGCTCAAACACTGAATGACTGTTATCGGTTGTTTGAAGGGAGTGTTTCGGATTACTGGTTGACCCATTATCAGTTGGATAAAGAAAGTCCTAAAAAGAACAAGCCGTTTTCTAAATCCTTTATGGATTTGTTGGTTGTTAATACGCTTGCACCTATTCAATTTGCCTATGCTAAAAGTTTAGGAAAAGAAATTCCGGAGCATCTTTTGGGTTTATTACAAATGATAGCGCCGGAAAAGAACAGTATCATCGAAAAGTTTGCTAATTTTGGAGTGGCGGCGGAGAATGCCTTTGAAACGCAATCCCTGCTGCAGTTGAAAAACGAATATTGCAATGCAGGCCGCTGTCTAGAGTGTGCACTGGGTGTTGCCCTGTTAAAATCTTAAACTTATGTCACCAGTTATTCAATTAAAATATTTCTTTGAAAAGCATGGGTTTCATGTGTCCTCACGTCTTGCAGATAAGTTGGGGATGCGTGCTTCCAATGTGCGCTTGTTTTTTATTTACATCACATTTGTAACTGCAGGACTTTGGTTTGGGGTGTATTTAACTTTGGCATTTTGGATTAAACTGAAAGATTTGATTCGGGGGAAACGCACCTCGGTTTTTGATTTATAGCGGATGAGTAAAAATAATTTCATAGTGCAATCGGTTTTGAACTACTCTAAAAGCCAGCGTATCGGAATTATTTTGTTCTTCCTTACAGTCTTTATTTTACAAGGGATTTACTTTTTCGCGGATTTTCAAACCGTTACTCAAGACTCGAAAGAAAAGTTGGCTTGGTTGTCGCACCAAAGCGAAATTGACAGTCTGAAACTGTTGAAGAAAAATTACCAGCCGGTACTTTATCCATTCAATCCTAATTTTATTACTGATTTCAAAGGCTATAAATTAGGGATGTCTGTAGCAGAAATAGACCGACTGCTTACTTACAGAAAGCAAAATAAGTTTGTCAATTCGGCGGCAGAATTTCAACAAGTCACCAAAATCTCGGATTCGTTACTTCGTGTGATTTCTCCTTACTTCAAGTTTCCGGATTGGGTTACCAACAGAAAAGTGCATTTGAATGCCTATACTAAAACTGAATTTGCAAAAAAAGATAAGCCGGTAATTTCAGATATCAATCAGGCTGCGAAAGAGGATTTGATGAAAGTATACGGAATCGGTGATAAGTTATCGGATCGGATTTTGGAACAACGGGAAAAACTGGGCGCTTTTGTCAGTATGGAGCAAATGCAGGATGTCTGGGGGCTGTCTCCGGAAATCATTGAAAAGCTGAATGCTTCTTTTGCCGTAAAAACTACCTCTAACCTTAAAAAGATTAATATCAATACTGCTTCGGTTAAGGAACTTTCCCAGTTTCCTTTTTTCAAATACCAATTGGCTAAAGAAATCGTAATTTACAGAACCATGCACGGTGATTTAACTGTTGAGGAGCTGTCAAAAATTAAAGGATTTCCTGTTGATAAGATACAAATAATTGCCTTATATTTGGACTTCTAAAAAATAGCCCTAGTATATGAATTCAACATACTTTACAGAAGAACACCAATTATTCAGACAAAGTTTACGAGATTTTTTACAGATAGAAGTTGTGCCGCACATTGAGAAATGGGAAAAAACAGGGACAATAGAGCGCTTTATTTGGAAAAAGTTTGGTGAAATGGACTTCTTTGGCATCGCTTACCCAGAAGCCTATGGGGGATTGAATTTGGATTTGTTTTATACGGTAGTTTTTTTAGAGGAACTTCAAAAAATAAAATCATCCGGTTTTGCGGCTGCTATGTGGGCGCATGCTTATTTGGCTATGACGCATTTGAATGCTGAAGGCGATGAACGCATCAAACAAGAGTATTTAGCCCCCAGTATTTCAGGTGATAAAATAGGTGCGTTGTGTATTACGGAGCCTTTTGGCGGAAGTGATGTGGCAGGGATGCGAACCACTGCGGTGAAAAAAGGAGATAAATATGTGATTAACGGATCGAAAACATTTATCACTAATGGCGTTTATGCAGACTACTATGTAGTAGCTGCTAAAACCAGCCCGGAATTAGGTAATAAAGGAATCAGTATTTTTTTGATGGATACCAATCTAAAGGGTGTTTCTGCTACCAAATTGGACAAACTGGGTTGGAGAGCTTCAGATACGGCAGAGATTGCCTTTGACAATGTTGAAATTCCGGCAGAAAATCTCATGGGAGAAGAGGGAAAAGGCTTTCCGTATATCATGCAGCATTTTGCCTTAGAAAGATTAATCATGGCGGTTAATGCTCATGCCAGAGCAGAGTATGCCATTGAATATACGATTGATTATATGTCCCAGCGCGAAGCATTTGGTACTACTATCAATAAGTTTCAGGCTTTGAGACATACGATGGTAGATCACGCTACCGATGTTGAACATTGTAAAGTATTCAATTACGCTGCTGTTGCCCGATTAAACCAAGGGGAATATGTGGTAAAAGAGGCTACGATGGCCAAACTAAAATCGACTAAAGTAGCGGATGAAACCATTTACAGCTGTTTGCAGATGTTGGGTGGTTATGGTTATATGGAAGAATATCCCTTGGCGCGTTTGTTACGCGATAGCCGTTTGGGACCAATAGGAGGCGGTACTTCGGAAATCCTGAGAGAGATTTTGTCCAAAATGATTATAGACAAACAAAATTATCAGCCGGCTGTAAAAAAATAAGAAGGTTGTAGGAGGTAAAAGATAACAAACCAAGAAATGAGCGATTGTTTCTTGGTTTTTTTATTTTATAAATGGAATAAAGCCGAATGTCCACAAGACATTTATTCCGCAAATGCTCCATACAGTGCGACCTTCGGTCTTAAGTCTCCTCATTAATATCAAATATTAGCGATTGAAGCAAAGTGCCGTGCGCTGCGGAAAGTGCGGGTCTCGTTTTTAGAACGAGACAATGCTGAAAAATGCTAAATGAAACTTTTTTGTCTTTGTTCTTGTTTGTTGTTTCTTTTTTCCGTTATCTTTGCGCCCACTAAATGAGAGGAGGTGTCTAAATTATGTTGATTATACCAATTAAAGACGGAGAAAACATTGATAGAGCATTAAAGCGCTACAAGAGAAAATTTGATAAAACCGGAACTGTAAGACAACTTAGAGCGCGTCAAGCGTTTACTAAGCCATCTGTAGTGAGAAGAGCTGAAATCCAAAAAGCACAGTACATTCAAAACTTAAGAGACAGTTTGGAAGGATAGTTAAATTCCTGATAAGATGTAACTGCTGATACTTAAAGTTTTCTAACTTTGAGGTCAGCAGTTTTTTTATGAAAAATTCTAAAGATACTTTTCGCGATTATTTGTTGTTGGAGAAAAATTATTCCCAACATACTGTTCTTGCTTATTTGAATGATCTTGAATCTTTTGAGGTGTTTTTGTCTCATGCATTTGATGATAATCGTTTAAACTCTGTAAACTACAATCAGATTCGTGCCTGGATTGTCTCTCTTTCTGATGATGGAATTTCCAATGCTTCCATCAACCGGAAAATATCTTCTCTAAAGTCGTTTTATAAATTCTTACTCAAAACAAAACAAATTGAAGTCAGTCCGCTTTTGAAACACAAAGCACTCAAAGCACCCAAAAAACTTCAGATTCCCTTTTCGGAAAAAGAGTTGGATTTGGTTTTGAATCAAATTCATTACACCAATGATTTTGACGGTCTTCGGGATAAACTTGTGGTGGATTTGTTTTACACTACCGGAATCCGAAGGGTAGAATTGATTGGGTTAAAAGTTCAAGATGTTGATTTGTCGAACAATACCCTAAAGGTTTTGGGGAAGAGAAATAAAGAGCGGATTATTCCTATACTGCCCGTAGTTGTGCCTCAGATAAAAAAATACCTGTCCGAAAGAGCACAGCTACAATGTCTTACGGATACAGCGTATTTTTTTCTGTTGTCAAAAGGCGTTAAATTGAATAATTCGTTTGTTTATCGTTTAATAAATTATTACTTTAGTAATGTCTCTGAGAAGGTAAAAAAAAGTCCGCACATCTTGCGGCATACGTTTGCAACTCACCTTCTGAACAACGGGGCAGATATAAATTCAGTTAAAGAATTATTAGGACATTCCAGTTTGGCATCTACTCAGGTTTATACCAGCAGCAGTTTAGCAGAGCTTAAAAAAGTTTACGGTAATGCCCATCCCAGAAATAAGTAATGATTCGGAAAATGTTAAACCAATAAAAATTTGATTATGAAGGTAAATGTTAATGCAGTAAATTTCGCTGTCGACAGAAAACTGGTTGATTTCATCAATGAAAGATTAGGAAAACTTGAAAAATATTATGATAAAGTAGTGTCGTCAGATGTTTTTTTGAAGGTTGAGAAGACCAGTGAGAAAGAAAATAAAATTGTAGAGGTTAAAATTCATGTTCCCGGTGATGATTTTATGGTGAAGAAACAATGTAAAACATTTGAGGAAGCGGTTGAGTTAGCAGCGGAATCTTTAGAGCGATTATTGGTAAAAAGAAAGGAAAAAATCAGAACTCACATATAAAATAAATTTTTTTATAAAAATGTTTTGATTGAAAGATAAAATCCATACATTTGCAGTCCGTTAGAAATAGCGGACTTTTTTTATTGCATATGCCAGCGTAGCTCAGTTGGCTAGAGCAGCTGATTTGTAATCAGCAGGTCGTGGGTTCGAATCCCTCCGCCGGCTCAAGATAAGGTATTGAAATAGAAAAAGTTGGGGAGATACTCAAGCGGCCAACGAGGGCGGACTGTAAATCCGCTGACTACGTCTTCGCAGGTTCGAATCCTGCTCTCCCCACAAATGGAATTTAGAAATAGGGGTTTGGAAGTTTCTGAATTCTGATAGTCTAACTTCTGGACTAGGCACAAGCCGACTTAGCTCAGGGGTAGAGTGCTTCCTTGGTAAGGAAGAGGTCACGGGTTCAAATCCCGTAGTTGGCTCAAAATTGTAAAATTTGAACACTAATATATAAACTAAGATTAAAAATTAAGTAAAATGGCAAAAGAAAATTTTAATCGTTCGAAACCACACTTAAATATAGGTACTATCGGACACGTAGATCACGGAAAGACTACTTTAACTGCAGCTATCACTAAAGTATTGTCTGATGCGGGTTATTGTCAAGCGAAATCATTTGATCAAATTGATAACGCTCCGGAAGAAAAAGAAAGAGGTATTACTATCAATACTTCACACGTTGAGTACGAAACTGCTAACCGTCACTACGCTCACGTTGACTGTCCAGGTCACGCGGATTACGTTAAGAACATGGTTACCGGTGCTGCTCAAATGGACGGTGCTATCTTAGTAGTAGCTGCTACTGACGGACCGATGCCACAAACTCGTGAGCACATCCTTTTAGGTCGTCAGGTAGGTATTCCAAGAATCGTAGTATTCATGAACAAAGTGGATATGGTTGATGACGCGGAATTATTAGAATTAGTAGAAATGGAAATCAGAGACTTGTTGTCTTTCTATGAATATGATGGAGATAATGGTCCTGTAGTTCAAGGTTCTGCTTTAGGAGGATTGAATAATGATCCTGCTTGGGTACCAAAAATCATCGAATTAATGGAAGCTGTTGATAACTGGATTGAAGAGCCAGTACGTGACGTTGCTAAACCATTCTTGATGCCGGTTGAGGACGTATTTACAATTACAGGTCGTGGAACTGTTGCTACAGGTCGTATCGAAACTGGAGTTGCTAATACAGGAGATCCTGTTGAAATCATCGGTATGGGAGCTGACAAATTAACTTCTACTATTACTGGAGTTGAGATGTTCCGTAAAATCCTTGACAGAGGAGAAGCTGGAGATAACGTTGGATTACTTTTAAGAGGTATCGATAAAGCTGATATCAAAAGAGGTATGGTTATCATTAAGCCAGGTTCAGTAAAACCACACGCTAAATTTAAAGCTGAGGTTTATATCTTGAAAAAAGAAGAAGGTGGTCGTCACACGCCATTCCACAATAACTACCGTCCGCAGTTCTACGTACGTACAACTGACGTAACAGGAGTTATTTCTTTACCAGCTGGTGTAGAGATGGTAATGCCAGGTGATAACTTAACTATTGAAGTTGCTTTGTTGAGCCCAATCGCTATGAACGTAGGTTTGCGTTTCGCTATCCGTGAAGGTGGTAGAACGGTTGGTGCAGGTCAGGTAACTGAAATCTTAGACTAATTATCTATTTAAATCAATAATCCAGCAGAGAGCCTTTTGGTTGCTCTGCTGGTTTTTAATGAAACGGGCGTAGTTCAAGGGTAGAATAGCGGTCTCCAAAACCGTTGATGGGGGTTCGAATCCCTCCGCCCGTGCAAAAAAAACATTTACAATGGCAAATATTGTTAATTATATATCAGAAGCATTTGAAGAGTTAAAAACAAATGTTACTTGGCCGGAATGGGCTGAAGTTCAAAAGTTCACTATTGTAGTGGCTGTGTTTTCAGTAGTTTGTGCTTTGGCAACATGGGGAATTGACGAAATGTGTGCAAAGGCAATTGCCGGGATTTTTAATTTGATAAAATCATAATTTCTCTGAAATGGCTGATAATAATGTGAAAAAATGGTATGTGGTTAGAGCTGTAAGCGGACAGGAAAACAAAGTCAAAGCTTACATCGAAACTGAAATCAACCGTTTAGGAATGGCAGATTACATTTCTCAGGTGCTTGTGCCTACCGAAAAAGTGGTTCAGGTTAGAGACGGTAAAAAGATAGCTAAGGATAAAGTATATTTTCCGGGTTATGTCATGATTGAAGCTAATTTGGTTGGTGAGATACCACATATTATTAAATCAATCACCGGTGTGATTGGGTTCTTAGGTGAAGTCAAAGGAGGGGATCCTGTGCCTTTACGTATGTCTGAGGTTAACAGAATGCTGGGTAAAGTTGATGAGTTGGCAGTTAACACCGATACTCAAAACATACCATTCAACATCGGAGAAACTATCAAAGTGGTTGATGGGCCTTTCAATGGTTTCAACGGAACTATTGAGAAAATAAATGATGAGAAGCGTAAACTTGAAGTAATGGTTAAAATTTTCGGAAGAAAGACTCCATTAGAGTTGAGTTTTATGCAAGTTGAAAAAGTATAATTTTTGTTACATATATTATAACACGCGTCAATCGCTTCCAATTGAGAGATGCAAAATTTTTAAACAATGGCTAAAGAAATTAGTAAAGTAGTTAAACTACAAGTTAAGGGAGGTGCTGCGAACCCGTCGCCACCGGTTGGACCTGCTTTGGGAGCTGCTGGGGTTAATATCATGGAGTTCTGTAAGCAGTTCAATGCCAGAACACAAGATCAACCCGGCAAAGTGTTACCGGTACAAATTACCGTGTACAAAGACAAATCGTTTGATTTTGTCGTGAAAACTCCACCTGCTGCAATTCAGTTATTGGATGCTGCTAAAGTTAAATCCGGTTCCGGAGAGCCAAATCGTCGTAAAGTGGGCAGCGTAAGCTGGGACCAAATTAAAACGATTGCTGAGGATAAAATGCCTGATTTAAATGCATTCACTATCGAATCTGCTATGAGCATGGTTGCTGGAACAGCTCGATCAATGGGATTAACTGTAACTGGAGATTCTCCGCTAAAACAAGCGTAAGACATGGCAAAATTGACAAAAAAACAAAAAGAGGCTGCTGCAAAGATTGAGAAAAACAAATTGTATTCTTTAAAAGACGCTTCGTCTTTATTGAAAACTGTTGCTTCTGCAAAATTTGACGAGTCTGTAGACATTGCTGTTCGTTTAGGAGTAGATCCAAGAAAAGCAAATCAAATGGTAAGAGGTGTTGTAACCCTTCCTCACGGAACCGGTAAAGATACTAAAGTGTTGGCTTTGGTTACTCCGGATAAAGAAGCGGAAGCAAAAGCTGCCGGAGCTGATCACGTAGGATTGGATGATTACCTTCAAAAAATTAAAGATGGTTGGACTGACGTTGATGTTATCATCACGATGCCGGCTATCATGGGTAAATTAGGTCCGTTAGGACGTGTATTAGGTCCAAGAGGTTTAATGCCAAACCCTAAAACAGGAACAGTAACTATGGAGATAGGAAAAGCTGTTGCTGAAGTAAAAGCGGGTAAAATCGACTTTAAAGTGGATAAAACCGGAATCGTTCATGCCGGAATCGGAAGAATTTCTTTCGAAGCTGACAAGATTGTAGATAACGCTCACGAAATTATTCAAACACTAGTTAAATTGAAACCAACTGCAGCTAAAGGTACATATATCAAGTCTATTCACTTGTCAAGTACTATGAGCCCTGCTATTGCTTTAGATCCTAAAGCAGTATAATTGGTAGTTAAAAACATTTTATTATGACAAGAGAAGAAAAATCAATCGCGATAGAAGATTTAACTGCTAAGTTGGCTGAAAGTAATATAGTTTATATTGCTGACACCTCTGGGTTAGACGCAGAAACTACTTCCAACTTAAGAAGAGCTTGTTTTAAAGCTGGGATTAAATTAGAGGTAGTAAAAAACACTTTGCTTGAAAAAGCAATGGAAGCTTCAGCTAATGATTACGGTGACTTGGCTTCTGTATTAAAAGGAAACTCTTCCATTTTTATTGCAGACGTTGCTAACGCTCCGGCCAAAATCATTAAAGACTTTAGAAAGAAATCAGACAAACCTGTTTTCAAAGGTGCTTACATCAACCAAGAGATCTACATTGGAGACAACTTGTTGGATAGCTTAGCATCACTTAAATCTAAAGAAGAAGTTATTGGAGAAATCATCGGATTACTTCAATCTCCTGCACAACGTATTATTTCAGCGTTATTGAACAATGCTGAACAAAAAGGCGAAGCGGCAGAATAAGTAGAGCAGACTAAAAAAATAATAATTAAAAAGAACATTTTAAACGATAGAAAAAATGGCAGATTTGAAACAATTCGCAGAACAATTAGTTAACTTAACTGTAAAAGAAGTTAATGATTTAGCTACAATATTAAAAGATGAGTATGGTATCGAACCGGCTGCTGCAGCTGTAGTAGTTGCTGCTGGTGGAGATGGTGGTGCTGCTGCTGAAGAGCAAACAGAATTCACTGTAGTATTGAAAGACGCAGGTGCTTCTAAATTAGCAGTAGTTAAAGCTGTAAAAGAATTAACAGGTCTTGGCTTGAAAGAAGCTAAAGATATCGTTGATGGTGCACCAGCAAACATCAAAGAAGGAGTATCTAAAGCAGAAGCTGAAGGTTTGAAAAAATCTTTAGAAGAAGCTGGAGCTGTTGTTGAGTTAAAATAATTCCACACCGGTTTTAGAACTAGGTTTAGGCCTTGGACAAAGCGTCCAAGGGCCTAAACCATTTTTCGTATAATAAAATTATTGTCTTAAATAAAACCAAATACGAAAAGCTTTTAACCCATACGAAGAAAAAAACGAACTAATTTTCCTGGTTTATTTTTAAGAGGTATTGGTTATCAAATAAAGGAAAAGTAGAATCAAGCCTTGTGCTTACACTCAAAAAATTACTTTTTTAAATCAAAATTTTGTCCATTGATGATAACAAATCAGACTGAAAGATTGAATTTTGCCTCTACCAAAAACATACCTCAATATCCCGATTTTCTGGATGTACAGGTAAAATCTTTTAAAGACTTCTTCCAATTGGAAACTAAGTCAGATGAAAGAGGCAACGAAGGTTTATACAACACCTTCATGGAAAACTTTCCAATAACTGATACAAGAAACCAATTTGTATTGGAATTCCTAGATTACTTTGTTGATCCACCACGTTACACTATTCAAGAGTGTATCGAAAGAGGGTTGACGTATAGTGTGCCTTTAAAGGCAAGACTAAAATTGTATTGTACTGACCCGGAGCACGAGGATTTTGAAACGATTGTACAAGATGTATATCTCGGAACCATTCCGTACATGACTCCAAGCGGAACCTTCGTAATCAACGGAGCTGAGCGTGTGGTTGTATCCCAATTACACCGTTCGCCGGGTGTTTTCTTTGGTCAGTCTTTCCATGCTAACGGGACCAAGTTGTATTCTGCCAGAGTTATTCCTTTCAAAGGATCATGGATTGAATTTGCTACCGATATCAACAGCGTAATGTACGCCTATATCGATAGAAAGAAAAAATTACCTGTTACTACGCTGTTCCGTGCTATCGGATTCGAAAGAGATAAGGACATTCTTGAAATTTTTGATCTTGCAGAAGAAATCAAAGTTTCTAAAACCGGTCTTAAAAAGTACATCGGTAGAAAACTAGCCGCGAGAGTATTGAATACTTGGCACGAAGATTTCGTGGACGAGGATACCGGAGAGGTAGTTTCTATTGAGCGTAATGAAATTATCTTAGATCGTGATACCATCATTGACAAAGACAATGTGGAAGAAATCATCGATTCTAACGTAAAATCTATATTGTTGCACAAAGAGGATAATAACCAAGCGGATTACGCCATTATCCACAACACGCTTCAAAAAGACCCAACTAACTCAGAAAAAGAAGCTGTAGAGCACATTTACCGTCAGTTGCGTAATGCAGAACCGCCTGATGAAGAAACCGCTCGTGGCATTATCGATAAATTATTCTTCTCTGACCAACGTTACAACTTAGGTGAAGTAGGTCGTTACAGAATGAACAAAAAGTTGAACTTGGATATTCCTATGGAAAAACAAGTTTTAACAAAAGAAGACATCATCACGATTGTAAAATATTTGATTGAGTTGATCAACTCTAAAGCAGAGATTGATGATATCGATCACTTGTCTAACCGTCGTGTGCGTACTGTAGGCGAGCAATTGTCTCAACAGTTCGGTGTTGGATTGGCCCGTATGGCCCGTACTATTCGTGAAAGAATGAACGTTAGAGATAACGAGGTGTTTACCCCGATCGATTTGATCAATGCTAAAACATTGTCATCGGTAATCAACTCTTTCTTTGGTACGAACCAGTTATCACAGTTTATGGACCAAACAAATCCATTGGCTGAGATTACACACAAAAGAAGATTGTCTGCCCTTGGACCAGGAGGTCTTTCCCGTGAAAGAGCCGGTTTCGAGGTGCGTGACGTTCACTATACGCACTATGGTCGTTTGTGTCCGATTGAAACGCCTGAGGGACCAAACATCGGTTTGATTTCGTCTCTTGGAGTGTATGCGAAAGTAAACGGAATGGGATTCATTGAAACCCCTTACCGCGAAGTGAAAAACGGAACCGTTGATTTAACATCTGAACCAATTTATTTGAGCGCTGAAGAAGAGGAAGGTAAGATGATTGCTCAAGCTAATATTGAAATGGATGCTAAAGGTAAGATTACAGCAGATAAAGTAATTGCCCGTGAAGAAGGTGATTTCCCTGTAGTTGATCCGAGTGAAATTCACTACACTGACGTAGCACCAAACCAAATCGCTTCGATTTCCGCCTCGTTGATTCCGTTCTTGGAGCATGATGATGCGAACCGTGCGTTGATGGGATCTAACATGATGCGTCAGGCCGTACCATTATTACGTCCTGAAGCACCAATCGTAGGAACCGGTTTAGAGCGCCAAGTGGCTTCTGATTCCAGAGTATTAATCAATGCAGAAGGCAACGGTACAGTTGAGTACGTTGATGCCAATATGATTACGATTAAATACGACAGAACGGAAGAAGAACGAATGGTGAGCTTTGACCCGGATGAAAAAACATACCAATTAATCAAGTTCAGAAAAACCAACCAAAGTACGTCTATCAACCTGAAACCTATCGTAAGAAAAGGAGACCGAGTGAAATTAGGACAAGTACTTTGTGAAGGTTATGCTACGCAAAACGGAGAGCTGGCTTTGGGTAGAAACCTTAAAGTAGCGTTCATGCCTTGGAAAGGGTATAACTTCGAGGATGCGATTGTAATTTCTGAAAAAGTAGTTCGTGATGATATCTTCACGTCTATCCACGTAGATGATTATTCTTTGGAGGTAAGAGATACTAAATTAGGAAACGAAGAGTTGACTAATGATATCCCGAACGTTTCTGAAGAAGCTACGAAAGACTTGGATGAAAACGGTATGATCAGAATCGGAGCCGAGGTTAAGCCTGGTGACATTCTAATCGGAAAAATTACACCAAAAGGAGAATCAGATCCTACGCCGGAAGAGAAGTTATTGAGAGCTATCTTCGGTGATAAAGCAGGTGATGTGAAAGATGCTTCCTTGAAAGCTTCTCCATCCTTACACGGTGTGGTTTTAGATAAAAAATTATTCGCGAGAGCGGTAAAAGATAAAAAGAAACGTACCAAGGATAAAGACGATTTGACGTCTTTAGAAATGGAATTCGAAACCAAATTTGTAGAGTTAAAAGACAAATTGGTTGACAAATTATTCAACATTGTGAACGGAAAAACATCGCAAGGTGTAATGAATGATTTGGGTGAAGAAGTATTGCCAAAAGGTAAAAAATACACTCAAAAAATGTTACATGCGGTGGAAGATTTCGCTCACTTAACCAAAGGACAGTGGGTTGCGGATGAAGAAACTAATAACTTAGTGAACGACTTAATCCACAACTACAAAATCAAGTTGAATGACTTGCAAGGTGCTTTGAGAAGAGAGAAATTCACCATCACTGTTGGAGATGAATTACCTGCCGGAATTTTGAAATTAGCGAAAGTATATATCGCTAAGAAACGTAAATTGAAAGTAGGGGATAAGATGGCGGGACGTCACGGAAACAAAGGTATTGTGGCTCGTATCGTTCGTCATGAAGATATGCCGTTCTTAGAAGACGGAACACCGGTAGATATCGTATTGAATCCACTTGGGGTACCATCTCGTATGAACATCGGTCAGATTTATGAAACGGTATTAGGATGGGCCGGTATGAACTTGGGTAGAAAATTTGCTACGCCAATCTTCGACGGAGCTACCCTTGACCAAATCAATGAATTGACAGATGAGGCAGGCATTCCACGTTTCGGTCATACGTATTTGTATGACGGTGGTACCGGGGAGCGTTTCCACCAACCGGCAACGGTAGGGGTAATCTACATGTTGAAATTAGGACACATGGTAGATGACAAAATGCACGCCCGTTCTATAGGTCCATACTCGTTGATTACGCAACAGCCGTTAGGAGGTAAAGCTCAGTTCGGAGGTCAGCGTTTCGGAGAGATGGAGGTTTGGGCACTTGAAGCTTATGGAGCCTCAAGTACGCTTAGAGAAATTTTGACTGTTAAATCGGATGACGTAATCGGTAGAGCCAAAACTTACGAAGCTATCGTTAAGGGAGAAACTATGCCGGAGCCAGGATTACCGGAATCATTCAATGTATTGATGCATGAATTGAAAGGTCTTGGATTAGACATCAGATTAGAAGAATAATATTTTAGTAATCAGTGGTCAGTGGTCAGTATTCAGTACTGATCACTGCACACTGCAAACTGAACACTTTAAAAGTTTACGACTATGATGAATAGAAATAAAGATACTAAAAATACGATCAAAAGATTTGACAGAATCTCGATAGGATTGGCTTCTCCTGAATCTATCTTGGCGGAGTCAAGAGGGGAAGTGTTAAAACCTGAAACAATCAACTATAGAACACACAAACCAGAGCGTGACGGACTTTTCTGTGAACGAATCTTCGGTCCGGTAAAAGACTTCGAATGTGCTTGTGGTAAATACAAAAGAATCCGTTACAAAGGAATCGTTTGTGACCGTTGTGGAGTTGAAGTAACCGAGAAAAAAGTACGTCGTGACCGTGTAGGACACATCAACCTGGTGGTGCCTATTGCTCACATCTGGTACTTCCGTTCGTTACCGAACAAAATTGGTTATATCCTTGGATTGCCGTCTAAAAAATTAGACATGATTATTTACTACGAAAGATACGTAGTAATCCAAGCCGGTATTGCCAAAAATGTAGATGGCGAGCCATTAGAGAAATTAGATTTCTTAACTGAAGAAGAGTATTTGAATATTTTGGATACCCTTCCGATGGAAAACCAATATTTAGATGATACCGATCCGAATAAATTCATCGCCAAAATGGGTGCTGAGTGTATTATGGATTTGTTGGCAAGAACTGACTTAGATGCTTTGTCATACGAGTTACGTCACAGCGCTAACAACGAAACATCTAAACAACGTAAGACAGAAGCGTTAAAAAGATTACAAGTAGTAGAGTCTTTCCGTGAGTCGAACCTAAACAGAGAGAACCGTCCGGAGTGGATGATTCTGAAAGTAATTCCGGTGATTCCGCCAGAATTGCGTCCGTTGGTGCCGCTTGACGGAGGTCGTTTTGCGACTTCGGATTTGAACGACTTGTACCGAAGAGTAATCATCCGTAACAACCGTTTGAAACGATTGATGGAGATTAAAGCTCCGGAAGTAATCTTGAGAAACGAGAAACGTATGTTGCAGGAATCAGTAGATTCACTATTCGACAACACGCGTAAAGCTTCTGCGGTTAAAACAGAATCAAACAGACCATTGAAATCCCTTTCGGATTCCTTGAAAGGTAAGCAAGGTCGTTTCCGTCAAAACTTATTAGGAAAACGTGTGGATTATTCTGCTCGTTCGGTAATTGTTGTTGGACCGGAAATGAAATTGTTTGAATGTGGTTTGCCAAAAGATATGGCGGCGGAACTGTACAAACCATTCGTTATTCGAAAATTAATCGAAAGAGGAATTGTTAAGACTGTTAAGTCGGCTAAGAAAATCATCGACAAAAAAGAGCCGGTAGTTTGGGATATCCTTGAGAATGTAATCAAAGGACACCCTGTATTACTGAACCGTGCTCCTACGTTGCACCGTTTGGGTATCCAAGCGTTCCAGCCTAAATTGATTGAAGGAAAAGCAATCCAGTTACACCCGTTAGTATGTACGGCGTTCAACGCGGATTTCGACGGTGACCAGATGGCGGTACACTTGCCATTAGGACCTGAAGCCATCTTAGAAGCGCAATTGTTAATGTTGGCTTCACACAATATTTTGAACCCTGCGAACGGAGCACCGATTACGGTACCTTCTCAGGACATGGTATTGGGTCTGTACTACATGACCAAAGAAAGATTGTCTACTCCGGAGCACAAAATTTTAGGAGAAGGCTTAACGTTCTATTCAGCTGAAGAGGTAAACATTGCGTTGAACGAAGGAAGATTAGAATTGAATGCCCGTGTGAAAATCAGAGCGAAAGATTTTAATGAAAATGGGGAATTGGTATACCAAATTATCCAAACTACTGCCGGTAGAGTATTATTTAACGAAGTAGTACCACAGGCAGCCGGATACATCAATGAGGTATTGACCAAAAAATCATTACGTGATATCATCGGGAAAATCCTGGCGGTAACTGACGTTCCTACGACAGCAGCCTTCTTGGATGAGATGAAAGATATGGGATATAAATTTGCCTTCAAAGGAGGATTGTCCTTCTCATTAGGGGATATCAAAATTCCGGACCAAAAAGGACAATTGATTGCCGATGCCCGCGAGCAGGTAGACGGTATTTCGATGAACTATAACATGGGTCTTATCACCAACAACGAACGTTACAACCAAGTTATTGACATCTGGACTTCTGCCAATGCGCAATTGACAGAGTTGGCTATGAAAAATATCCGCGAAGACCAACAAGGGTTCAACTCGGTATATATGATGCTTGACTCCGGAGCGCGTGGATCGAAAGAGCAGATTCGTCAGTTGACCGGTATGCGTGGTTTGATGGCTAAGCCGAAAAAATCAACCGCCGGTGGTGGTGAAATTATCGAGAACCCGATTCTTTCCAACTTTAAAGAAGGACTTTCCATCTTAGAGTACTTTATCTCTACGCACGGTGCCCGTAAGGGTCTTGCGGATACCGCTTTGAAAACGGCAGATGCCGGTTACTTAACTCGTCGTTTACATGACGTTTCTCAAGACGTAATTGTAAACTCGGTTGATTGTGGTACGTTGAGAGGAATTGAAGTTTCGGCTTTGAAGAAAAATGAAGAAATCGTTGAAACCTTAGGAGAAAGAATTCTTGGACGTGTAGCGTTACAGGATGTGATTAATCCTTTGAACAATGACATATTAGTACACTCCGGAGAACAAATTACGGAAGCTATTGTGAAGGCGATTGAAGAATCTCCTGTTGAAAAAGTAGAAGTTCGTTCGCCGTTGACGTGTGAGGCTAAAAAAGGAATCTGTGCGAAATGTTACGGACGTAACTTAGCCACCGGAAAAATGACTCAAAAAGGAGAAGCTGTCGGAGTAATCGCAGCACAATCCATTGGAGAGCCGGGTACTCAGTTGACACTTCGTACGTTCCACGTAGGAGGGGTTGCCGGAGGAGTTTCTGAAGAATCAAGCATCATCGCAAGATTTGGCGGAAAACTGGAAATCGAAGATTTGAAAACAGTAGTAGGTGAGGACAATGACGGTAACAAAGTGGATATCGTAGTGTCTCGTTCTACAGAGTTGAAATTGGTAGACGTGAAAACCGGAATCTTATTGAGCACACACAACATTCCTTACGGTTCGATCATCAGCGTGAAAGACGGTGATGTGGTAGACAAAGGAGCGGTAATCTGTAAATGGGATCCATATAACGGGGTTATTGTTTCGGAATTCACCGGAAAAATTGCTTACGAAGATTTAGAACAAGGACAATCGTTCCAGGTGGAAATCGATGAGCAAACCGGATTCCAGGAAAAAGTAATTTCGGAAGGAAGAAATAAAAAGTTAATCCCTACCTTATTAGTATACGGTAAAGACGGTGAGTTAATCCGTTCGTACAACCTACCGGTAGGAGCCCACTTGATGGTAGAAGACGGTGAGAAAATCAAAGCCGGTAAAATCTTAGTAAAAATTCCGCGTCGTTCTTCTAAAGCAGGCGATATCACGGGAGGTCTTCCAAGAATTACCGAGTTGTTAGAAGCTCGTAACCCATCGAACCCGGCTGTAGTATCAGAGATTGACGGAGTAGTATCTTTTGGTAAAATCAAAAGAGGTAACCGTGAGATCATCATTGAATCTAAGTTTGGTGAAGTGAAGAAATACCTCGTAAAATTATCAAGTCAAATCTTAGTACAAGAGAATGACTTCGTAAAAGCGGGTGTGCCATTGTCTGACGGTGCGATTACACCGGATGATATCTTAAGAATTCAGGGACCATCAGCTGTTCAGCAGTATTTGGTAAATGAAATCCAAGAGGTGTACCGTTTACAAGGGGTAAAAATCAATGACAAACACTTTGAAGTAGTGATTCGTCAAATGATGCGTAAAGTACAAGTTCAGGATCCGGGAGATACCCTATTCTTAGAAGAGCAATTAATCCACACTTCTGATTTCTTAGAAGAAAACGATAAATTGTACGGAATGAAAGTGGTGGAAGATGCCGGAGATTCTGAGAACCTGAAACCGGGTCAAATTGTAACACCGCGTGAGTTGCGTGATGAAAATTCATTATTGAAACGCAACGATAAAAACATGGTCGTAGCCCGTGATGTGATCACCGCTACTGCAACACCGGTATTACAAGGAATCACCAGAGCTTCGTTACAAACGAAATCATTCATCTCGGCAGCGTCCTTCCAGGAAACAACTAAAGTATTGAACGAAGCGGCTGTAGCCGGTAAAGTAGATACCTTAGAAGGTCTGAAAGAAAATGTGATCGTAGGTCACAGAATTCCTGCCGGAACCGGTATGAGAGATTACGATCACACCATTGTAGGTTCGAAAGAAGACTACAATGAAATCATGGCTAACAAAGAAGAATACATCTATTAATCATGAGTGATCAAAATACACAAGGACAAATCAACATCGAGCTGGATGAGAAAGTAGCCGAAGGAATTTATTCCAACCTGGCCATCATCAACCATTCCGCTTCTGAATTTGTAGTTGATTTTGTAACCCTGATGCCGGGGGTGCCTAAAGCCAAAGTGAAGTCGCGCATTGTTTTGACGCCACAACACGCCAAACGATTTTTGAAGGCGTTGGGGGAAAACATCCACCGTTACGAATTGGCCAATGGCGAAATTAAAGACACCGAGCAGCCGCAAGTTCCGTTGAACTTTGGCCCGGCCGGACAAGCCTAACAAACTTAAACTTGTTACATACCAAGCCCCTCCTTACCGGAGGGGCTTTTTTTTGGACTCGTTTTTCCTGCTCCTCAGGAGGAGGGGCGTTCCGGCTCAGTAAGACTTGAGCAACTGTTCCTGAACAGTTCACTTATTGACCGCGGTCAATTCATCAATTTACCGCGGTAACTTGCCTCATTGACCGCGGTCAATTTCCAAGCGCGGCCTGACGACTGTTATGGGTGTTGCGGAAGGCTGTGCCTGCTGCTCAGGAGGAAAGGGATTTGGGTTTGGGATAACGTGTTGTATTACTTTTAGTTAGGGGTGAAAATCAACAAAAAGACCGTTTTTTATTTTAACAAGAGAATAGCGATTGAAACTCAGTGGCTTTTTTAGGGATTACGTAAGGAATGTTGGCTTTTTAATAATATTTTATTAACATTTCTTGTAAAGTATTGATTAATTGTTAATTTAGCGTGCCGAATATTCCAAGAAAACGTTAATTTTAAAACAGTTTTCACCAGCTAACCCCTGAAGTGTAATAATTCGCTTATATATTATGAAATGTTTCCGCCTGATGGTCGACAGTTATGTCTTATTGGTCGGTGCTTTTGACATTTTATCGAAAAGTGGTTAATTTTCGGTAAAATGATTGTTAACAGTATGTTGAATAAATGTAATTTTAACATCTTAACCGTTAGGGAATGGGCAGGGATGCTTGTTCCATATAAACTATTAAATACCACAAAAAAACAAACTATGAAAAAAACTTTACTTTCACCCCCAAGTAAATGGTTTACAAGTTTATCCCGAAAATCTACCCGACTGCTGTATACCTTAGTATTGGTACTGGGCTTTAGTGTATACACACAGGCACAGTGCGGCGCGTATCAAGTGTTTGAGAGTTTTAAGGGAGTTAATCCAGGCGGGACACCGACAGCAAGTATTCCTACTACAGTTGCTTATTCAGGAGGAACTTGGTATGGTTACGGTGTTTCTGCTACCAGTACTACTACCAATTGTTATAGTGGTACAAGATGTTTGACTTTTACAGGGACTACTAATCCTTATATTATTACCCCTTTGATTTCCTCTGCGTCTTCGTCAACGATAAACTTATCCTTTTATTACAGAAACGTATCGGGAACCAATACTTCTACCATGGTTGTTGAATATGCCACACCGGCCCAATATACTCCGGGAGTGACAGATCCTACCACGGTTACTTGGACACAGATTGGTTCGACTATTACGAATAATGTTTCGGCTTCTTATGCACAGTTTACTGCCTCTATTTCACCAGGTGCTACGGGTTATTATGTGCGAATCAGAAGAACAAATGGAACGACTTCTCCAAATAATGCGGTGCCTTTGATTGACGACTTGTCTTGGTCGTCTGCTACTTTGTCGGAAAACAGCGTTTTTGTAATGCCGAGACAAACAGTGGCGGGAGCTACTTCGTGTTCTACTGCGGCCTTACCGGCCAACTCTACCTATAGTTTTTATGATAACGGGGGACTTGATGATAACTACGGCGGACAAATGCCTGCCTCTATCAATCAGGATCATACCATGACCTTTATGCCGGCTGCCGGCCAACAAATAGAATTAACGTTTGTTTCGTATAACGTAGCCGCGACTCCAACGGGAGCCATCACCATTACCAATGCCGATAGTGCCCTGTCCAATTACAATACCAATTCATTACCCACTACTACCGTATATACTTCGGTTGCGGGGAATGGGAGTGTGAGCGTACAGTTCACCACTACCGGTACGACAGGTCTTGGTTTTGAAATCACGGTAAAATCGAAACCAATCGTTTCGACTTGTTCCAATATTGCTTCGGCCACGGTTACCAATATTGCCTACAACTCAGCCGAGTTGGATTGGCCGGTACCGGGAACCCCGCCAAGTGGCTATGATTATTATGTGTCTACGACCAACAGTGCTCCGGGGAACGGTGCTTTAACGGCTTCCAGTACTACTTCGCTTCAGGCGGGTAACGTTTCGGGAGGTTCAACCGCTTTGTTCAATGTGACCGGTTTGGCCAGTAGTACCACGTATTATGCCTGGGTGCGTTCCAATTGTGGTTCGTCCTATGGAAACTGGGTGCAGATTACCGGGAATTCGTTTACCACGCTTTGTGCTCCGGTAGGGATTCCGTATGTGGAAGACTTTGACGGCTCGTTGAGTTTGCCTACCTGTACCACGACCACTTCGGGTTCGTATGGTATCGGAACTGCTTCAGGAACCAACTATTATTTTAACGCGGCTGTGGGAACCTATTTTTTCAGCAAGCCCTTGACTTTAGATTCGACTAAAATATACCGTTTGTCTTTTGACTACAGTAGTTCGACCAACCAGTCTACTACAATCAAAGCCTATTACGGGAAAACCAATTACGCGGCCACTTCGGCTAACGTAGCTTCATTGTTGGCTACGGTAACCACGACCTCTTCTACAGCGGCTACCTCTAAATCGTATTTCAAACCTGCGGCGAATGCTACCTATTATATAGGTATCGCTGTGACGAGTATTGCAGGAGGTGCCTTTAAGATGGATAACCTGAAAGTAGAAGAAGTGCCTTGTTGGCCGGCGGCCACTCCGGCAGCCATTACCGGAAGTTCTATCCCATGTCCGTTAACGAGTCAGGTGTATTCTACTACGGCTAATGCTTCGGCAGGGACTACCACAACAGATGGGGTAGCCAATGCCAGTACTACGGCCACCTCGATTACCTGGACCGTACCGGCAGGATGGGTGATTAATTCCGGACAAGGAACCACCAGTATTACGGCTACTTCAGCGGTAGGAACAGGGGTGTACATCACCGCTACCGGAAACCTGAGCGGTTGTGACGACTCTGTGGCAACCCGTAAAGCGGTAGCCGGGTATTCTATTCCTCCGCAACCGGGAGCTATTACCGGAACCACCACGCTTTGTACCTTGCCTACAGCTTCTTTAGTATATTCTATTACAGCGGTAACAGGAGCTACCAGTTATGTATGGTCTTTCCCTTCGGGTTGGACAGTTACTGCCGGTGGTACGACCAACAGTGTGACCGTGACGGCTACGGCCAGTGCCGTTTCGGGAACGATTTCCGTAACACCTAAAAACTTAACCGGTTGTGCCGGAACCCCACAAACCTTAGCGGTAGTAGTAGGTGCGGTAAACAACGCAACTTGTGCTACAGCTACTACTTTCACGACCTCGATTACCGACCAGGTGCGTTGTTCAGGAACCGACTACTGGTATGCCTATACTCCGGTATGTTCCGGAACGCATAAAATTACGTTAACAGGTTCGGCTCCGGATTTGGATATTTATACGTATGATGTGTGTGGTGGCGCTTGGGTTAACAGACCATATACCGCTTCATCCAATGAAACGATCAACCAAACCCTTACAGCAGGGGTTACCATATATATTAGAGTGAACGTGTTTTCGGGCAGCAACCAATCGTTTACGGTTTCTGTTGCCTCGAATGCGGTAGGAACACCGGCGGCCATTTCAGGTCCGGGTAGTGTTTCGTGTTCATTCATTACCACGACTACCTATTCGATTGCGGCTGTAACAGGCGCTTCTACGTACACCTGGACTATACCGTCAGGATGGACGCTTAACTCCGGACAAGGAACGACTTCCATTGATATAACCACAGACGGACTTACCGCAGGATCTATTTCTGTAGTGGCTTCGGGGGCTTGTGGAACCAGTTTACCAACGACTAAAAACATTGTGATTGGTCAGTTAGGAGCGGCCAGTATTTCGGGAGCTTCCGGACTGTGTGCTTCGGTAGCCAATACTACTTATACGGTGGCGAGTGTGACTGATGCAACCAACTATACCTGGTCATTCCCTTCGGGTTGGAATATAGTTTCAGGACAGGGAACTACTTCGGTAACCGTTACGCCTTCCACAACCAGTGGCAATGTGTCGGTAGTAGTAACGGGTCCGTGTGGAGATAGTTTGCCTACTACTTTGGCGGTGACTACGGCTGCTGCGGTTACGGCTACTCCGGCAAGTGTGTGTGTGGGAGGTTCCGGAACTATGGTGTCTGTGCTTTCGGCATTGACCAGTTTCCCTATTGCCGATATTCCGGTGGGCGCGCCTACTTTTGTGCGTTCCACTTCGGGGACTACTTATACTGCCAGTCAAACGGTAATTTATACGACGCAAACCATCATCCCAACCGTGACCGGTATTTATACTTTTGACGGTTGTGATACCAGTGGAAGAGATACTTTTATTCATATTTATGATGGCTCGTTTAATCCGGCCAGTCCGGCGACCAACTTTATGGCGGCGAATGACGATACCGGTTCTACGGCTTCTTGTAACTTAGATCCGGAGGTAACCGTTACCTTGACAGCGGGTCAACCTTATGTTATTGTATATTGTGTATTCAGCTCATTCACTACTTCGGTATCCGGTATTACCATTACGGTAACACCACCGACAGGAGGAGGCGTACAGTTGGGTACCATCGAATGGTATACTGCTGCCAGTGGAGGTACTGCTATAGGAACCGGCTCACCGTTTAACCCGGTAGGCGTTTCCGGTTCAGGATTGGCAGATACCAATACCGCCGGAACTACGGTGTACTATGCTACCAATTCGTTGAGTTCGTACTGTAGAACGGCGACCAACTTTGTGGTGAATCCAAAACCTACGGTAAACTTGAGTGCAGTAAGTGCGAGCGTTTGTCCGAATTCGTATATTCCGATTACCGTTTCGGGAACCGGAAACACCTATACCTGGACGTCTACCGTGGCGAACAGTTTGTATTCTAATACTTCGGGTACCTTATATGTAGCCGGAACCAATGCTGCTACCGTGTACTTTAAATCGGCTTCGACAGCTACTATTACTGCTACCGGAACCATCACGGCTACGGGTTGTACCGATACGGCCAGCGTTACCTTTACCGTGGTAAACAAAGTGTGGAACGGTGCCTGGACACCTGCCGGTGCTCCTGTGATTACGGACGGATTGACCATTAACGCCAACTACTCCGGCGGTAGTTTATCGGGTTGTAGTTGTAAAGTAAATGCCGGTGCGGTAGTATTCAACAGTGGCGAAACGCTTACCTTGACTAACGAATTGACCGTGTCCGGAGGTTCAGTGACTTTCAATAACGGTTCCAGTTTGTTGCAAACGAACAACGTTACGAATTCCGGAAACATTACATACAAACGTAATTCAACACCTTGTTTCCGTTACGATTATACCTATTGGGCTACTCCGGTAAGTCCGCAAACTTTATATGATGTTTCTCCATTAACCTCTTGGGATGGATTCTTCCAATACAATTCGTCTATTCCGAACTGGCAGGCTATGGCCGGAACCGCTTCTATGACTCCGGGTACAGGATACATTATCCGTGTGCCGGATGATGGTTCTTATCCGTTGACGGCTTCAGCATTGCCACCGGTGGTGTATACGGCCAGCTTTACGGGTGTACCGAATAACGGAACCTATACCCGTTCTATTGTTGGAGGTGCGAATCAGTTGAACTTGTTAGGAAACCCGTATCCGAGTGCTATGAGTGCGTTGGCTTTGGTTTCTGATCCGTTGAATACTTCAGTGCTACACGGAACATTATACTTCTGGACACACAATACGACATTGAATGCGTCGTACCAATACGAAGGCACGGATTATGCGCTATGGAACTCTTTGGGAGGTGTCGCTGCTACCTATCCGGGAGGATTGAACTACAATGTTCCGAACGGTTACATTGCTGCCGGTGAAGGATTCTTCGTGAAAGGATTGGCCAACGGTACCGCTACCTTTAGTAACAGTATGCGTGTGGCCGGAAACAATACCCAATTCTTTAAATCGGCTGCTGCTGCGACGACTTCGTCTTCACCGGTAGGTGAGGTAGAGAAAAGCAGACTTTGGTTGAACATTACCAATCAGGATAATTCGTTCAAACAAATCTTGTTAGGCTATGTTGAAGGCGCTACGACCGGTATGGACCGTGACTTTGACGGAGAAATGGTAGATGTAGGCAAACCGCTTACGTTGTATACTAAAGTAGACGATGTGAAATTGAGCATTCAAGGAAAAGGTTTACCGTTTGATGTAAACGATACTTTTGACTTGTGTTACAAAGCGCAAGCAGAAGGAAGTTGTACTATTTCCATCACCGATATGGACGGATTGTTTACCGAGCAAAACATTTACCTGGAAGATAAATTACTGAACATTACCGTAGATTTGAAAGCCGGTGCTTATACGTTTGCCACTACAGCCGGTACTTTTGAAGATCGCTTCGTGCTTCGTTATACGACCGGTCAGGCGCTGAGTACTCCTCAATTTACGGAACAAAGCGTGGTGGTGTACAAAAACACCCAAGGGCTTCATGTTCAAACCGGCATGCTTCCGATGCAATCCGTTGCGATTTATGATGTTACCGGTCGTTTGATAGTGACCAAAAACAACATCAATGCGACTGAGGTATCGTTCACTGCGTTGCCTAACACCCAACAGGTATTGTTGGTTACTATAACTTCAGAAACCGGTGCCAAGGTAACCAAGAAAGTGGTTTACTAAAAGCGAGCACCGGGCTTTTTAAGCCCAACTTCACCGTTCTGATAGATAACTTTTACTGTCTGTTTTCTCCTGCTGAATGGCCCTTGAGCCTGCAGGAGAAAATGGGCATTTTTACTCTCTGAGGTTCTTTTAAAATTCGGTATTTCCGAAAGCTTTTTTTTGTTGTTTTTTCGTGTTGCGGAATAGGGTTTCACCCCTTGTGACTGTTGTGTTATTTGGAATAAATTGTATTTCTTTTTGAGTACTTTTCTGTTTAACGATTCATTTCTTTGCAGATTGCTATTTTTTAACATAAAACCTTTGCAAGTTGGTAGTATTTTTTTGCAGGACTATAGTCCGTTGACTACACGAATTGTTCGTTTATCGATTTTTAGGTGCAATGGTCGATGTTTTTGATTTTTTGTTTTCAGCTTCTATATAATTTATATATATTAACAACCTTTTAACAAAACTATGGCGTTTCCAATGGTTAACAATTACGTTATGTTTACTTCACAATTGCTTATAGTAATGCGCTTGGTTTTTTCCGTGCGTTTTGCCACTAAGCTGGGTGATTTTACATCCTCCGGAAGAAGAAGCAAGCGGTATTTGTGGTTTGTTAAGGCGGTAACTTCGGTTCAAAAAGCCTTGGCAGACAACACACCGAATCGTTTGTTTGCGTCATTGCCTTATGCTTTCAATCATTTTCTGATGTCCACGGCTGCCGAAGGGCGGGGCGGGGGCGGCGGTCACGGTCCCTTGGTGCCGAAAGACCGACAGCGAAATGATTTTGCTGCTTTCCGTTTTTCTTAACAAACCACATACCGATATGAAAAAACGACCCTAAGTTGTAAACCATATCAAACAATTTTATTTAACCCAATTTTTTAATTATGATGAATAACTACAATTCTTTACATGACAGTTCGAGTACTTCGTGTAAAAGAACGTGGCGAGAAAAGGCGGTACTGCTGCTCTTTTTTGTCATGTTCAGTGTTTTTGGAGTTAATGCTCAGGTCACGACTAATGGAGGGTCCGGTTTAGCCGGGACTTACGGAAGTTTGGCCAGTGCCATTACAGCCTTGAACGGAGCGACTATTTCATCCCCTGTAGTGATTACACTGACAGGTAATGAAACGGCGCCGGTCGGCGGTTACAACATAACCGCTACGGGTACATCAACAAACACCATCACTATTCAGGGAAGTTCCAGCACGATTACGGCTGCGACGGGTCTGACCAGTGGGGCGTTGAATGATGCTATCTTCAAGATTACGGGAGGTGACTGGATCACCATCCAAAACTTCACCATGCAGGAGAATGCCGCGAACACTACGACTACGGCAGCTTCCAACAACATGACAGAGTTTGGGGTGGCGTTGTTCTATGCCACCACCACGAATGGAGCGCAAAACTGTACCATTCAAAACAACACCATCACGTTGAATCGTACCTACCAAAATACTTTTGGGGTGTACAGTAATTCAACGCATTCGGCTACTACTGTTACTACTTCTGCTACTGCTACCACCACTTCGGGAGGTAACAGCGGACTTAAAGTTTACGGGAATGTGATCAGCAATGTGAACATGGGTATTTTGGTGATTGGGCCAACTGCTATTGCGGATGTGAATACCGGGATTGATATTGGAGGTTCATCTTCCACTACCGGAAACACCATTTCTAACTTTGGTACTACCGGAACTTTTTCCGGCTATGCTAACGTTTCAGGTACTGTAAACGGAATCTTGGTTCGTAACTCTAACGGATTCAATGTATCGTACAACAGCATTACTTCTTCTAATGGAGGAGTGACTTCAGGAACTTTGAATGGTATTCAAATTGCTGGAGCCTCGAATGCTCCTACGGCCACATTTACGAATAACATTACGAATAACACCATTGCTTTAACTACTGGATTTAGTGGAGCTATTAACGGAATTACTTATCCGTCCGGTTCTGCCAGTGCAACCAGTGTGTTAAACGTAAATAACAATAACTTTACTGCTGCTACTTCAACAGTAACCAATTCAGGAACTATAGTTTTGATTTCTGTTGCCAGTACAAACTTGACGACAAATATCAATAGTAACACCTTTACTAATATTGTTTCTAATACAACGGGAAGCTTTACCTTTATGAGTTATAGCTATACTATGCCGGCAGGTGGTTCTCAAACTATAAATGGGAACTCAATTGTGACGGCTTTTAGTAAAACCGGAGCAGGTGGAACCGTTACGGGAGGAACAAGTGGTTCGAGTTCTCCAAATGGAACATTTCATACCTTTACAAACAATAATTTTTCAAACATTACTGTAACCGGCGCTACCGGAATTACCGGTGTGACTAATTCAGATGGATCTAGTTCAAGTGCAACAAGAACTGTAACGGGTAATACCTTTAATAACTGGACCGGAGGGACTAGTGCTATAACGGCTATTAATTACAATTATATTGGAGGTACTACTTCAACTATCAGTAATAATACTGTAACTAATATTACAGGTCAAAGTACTGTTACCGGTATCAATATTGGTTCTTCTGCAAGTTTAGCTACTACTCTTAATGTGGCTAATAATACTATATCAAATTTAACTTCAACAGGAACTGGTAGTACTGTAACAGGTCTATCTTGTTCTAATGCATCAACGACTATTAATATTAATGCTAACGCAATTAACACTTTGTCATCGACAGGTGCTTCTGCGGTTACAGCTCTTAGTATTGGTGGTGGCGCAACTACTAACGTTTATCAAAATAAAATTTACAACATATCAGGAAGCAATGCTTCTTCTACGGTAAACGGTATTTTGATTTCGGCAGGGACGAATGTTAATACTTATAACAACACCATCGGTGATTTGAGAGCTTCAATTGCTTCAGGTACTGATGTGATTAGAGGGATTAGTATTACGTCTTCTACCGCTACGTCTAATCAGAGAGTATATTATAACACTATTTATTTGAATGGAACATCAACAGGAACTAACTTTGGTTCTTCGGGTATTTTCCATACGTATAGTGCTACTGCTACTACTGCTGCTTTGGATATGCGAAATAATATTGTTGTGAATGCGTCGGGTGCTAACGGTACCGGATTGGCAGTAGCCTTTAGAAGAAGTGCTGCTACTGATTTGAACAACTATGCTTCTACGTCTAACAACAACTTGTTCTACGGAACCAGCGGAACTTTCAACAACGGAACCAATTATGCGTTTGGTGCTTTCCAAACGTTGGTAACTCCTAGAGAGACCGCTTCCAAATCACAAAATCCAACGTTTGCGAGTACTACAGGATCTGCCGGTACTTTCTTGCATTTTGCTGACTTAGCGGTTAACTTAGCCGGAGCTAATGGTCAGGCAATTGCCGGATATACTACGGATTTTGACGGTGATACTCGTGACGCTTCGACTCCGGATATCGGTGCCGACGAATGGAATAACGGAACGATTACCGCTCCAACCGTAAGCAGTTTTTCACCTACTAACATTTGTGTTCAGGGTGGACAAACCATTACGCTTAACGGAACCAGCTTAGATACGGTTACTTCGGTATTGTTCAATGGTCCTTCAGGAATTAACCTGGCCGGTACCATTACCGGAACCCCAACAGCTACCAGCTTAACGGTTATTGCTCCTGCGGGTGTGGTTGACGGAGGTATTATTGTAACGAACCCAGCCGGGTCGTTTGATACCACATCAACTATTACTTTTGTGCAGGCGCCTTCTCCTACGGTAGGGGTTTCTTCAGGTGTTACTATCTGTTCAGGAACCAATACTACACTTACCGCTACCGGAGGCAGTACCTATTCTTGGACACCATCCTTAGGGTTGAACGGGACTACCGGAGCCACTGTAATTGCGAACCCTACAACCACTACCACTTATACCGTAACCGGTACGAGCGCAGTAGGATGTACGGCTACCGCCAGCGTTACAGTAACGGTTACTCCTTCGCCAACAGCTATTACGATTGCTCCTCCGGCTTCTTTCTGTACCGGTGGGGTAGCAACCTTAACAGCTACCGGTGGTGCTTATTCTACGAATAAGTTTTCCGACAACATGGATGCTGCTTCAACGAACTTTACAGCAGCCACTGTTTCGGGAACAACCACTACCTCTGCAACTTTGAATACTACTTATTTTGCTGAAGGAACAGGGTCTGTATTATTTAATACTACCGGTGTTAGTTCTGTAGCTACATATACATTAAATTCTAATGTGAATTTAAGTGGAGCTACTACTGCACAGTTGACTTTTTCACAGATTTGTGCCACTGAAGCGGGCTGGGATTATTGTTATATCGAGTATTCTTCTAACGGAGGAACTACTTGGACTACTTTCCCTACTACCAGCTATGCAGGTACAGGTACTCTGAAAAATTCAGTGGTAAGTTTCGATAAGTCAAGTTATTCGGATTGGGGAACAGCCATTACAGGTACTGCTTCAACTCCAACGAATGCGCTTTGGAAAACAGAGACCATTAACATTCCGGTTGCGGCTTTGACCAGTCAATTTAAAATCCGTTTCCGTTATACTACCGATTCGAGTAGTAACTACTTTGGATGGTTGATTGATAATGTTAAGATTTCTTCAGTTGCACCACAAGTGGTGTGGTCTCCAACGACTAATTTATACACAGACGTTGCTGCTACTACGGCTTATACCGGTACAGCAGCTTCAACTGTTTATGCTAAGTTAACTTCAGCAGCCACTTATACAGCAACTTCTACATTAGATTCTTGTTCGGCTACTGCTACTGTTACCGCTACGCCAAATGCGTTACCAACCATTTCTACGAATGGTATCACTATTTGTGATGGTGGCGCCGGAGCGGCTTTATTAGCTACGGGAGGAACTTCATACAGTTGGTCACCGGCTACCGGTTTATCGGCTGCTAATGTGGCTAACCCAACTGCCAATCCTACTGCTACCACTACCTATACGGTAACCGGTACCGATGCCAACGGTTGTCAAAACACCGCTACGGCTACCGTAACGGTAAATAACCGTGTAATCATTACAGCACAACCTGCCAGTGCAGTTGTGCTTGAAAATGACCCGGCTTCTTTCTCTGTAAGTGCTACCGGAACCGGTTTGACTTACCAATGGGAAGAATTTGACGGTGCTTCTTGGAACACTTTGACCGGAGAAACTTCGGCTACTTATAGCATTGCTTCGGCCGGTGCTTCTTTAAATACACACCAATACCGTTGTATTGTTTCGGGAACTTCGCCTTGTGCCCCTGTTACTTCCAGTGCTGCTGTCTTGACAGTAGGTAACGTGAGTATCACCGCACAGCCAAGCAACCAAACCATTTGTAGCGATGCTACGGCTACGTTTACTGTAGGAACTACAGGTACGGTAACTTCTTACCAATGGCAGTACAGCACTAACGGTGGTACGACTTGGACAGATGTAGCTACCGGAGGTACTACGGATACGTTAGTAGTTGGTTCTTTGAACGCTACCAACACAGGTACCTTATACCACGTGGTATTGAACGGAAGTGTTACTTCGAACAGTGCTTCAGTAACCGTGCGTGATGCGGTGGTATTTGATACTCATCCATTAACGCAAGCGGTATGTAGCGGAACCAATGTAACGTTCTCTACTTTAGCTTACGGTACAGGGGTAACCTACCAATGGCAAATGAGTACTAACGGTACGACTTGGAACAATGTTTCAGGTGCTACGGCCACGTCTTATACTTTGAACGGTGTAACGGGTGCTTTGAACGGTACGCAATATCGTGTTATTGCTACAGGAACTTCTCCTTGTAGTCCGGTTACTTCGAATGTGGCAACCTTAACCGTTACTGATGTAACCGTTGCGGCTACTGCTACTTCACTTTGTATCGGTGCTTCTACTTCGTTAAGTGCTACTTTTACAGGAGCTCCTGATTATACTACCGCTACTTGGTCTTCGACTACAGGAAGTGGTGCTGAGACAGCGGTATCAGGTACTTCGGCTACGGTTACTCCAACCGCTGCAGGTACTTATGTATATACCTTCTCCACCAACGGTACTTGTCCGTTTACCAAAACCGTAACGGTGACCGTAAATGCTTTACCGGTTATTTCTTCTGTTACCGCTACACCTGCTGCGGTTTGTAGTGATGCTTCAATTGCTTTAACAGGTTTAAGCGTAGTAAGTGCTAACGGAACTTCTGCTTTAGGTGCGGGAGGTACAGCTAGTTCTTCTACAGGAAATTCAATCTTCCCGGGTTCTTGGGGAGGTACTAAATCTCAGTACTTAATCAAAGCTTCTGAATTGACTGCTTTAGGTTATGTGGCAGGAAATATTACTTCTGTTGCTTTTGAACCTACTACTTCAGGTCAAACTTATCAAGGATTCTTTGTAAGTATCGGTACGACTACTGCAACAGCCTTAACCACTACCTTCTTGGCGAATGGAACACAGGTGTATGCAGGTACTTTAACCGATAACGGATTTACACCGGTTGCTAACGCGGTTAATACGTTAGCTTTTGGTACCGGTTCAGGTTCTGCCAGCAGTTTTGCTTGGGATGGAACTTCGAACATTGTTCTTACCTTCTCATGGAGTAGAGTGCCATCGGCTACTACAGCTACAGCTTCTACCATGAAATCAGATACTGTAGGTTTTGTTTGTGGAACTTACAAACAAGCTGACAGTCAAACTCCGGCTGCTATGTTGGCTCAAACTACAGGTACTACTGTAAGTGTTCGTCCGAGATTTACTTTAGGAGGTGTTATAGCGTCTAACGTTGCTTCTTCTTACACTTGGTCATGGAATACTACTCCGGCTGTAACAACTGCTACCGGAACTACTTCGGTAAGTAATACAACCGGTAGTGCTATCACGCAAACGTTTACCGCTACGGCTACTTCTGCTGCGGGATGTACTAATTCAATGACAACCAGTGCGGTAACGGTGAACAGTACGATTCCGGCTCCAACCGGAACAGACAGTACACAATGTGGAACCGGAACGCCAACTTGTTCTGTAACAGGTTCAGGAAGACCGGGGAATACCTTCCATTGGTACACTGTGTCGACTAACGGTACTGCTTTAGCAGGACAGTCAGCCAGTACATTATCTTCTTATCCGGTTTCAGCCAATACTACGTTCTATGTATCGGAAGTAAGTGCTGATGGATTGTGTGAAAGCCCAAGAACAGCTGTTAACGTGACTGTTACAGCTCCTTATGCGTTTACCTTATCTACAGGTACAATGACCAACTGTAGCGGATCGGCTTCTTTGACTCCGGTAACTATTGCTACAAATGGTGGTTATACCGCTTATTCATGGTCTAACAACGGTACGGTAAGCGGAAATGAGACTACCGGATGGTATTTCAGCCCGACTACCACGACTACGTATACTGTGACGGCTACCGGCGGTGGTTGTTCAACTACGGCTTCAGTTGTGGTTACTCCAGTCGCTTTACCAATTGTAACTGTTACTCCTTCACCGGCGGCTATTTGTGTTGGTAGCTCTTCAACTTTGACAGCCTTAACAACTACTGTTGCTTCAGGAACTGTTACAATAGGTACCGGTACAACTTTGACAAGTGCTACGACTCAACCAACGGCATTCTGTAACAGATGGCCATCATATCGTATGCAAACTGTTTATACCGCTGCAGAATTGCAAGCAGCCGGTTTAAGTGCCGGAAACATTACGGCTATGGCGTTTAACATCACTACTTTAGGAGATGGTGCTACTAACGCAGGCTTTGAAGTAAAAATCGGAAATACTACTTCATCTACTTTATCAGGTGATTTCGTATCTACCGCTAGTGGATTTACTACAGTTTACCCATCACAAACGTATACCCATACAGCTTCAGGATGGCAAACAATTCCTTTCTCAACGCCATTTGCTTGGAATGGAACTTCTAATATTATTGTAGAGGTAATCCACAGTGGTGCTGATTTGACTAACAATTCAATCACTTATTATACTGCAACTACAGGTAATACTGTAGCATATACGACTACTGCGTCAACCAATGCAGCAAGTTTCAGTACTAATCGTTTGAATGTACAGTTTTCTGGCCAAACGAATACTTCAGGAGTAGGTACCTTATCTTATTCTTGGAATGGTTCTTCAACTACTGGCAATGTATTAACAGATAGTCCTACGACTACCACTACTTATACAGCCTATGGCTTGAATGGTACAACAGGTTGTATCGGTTCTGCTTCGGCTACCGTAACGGTTTACAATACGCCAAGTGCTCCAACTGCTACTGACGGTGCCCGTTGTAGTGCCGGTGTGGTAACCACTGCTACTGTTGCAGATACCAACGGCTTTACGACACCTACCTTTAAATGGTATGCCGATAATGTAACGACTACAGCTTTACAAAGCAGTACTTCTGCTTCGTACACCACCAGCATCAGTGCTACAACTACTTTCTACGTGTCTGTAGTAAGCCCTGGAGGTTGTGAAAGTGCTCGTACTCCAATTACATTAACTGTCAATACTCCGGCTACGTTGACCGTATCTCCGGAAGCTACTGTTTGTACAGGAGGAAGTACTACGTTAACCGCCAGTGGTGCAGTGTCTTATACATGGACACCGGCTTTAGGCTTAAACGGAACAACTTCAGCTTCTGTGGTGGCTACACCGGGTGTTACAACGACTTACTCTGTTAACGGAGTAGATGCCAACGGTTGTACTACGGCTGCCGCTACAGTGAAAGTGAATGTAGCCCCTTATCCTGCTACAGTTACCATTACACAAGGTGCCGCTTCATTGTGTGCCAACAGTGTGATGTCATTGACTGCTGCAGGAGGTAATATCGGAGGTTCAGGATCGAGCACTTTAGGTGCCGGTGGTTCTACCAGTACTTCTGCAGGTGTGAACCCATTCTATGGAGGTTACGGAGGTGTGAAAACACAGTTCTTAATCAAAGCTTCTGAATTAACTGCTTTAGGTCTTTCGGCCGGTAATCTAAACTCTTTAGGGTTGGATTTAACCACTGCAGGTTCTACTTTGAGTAACTTAGGAATCAGTGTGGGTGCTACTTCATTAACGGCATTGACTACTAACATTGAAACAGGTTTGACTTCTGTATATTCTACAGCGAGTTTTGTACCTGCAGTAGGTATTAATACCTTTAATTTCTCTACTCCATTTGCATGGAACGGAACTTCGAATGTAATCATCAGTTTCTGTTGGAGTAATGCTAATACATCCAATACAGTTTCGACTGTTAAAGTGGATGCTCCAGGCTTTACTTCTTCTAACGCACGTTATGTTGACAGTGTGTCAGCTACTGATGTATGTTCTTACACAGGTAATACTACACCTTCAGGATGGAATGGTGCCGCTACTACAGGAACCAGCAGACCTAAAATGGTCTTTGGTTATTCAACTGTAGCTACTACACCAATAACTTGGTCTCCAACGACTGATTTGTATACCGATGCCGCAGCTACTACTGCCTATACCGGTGGTGCTGCTACAGTAGTATACACTAAACCGTCAGGAGATATTACATATACGGCTACAGCCAGTAACGGTGCTTGTACTACAAGTGCTACTACTACAGTAACTCCAATTGCGCTTCCTGAATTTACTTTAGCAGACGCTACCATTTGTGGTGGTCAATCGGCTACTTTAACAGCTACAGGAGCCGGTAATACTTATGTTTGGTCTCCATCGACCGGATTGAGTTCAACTACCGGAGCTACAGTAACAGCCAGTCCAACAGCTACTACTACTTATACTGTAGTGGGAACCAGTGTATCTACCAACTGTGTGAATACCCATACGGTTACGGTTTCCGTAAACCAACCGGTGGTTATTTCAGGAATCAGTCCAACCAGCAACTCGGTACGTCCTACACAAAGTGCTACGTATACGGTAAGTGCTACCGGAGATTCGTTGACTTACCAATGGCAGGTAGATAACGGTGGTGGTTTTGTGGATATTACCAATGACAGTATGTATTCAGGAGCTACTACAGCTACCTTAAGTATTGCTGATATCACTTCAGACATGAACGGTTACCAATACCAATGTGTGGTAAGCGGTACGGAACTTTGTAGTTCTGCGACTTCTGATCCTGCCATCTTAAATGTGGATTCTACAGGTATTGATACGCAACCGGTTTCTGTAACTGCGTGTGGAGGCGGTGCTGCTAACTTTACAGTGGCTGCTTCGTCTGATGATCCGGAACAAAATGCTTCTATTTTCTATAACTGGGAATATAAAGTAGGTGCCGGAGAATTCCAAAGCGTTGTAGACGGATTTGACGCTACCACCGGAATTACTTTTAGTGGTTCTGAGACAGCTTCATTATCCTTAACCGGTTTGTCTGCTGCTAACACTGGTATTGTTGTTCACGCTATCGTGAACGGTTATATCTTCTCTTCTGATGCTACGTTAACTGTTAAAGCTCCGGTGGCTATTTCAGCTCATCCGGCTGACCAAACAGTTTGTGTGGCCGGTGGTACTGCTACGTTCAGTGTTACTGCTACAGGAGATAATTTAGGATACCAATGGCAATTTAGTACTAACGGTACTACTTGGTCAAACTATACCGGAACAGGTGCTACTACAGCCTCTATCGCTATTGTGAACCCGGCACTTGCTGCTAACGGAACCCAATACAGAGTGGTAGTTTCAGGTAATGCTGTTTGTGGAAGTTTGACTTCTAATGCAGCTACCTTATACATTAACAATCCTACGATCACGTCTCAGCCAGCGGCTGTTACCGCTGTGAGAGGAAACACAGCTACCTTTACAGTAGCGGCCAGTGCGGCTACTTCGTACCAGTGGCAATATGCTACGGCGTTGAACGGTACCTATACTGATGTAGTGGATGCTGCTCCGGCAGGAATCACTTACGGAGATGCTACTACAGCAACGTTATCAGTATACACTTCAGCTGCTGCCGCTACCGGTGGTGCTAAATACTACCGTTGTATCGTGACGAATAATGGTTGTACGGTTACATCAACAGGAGCTTTATTGACTCTAGTGGATTACTGTACTTCTAATGCTACTAATACAGGTGATGAAGAAATCTATAGTGTAACGGTTAACGGTAACTCTACAGATTCAGCGTACTCAGGAACTAACGGTTGTACTACCGTTGCGCCGGGTGCCGGTTCATTACTAAGTCAATATTCTAACTTTACTTCACTTGGTTCGTTGACCAGTGTGACACGTTTACAAAATGTAGCGTTCTCTATTGCAGAGGATGAGTGTGACGGAGCAACGTACTACAGCAACGGAGCTGCTATCTGGGTTGACTTTAACCAGGATGGTGACTTTGATGATGCCGGTGAGAAAGTATTTGTTGAAAATGCAACTACAATCAGTCCAAGAACTATTAGTGGTTCATTTGCAGTTCCTTTAACAGCCAACTTAGGAGATACCAGAATGCGTATCATCGTTGGTGAAGGACTTTCAGGTACCGGATTAGTACCATGTGGTACTTACGGATATGGAGAAACAGAGGATTATATTATTACAATCCTTCCGGCTCCTGCTTGTGACGGTACACCTGTTGCCGGAACAGCTACTGCTAGTTTATCATCAGTTTGTTACGGTGCATCAACTACTGTTGCCTTAAATGGTACTACAAGTGGTGTAACCGGTATTACTTACCAATGGTATTACTCATCTAACGGTACCACTTTCTCTGCTGTTTCAGGTGCTACTACTTCAACGTTGAGCACAGGAAGTTTAACAGCTGATGCTTACTACTATTGTACAGTTACATGTGCGGGCAGTGGTTTAACTGCTAACTCAAATACAGTAACTATTACAGTATCCAATCCTCAACTTACCGGTACAACTCCGGCCAGTCGTTGTGGTACAGGTACAGTTACTTTAGGTGCTACTGCTTCTTCAGGAGCTGTTGTTGGTTGGTATGCTGCTGCAACCGGAGGAACCACATTGGCTACCGGAACCAGCTTTACTACACCAAGTATTGCGGCTACCACTACGTATTATGCTGAGGCAAATACAGGTGTAGTTACTGCAGGTGGTTTAGGTAATACTTCTATCCCAACTTCGACCGGTGCTTCTGCTGAAAGAGGAATTGTGTTTACGGCTACTACGAGTGGAACTATTGTTTCGGCTCAATACTATTCTCCTACTACAAACGTAACGAATACCGTTACTGTTAAGTTGGTGGATCACGCTACCGGAACACAAATTGGTTCTTCTTTGAGCTTACCAATTGCACAAGGAGCTACTGCCGGATTCTATACTATGAACTTGAATTTACCAGTAACAGCCGGTACTACTTACCGCTTGTTGGCTTCATTCAGTTCATCAGTGAACAGAATCAGTTCAGGAGCTGATTATTCATCTGCCGCTTACAATAATTTGGCTCCAATCGGAACCATTACCAGCGGTTATGATTCAGGTGTTTCTACTACATCGTATAACTATTTCCATAATATCGTTGCGAGAACCAATGGTTGTACTTCAGCAAGAACTGCTGTTACGGCTACTGTGACTCCTCAACCAACAGCTACTATCAGTTATGCAGGAACGCCTTTCTGTAGTACTGCGGGTATTGGAAACGTTACCTTAAACGGAACTAATGCTTATACTGGTGGAACGTTCAGTTCAACTGCCGGTTTAACTATTGATTCAGTTACAGGTGCTATCGATGTGGCTGCCAGCACTCCTGGTACTTACACCGTGACTTATACTACCAATCCAATCGCAGATTGTGGAGCACAAACCGCTACTACTACGGTAGTAATCAACCAAGCGTTGACTTCAACGTTTGCTTATGATTTTGCTTCTTACTGTACTAACGGAGGTACTGCTACACCAACAGTTACCGGTACTGCCGGAACGTTTACAGCCAGTCCTGCGGGATTAAGTATTAATGCTGCTACAGGAGCTATTACTTTAGCTACTTCAGCTGCCGGAACTTATACAGTAACCAATACTGTAGTAGTGGCCGGATGTGCTAACAGCGTTTCTACTCAAACGGTAACGATCAGCACTGCGGTTGCGATTACATCACAACCGGTAAGTGTTTCTAAATTACCTACTGAGAATGCTACTTTCACAGTGGCTGCTACCGGAACAGGATTGACTTACCAATGGGAAGTTAATGACGGTTCAGGATGGGCTGCGATTTCAGGTGAAACAACAAACTCATTAACGCTTACGGCAGTTACTTCAGAAATGAACGGCTACCAATACCGCGTTGTGGTTTCAGGTGCCGGAGCTTGTGCTTCAGTGACCAGTTCAGCGGCTACGTTGACGGTAAGTACTGCAGCTATCGCTACGAATCCTGCTAATTATACTGCGTGTAGCGCAGGTGCCAATACGGCTACTTTTGCTATCACGACTACAGGGGATGCTACTTCTTTCCAATGGCAAATGAGTACTAACGGTACGACTTGGACGGCTATCACTAACGGTGGTAACTATGCCAATGCCGATACTGCTACGTTATCATTGTCAGGTTTAACCTTAGCTGATAACGGAACACAATTCCGTTGTGTAGTGAATGGTGTAGTATATTCTAACCCTGCTACATTAACTGTTAAAGCTGCTGTAGCTATCGGTACACAACCGGTTGCTGCTACAGGTTGTTCAGCTGGTGGTGCTTCATTCAGTGTTGCAGCTACCGGTGACGGTCTAGGATACCAATGGCAGGTAAGTACTAACGGTACTACTTGGTCTAACGTATCGGGTGCTACTTCATCAACTTTATTGTTGACCGGCTTAACTGCTGCGATGAACGGTTACCAATATCAGGTAATTGTTTCAGGTGCTGCGCCTTGTAGTGCTTTAACTTCGACTCCGGCTACTTTAACAGTAAACACTGCTGTTGCCATTACTACGCAACCGGCTGCTACTACTGTTTGTCCGGCTGCTAATGCTACCTTTACTGTTGCTGCTACAGGAACAAGTTTAGGTTACCAATGGCAAATGAGTACTAACGGTACTACCTGGTCTGATGTTTCAGGAGCTAATGCTTCTTCATTAGTGGTTTCAGGTGCTACTTTAGCGATGACTGGTTACCAATACCGCGTTGTGGTTTCAGGTGCTGCACCTTGTGGCGCTGTTACTTCAAGTGCTGCTGTGCTGACTGTTAGTCAACCGGCTGCTCCGGTAATTACTCCGGCTACTGCTACTATCTGTCCTGGAAGTGTTCAAACTCTTACCGTTGACGGAGGTTCAGTAACTAAATACAGCAACAGTTTTGATACTGCTTCAGGCTTTGCTTTAGGAGGAACAGGTTCACCAACTGCTGTTGTAAATACAACGTATCAATCAGAAGGAACCGGATCGTTACGATTCAATACGACTGCTACATCAGTAGCTGCCACGTATACCATGACTTCTAATGTTGACTTGTCAGGATTGACCAGTTCACAGTTGACCTTCAGTCATCAAACATTGATGGAAGGCCCAACTACTTCATACGATTATGGATATGTTGAGTACTCTGCTGATGGTGGTACTACTTGGGTTACTTTCCCTACTACCAGCTACGTAGGAACTGCTGCTACTGCTGTATTTACAGGTGGTAATACCCGATTCACTACGAAGAGTTACCCTGATTGGATCACGAACTTCACAGGTACCGGTTCATTACCGAACAATACTTTGTGGAAAACTGAAACGTTCAATATTCCTGCAGCGGCTTTAACCAGCCAATTCAGATTACGTTTCCGTTATACTACGGATTCATCAACTAACTACTACGGTTGGATGATTGATAATGTTAAGATTACAGCTCCTAATGCCACTGTATGGTCACCAACAACCGGTTTATATACCAATGCGGGTGCTACTACAGCGTACACAGGAACGAATCTTCAAACAGTATATGCTAAACCAAGCAGTACATCAACTTACACTGTTACGAATACTAACAACTTCGGTTGTACCAACTCTGCTACGGTTACGGTTAACGTAAATGCACCTTCAACTTTAGGTTCAATTGCTCAACCGTTGATTACTTGTTCAGGTTCTCAAACCACATTCACATTGACTGGTTTAGTACCTAACAGTACTTCTACTTTAGGATACACTATCAATGGTGTTGCTCAAACAGCAATTACCGGAGTTGTGGCTGATGCCTCAGGTAACGGTTCGTTCACAGTTGCTTTAGCAGCTGCAAACAATGGTAAAACATTAGCCATTACTACAGTAACCCGTACAGATGTTACTCCTAACAACTGTGCTACCACTATTTCGGCTAACAACACGGTAACTATCGCGGTGCAACCGTTGGTAACTTACTATGCTGATGCTGATGGTGACGGATTTGGTAACTTAGCAGTAACACAAGTTACTTGTCAAGGACAACCATCGGGCTATGTAACGAACAGTACGGATTGTGACGATGCTGATCCTACGAAACACGCTTCGTATCCATTCTACGTGGATGCTGACGGTGACGGATTCGGTGCAGGAACTGCAGTTTCATTGTGTGCTGTAAACGCTACTACGCCTCCTATGGCTGGTTACTCTGTAAACGGTACTGACTGTAACGATGCGGATGCTACGAAACATGCTTCATTCTCATTCTATGTGGATGCGGACGGAGATGGTTACGGAACCGGAAGTTTGGTAAGTGTATGTGCGGTTGACGCTTCTACACCACCTTCAGGATACTCATTGAACAATACTGACTGTAATGATTCAGACAACGCTTCTCATGCCAACACTACTACTACTAGTAATGTAACGGCTTGTGGATCGTACACTTGGTCAGTAAATGGTGCTACTTATACAACATCAGGTACTTATACTTATGTTGTGAACAGCTGTCATACTGAAGTGTTAAACTTGACTATGGCTTGTTCTTCAGTAGTTACTGTGAAAATGATGATTCAAGGTTACTACGCAGGATCAGGTGCTATGACCCCTGTATTAGCTAACCAAGGAGTTGGTTCAAGTACAACGGATGTTGATAATGTAACTATAGAATTAAGAGATTCGTCTACTTATGCTTTGGTAGCTTCTACTACGGCTATGTTACAAACAAACGGAGATGCTGTAGCGACGTTCCCTGCTTTAAGTGGTTCTTACTACATTGCTGTGAAACACAGAAATGCAGTTCAAACCTGGAGTGCTAATCCTGTAGCTGTTAGTGGTACACCAACAACTTACGATTTCACTACGGCAGCGAGCCAAGCATATGGTGATAATATGGTGAACTTAGGTTCAGGCGTATACGGATTCTATTCAGGAGACCTTACTCAGGACGATTTTGTTGACTTCTCAGACTTTACCGCTTGGGAAACTGACTATAATAGTTCAGCAATGGGTAACTATGCTACTGACTTAAATGGTGACGGATTTGTTGATTTCTCTGATTTCACTATCTGGGAAGGCAATTACAACGGTTCTGTTTACTCAAGTCATCCATAATTAACTATATTTACATTAAATAATTATTAATATGAAAACAAGAATCATGATTAAGAATCTAAGATTAGGTTTGCTGACCGTTTTCTTAATGATGGTATCTGTTGCAGGATATTCCCAGGCTTGTACTGGGAATATGGCAACGGTTACCCTTCAGAACTTCTCGCAGACATCTAATACTGTAGAGTTTGATATTTACCTGGCCAATACAGGTACAAACACTATGTTGTTAAACGGTGCGGCGATTACAGTTTTGCATAATGCGGGTGTTTTACCGGCAGGGGCTACGGGTACAGTAACCTGTATTCAACAGCCTTCGGTATGTGACTTCCCGAATTATCCTGCAGGAACGGTTCAGACTTATAACGCCACTAATAGAAATATTAGATACCAAGGAGCTGCTAACACAGCACCAACGGTAGCACTAACAAGTACGCCTAAAAAGTATTGTAGAATGCGTTTCACGAGTTCTTTACCGTGGGCACAATCTACTCAGGCGCAGTTTACGATTAACCCTGTGAATTTGGCACCAAACTTTGGTAGTCAGGTACAGGTATATTGTAACGGTAACATTACTTCAACTACGTTGATGACCAGTACAACACCAGATGCTACGTTGACATTGGGTGGACCATACACTTATCCGTTGAACGATATTGTATGTGCTACAGCAGCTGCTCAAACAGCTTCTACACCGGTTAGTTGTTTTGGCGGAACGAATGGTACTTCTACCATTACGTTGTCACCGGTGCCAACGAATTCGGCTATTACCTATACCGTTGACGGAGGTTCATCGCAAAATGCTACGCTATCGAGCGGTGCGTTTACTATCAATGGCTTGACAGCCGGTAATCACGAGGTGGTGATTACAAACAGTGGGTGTGGTAACCTAAGTGCTACCGGCGTTACTGTAGGTACACCGGCTCAGTTGACTAACTCAACTACGGCGTCAGCTTGTGGCAGTTATACTTGGTCGGTTAACGGTCAAACCTATACGGCTTCAGGAACCTATACTGCTACAAACAACAGTGGTGCTTGTCCGGTAGCGGAAACGTTACATTTGACGATTACACCAGAAACCAGTAATACTACCACTGTAACTACTTGTGGTAGCTATACTTGGTCAGTAAATGATGTTGTGTATACTGAAACCGGTATTTACACTGAGGTTCGTGATTGTCATACAGAAGTGTTGGATTTAACCATTGCTCCTCAGGCTATCTCTACTCAACCAGCGAGTACTTATATCTGTAGTGCTGTAGGTTCAACAGCTACTTATACTGTAGCGTCTAACATGTCAAATGCTACTTATCAGTGGCAGTTCAGAAAAGTATCAGCAACCTTGCCGGATCCGGCTTGGACCGATATTACTACTGCTAATGCCGGTTTGACGTACTCAGGGTACAATACGAATACTTTGTTGGTTACCAGAGCAACAACAACACTTCCAGCTGTAGGAACTCAATACCGAGTAATCGTTACCGGAGCTTGTGGTGCTGTTACCTCAGATTTGGCAACCATTACGATTTACTCTACTGCTAAAGGAGGTACTATTACAGCGCCGGCATCAGTATGTTTAGGTAGTGATATTACGTTTACTTTAACTAAATATGCAGGTACTTCATTCCAATGGCAGTCTTCGCCAATTTCAACGGCGACAGCACCGGGTGTATTTACCGATATTCCGGGAGCTACAGGTACTTCGTATACTATTGTAGGAGCTACAGCCGGTATGGATAGATCGTACCGTGTTTTAGTAACGAACTCTTGTACTAATACTACAGCTTACTCTCCAACTAAAACCATCAAAGTGGATCCGACTTCCGTTGCGGGTAACCTTACTTCAGGTGGTGGTGTAGTTTGTGCAGGAAGCAACGGTACTTTGAAAGTAGCGGGTTATGTTGGAAAAATCCAATGGCAATACTCTACTGACGGAGAAAACTATGTGAATGCGCCTAAAGCAGCTGATAACCAAACCGTACCGTTTGGTACTACTTCTGTTAGCAGTACTGCGGCTACTTACTTAGTAACCGGAATTTCTACTGAGTTGTGGTTCAGAGCCCGCGTAACTAGTGGAGCTTGTTCTTCAAGCTACACCAGCGCTGCTCATTACACTATAGGAACAGCAGCATTGGCAGGTACTATTACGCCAGCCAGTACTACTTTATGTCCGGGTAACGGAACTACTTTAACGTTAAGCGGAGCGGTAGGAGTAATTACTTGGCAAAAATCAACGACTTGGACGGCTGCTACACCAACATGGGTTTCTTCGACGAACCATACGGATACGTTTGCTACCGGAAACTTAACAGTTTCTACGGCTTACAGAGCGATGGTTACTATCGGATCTTGTTCTACCGTGTACAGTGATTTAGTTTTTGTATATGTAGTTGCCAAACCATTGGCTAAAACTATCGTAGCCAATACTACTACACCTTCCGGTAAAACAGCTTTAACAGCGCTATGTACTAACGATGCTTCTAAAATCTTAACTGTAGGTGCCGGATCTATCGGTTCAGTACAATGGCAGTGGTCTACCACTTCAACTACATCAGGATTTACAGATATCGTTGGAGCTACAGGTAACAGTTATGTAGTGACTAACCCAGCAGTGGGTGCTAACTACTTCAGAGTTAAAATGAGCAACACTTGTGGTGTTGAAGTATTCGGAACTGCTATTACGGTTTGGTACAAAGATTGTACACCGGCGAAAGCTGAGGTGAAAGCACCATTCAATGTGGTAGCGTATCCAAACCCTTATACAGAAAACTTCAACTTGAGTCTAACAACTTCAAGTGTGGATACTGTAGGCGTTGCTATTTACGATATGACCGGAAAACTAATCGACCAACGTACGGTGAGACCAAGTGAGGTTTCTGACCTACAGGTAGGTGATCGTTATCCATCAGGTGTATACAACGTTGTGGTAACACAAGGAAGCGAAGTGAAAACACTTCGTGTGATTAAAAGATAATTCGTATCAATAGATTTATTTTTAAAGCCCTCTCCGGAAACGGAGGGGGCTTTTTTTATGAGTCCACCGCAGGATATTGTTGGCGGGACAGGAGGTGTTGGGAAAAAGATGTACATCATTGGAGTAAAAGATGTACATCTTTTGAATAAAACATATATATCTTTTGAATAAAACATATATATCTTTTGAATGAAACATATATATCTTTTGGATAAAACATATATATCTTTTAGATGAAACCGCGGTATCTTTTGAAAAATGCATCCGTTGCTTTTGGGAAAACTTTCAGCGATAAGATGAAAACGGTTGATGGCACAGTGTTGGATTTCTTGTGATGGCGCCAGGTGGCAGAATCGTTTTGTCCGGAGAGAAGAAAAAGGGTATAAAAAAACCTTCCGGTTGAAGGGAAGGTTTGTCAAGGGGTTTAGGCCTTTTTATTTTTTTGTTTGTAACTGTAAAAAACAACTAGCGTTCCTAACAGTGCTAAAAGAATCAGTTGGTTGTTGATGGGTGCCGGCGGCGGGTCACCACCTTCGAGTCCACCTCCTCCGGTGTCACCACCAGGCCCTGTTTGGGCAAACATTGCCACATTTGACATCAGGAAAAATACGAGTAGGCTAAGTTTAAAAAATTTCTTCATATTCAGAATGATTCATTCTTTGCAAATATAGCAATCATTTTTTAACCTGAAAACATTAACTGTTATATTAACGTTATTTAGTCAAATTCTGATGTAAAGAACAATTTTACATTAGGAAATTTGCTTTGCGTCATTTGAATGGTGAATTCAGAATCGGCTAAAAAGACCAACTGCCCGTATTTGTCGTGTGCTAAAAATTTCTGTTTGATTCGCTTAAACTCTTTGAACTCCTCGCTCTTAGGATCGGTTGGTTTTACCCAGCAGGCTTTGTGCACCGGGAAGTTTTCATAGCTGCACTTGGCTCCGTATTCGTGTTCCAAGCGGTACTGAATCACTTCGTACTGTAGTGCTCCAACGGTTCCGATAATTTTTCGGCCGTTCATTTCCAGCGTAAATAACTGGGCAACTCCTTCATCCATCAACTGGTCAATTCCCTTGTCCAATTGTTTGGCTTTTAACGGGTCGGCATTGTTGATGTAACGGAAATGCTCCGGTGAAAAACTCGGAATTCCTTTGAAACTCATCATTTCGCCTTCGGTAAGAGTGTCACCAATCTTGAAGTTTCCGGTGTCGTGCAATCCTACGATGTCGCCGGGGTAGGAGATGTCTACAATCTCTTTTTTCTCCGCAAAGAAGGCATTCGGACTGGAGAACTTCAGGGTTTTATTCAAACGCACGTGGGTGTAGGGTTTGTTTCTTTCAAAAGTCCCCGATACAATCTTCACAAAAGCCAGACGGTCTCGGTGTTTCGGATCCATGTTGGCGTGAATTTTAAACACAAAACCGCTCATCTTTTCTTCTTCGGGTCTGACCAATCGGGTTTCCGATTCTTTTGGTCGGGGAGCGGGCGCTATACGGATAAAGCAATCCAGCAATTCACGTACCCCGAAATTATTCAAAGCAGAACCGAAGAACACCGGTTGGAGGTCTCCGTTCAGATAGGCATCCCGATCAAAGGCGGGGTATACTTCACTAATCAATTCCAGTTCATCCCGGAGTTTTACGGCCGGTTTCTCGCCAATGATTTTTTCTAGTTCCGGACTGTTGATGTCAGAAAAGGCAATGGTGTCTTCTATGTTTTTACGGCTGTCCCCGCTAAAAAGGTTGATGTTTCGTTCCCAGATGTTGTAGATGCCCTGAAAATCATACCCCATTCCGATAGGAAAACTCAAAGGAGTTACGCTGAGTCCCAGCTTTTGTTCTACTTCATCCATCAAATCAAAGGCATCTTTTCCCTCGCGGTCCAGCTTGTTGATGAATACAATCATAGGGATGTTGCGCATGCGGCATACTTCCACCAGTTTTTCGGTTTGCTCTTCGACCCCTTTGGCCACGTCGATCACTACAATTACGCTGTCAACAGCCGTTAGGGTTCGGAAAGTGTCTTCAGCAAAATCTTTGTGCCCCGGTGTATCGAGGATGTTGATTTTGATGTCTTTATAGTTGAAGGCCAACACCGAGGTCGCTACCGAGATTCCTCTTTGGCGTTCTATTTCCATAAAGTCGGAAGTAGCTCCTTTTTTGATTTTGTTATTTTTTACTGCACCGGCTTCCTGAATCGCCCCTCCGAAAAGCAATAATTTTTCGGTCAGGGTGGTCTTTCCGGCATCGGGATGCGAAATAATTCCAAAGGTTCTGCGGCGCTGTATTTCTTTTAAAAAACTCATGATTTTCAATAAATAGTTTGCAAAAATACTATTATTTACTCATTATTTTGTCATGCGACTCCCAAGTAATTTTCGCCCCGACAATACTGTTAATAAAATTTTGTTAATACTAGCACCGATAGTTGTATAATGTGATTGAATTGTTACTTTTGTTGATTGTAATACTGCTGTTTTCACAGTAGGTTGCCGATAATGAGATTACATTTTAACAGGTTCCATTTAAAAGAAGAAAATTTACAGCAATGAGCATTAAACAATTGTTTTTCGGATTATTACTCACGGTGGCTTTTACCGGATTTGCCCAAAATAAAAACAAAGAAGTACTGTTTACCATTAATGACAAGCCCTACTATACCGATGAGTTTGCCAGAGTGTATAAGAAGAATCTCGATTTAGTAAAAGATGAATCCCAAAAGGATTTGAACCAATACCTGGAATTGTTTGTGGGGTATAAGCTGAAAGTGAACAAAGCTTACAAATTGGGTCTTCAAAATAATGTGCAATACCAAAATGAGTTGAAGTCGTATCGAACGCAGTTGGCTAAAAACTATTTTAACGATACGAAAATTACCCAGGAGTTGATGGAAGAGGGATACAATCGTCTGCAGAAAGAGATTAAAGCTTCTCATATTTTGATACTGGTAGACGAAAATGCTTCTCCGGAAGATACCTTAAAAGCGTATAAAAAAATAGAAGATATCAGCAAAAAAGCGCTGGCCGGTGAAGACTTCGGTACTTTGGCAACACAATATTCAGAAGATCCTTCTGCCAAAGAAAACAAAGGAAGTCTGGGGTATTTCTCTGCCTTTCGCATGGTGTATCCTTTTGAAACCGCAGCATACAACACACCAAAAGGAAAAATCTCCAAAATTATCAGAACCCGTTTCGGGTACCACATCCTGAAAGTAGATGACATCAGACCGAACCGTGGAGAGGTAACTGTGGCTCACATTATGATTTTGAATCCGAAAGAAGGAGATGCCGATCAGGATAAAGCCAAAAACACCATCAATGAAATCTATACTAAAATCTCTCAAGGCGAAAAGTTTGAGGATTTGGCCAAGCAATTTTCGGATGATAAATCGTCGTCTTCCAAAGGAGGTGTTTTGAATCGTTTTGCTTCGGGGCAGTTGAGTTCGGAAGAGTTTGAAAATGCTGCTTTTGCTCTTACGGAAAAGAATCAAATCTCAAAACCGTTCCAATCGCAGTTTGGTTGGCATATCGTGAAACTGATTGAAAAACATCCGGTAAAAACCATGGATGAAATGAAAGGGGAGTTGGAAGCTAAAATTGGAAAAGACGACCGTTCTAAAAAGATAGTGGCTTCGTTGAACGAAAAGCTCAGAAAGAAATACACCTTCAAAAGAGATAACAAACAATACGCGGCTCTTGCCAAATTAGTAACCGCTGATTTCTATGATTCAAAATGGAAATTGCCGGCCAACATAGACGATTACAAAACCACCTTGTTGACGATCAATGCTAAAAAGATTGACGGCAAAACGTTTTTGGAATATGTAGACAAACAACAAAAATCAGGATTAACCATCAAACCGGTTGCCAAGCTGGTAGATGCTTTGTATGACAAGTTTTTGAACGAACAGTTAACGGCCTACTACGACGAAAATTTAGAGAATGAATTTCCTGAATTTGCCAATGTGATGGAAGAATACCGCGATGGGTTGTTGCTTTTTGATTTGATGGAAAAAGAAATCTGGGAGCGTTCTAAAACCGATACGGTTGGGTTGCAGAAATTCTACGAAGCGCATAAAATGGAACATTTGTGGAAAAAAAGAATAGATGCTACGATTATCTCCTCTACGAAGTTGGAAGAAATTAAAAAAGCCTTGGCTTTGTTGAAAAAGAAAACAGAGCCTCAGGATATCAAAGCCAAACTGAATGTCAATAATGTGGTGAATGTGATGACCAATAGCGGCACTTTTGAAGAAGGCAGTGATGCTTTGCCTAAAGGGATTAAGTACGAAGTGGGAATTTCAGACATCTTCAAAGAAGGAGAATATTACTTTGTGACCAAAGTAGATAAAGTATTGCCGGAAGGCGTGAAAACTTTTGAAGAGTGCAAGGGTAAAATCGTAAACGATTATCAGCAATATCTGGAGCAAAACTGGGTGAATGATTTGAAAAAAGAATTTACAGTGAAAATCAATACCGATGTTTTTGAGAATGTCAAAAAACAATTAAATCCGTAACATGATTAAGAATAGTTGCTTCTTACTCTTTTTGATCCTGTCTTCCTGTAATTATTTCAAACCGGAAAAGAAAGCAGAATCAATAGCCAGAGTCGGAAAGAGCTATTTGTATAAAAGCGATATTGCTACGTTGGTTCCGGCCGGGACTTCCAAAGCGGACAGTATTTTGATAGTGCGGGATTTTATTGACCGATGGGCGAGTCAAAAGTTGCTGATTGATGCTGCAGAACGCAATCTCAGTGAAAAGAAGAAAGGGGAATTTGGTAATTTAATCCGGCAATATAAGATTGATTTGTATACCAAAGCCTATATAGAGGAAGTGGTAAAAAACACAGTCGATACGGTTGTGAGTCCGGAGGAATTAAAAAAATATTACAACGACAATAAGGAGAATTTTAAAACCAACGGAACTTTAGTGCGACTGCGCTATGTGCATTTGGCCAAAAATAATCCGCGTTTTGTGACCATAAGAAGTAAGTTCTTTGATTACAACAAAAAAGACAAAAAGTTTTGGGACACCTACGCTTTGCAGTTCAAGAGTTTTGCGCTCAACGACAGTGTTTGGGTTGATATGAGTCAGGTCTATGCCAAGCTGCCGGTCATCAACCCGGATAACCGCGATGAGCTGATGCGGGCCGGAAAAAAAATAGAAATTCAGCATCAGGAGGATGTCTATTTAATCAAAGTGACTAATGTGATTGATAAGAATCAAATTTCACCGTTTGAGTACCTTAAGCCCACATTGAAGGAAGTCATTTTGAACAAAAGAAAATTAGAATTGATAAAGAAATTTGAAAAAGAAATTACGGATGATGCCATTAAAAACAAGGATTATGAAATTTACAAGTAGCAAATTAGCAGTTACCCTGATTGCGACCATAGGGGCTGTGTTTTTTGCCCATGCCCAGGAGATTATAAAAGACTCGGTGAAAACGAAAACACCCGATACCACCCGCAGACAAAAAGTGGATGGTGTTATTGCCACCGTAGGAGATTATATCATACTGGATTCCGATATTGACAAATCCTTTTTGGAGTTATCCAGTCAGGGCAATTCGATAAAAGATATCACCCGTTGTCAAATGCTGGGGAAATTACTGGAAGAAAAACTGTATGCTCATCAGGCGGTACAAGACAGTATTATTGTGAAAGACGAGGAGATCAAAGAAAAAATGGATGATCAGGTAAACTATATGGTAGAGCAGTTGGGCTCTATGGAAAAAGTCATCCAGTATTTCAAAAAAAGCAATGAAGAGGAATTCCGAAACGAGTTGTTTGACATCATTAAGACCAATAAGTTAGGTGCTGAAATGCAAAAGAAAATTGTTGACGGTGTGGAAATCACACCGGAAGAAACCCGTACCTTTTTTAAATCGATTCCGACCGCCGATTTACCGGTGTTTGGTGCTGAAATGGAGGTTGCACAGATTGTGATTGCACCGAAAATTTCGGATGAAGAAAAACAAAGGGTTATCAATCGTTTGAAGGAAATCAAAGCGGAAGTATTGGCCGGAGCGAGTTTCAAAACCCGGGCCGTAATCTATTCGGATGACCGCGGTTCGGCAGCCAACGGAGGGTTTTATAAAATTAACCGAAAAACCCAATTTGTCAAAGAGTTTAAAGATGTTGCCTTTAGTTTGGGCGAAGGCGAAATTTCAGAACCGTTTGAAACCGAATACGGGTACCACATTATTATGGTTGAAAAAATATTGGGACAGGACATAGAGTTGCGCCATATTTTAATGATGCCGAAAGTGTCTGATCAGGCACTGAAAGATGCTAAAGAAAAAATCACCACAATCAAACAACGCATTGAAAAAGGAGAAATCACTTTCGCGGAAGCGGCCCGTACTTTGTCTGATGAGAAAGAAACACGCGCCAATGGTGGGGTTTTGATTAATCCGAAAACTCAGGATACTCACTTTGAATTGACTAAAATGGATCCGAGTCTTTACAGCGAAGTGTCGAATTTGAAAAACGGTGCGGTAACTCAACCTATTTTGGATGATGATCCGAGAGCCGGTAAAAAATATAAAATCATCACCGTGACCAACCGTATAGATGAGCATACCGCTGATTACGCTAAGGACTATACGAAAATCAAAGATTTGGCTTTGAAAGAAAAACAAATCAAAGCGATTGCTAAATGGAGTGATGAGAAAATCAAAGAAACCTATATCAAAATTAATGGGGAATACCGTGATTGTGTTTTTGCCAATAATTGGTTGAAAAAATAATTGTACTTTAGAAAAAAATCTGATTTCATAATTCAAAAATCCTGGATATCATGTCTGATGTTGCTGCCATTCAAAATTTAGTTCAAAAAAGGACCGAACTTAAAAAAGAGATTGCTAAGATAATTGTTGGTCAAGACGATGTGGTTGACCAAATCTTATTGAGTATCTTTTCCGGAGGTCATGCCTTGTTGGTGGGGGTTCCCGGTTTGGCCAAAACGCTGATGGTGAATACCATTTCACAAGCCTTGGGCTTAGATTTTAAACGCATTCAGTTCACCCCGGATTTGATGCCTTCGGACATTTTAGGAAGTGAGATTTTGGACGAAAGCCGTCAGTTTAAGTTCATTAAAGGACCTATTTTTGCCAACATTATTTTGGCAGACGAGATTAACAGAACACCACCCAAAACTCAGGCGGCCTTGTTGGAAGCGATGCAGGAAAGAGCGGTGACCATAGCCGGTCAGAACTATAAACTGGATTTGCCGTATTTTGTTTTGGCTACTCAAAACCCGATTGAGCAGGAGGGAACCTATCCGTTACCCGAAGCACAGTTGGACCGTTTTATGTTTGCCATTAAATTAGAGTATCCCACTTTTGCGGAAGAGGTTGAAGTGGTGAAAAGCACTACTTCTGATGCTAAACCGGTAATTCATCCTTTGTTCTCTGCACAGGAGATTATTGACTTTCAACATTTGATTCGCCGTATCCCGGTAGCCGATAATGTGGTGGAGTACGCTGTAACCTTGGTTGGCAAAACCAGACCTAAAAGCCCATTGGCTTCCGAATATGTTAACAATTATTTGGATTGGGGTGCCGGGCCAAGAGCTTCGCAAAACTTGATTTTGGCTGCCAAAGCGAATGCCGCTTTCCATGGAAAATTCTCTCCGGACATTGAAGATGTAAAAGCTGTTGCTGTGGGGATTTTACGCCACCGTATCATCAAAAATTATAAAGCTGATGCGGAAGGCATTTCGGAAGAAATGATTATTGCCAAATTGCTTTAATTTTTCCGGAGTATCGCATCCAATTCTTTATCGTAAAAAAACAGGAACATACTGCCCATCATATCCTGAGGGGTTGCAGTAGTATTATTGACGTCTAATACTATTTCGTAGTCGTGATTTTTGTAGAGCCAAATGCCTTCCTCGGAAGCAAAAGGCGCTATGCGGGTCAATCCGATTTTCCCTTTGTGATTTATTATTTTACTGGTAAAAATGGCTTTTTGAGCCGTTTTATCATACAAAGTAATTTGTGTCGCAAAAGGATGGACATGGATGGCTGCAGCATGCAAGCGCAAACTGTCTTGTAGTTGCAATTGTTCATTAATACTGCTGCGGTAGGTGTTTTTCCCTGTGGGAATCACCCAATGCCCTGAGAGTTTGTTGCCTTTACCATCATCATAGCTGTGGTTTTTGGTTTCCACGGGAATGCACTGATTGGTTCCGGGGTCGGTTGGTTCTTTGTACGGATCCCATTTGTCATAAGGCAACATGATAAAAGCCGTTCGGCTCATTAGTGGTTTTAAATCCGGTTCTTTGGAATACTTAATGTCAACTTCGTGTCGGATCCAAAAATTGGCATCGGGCAGGTTGTGGTTTAAGGATTCGGTTGTTACATAAAGCAGTTCGTTGCCTTTCATCGGAACTCCGTAACCTTTAGGAAAACTGAAGCTTTCCAGTCCGTGAGAGAGCGAGGTCAGACGAGGGAATTGAGTTCCGATTCTTTTTTCCAAATGAAACGAACTGTAATATTTCACATCGTTGAAGTCGATATTGGTGTGGCAGATAAAATCTTTGGAGATGGTTTTGAGCGACTTGGCATCCAGTGCTCTTACCTGAAACCCGGTCAACCAAACCACAGCAGAATCCTGAGTGAGTTGAACGTAATTTGATGCTTTCGGGCCTTCCATTGATTTGTAGATGTTGTCAATGTAAAACTCGGGAGATATCATTTTATAGGTTTGTTGCCGATTATCTACTTTCCAGTTCGGATTTACAATCCCCAGCTTTTCGAACACATATGATTTTACGATGGCTTTATGACGATTAGGCAACTGCCAGTAGTAAATTCCGCCACTCAAGAGGACAATTAGAAGCAGTACTCCTGAAATTTTATATATCTTTGGTTGCAACATATTACAAAAGTACATTTTATATGATTGGAAATCAAACCGGGCAAAGGATATTTGGGCTGGATTTAATGCGTGCCTTGGCCATACTGATGGTTTTGTTTGGTCACTGTGTTTGGATTTTTCCGGAGTCTCAGGGGCTTTTTCACCAAATGATGGTGCTGTCAGGCTTTTTAGGCGTGGAGGTTTTCTTTGTTTTGAGCGGTTTCCTTATTGGTAAACTATTGTACGAGTTGTATTTAAAGGAAGATTTTTCAGTTGCTAAGGTATTTTATTTTCTCAAGAGGAGATGGTTCAGAACGTTGCCCAATTATTTTTTAATCCTGTTGGTTGATATTGGAATAGCCGGTTTGGTAGGCTATACTACCCCTTCTTTGTGGAAGTATTTTTTCTTTCTGCAGAATTTTAATACCACCATGCTCTCCTTTTTCCCTGAATCGTGGAGTCTTTCTGTAGAAGAGTACGCCTACATAGTTTTGCCGTTTTTTCTCTTCGCTGTGGGAACAGTCGTCCGGCCAAAAGACAAGTCCCGATTTTTTTTAGGTTCGGTCCTCGCGCTGATATTGATTTTCTTTTGTGCTAAAATTTATTATCAAATTACCACCACAAATGTCAACGTGACCCAATGGAATGTTTCTTTGAAAGCGGTAGTTGTGTATCGGTTGGATAGTATTTTTATCGGCGTACTATGCAGCTGGGTTTATTGCAATTTTAAGAGTTTTTGGCAAAACAACAAGCTTATTTTCTTTGTTTTGGGACTCTGCATTTTTGTATTTCAATTTATTGCGATTGGCTACTTCAGATTGCTCATTGAAACGCATCCGTTGCTATGGAATGTTTTTTACCTGCCTTTGGTTTCTTTGGCTGTAGCTTGTTTTCTGCCGTTTTTATCCGATTGGGAAACAGAAATGTCGTTTCTGAAACAGCCCGTAGTTTTTATCAGTATTGTTTCGTATTCTGTTTATCTGCTGCATTACAGTGTGGTGCTGCAGCTTTTGAAACACTATATTCACTATGATCCGGCACAACCGCTTCAGCTGTATGGATTCGTGTTGGCTTATGTTTCCATTACCTTCTTTTTGAGCTATTTGCTCTATCGTTTTTATGAAAAACCCATGATGGATTTACGGGATAAAAATTGGTAATTTGTCATTTTTTGATAATATAAATAAAGAATTGACAAAAAACGCTTCTTAAAAATCAGCTTTTCACAAATCATAAGGGACGAGCAACATATTAGGGTAAAATCATTTTTTTGAAGTACAACGTTTTCGTAAATTTGCACTGCTAAACAAATAAACCCAATTGATATGGCTTTTGATATTGAAATGATTGAAAAAGTGTATGCTACCATGGCAGCTCGTGTGGATAAAGCAAGAGCGCTTGTCGGACGCCCACTTACGTTATCTGAAAAGATTTTATACTCACACTTATGGGAAGGAATGCCTTCTCAATCCTTTACACGCGGAAAAGATTACGTTGATTTTGCTCCCGACAGAGTAGCCTGTCAAGATGCTACAGCCCAAATGGCTTTGTTGCAATTCATGCACGCCGGTAAGAGCAAAGTAGCCGTGCCTACGACTGTACACTGTGATCACTTGATTCAGGCTAAAGTAGGAGCTACCACTGATTTGGCTGTGGCCAATTCACAATCTAAAGAAGTTTTTGATTTTCTGTCTTCTGTATCCAATAAATACGGTATCGGATTTTGGAAACCGGGGTCGGGAATTATTCACCAAATCGTTTTGGAAAACTATGCTTTCCCGGGTGGAATGATGATTGGAACCGATTCGCATACGGTGAATGCCGGCGGATTAGGAATGTTGGCTATTGGTGTTGGTGGAGCAGATGCCGTTGATGTTATGTCGGGCATGTCATGGGAATTGAAGTTTCCGAAATTAATCGGAGTAAAACTGACCGGAAAATTAAACGGTTGGACTGCGCCAAAAGATGTTATTTTGAAAGTAGCTGATATCCTTACTGTAAAAGGAGGTACGGGTGCTATCGTTGAATATTTCGGTGAAGGGGCAACCAATATGTCATGTACCGGAAAAGGAACCATTTGTAATATGGGTGCCGAAATTGGGGCGACCACTTCTACTTTTGGATACGATGATTCTATGAGAAGGTATTTAGCTGCTACAGGACGTCAGGACGTAGTAAATGCTGCTGATAAAGTAGCCGATTACTTAACCGGTGATGCCGAAGTATATGCTAATCCAAGCCAGTATTTTGACCAAGTAATTGAAATCAATTTGTCCGAATTAGAGCCACATATCAACGGTCCTTTTACTCCGGACCGAGGTACGCCTGTTTCTAAAATGAAAGAAGAGGCTGCTGCTAACGGTTGGCCGTTAAAAGTAGAGTGGGGATTAATCGGTTCGTGTACCAACTCTTCGTACGAAGATATGGCTCGTGCGGCTTCTATTGTAGAGCAAGCCGTAGCGCACGGCATTACGCCTAAAGCAGAATTCGGAATTAATCCGGGATCAGAACAAATTCGTTATACTATAGAAAGAGACGGTATCATTGCCACTTTTGAAAAAATGGGTACCAAAGTATTTACGAATGCTTGCGGACCTTGTATCGGACAATGGGACAGAGAAGGTGCAGATAAGGGTGAAAAAAATACCATTGTGCACTCGTTTAACAGAAACTTTTCCAAACGTGCTGACGGAAACCCCAATACGCATGCTTTCGTAACGTCGCCGGAAATGGTGGCTGCGTTGGCTATTTCAGGAGATTTGTCTTTCAACCCGTTAACCGATACGTTGTTGAATGATAATGGGGAAGAAGTAAAATTGAACCCGCCACACGGTGATGAGTTGCCTACTAAAGGTTTTGATGTAGAGGATGCAGGATTCCAAGCCCCGGCTGCTGATGGTTCATCGGTTGAGGTGGTCGTTTCTCCTACTTCAGACCGTTTACAGTTGTTAGCTCCTTTTGATGCTTGGGACGGAAAAAATATTACCGGTGCTAAGCTATTAATCAAAGCCTTCGGAAAATGTACTACAGACCACATTTCGATGGCCGGACCTTGGTTGCGTTTCCGTGGACATTTAGATAATATTTCCAACAATATGTTGATTGGAGCTGTGAATGCTTACAATCAGGAAGCCAATAAAGTGAAAAATCAATTGACCGGAACATACGATGCGGTTCCTGCTGTGCAAAGAGCTTATAAAGCTGCCGGAGTTGCTTCTATTGTAGTAGGGGATCAAAACTATGGAGAAGGTTCTTCCCGTGAACATGCTGCTATGGAACCTCGTTTCTTGGGTGTTAAAGCGGTTTTGGTGAAATCGTTTGCCCGTATCCATGAAACCAATTTGAAAAAGCAAGGAATGTTGGCGTTGACTTTTGCTAATGAAGCAGACTATGATAAAATTCAAGAAGATGATACCATCAACTTCTTAGACTTGACAGAATTTGCACCGGGTAAACCGTTGACGTTAGAGTTTGTCCATGCCGATGGTTCTAAAGATATCATTATGGCCAATCATACTTATAACGACAGCCAGATAGGCTGGTTTGTTGCCGGTTCTGCCTTGAACCTTATTGCGGCAGGTAAAGCTTAACGGTTTTTATATTTTTATAAAAAAAGCTCCGCATTAATGCGGAGCTTTTTTTAATTAACCTTTTTATAAACTTCCTTGATTCCGTTGTTCCAGTCTACCGTTTCATAATAGAATTCGACCGCGGTTAGATCCTTCTTCTTTTTGATCACACATTTCCCGGTTACATTGGCCTCTAATCCCTTTACGGTAACTTTTTTGTTGTTTTCCAGTTTATTGGCTAAAAACAAATCGTATACCTTGGCGGCTATGTCTTGACGAATGGTCATCTTGGCATTAAAAGTACTGATGATTACAGTTCCTTTTTTGGAACGAGAAACTAACTCCATTCCGTTTTGGCCATAATTGTAGGTCTTTATTTTTGGTTCTTCATTCGAAAAGGCAAAAGAACTGCAAAGCAATAAGCTGAAAATTACTTTTTTCATAAATCAGATTTGTGGGTCTTAATTAGAACGCGAAAAATAGTAATTTATTATTCAAAAAACAGTATTTATTAACAAAAAATTGTTAATAACAACAAAAAATCCGCTCAACTGCATGAGTTAAGCGGATTTTTCTGAATCAATTTTAACTATTAATAGTAAGTATAGCGTCTTACTTTGGCGATGTATTTGGCCAAACGGATTACCTGATGGCTGTAACCGTACTCGTTATCATACCAAACATACATGACAATGTTCTTTCCGTCGCCCGAAACAATAGTGGCATTGCTGTCATAAATTGAAGGTTGAGCTGTGCCGACTATATCAGAAGAAACTAACTCGTTGTTTAAAGAGTAACGGATTTGTTCTACCAATTCGCCTTCTAAAGCATACTTTTTCATGATGGCATTTACTTCTTCAATAGAAGTTTCTTTGCCGACTTCTAAATTCAAAACAACGAGGGAGCCATTGGGAACAGGAACGCGAATTGCATTTGAAGTCAATTTTCCTGCTAAGCTCGGTAATGCTTTGGCTACTGCGGTTCCGGCTCCGGTTTCAGTGATTACCATGTTTAAAGCGGCTGCTCTTCCACGACGGTATTTTTTGTGCATGTTGTCTACCAAATTTTGGTCGTTGGTATATGCATGTATTGTTTCTAAATGACCTTTTACAACACCCAATGTATCTTCGATAGCTTTTAAAACAGGTGTGATGGCATTGGTAGTACAAGAAGCTGCTGAAAAAATATCAACGGTTTCAGGATTGTAATCATTATGGTTTACTCCGTAAACAATATTCGGAACTCCTTTGCCCGGTGCAGTTAATAAAACTTTGTCTACTCCTTTTGACGTTAAGTGACGTTTCAAGGCTTCTTCTGTGGTGAAAGCTCCGGTATTGTCGATGACTAAAGCGTCTTCTATGCCATATTTTGTGTAATCAATTTCTTCAGGACCGGCAGCTGTAATAATGTGTACGGTAGTTCCGTTGATGATTAAAGCATTGTTTTCCGGGTCAGCCTGTACAGAACCTTCAAAGTCACCGTGAACAGAATCGTAACGTAATAAGGATGCTCTTTTTTCTAAAGATAAGGCGTCATTTCGGTCACGGGTAACAATAGCGCGCAAACGCAATTGTTGTCCTTTTCCTATTTTGCTCATCATTTCACGAGCCAACAGACGTCCGATTCTACCAAAACCATAAAGTACCACGTCTTTTGGTTTGATGTTTTGGAAATCTTTAGCATTGGAAAGTTTGTCTATTACAAAAGCTTTACAGTCGTGGTATTTGTTGTCTTCTAAGTGGTACTCATAAGTTAGTTTGCCAATGTCGATACGCGATGGTGGCAGGTCCAAACTTTCGATAGCCCGGGCTATTTCAACAGAATCAAAAACATTGATGGGTTTTTGAACAAATTCACCGGCATATTCGTGTAAATTCATAATATCGCTCACATTTCGGTCGATTAACTGGTTTCTGAAAAGAACCAATTCAATGGATTTGTCGTACCATAAATCGCTGATGATTTTGATGAATTCAACTCCTGCCTTTCGACGATCAGCCTGAAATGATAATTCCTTCTCGTATAAAGTATTACTGTTCATAAAAGAAATAAGTATTTAGTTGTGTTTTAAAATGAAATTTGGCGCAAAAGTAATGATTCAAAGTCTATGGCGAAAACGATTTCGTAATTTTTTAACAATAAAAAAAAGCCAGTCCTAAAAAGGGCTGGCTTGGCATTATAGTTAGTAAGATGAATTATATAATAACCTGTATGATTTGTCCGATTCCGTTGATCATTTGAATGCTCACATTTTGATTTTCGTCTTTTTTATTGAGAAAACTTGAAATGGTTTCTACATCAGTTGCTTTTACATTATCTACCGAGAGAATGATGCCTCCTTTGAGTTGGTCATAATATGGTTTCAGATTTTCATTGTTAATGTCTTTAATGCGAACACCGTAACTGATTCGAAATTTCTTTTTGTCAGCTGAGGTGATGTTTTCCAATTCCAAACCTTTAAACTCCGTAGTGAAAACGTCATTTTTTATCAAAGAAACCATAGCTGTTTTGGTTTCTCCATCTCTAATAAACGTAACTTTTACTTTATCATTAGGTCTTTTTGTGCTGATGTATCCGGATAGCTCGGCAAAGGTGTTGATGTTTTGAGTATCCAGTTTTTTGATTACATCGCCTTTTTGTAACCCGGCTTTCTCGGCTCCTGAGCCTTTGGTTACTTTGTTGATATAGAACCCTTCTGTGTCTTTGATGCCAAATTCCTGAGAAGCTTTACTGTTCAATTCTGAACCCTCCACACCTAAAATACCTCTTTGTACTCCTCCGAATTCCATGATGTCTTCAATGATTTTTCGGGTAATATTAGATGGAATTGCGAAAGAATAACCGGCATAACTTCCGGTGGGTGACGAAATCATAGTGTTGATACCGATTAGCTCGCCTCGAGTGTTTACCAATGCTCCACCGCTGTTGCCGGGGTTAACCGCTGCATCGGTTTGGATAAAAGACTGCAATCCGTTGTTTTCTAAATTTCGGGCCTTAGCCGATACAATTCCTGCAGTTACAGTTGAAGTTAAATTATACGGATTTCCCACCGCTAACACCCATTCGCCAACTTTTACCTGATCGGAATCGGCAAAAGAAGAATACGGTAATTTTTCATCGGCATTGATTTTCAGCAACGCTATGTCCATTTTGGAATCGGTGCCGATTAGTTTTGCTTTGTATGATTTGTTGTTGTTTAAGGTAACTTCAAGCTCAGTCGCATCCTGAATTACGTGGTTATTGGTCACAATATAACCGTCTTCTGAAATGATAACACCCGAGCCGGTTCCGATTTGTTCCTGTTGCTGTCCTCCTCGTTGTCCGTAGAAAAATTCCATAATCGGATTTGAAACGGTTCTGACGGAAACGTTCTTTACGTGTACCACAGTATGTACAGCGTTTTCGGCTGCGGTGGTAAAGTCAACAGCTTCTCCGTTAAATCCGACTGCTTTAGTATAGTTGCCTGGTGCCATGGTTACAATCGAATCGCGATTGCTTTTTCCTTCTATAAATAATTTGTATGCCCCAAGAGTGGTCGCGCCACTTAATAAAGAAACCAAAAATAAACCAGATAATCGTTTCATAGTCATTTACATTTTAAATTATTTACAGTAAAATTATAAAGATTCAATTTTTTGTCCAATACCCTTTAACGGTGGTTTAACACTTTTTAAGTTAATCTTAATATTTGTTATCTTTGTGGAAGGAAACCGCACTATGAAACTTTTTTTTACCAAATATCAAGGGACCGGAAATGATTTTGTCATGATTGATAACCGTGACAATTCCTTCCCAAAAGACAATGTTAAGCTTATCGAGAAACTCTGTGATCGGCGCTTCGGTATAGGAGCCGACGGGTTAATACTACTTGAAAACGATTTAGAAACTGATTTCAAGATGGTGTATTACAACTCCGATGGGAATGAAAGTTCGATGTGTGGTAACGGAGGCCGTTGCCTGGTAGCTTTTGCCAAGAGTTTGCGTGTGATTCATGATCAAACTACTTTTTTAGCTACTGATGGGTTGCATCATGCCTATGTTTTAGAAGACGGAATTATTTCCTTGGGGATGAAAAACGTTCTGGAGGTAAAAATGGAAACCGATTATGTTTTTCTGAACACCGGTTCGCCTCATCATGTCATGATGGTGGAGGAGTTGGATGGTTTTGATGTAAAAGGAATTGGTGCTCAAATTCGCTATTCTGATTTGTATGGAAAAACCGGAAGCAATGTAAATTTTGTCAAGCAACTTTCGGATAATCACTTCCGTTTGCGAACCTATGAGCGTGGGGTGGAAGATGAGACGTATTCCTGCGGAACGGGAGCCACAGCTACTGCAATTGCCATGCATGCCCTTGGAAAAACCAATTCCAATCATGTTTATCTTGATGTCGAAGGAGGCAAGCTGGAAGTTTCGTTTGAGAAAATCGGAAACAGTTATACCAATGTTTTCCTGAAAGGACCGGCTGTTTTTGTTTTTGAAGGAGATATAGAATGGTAACATTAAAAGGGAGCAGTATCTATCTTCGTGCTTTAGAACCTGAAGATTTGGAGTTTGTCTACTCCATAGAAAATGATGAAAATATTTGGGAAGTCAGCAATACGATTACCCCCTACAGTAAATTTCTGATTCGTCAGTATCTTGAAAATGCCCATCAGGATATATATGAGGCTAAGCAATTACGCTTGGCAATTTGTAAAAATGACGATCTTACTCCAATAGGCTTGATAGATTTGTTTGATTTTGATATTAAGAATAAGCGTGCCGGAGTTGGTATTGTCATTCAAAATGAAATTGACAGAAACAGCGGATTTGGTAAAGAAGCTTTGAGTTTGGTGATTTCTTATGCTTTTCGGCACTTACAATTGCATCAGTTGTATGCAAATATTGGAACAGAAAATTCAGCGAGCTTGTCACTTTTTACTACATTTGGTTTCGAAAAAATCGGTGTCAAGAAGGACTGGAATTTTACCGGTGATACTTTTCATGATGAAGCTCTTTTTCAATTAATTAAAAAAATAAACACTAACTATTTTCAGTCTTGAACGTGAATAAAAATAAAATTATTAAGGGTTTAGGAATTGTTTTCCTTGTTGTGATTTTGGTTGTTTTTGTCAAGTTTTTTACTTCGGATACTAATTTTGAACAAAACGAAATGTATGTTGAAATTCCAACAGGCTCTAATTACGATGCCGTAGAAAAAATTATTTCGCCTTACGTTAAAAATATGAGCGATTTTGAAATTATAGCAAAGCTCCGCTCGTATCAAAATCATGTAAAACCGGGAAGATTTCTGTTCAAGAAAGGAATGAATGCTTTTCAGTTAGTGGGTGCCATGCGTCGAAATGTACCCGTAAAACTTGCGTTTAACAATCAGGAAAGATTAGAAAATTTGTGTGAACGCTTGAGTTCTCAAATAGAACCTGACACCACAAAATTGTTGGCTACTTTCCGAGATACTGTTTTTTTGCAGAAAAACGGTTTTACCAAAGATAATGTGTTTTCTATGTTTTTGCCTAATACGTACGAGGTGTATTGGAATATTTCGGCTGAAAAATTTCGCGAAAAAATGTTGAAAGAGTACAACCGTTTTTGGAATAAAGACAGAATTGCTAAAGCGGAAGCTTTAAATATGACACCTGTTCAGGTGATTACATTAGCTTCTATAGTACACAAAGAATCTGTAAAGAAAAGTGAAAGACCTATTATCGCCGGAGTTTATTTAAATCGATTGAAACAAGGTATGCCATTACAAGCTGATCCCACTGTGATCTATGCTCTGAAACTGCGCGATAATAATTTTGATCAAATCATTAAGCGGGTTTTATATAATGATTTGTTTATCAATTCTCCTTACAATACATACCAAAAAGAAGGATTGCCTCCGGGACCCATTGCTATGCCTGATGTTGATGCTATTGATGCCGTACTGAGCCCGGCACAACACAATTACCTTTATTTTTGCGCCAGTGTGGAACGCTTCGGGTATCATGAATTTGCGGCAACTATGGCGCAACACAGTATCAATGCCAAGAAATATGCCGATTGGCTCAATGCTCAGGGGACCAAACGCTAATTTTTGAAGACAAGGTGCTACATAATTGTATGGTTCTTTTTTACAAGTTTTGTTGTAGCACAAAACTCAGTTGCACTTTTTTTAAAACCCTCTGATACTCTAAACAAGAAACGACTCAAAACAATTGTTCTTTCTGAAGCAGCTTTGGGAACAGGAACCTTGATTGCATTGAATCAGGTTTGGTACGCCGATTATCCCAGGTCTAATTTTCACTTTATTAATGATAATGCAGAATGGTTGCAGATGGATAAAGCAGGACATATTTTTTCGTCCTATCATTTGGGAAGTTTTGGAGCCCAAGCTTTGAGATGGTCAGGGTGCGACAGAAAATCACAACTTATTTATGGCTCAACCCTAGGATTGGCTTTTATGACTACCGTTGAGGTTTTTGATGGTTATTCGGCCAATTGGGGAGCTTCAATGGGAGATGTTGTGGCTAATGTTTCGGGAACAGCTTTATTTGTGTCTCAGGAATTGTTATGGCAGGAGCAACGAATCGTGCCTAAATTTTCTTTTCATACTACTACATATGCTTCTCAAAGACCTGAGGTTTTGGGTAGTTCCATACAAGAGCAAATCTTAAAAGATTACAATGGGCAAACCTATTGGCTTTCTGGTAATATTTATTCGTTTGTCAAAGGAACCAAGTTTCCAAAATGGTTGAACATTGCATTGGGATATGGTGCCGAGGGAATGATAACCGGAAATGATAAATTTGTTGATACTATTTCCTCTTATGAGAACAAAAGATACCGTCAATTTTACCTCAGTCTTGACGTTGATTTGACTAAAATTGAAACAAAATCCCATTTTGTTAAGACAATTTTAACAATTTTCAATACTATTAAGATTCCCGCTCCTGCCTTTGAAATCAAGGGGAACGGCGGTTCAAAAATGCATTTAATCTACTTTTGAAGTAGTTTAACTGCTTGATATTCAATTTTATAAAATTAGTTGTATATTTGCAGCCGTAAATTTCATGTCGGTGACAGCGCTTGAGAAATAACAATTAATGATAAAAAAAGGAATTTTTTACATCGCCATTCTACTCACAGTAGCTTTTATAAGCTCTGGTTTTAAACCTTATACTTCTCAAATCAAAGACGGTTTTCGTTTTGATGAAAATAGCGGATTATCTTATATTTTTCCATCTCAAAATTATATCGACTACGTAACTCTTAAAATCCCGTTTACCGGAAGATTTTTTATTGGCTTCAAGGAAGCTTTGGCTCATAAGGAATCCCAAGGAAAATACAGAAAAATTAATTCATTAGGATACATGGGTAAGTATCAATTTGGTGCCGAAACCCTTAAGTCTATTGGGATTCATGATAGTGTAGGCTTTTTAAACAACCCTAAGCTTCAGGAAAAAGCATTTATCGCTTTGCTGTCCAAAAATAAATACGAGCTTCAGGATTATATTGATTATTTCGATGGTAAAATCGTCGATGGAGTAAAAATCACTGAGTCAGGAATTTTAGCGGCTGCACATTTAGGCGGAACCGGTTCGGTAAAACGATTTCTTAACTCTAATGGGGAGAAGAAGTGCAAGGACGATTACGGAACCTCAGTCAAAACGTATTTAAAAGATTTTGGAGGCTACGAGACCAAAGGAATCAAAGCCGTCAAAAACGCCAGAGTAGATTAATTTATATTTTGTGAATGATAAAAATAGTAGGTCGATTGTGTAAATCGACCTTTGTTTTTTTCCAATCGGCCACCCGTAATGTCTTGATGTATTCCGTAGGTAGTGTAATGTCACTGGCAATACACAAAAGGGTGTTAGGCTGTAACGTTTGCAGAAAATCTTCCAGTAATTTGTTGTTTCGATAAGGGGTTTCTATGAAAATCTGAGATTGATTTTTATCATGAGAAAGCTTCTCGTAATTTTTCAAAGCTGATTTTTTTTCCCCTTTATCAATAGGAAGGTAGCCGTTGAAAGCAAAACTTTGACCGTTCATTCCCGAACCCATCATCGCCAATAAAATAGAAGAAGGACCTACTAGTGGAACAACCTGAATTCCGTTTTCATGTGCAATTTTTACTATAGCGGCTCCGGGATCAGCAACTCCGGGGCATCCGGCTTCGCTCATTAAGCCAACATTTATGCCGCTTAGGCAAGGCGCTAGCATCAGGTTGTAATCGGTAACTTTAGTATGTTTGTTAAGAGTAGATATTTTTAAACTCGGCTGTGCTTTTTCAGGTTGAATCGCTTTAATGAATTTTCGGGCAGTCTTTTCATTTTCTACAATGTAGTAATCTATGAAGTCAATGGCTCTTTTAACAGTCTGAGGCAATACATCATGCGGGTTCATTTCTCCCAAAGTGGTCGGTATCAAATAAAGCTTTCCTTTGAGCGTAACCGGTTTCATCTGTTTTTAGGTGTGATTTTTATGTATAAAATGAAATGCTAAAGCATTTTAAGAATGTTTTTCTATCAGTTTTTGGGCTAGGATTTCACAAGTTTCATCCAGCATTTCATAAACCATATCGAAGCCATTTTGCAATCCATAATAGGGATCGGGAACATCAACATTTTCGCCCGGGAACAGATAATTCAAGATCATATCTACTTTTTCTTTGTCAGCTTCAGTTTTTGCCAATTCCATGATGTTGTCATAGTTGGAATTATCCATGGCAAAAATATAATCGAAATCGTCAAAATCTTTTGAAGAAAATTGTCTTGCTTTTTGATAGGTAATATTTAAGCCATGTTTTTGGGCTGTAGTGATTGACCGCATATCAGGTTGTTTGCCAATATGGTAGGCTCCCGTTCCGGCGGAGTCAACAATGAATTTGTCTGATGGGAGTTTTGAGGCTAAAATACCTTCTGCCAAGGGAGATCGGCAAATGTTTCCTAGACAAACCATCAGAATTTTAACGGGCATATTATTGTTTTCTAAGTTGCAAACTTAGTCAAAAAGCCAATTACAGCGATAATTTTTTGTGAATATCTTCTACAAACTTTTTGAACTGTTTGTCGGTTGAAACTAGGTTGTCAACAGTTTTGCAGGCATGTAGAACGGTAGCATGATCACGGTCGCCAATTTGTGAACCAATGTTGGCCAAAGAGGATTTAGTGAATTTTTTTGCAAAAAACATGGCCAGTTGACGGGCTTGCACCACATGTCGCTTTCTGGTTTTGGACTGTAGTGTGTCGACATCCAATTGAAAATAGTCCGAAACTACCTTTTGGATGTAGTCTATTGAAATTTCTCGTTTTACATTCTTAACGAATTTTTCCACTACACTTTTAGCCAAATCCAAAGTCACTTCTTTTTTGTTGAAAGAAGATTGAGCAATCAGCGAAATGATAGCGCCTTCTAACTCTCTTACGTTCGATTTGATGTTTCTGGCTACATATTCTACAATTTCTTCCGGCATTTCCACACCGTCTCGGTAGAGAATGTTTTTTAGGATAGAAATTCTGGTTTCGTAATCCGGTTGGTGTAACTCGGCAGACAATCCCCATTTGAAACGAGACAATAAACGTTGTTCGATGTCTTGCATGTCCACAGGTGCTTTGTCTGAAGTCAGGATTACTTGTTTGCCGTTTTGGTGTAAGTAATTGAAAATATGGAAGAATACATCCTGCGTTCCTGATTTTCCGGAAAGGAATTGAACGTCATCAATAATCAATACGTCTATCAATTGGTAGAAATGGATGAAGTCGTTTCTGTTGTTTTTCTTAACAGAATCTATATACTGTTGGGTGAAAACTTCAGCGGAGATGTATAAAACAGTTTTTTCAGGATATTTATCTTTAATTTCCACTCCAATAGCGTGGGCTAAGTGCGTTTTCCCCAAACCAACACCACCAAAAATCAATAGCGGATTGAACGAGGTTCCTCCCGGTTTATTGGCTACAGCCATACCCGCAGAACGGGCCAAACGGTTTGAATCCCCTTCCAGAAAATTATCAAAACTATAATTCGGATTAAGTTGTGACTCAATTTTTAAGTTTCGAATTCCGGGAATTACAAAAGGATTTTTTAATTCAGGATTCAGGTTCTTGAATGGCGCGTCAACGTCTTGTGATTTTATCGGACTGCGGTGTGCACTTGGCAACTGTTCCGTAAACGGTTGTTTATTGCCATAAGTGTTTTCCATTTTAATTTTATAGAGTAACTTTGCGTTTTTACCAAGTTCTTTAGTTAACGCCACTTTCAATAATTTCACATAATGCTCCTCAAGCCATTCGTAGAAAAATTTACTCGGTACTTGAATGTATAATGCATTGTCAGTAAGCTCGACTGATTTAATCGGTTCAAACCAAGTTTTAAAAGCTTGCTCTTGAATGTTGTCTTTTATGAATAAAAGACAGTTTTCCCATACCGATTGCGCAGTTTTGCTCATATTGTGTTTAAAATTATTGTAATTATTTATAGGTTTTTTTGACAGGAAAATTGGTAAAAACAGTCCTGTTTTTCGGGATAACAAATATGTGAATAAAATTCGTTAAAAAAAATTTAATTGGTGTTGATTTTTTAAAAATATTGTCGTAATAAGATTTTAAAAACTAGATTAACTGCTTAAAAATATAGATGAAAGAACATAAAATTCAAGTTAGAGTTCGGTATTCTGAAACCGATCAAATGAGTGTGGTTTATCATGGGAATTATATACCTTATTTTGAGATGGGACGGGTGGAATGGCTTAGAAACAAAGGGATTTCATATAAATCGCTCGAAGAAAACGGAATTGCGCTTCCCATCGTTTCAATGACTATAAATTACAAAAAACCAGCGCGTTATGATGACTTACTTACAGTAATCACCAAATTTAAAAGCCAGAGTTCTGTAAAGATAGAATTTGATTGTGAAATCCGAAACGAAAAAGAGGAGTTATTAACAACAGCCCAATTTTTGTTGGTTTTTGTTGATATGAATTTAGGGAAACCGATTGCTCCGCCGGATTATATTTTAGAGGTATTAAAGGACTGATAAAAGTTAAACTTTTTTTACTTCAATTTCGAATAAAGAATTAAAAATGTCGAACACCGTTTCGGCATTTTTTTTTCGTGTGGCAATTATAATTTGACAACTTTCCTCCATGGTTTGTCTTATGATTTTGAGGTTTTTTTCTTTAATCACTCGCATGACTTTGTTCATGTTTTTATAATCAAAAGAAATTTGCAGCTGAACATCAATTGTTCTTTCGATAATTTCAGCCTCTTCGAGAGCCATTTGCGCTGCTGTTCGGTAGGCAGAAATTAGCCCGCCAACGCCTAACTTGACTCCTCCAAAAAAGCGAACCACTACAATCAGAATGTTGGTCAGACCAAAAGATTGTATTTGTCCGTATATTGGCATTCCGGCCGAATTGCTTGGTTCACCGTCATCATTGGCTCTGAAATAGATTTTTTCGGTTCCTAATTGAAAAGCATAACAAAAGTGAACCGCCCCAAAATGCTGCTTTTGTAATTTTTCCAAATGTTGTTTGATTTCCTCTTCGGTGGTTACAGGGAATGCATAACCGAAAAACTTGCTGTTTTTTTCTTTATAAAGGATTTCGGGTGAAGGATTAGCCAGCGTTTTATAAGTGTCTGAAATGTTCAAAACCTAGAATGGAATGTGTTTTTGGTCAAATAAATTTACCACATCATCGGTTCCAACCTGTAAATTCCAAACATGTAAACCTAGGCTCTCTGCCACATCTGTGTTGGTTTTTTTATCATCAACAAACAAAGTTCGTTTTGGCGATAAATCATGTTTTCGGATTAATGTGTTGAAAATTTCCGGGTCGGGTTTTCGCATACCCATTTCATAGGAGTAATATACTTTTTCAAAACAACGATAAAAATCAGTATAAAAAGACATGCCTACTTTGTGTTCAAAGCGACTGATGTGAATGGAATCGGTATTGGTTAATAAAAAAAGTCGATAACGCGAGGCCAGCATTTGCAAGAATTCCAAACGATATAACGGAAAATCTCCTATAGAAGCGTTCCATGCATTTCGTACATCATGAATAGTTGCTTTGGGAATGAACTTAAAAAACGTTTCGATAAATTGCAGTTCGGTTATTTTTCCTTTTTCAAATAAATCATTACATGCTAACAAATCTTCGTTGGGGCCATCCAGCCCTAATTTTTTGAACTCATTAATAGAAGCGTCCTTTTCAAGATTAATGAATACATCTCCAAAATCGAAAATTATAGTGTTAATCATGGTTGAAAAAAAGTTTAAGTTCGTCGTCTTTTATTTTTTCTGCTTGGAAAGGTTCTTTTAATATTGGTGCTTTTAAACCGTCTTCTAAAAAGATGTTTCCAATAAAAACTCTTGCTTCATCCCAAAGATTGTCATCGATAAACGTCTGGAGTGTTTGTTTTCCACCTTCAATAATTACAGATTGGATGTTGTATTGATGCGTAATAGCGATAATTTTCTTGGTTAGCTTTGTATCAAAGATAATACTTTCAAATTGAAGATTTTCACCGGATGTTAAATTTTGTTGTTCCGTTATGATGATGGTTTTGTTTTTTTCATCCTTTACATAGTGGTTTTTACTAATCTTTCCACTCCTGTCCAAAACAATACGGATTGGACTTTTTCCACTCCAATCTCTGACGTCTAACTTGGGATTGTCATCTAAAACCGTTTGGGTTCCCACTAAAATGGCCTGCTCTTCACTTCGCCATTTGTGTGCTAATTGACGTGAAAACTTGTTAGAAATCCAAACGGGCTCTTGTTTGTCTTTACGTAACGGGGCTAAGAATCCGTCCCGACTTTCAGCCCATTTTAATATGATGTACGGACGCTGCTTGTTGTGAAAAGTGAAAAATCGTTTGTTGAGTTCGTGGCATTCGCTTTCTAAAACTCCTACCGTAACATTACAGCCGTGATCTCTGAGTCTCTGAATTCCGGTGCCCGATACTTGGCCGTTCGGATCGACGGTTCCAATCACCACATTTGGGATTTGGTGTGCAATAATTAAATCACAGCAAGGCGGTGTTTTGCCAAAATGACTACACGGTTCTAACGAAACGTAAATTGTGGACTTCGTCAAAAGCGATTTGTCTTTTACCGAGTTCACAGCATTCACTTCGGCATGAGGTTCACCGGCTTTTCGGTGCCATCCTTCCCCAATGATTTTGCCATTGTGTACAATGACACTACCCACCAGCGGATTGGGGTAGGTAGTTCCCAAGCCATTTTTAGCTAACTGAATGCAGCGCTTTATGTAAATTTCTTCCGTTGATTTCATTTTTGTCTAAGGTCGTCAGGAACGCCTTTGAATTTATTGTTATAAATCTTGTTAGTCGTTGGCGTTTCATGTATCTTCACCTCACAAAAATAAGCTATTACTTTTAGAATGAACAGCATTGTCATAAGAGAAATCCAAAAGCAAGATAACCCACAGATAGCCTCGGTGATACGTGAAGTTTTTGTAACGGACGGTTATCCAAAGACCGGAACTGCTTTTGCTGATACTCAATTGGATTTTATGTTTGAAACCTATGACAAGCCTCGTGCTGTTTATTTTGTGGTTGAACTTGACGGGAAAATTGCAGGCGGAGCGGGTATCAGTCAGCTGGAAAATTCAAATAAAAATATTTGCGAGTTACAAAAAATGTATTTTCTGCAGGAACTTCGAGGCCAAGGTGTTGGCTTACGAATGATTCAAAAGTGTTTGGAAAAAGCAACCGAATTCGGTTATGAAAAATGCTATTTGGAAACTTTGCCCGAAATGCTGACAGCTCAACATTTGTATCAAAAGATCGGATTTGAATACCTTTGCGAACCTTTGGGGAATACCGGTCATACAACCTGTCCGGTATGGATGATAAAGACTTTATAATGTTGCTTAAAGAATACAGAGATTATTTCAGAAAAGAATTGCTTCCCATTTATGATGAGCAGGAAGTGGATAGTTTCTTTTATTTGATTTTGGAAAAACTACACCGGCTGAAACGCATCGACTTGGCTTTGGCAGCCGAAACGCTGCTGGAAGAAACTAAACTTTCAGAATGGAACGCTATAATTTCAGAACTCCAAAAACAAAAACCGATTCAATACTTATTAGGCGAAACGGAATTTTATGGGTTGCCTTTTTTAGTCAATGAAAATGTGCTGATACCAAGACCGGAAACAGAAGAATTGGTAGAATTGATTTTGTCCAATGTTTTTAAAGTTATGGAATCTAATCCGATTACAATATTGGATATAGGAACAGGATCCGGTTGTATTTCGATTGCATTAGCAAAGAACATTTCCGCTTCAGCGGTGCATGCGATTGATGTTTCGGAAGCAGCTTTGGCAACAGCCCGAAGAAATGCCGAGAACAATCAGGTAAAAGTCAATTTTCTTTTGAAGAACATTTTGGAGACCGAAGATTTAGAACAGCAGTTTGACATTATCGTCTCCAATCCTCCTTATGTGCGCAATTTGGAAAAGACCGAAATCAAACCGAATGTTTTGGCGCATGAACCCCACTTGGCTTTGTTTGTCGATGATGAAGATGCTTTGATTTTTTATCGTAAAATTGCCCAACTGGCCCAAAAGAATCTGAAACCAAACGGATGGCTGTATTTTGAAATTAATCAGTATTTAGGAAAAGAAACTGCACAGTTACTCAAAGATTTGGGGTTTCAGCAAGTGACATTGCTCAAAGATATTTACGGCAATGACAGGATGTTGTCTGCGACTTATTCGTAGCGCAACGCTTCAATAGGATCAAGGTTGGCGGCCTTAATGGCAGGATATAAGCCAGAAACCAATGCGACAATGAAACTGGTAACAAAAGCGGCCATCATAGCTCCCCACGGAATCACAAAATCCCAGCCTGCAATAGAACAGATGATGTAGCCGATTAAGATACCAAAAATAATTCCCAAGACACCGCCCAGTTGTCCAATCGTTAAGGTTTCTACAAAAAACTGCATGGCAATGGTTCTTCTGTTAGCGCCCAATGCTTTTCGAACGCCTATTTCACGGGTTCTTTCGGTTACCGAAACCACCATAATATTCATCAAAGCAATGGAAGATCCCAAGATGGTAATGATACCCATTATCCAAGCGGACCAGCCTAAGAAACTGGTAAGTTCCGCTATACGGTTGATTAAATCATCACTGCGGGAAATCGCAAAATTGTTTTCTTCTACCGGGTTAAGTTTTCGTATTTTACGCATCGTGATTAAGGCATTGTCTACAGCTTCATTTAGCAATTCGGTTTTGCTAATCATGGAGCTCAATGTATAGTTGATGTTTGGTGCCGAAAACATAGAACGTGCTACCTGAATAGGAATCATTACTCTTAAATCCTGACTGTTGCCGAACGTAGAGCCTTTTTCTTTTAACACTCCTATAACTTTGAACTTGGCACCTCGTATTGAAAGCGTTTTCCCAATAGGATTAACGTCTTTGAACAAGCCTTTCGTGGCAAAATCAGACCCTACAATACACGAATAGACGTTGTTGGAAATGTCAAAAACATTAAAGTTACGGCCGTTGGTTACTTCGGTTCCCGTATTAGGCAGATAGTATTCGTCAATCCCTAAGACAGAAATCTCGGGGTCTGTTTTTTTGTTTTCATATTTCACTTCTGCTGAAGAGGTGGCTACAAACGATAGTGAAGTTTGAGTAAACGGATAGTTATAATGTTCTTTAAAAGCTCGGGCTTCGGGGTAAGTAATGATGGGATTTACCTTTTCCACTTCATTGCCTCCGTGTTGTCGGCTACGGCTCTCGTATTGACTGATGTTAAAAGTGTTAGAGCCCATAGACGCAAAGCTCGAATTCAGGTTGTAATCAATGGCGGTTACGACAGTCAGAATGCCTACCAAAGCGGTGATTCCTATGGCTATAATAATGACCGTGAGGATGGTGCGCAGTAACTGGGTTCGGATAGAACCCAATGCGATTTTGACATTTTCTCTGAATAATCCAATCATAACGCAAATTTGACACTAAAATACAGTATTTGTTACAAGATTATTGCTTGTGCTGTACAAAATAGTTTTAAAAATAAGATATTTGCAAAGCGATTCGGGATTTGTCAAGTCAAGCCAATTCCTAAGTCTTAAATCTTAATTCCTTACTTAATAATGGCACAAAAACCAAGTATTCCTAAAGGCACCAGAGACTTTTCACCTGCTGAGGTATCTAAGCGTAACTATATCATGAGCATTATGCGTCAGCATTTTGAAAAATTTGGTTACCAACCCATAGAAACGCCTTCTTTTGAAAACTCCGAAACCCTTATGGGAAAATATGGAGAAGAAGGAGACCGTTTGATTTTTAAGATATTGAATTCGGGCGACTATTTGGATAAGGTTCCTACTGAGGAATTACAAGCCATAAATTACAAAAAACTTACCGGAAAGATTTCCGAAAAAGCCCTACGTTACGACTTGACCGTACCTTTTGCCCGTTATGTGGTGCAGCATCAAAGCGAGATTGAGTTTCCGTTTAAGCGCTACCAAATTCAACCCGTTTGGCGTGCTGATCGTCCACAGAAAGGAAGATTCAGAGAGTTTTATCAGTGTGATGCCGATGTGGTGGGTTCCACCTCGTTGTGGCAGGAAGTAGAGTTGGTGCAGTTGTACGACTCGGTTTTTGCTTCGTTGGGATTGAACGGAGTCACTATCAAGATTAATAACCGTAAGGTGCTTTCAGGTATTGCTGAAGTTATAGGTGCTTCGGATAAGTTGATTGATTTTACCGTTGCGTTGGACAAACTCGACAAGATAGGCGAGGAGGGAGTAAAAAAGGAAATGCTTGAAAAAGGAATTTCTGAAGATGCTCTGTTGAAAGTACAGCCTTTGTTCAGTTTTACTGGAACCATAGAGGAAAAGTTGGAAAAACTGTCTACTCTGCTTGCTGATTCTGAAGAAGGAATGAAAGGTATTGAGGAGTTGCGTTTTATTTGTGACAACGTGACCCAATTAGGATTGAAAAAAGCCCATCTTGATTTAGATGTGACCTTGGCCCGAGGTCTGAACTATTATACCGGTGCTATTTTTGAAGTGGCAGCCCCAACGGGAGTGGCCATGGGGTCTATAGGTGGTGGCGGCCGTTATGATGATTTGACCGGGATTTTCGGTTTGAAAAACATGAGTGGTGTGGGAATTTCTTTTGGTTTGGATAGAATATATCTGGTGCTGGAAGAGTTGAATCTTTTCCCCGAAACGGTTACTACAGCTACCAAAGTGTTGTTTTTGAACTATAACGAGGTGCATGCTTTTGCCGCTATGAAGGCCGTTACTTTTTTGAGAAATCACAACATCAAAGCCGAAATGTATCCTGATGCAGCCAAAGAAGATAAGCAATTTAAACATGTGAAAAACAGAGCTATTCCTTTTATTGTCAAAGAAATTACTGAGGCAGGCTACACGTTGAAGGATTTAAACACAGGAGAGCAACTGCAATTGTCATTGGAACAATTGTTGCAAAAGCTGCAATAAAGACGAAAAGCTAAGCGGGACAATAATCAGCTACCATTTGAATTTGGTGTTTCTGATGGAGTTCGCTTTAGTATATAAAGCTTCCATTGCCGGAATTTTTTTGGTTGTTATATATAGAAATAAAAGAAGCATAGGTTTAACGTTTTTTTGGTTTTGGTTTATTGATCTTCACATAAGACCGTGTTGGTTTTTTTAGCTTTTTTGCTGTCGCCGACGGCATTTACCACAATCTTTTTACTTAGCGGCCCGGCATTGGTAGTTAGTTGTACTACATATGTTCCGGAACTGATGCCCGTAATGGGGAACTCCATATTGGTTTGATTTTGAGATTCCACCTTCCAATCGGTTACTTTTTGACCCATTATATTGTATAATTCAACTTTGTTTATAGTCGTTTCTGTTGATTGATTTTTAATATTCAACATATGATTGGCCTGCGAATGAATGATTGAAATACTGTTGGTCAATTGTTCATTTTCTGTCGCGCTTAATGTTGTGAGGGCTTGGAAGCATAATGAAAACCGATTGTCAAAAGTGCCTGATTCTAATTCAATTTGAAAAGGAGCGGTAGTTATATTGTGGTGCAAGCCAGTTTCATGGTCGTATATGTAAAAGTTTTGCGAGTCACTGAAATTTGCTTTTCCGTCAATAACGAATGAGACGGTACCGGCTACTTCGTTGCGTACTCCTAATGGGAAAATTTTGGCAGGGTCAAAGTATCCATCCCCTTGGATGTTCAGTTTTGTACCATTATTTAAGAAATACATATCGTTGGGAATATCATCTATACTTACAGCATCATACCCTACATCAATTCCCGAAGTAGCATATTGGTTCATAAATCCTAATAAAATTTGCCGGTGGTATTGATTGGTGGAATTGTACCCCAACCGGATTTTTTTAAACTGATCCGTAATATTCATTTTCTGAGGGTCATTTGACGTAGATATGTACGATGATGTTTTGTTATGACCGTTGCAAAGATTTATGAATACTAGCAGCATAAGCCATGTACTAAAATATCTTTTAGTTACAGATTCTGGTTTTTTCATGATTTAGGAAAGGCTAGGTTGTTTTTAGCTTTGAGACTGATTTAGGGAGTCAATCTCAAAGCTGTTTTGTTTTTACTGATTTTATAAAAAATTATTTTATAACTATTTTTTTAGTAGTATCACCTTTATCAGTGGTTACTTTTACAATATAAGCGCCAGTATTAAGGGTAGTAACCGGTAATTGTATATTGGTTTGGTCTTGGTTGTCCACTTTGAAAGAAGCTACATTTTGTCCCATAAGATTGTATACTAAAACCGTTTTAACCTGTGCGTCCAAGGTTTTGTTTTGAATGTTAATCATGTTGTTGACTTGGGAATGATATACTGTTATTCCATCGGCCAAGTTGTTATGGGTAACCCCTAATGCAGCAGGATTATTGAAACGCAATGAGAAACGATAGTCAGCATTTCCTGCCGGTAAACTGATAGTGAACGGCTCGTTTTTGATGCTGGTGTATACGTCAGTTAAGCTGTCATAAATATACACTTCTTGAGATTCAGGAAGGTTTTCTTGTTCGTCAAGAACAAAACTCACATCACCTGGTGAGGAAGTGACTACTCCCAGAGGATATATATTGTTTACATTAAAGTATCCGTCACCTTGAATGTTTAATTTGTCAGAGTTGTTCATGAAATACATATCATCACTTTGTATTTCTATAGATTTGGCATCATAGCCCATATCAAAACCTGAAGTTGCATTTTCATTCATAAATCCAAGCAAAATTTGACGGTGATGTTGATCGAAAGAGTTAAAGCCCAGACGTAATTTTATAAAAGGTTCTTCAGTTTGTTCGTCCTCAGAGTTATCGAATTCATTGTCTACTGTAGCGGTAGCATTACTTGATTTGAATAAAGTGTATGAAGAAGCATGATTTTCTTTGATAAAAGCTCTATGGCTGTTTTTGAATACAATATTTCCTCCTGTTGCCGATCCGGTTACAAAAAAGCCTTGCCCGACCGGAATATTTTTTCCCGGAGTTTTTGAGCTGGAACCCAATCCGCTTACTCCGGAAGGAGAAATAGGGGGAGTGCCTCCTACTAATGTTCGTGTAGCATAACCTCCTTGATATTGTTGCATTATGTGGCTGGCATTGGTGCTATATTGTTCCCAAAAATAAAGTGTTCCGGTAATAGCAGTCAGATTATCTTTTATAAATAAATCAGAATTAAGAGCTGAAGGGTACGGATTACCACATAAGTTTAGGTTATTGGCAGAAATAGGAGATGTTATTGTTCCATTATTCGGTTTTCCAACAAAAGTATAGTTTTGGTTAGCCGTTGCTGCCGCACTACCTTTCAATGTGAAACCTTGTCCTGCTAACAATGTTCCATTGGGCCCTGTGTACGACCAATTAGCCAAGTTATTATTTGTGTTTTGAAATTTGAATATCCAATAATCACTCAGTGTGATTGGGTTTGAGGCTACGGCATCTATGCTGGTGGTCCATTGAATGTTTTGAATAGCATTAGGGTCAGTACCGTCTTTCATAACAGCGGATACTGTGTAACCATTGTTTACCGAAGTTGTGTTGATAGTACTTACCGGAGATGACCAATAATTGTAATTGTATTTATTAGATTGCCCTTGTTGGTCACGTTCGAGATATCCTGAACTGCTAACGTCCAATTCACTGTTGTTATCCTGAAGTAATTGTGATCTTCCAACAAGATCTAATTTCCCATTCAGTTTCAAATAATGTGAAACTTTAACTTTAGTATCATTGGTAAAAGACAATGTGTTGTTTGCAACTATTAATCCCATTAATAGTTTGTTTCCGGTAGAGTTAATGTTATGATTTGTTTGAACAATATTCCAATTGATAACACTATTGTTTACTATAGAGACACTTCCGGGAATTGATTGAATAGAACCATTTGCCCAAGTTGAGGAGTCAGACCATAACCCATTGGCTGAGCTTTTGTAAGGAAGTGGCGCAGTTTGTGTATCAACGGTTACTTTGCTGGAAGAAAACACATTTCCTCTGTTGTTGTAACTTGAGTCGTCATTTACAGTTGTCCCTATAAAAGAATTCATGGTGTAATATGCGGTCAAATTGACCCAGTTTATTCCACTGATATCGTTTCTGGTTATACCGGATAAAACAGCTCCTTTTGAAGAAGTTCCATTTTGCAAAATCTCCTGGTTAAGCATAAACCGAATTTGAGTTATTGTCAATGCTTTATTCCATATTTTAAATTCATCAATGTCTCCTTTAAAATAGTTTTTTGTTATAGTTTTGTTTTTGTATTCTGCTCCAATAGAGAATGTGTTAGAATTGGTGTTTGGAGCAACTGTCACAACACTTGTGTCCACAACACCGTCAATATAAAGTTTAACATTGGTACCGTTGTATACGATAGCTACATTATGCCATTGATTAAAAGGTAACGTAACGCTTGATGTTAAATGTGTAACACCGTCCCACATGACATGAATTTTATTGTCAGTTGTCAAAAACATTCTAAAACCATTGGAACCATCATATTTTGATGCTATGGTTCTGTCAGTTGCTGTGGCATTTTGCCCGGTAGGTCTAATCCATGCCATCATGCTAAACTGACTGGCCAGATTATTCGTATTGCCCATTTTCATGATATTGTCGATGCCGTTAAAAGTCAAACTTTTTGAAGTCACCGTTTCATGAGCTATCCCGAAAGTAAAATATTGTGTGCCGTCAAAATCAAATAGAGCTTCCTGATTTGAGCCGTTTGCAGATAGGAATACCGTTTCTACATTAGTTGTAAACGAAGCGTCACTCGCGATAATCATCACATAGGCATCGTTTCCGGATAGAGCTGGTAATCCGCTGAAAGCACTAGTTGCAATTGCTACTTTTGTAGTGTTTACATCTCCACCAGTTTCTACAATTTTCCATCTTTTACTGGGTAAATCAGTAGTGGTAGTAACACCTGATGTTCCGCCGAAAGTTAAAACAAGATCACTTCCCGAGTCATTCATGCTTGCATTATTGTCTCCCCATACCAAAAACATTCGGTCACTACCAAAGGTGTTCGTATTTGTTGCATTAGAAGAAGTAATCGTCCCCAATCCAATCCCGAAAGACGGAGTGCTGATACTTACGAATTGCTTTTGGTTTAAACTGACCAAATCGTCTCTTCCAATTTTAGTCACATTATTGTTGTAGCCAGTGTTTAGTGTAGCATCCCAAATTATTGTTCCGGCCGAATCATATAGGTTTTGCCCTTCCGATACCAATGTTATTAGCAAAGCGAATAGCAGGATGCATTTTTTTCCGGAGTTAAGTAATAATTTTTTCATAGTTTGGGGTTTTAATGAATTATTATTTTAAAAGAATTCGTCTTGTTTGACTTGTTTGACACTCCAAAAGTAGAAAGGAAAATTTATTTATCGATAAAAAGCAACAAATAATCGATGAAATGCATAAATTATATAATTATTTATATAAAAAACTTACAAAATAAATTGCTTTACAGTTAAATAGATAAACTAGCAAGGTTTGGATATCAGTAGATTATAAAATGAGAGGATGAAAATAAATGGCAATAAAAAAAGGCTTGGAATTTTTCCAAGCCTTTTTACTTTGTAGCGAGAGGGAGATTTGAACTCCCGACCTCAGGGTTATGAATCCTGCGCTCTAACCGACTGAGCTACCTCGCCATTAGTCGGCATTCCCTGAATGCGGGTGCAAATATAAAATATATATTTAGGGTTGCAAACTTAAAGTGCTTATTTTTTTTATTTTTTAAAAAGGCTTTTTTTTTGACGTTATATTCTATATATTTCCAAAAAATTTGTTCAGAATTATGGATAATAAAATTCGTTATGAGCTTGAGTTTCCTTTAAACTCTTCCCCTCAATTGCTGTACCAATACATTTCTACTCCTTCAGGATTGCAGGAATGGTTTGCCGATAATGTAAATTCAAGAGGTGAGTTTTTTACCTTTGTATGGAATGATACGGAGGAAAATGCACGTTTAGCGTCCAAGAAAACAGGAGAAAAAGTGAAATTCAAATGGGTTGATGATTCCAAAAAGGATACGGAATATTATTTTGAACTGAGAATTTTAGAAGATGAGATTACTAAAGATGTTTCTCTAATGGTGGTTGATTTTGCAGAAGAAGACGAAATTGCAGAAGCAAAATTATTATGGGAGAATCAAATTTCAGATTTAAAACATGTTATAGGCTCTATATAACTAGGGTTAATTGCAGTATATTTGTCCCGCTAAAAACGGGACTTTTTTTATGGTAAATTTTAACGGTATTATTCAGAACTCAACAGCACAATTGTCTTTTTCAAACCGCTCTTTTCTTTATGGAGATGGTGTGTTTGAAACCATGAAAATTGTCAATAGTAAAATTTTATTTTTCGAAGATCACTATTTCAGACTGATGGCTTCCATGCGAATTGTTCGAATGGAAATTCCCATGACCTTTACTATGGAGTATCTTGAAGAGCAGGTTATGCTTCTGGTTGGAGCGATTGGACTACAAGATTCTGCCCGAGTACGATTAACCGTTTTTAGAAATGAAGGAGGGTTTTATGCTCCTACAGATAACTCTGTTTCATTTGTGATTCAGGCATTGGAGCAGGAAAATAAAAAGTACCGATTGTCAAAAGATAAGTTTGAAGTGGATTTGTACAAAGATTTTTCGGTTTCCAAACAGTTGCTTTCCACTTTAAAAACCAACAATAAAATGATTCAAGTTACGGCTAGTATTTTTGCTTCAGAAAATGATTTGGATTCATGTCTGTTAATTAATCAAGATAAAAATGTAGTAGAAGGAACTAATGGTAATTTATTCATGCGGATGGGAAATACACTCATAACACCTCCCGTTAGCGAAGGTTGTTTGAATGGTGTGATGAGAAAACAAATTATAAGCTTGGCTAAAAAAATTGATGGTATTCACCTCTCGGAAGAACCAATTTCTCCGTTTGATTTGCAAAAGGCAGATGAATTATTTCTGACCAATGTAATAGTTGGGATTCAACCCATAACAAAATACCGAAAAAAAGAATTTGAAGTTACACTGTCTGAGCAGTTGTTGGATAGGTTGAATGAGGGTATTGAAGCTTAATTCAGTATTGGGTTTTCGGGAGCATTAGACCAGATCAGGTATTCTCCGCCCAATTCTATGATTTTTTCTTTCCAGAAATGAATTGACGCCTTGCCTAAAATCTTGTTTTCATAAGCATTTTTCGTCAATATCCAAGAGTTAGCCTGCATCTCATTTTCCAATTGCTCGGCATCCCAACCAGTGTAACCTAAAAAGAAGCGGATATTTTTTTTCTTGATTGCGCCGGAGTTGATTAATTCTTTGGTTAATTCAAAATCACCTCCCCAAAAAATACCATTGGCAATCTCAACACTGTTAGGAATCAGATTAGGAACATTGTGAATAAAATACAAGTTGTCTTGCTCTACCGGACCGCCGTTGTATATTTTAAATTTAGAATCGATTTCAGGTAACAAATCCCTAATAGTATATTTCAGCGGTTTGTTCAGAATGAAACCCACGGAACCTTCTTTATTATGATCTGCCAGTAAAATTACGGATCGATTAAAAGACAAATCACCAATAATAGATGGTTCGGCTATTAATAATTGTCCTTTTTTTAATTTTTCTGAAATCATTATTCATCTAAATTTTCATTAAAGCTAATAAAAACTGTTTAAAAAAACTAATTTTTTGCTGTAAAAACTAAAAAAAGCCACATCATTTGATGTGGCTTTTGTATATCAGAAGAACTAATTATTAGTTTACTGCTCCGTCTAATTCAGCACCAGCTTTGAATTTAACTACATTTTTAGCAGCAATTTTAATAGTTTTGCCAGTTTGAGGGTTTCTTCCGTCTCTAGCAGCTCTTTTAGATACTGACCAAGAACCGAATCCTACTAAAGATACTCTTCCGCCTTTTTTCAAAGTACCACCTACATTTCCTAAAAATGATTCTAAAGCTAATTTTGCAGCCGCTTTTGTGATTCCAGCGTCAGCTGCAATTGCATCGATTAATTCTGATTTGTTCATAATGTTAGTTATTAATTGTTGGTTAAACATTTTGTTAATGATAACAAATTTAATAGGAATTCCTTACTACACAAGCGTTTTGGCGTTTTTTTCATTTTTTTGTTGATAACTTGGTTTTTTTGTTGATAAACCAATGTTGTTTATCGATAGTTTCACTTAAAAAACGCCTTGAGCTCCTATTCTGCCTGAGCTGTGATGGAAAATGCAACCCCGTTTAAAAGCTCCTGAGTTTGCATTTTTTTCTTTCCGGGGAGTTGGAGACTTAAGATATTTATGTAACCGTTTTTTACCGCGATTTTCATTTCTTTTTTTGTGGTTATAATTTGTCCCGTTTTATAATGATGATTTTCAATTGAAATGCTTGCTTCGTATATTTTTACATTCCATTCTTCCTGGTTGTTTTTAAAGATGCACCAAGCTGCTGGATATGGGGAAAGCCCACGAATTAAGTTGTGAATGGTTTCAGCCGATTGATTCCAGTCAATTTTGCAATTTTCCCGGTTGAGTTTATAAGCCGTTTTTATTTCAGGATTATCCTGTTGGAGTGTAGTGGAGACATTTCCTTTTTCAATTAGTGCCAGCGTTTCGATTACGGCCGTGCTTCCTAAATCCATCAGGCGGTCATGTAATTGTCCGGCATTTTCATTGGGCGCAATCTCAATTTTTTTGCTCAGCAGCATCGCACCGGTGTCAATCTTGTCATCAATAAAGAAGGTAGTCACTCCCGTTTTGGTTTCGCCGTTAATAATAGCCCAATTAATAGGAGCAGCGCCGCGGTAGTTGGGCAATAGTGAAGCATGTAAATTAAAGGTTCCTAATTTTGGCATGCGCCAAACCACTTCAGGCAACATCCGGAAGGCCACAACAACCTGTAAATTCGCATTCAGGCTTCGTAATTCGGCTAAAAAGGTTTCGTCTTTTAAGTTGGTTGGCTGCAACAACCTTAGGTTGTGCTCCAAAGCGTATTCTTTGACGGCGGAGTATTTCATTTTTTGCCCGCGACCGGCAGGTTTGTCTGCAGCGGTTATTACTCCTACGACTTCGTAATTGTTTTTAATGATGGTATCCAAAATGCCCACGGCGAACTCGGGTGTTCCCATGAAAACAATGCGTAATTTTTCCATTTGTTGCTGAATTTAGTTCAGGGACTTATTTTAAAGAGTATACATTATTTGATTTGATACAAATGGTATTGTCCTCCAGTAAATTTTGAAGTGCAAAGATAACATCGTCTTTCGGAAATTTGGTTAGTTTTTGAATATCTCTTGAATTGAAGTCTTGTATTTTCAGTAATTCGATGATTTTTTCAGCAAGGGTTTCCGATTTTTTGGATTTTGTTTTTTGGGTAATACAAAAGGAGCAAATACCACAATCTTTCTTTATTGTTTCTCCAAAGTACTGCATTAGAACTTTTTGCTTACAAGTTTGGGTGTCATTACAGTACTGAAGCACAGCCAACAATTGCTCATGCTTTGATTTATTTTGCGTCTGCAAATGTTTTGCAATCCGGTTAATGGTACGCTCGTCTTCCCTGACTTCGTTGAAGGTAATTGTAGCATCGTTGTTTTTGGCCGTCATTTCAATGATTGCTTTCTCTTTGAGTTTTTGTAAAAGTGAAAGCACTTTTGTTTCGGGATGATTTGATTTTTTGGCGACTAACGGCGGATTAATCGCGGTTTGCATGTCATAGATACCCGGGTAGGTCCGCAGGAGGGTTAAGATGATTGCCTCATCACTGGGATTGAGGCTCATGTAGCGAATCACTTCTTTGGAAGGAATGATAAATTGTACACTTATTTTCTCTGAAAACTCCTGAGAGAGGGTGATTACTCCCTGGCGATCGAGAAACTGTAAAGCATTATACGTTTTGAGGGTAGGAAAGTTGTATTTGTTGCAAAAGTGATTTAAATTAAAACGAAATTGTTCATCGATGCCTTCCCCGTATGCAATCTGAAAATAGTTGCATAATTTAGAAAAGACGCCGTTCAAAAAAGTTTTATCCGGCAGGATGCTCAAAAATTGTGCTTCGGCGTGTAAAATGTCCGACGGATTGTTGAGTAAAATCGCAAAAGCTTTCTCTCCGTTTCGTCCTGCTCGTCCCGCTTCCTGATAATAATTTTCCAGATTTTGCGGTAAATGCAAATGGATGATGGTTTTGACATTGGCTTTGTCAATTCCCATTCCAAAGGCGTTGGTAGCCACCATAATCTGTACCTCTTCATCCATCCAGCGTTGCATGTGAGTACTTTTGTCTTTATTGGCTAAACCACCGTGGTAGAATGTTGCGGTGAAGCCCAGCGCTTCCAATTGTTGAGCTGTTTCAAGACAAGCTTTTCGGTTGGTTACATAAATGATGGAAGGTTGCGGATTTTTTTGCAGTATTTGTTGCAATAAATGCAGTTTGTCTTCCGTTTTAAAAACCATGTAAGCGATGTTTTCGCGATAAAATGATTTGGTGAAAATCTTGGGGTTATGCAATTGCAATTGTACGATAATATCCTCTTTTACCTTTGCTGTTGCTGAGGCGGTCAATGCCAAAAATGGGACTTTAGGAAAAAGCTCTTTGAGTTTGGCAATCTTAAGATAGGCCGGTCGAAAATCGTGTCCCCATTGTGATACACAGTGAGCTTCGTCAACTGCGATAAGGTTAATGGGTAGATTTTTGATGCGTTCTACAATCCATTCGTTTTGGAGTCTTTCCGGGGAAAGGTAGAGGAATTTGTAGTTACCGAATTGGCAATTATCGAGCAGATCAATGATTTCATCCTGATGAATTCCTCCGGTTAAGGCAATGGCCTTGATGCCCCTATTGTGAAGCTGCTGAACCTGGTCTTTCATTAATGCAATTAAGGGTGAAATGACTAATCCGATACCGGGCTGCATCATAACGGGTACCTGAAAGCAAACAGATTTGCCCCCTCCGGTGGGCATTAAGGCGAAAGTGTCGTTGCCTGCCAAAACGGAATTAATGATGTCTTGCTGCGGTTCGCGGAAGGCATCGTGTTTCCAATACTTTCGAAGAATTTCTAAGGCTGTATTCAAATGATGAATTGTCAATTACGCATAGTGTCACCCGAATTTGTTAGGGAAACAATTTAACCGGTATAAATGTATAAAAAAGAATTGGCTTGCTTTTACACAAAAAGTGTAATTATGCGAGTTGGTTCAAGATGAAATGAATGCGTTCTTCTACAGTGCCTCTCGGAACTTCGATTAACTCATAACCGTATTTTTGATAGGTCTCTTTAAGATGTTCAAAGATGAGTTTGGCTTGTTCAAAGTTTTCATACCGGGCTTCATCGCTTTCATAGATTTCTTCCCAAGGCGGAAGTACAAAAACTTTGTGGTAGGTGTGCTCTTTGCCGGCTTGGTCAAAAAAGGCCGGATAGCTGTCGCCTATGTAATGCATATAGGCTAATATATCGGGAATGCCGCGATCGAGAAACACAATTTCGGCCTGATCTTGTGAGGCTTGAAGGTGTTGCTTTTTTCTTCCTTCCAATAGGAGTTCGCTGAATAGCAATGGTTTTTCAAGGAACAATTGTTCGATTCCCTGTTTTTTGGCTTCGAGTGTGATTTGTCTCGATATTTCCGGGAAACATGCATAGCCCTGTTCGATGAGTGCATCGATGATGGTGGTTTTACCGGTGCCGGGACCGCCGGTGATGACTATGAGTTCTTTTTTCACGATTTTGGAAAAATAAGCCGCAAATTTATTGAAACTAATTAGAATTGCGAAAGGGTTTTGATTTTTTATTTTAGTCGTGTTCCAAAGCGCCAAGAGTTGGCTGTTTAGCCCCGATTGAAGCAGTCTGCCGTGCAGCGCGGAAAGCGGGAAAATGGTTTGGGGAACAAGCCCTTGTGTATTGCTCAAAAAAAACTTAAAACCGAGTAGAATTGTGCTTAAAAATCTAAATCAATACTGTATATTTGCTTTTATTTTTGAATGAATGGATAAGAAGACGGAAGAATTTTATACAAGATTGCGCGAAGAGTTGAACAATACATCAACTTGGCCCAGTGAGTATCTTTACAAGTTTATTGTGCCTACCGACCCTAAAAAAGTGGAAGAGGTAGAGAATGCCTTTGACAATATGGGTGCCGTGATACAAACAACACAATCCAAAACCGGAAAGTACACCAGTCTCTCGGTGAATGTGATGATGGAAAGTCCGGAAAGCGTGGTGGAGAAATACATTGAGGTTTCAGGAATTGAAGGCATAATTTCACTATAATGGGAGAGAAATATATCAAAGAAAAGGCTAGTGATGTAGTCCATTTTTTGGAGTACAATGCGGAACGTCCGCATTTGATTATTCCGGAATACGGACGGCATTTACAAAAGCTGATTGACCAAGCTACGTTGATTTCCACCAAAGAAGAACGCAATAAGGCCGCTCAATACATTATTCAGGTGATGGGAAGTTTGAATCCCCATTTGCGTGATGTTCCCGATTTTCAGCACAAACTTTGGGATCAGATATTCATCATGTCTGATTTTAAATTGGATGTGGATTCTCCTTATCCGATTCCGACCAAAGAAATGATTCATTTGAAGCCGGAACGCTTGCCTTACCCACAAAAAAATCCGAAATATCGTTTTTATGGTAACAATATCAAGTACATGATTGATGTAGCCAACAGCTGGGAAGAAGGGGAGATGAAAAATGCATTGGTAAAAGTAATTGCCAATCACATGAAGAAATCGTATTTGAGTTGGAACAAAGACACGGTAACCGATGCCGTGATTTTTGAACATTTGTATGAGTTGTCAGAAGGCAAACTTAACTTGCTGCAAAGTACAGAAGAATTGTTGAACACCACCGATTTGATGCGGACCAACAAAAAGATGTCGAATAAAAACATGCCGCAGCAAAACAACAACAAACAAAACAAGAATAAAAACGGCAAAAAGAATTTTCAAAAAAACAATAACAATCAAAAATAGTTGCAGGGTTTTAAAGTAGCAGAGTTACAGTGTAAATTATTCACCAGCTTTGCATCTTTCTCATTTTGCGACTTTTCATTATAAAGAACTATGGGAACATTTAAAATAGAAGGCGGCATTCCACTCAAAGGAGAAGTTCAACCACAAGGAGCAAAAAATGAAGCCTTGCAGGTTTTGTGTCCTGCCTTATTGACTTCAGAAAAAGTTAGAGTTACCAATATACCGGATATTATCGATGTGAACAAACTAATCGTTTTGCTGGGAAATTTAGGGGTGAAAATTCAAAAAAACGGCCCCGGAGATTATACCTTCCAGGCAGATGAGGTGAATGTTGATTATTTAAAGACCGAAGCCTTTAAAAAAGAAGGAGGTAGTTTAAGAGGTTCCATTATGATTGTTGGACCGCTTTTAGCCCGATTTGGTTGTGGATACATTCCAAAACCGGGAGGAGATAAAATCGGAAGAAGAAGATTAGATACCCACTTTGAAGGGTTTATTAATTTGGGTGCCAAATTCCGTTACGAAAGAGAAGACCATTTCTATGGTGTAGAAACCAAAACCCGTTTGAAAGGAACTTATATGTTATTGGATGAAGCCTCGGTAACCGGAACGGCCAATATTGTTATGGCAGCCGTTTTAGCTGAAGGAACCACCACTATTTACAATGCAGCCTGCGAACCCTATTTGCAACAGTTGTGTAAAATGCTGAACTCCATGGGTGCCAAAATCAAAGGAGTAGGCTCTAACTTATTGACCATTGAAGGAGTAGAAAAATTAGGAGGTTGTGAACACCGAATTTTGCCGGATATGATTGAAATTGGTTCGTGGATTGGATTAGCGGCGATGACCCGTAGTGAAATCACCATTAAAAATGTGAGTTGGGATAATCTAGGGGTTATTCCGAATGTATTCCGAAAACTGGGGATTACCTTAGAGAAAAAAGGAGATGATATTTATATACCGGCGCACACCAAAGGCTATACTGTAAAAACCGATATTGACGGTTCTATACTCACCATAGCAGATGCCCCTTGGCCGGGCTTTACTCCCGATTTGTTGAGTATTGTTCTGGTAGTGGCCACGCAGGCCAACGGAGATGTGTTGATTCACCAAAAAATGTTTGAAAGCCGTTTGTTCTTCGTGGACAAATTGATTGATATGGGGGCCAAAATCATGTTGTGTGATCCGCACCGAGCCGTGGTGATGGGACACGATTTTAAATCGCAGTTGAAAGCTACCACGATGTCTTCACCCGATATTCGTGCGGGAATCTCGTTGTTAATTGCCGCTCTTTCTGCTAAAGGTACTTCAACCATTCAAAACATTGAGCAAATTGACCGTGGGTATGAGCGTATTGATGAAAGACTTCGTGCGCTTGGAGCCAATATCGTGAGAGTGTAATTTTTTATCACACGCTCCTTAAAAGAAAAGATGAAGAAAGTTAAATTAGCAGCAAAATTTTGCCTGAACTTCGGTTTGTTCAAGGGGCTGTGGCTCTTTATAAAATTTCAGGCCGGTTTTACTGAAAAGGTAAAACTTCCTGCTATAAAATACCCTATTTCATTGCGCCCCGGCACTTCAGATGCCATCACTTTTCGCGACATTTTTTTGGATAACCAATACAATGTAAGCGTTCGAAATCCGAAAATAATTATTGACGGTGGTGCCAATATTGGTTTGTTTACCGTATTGATGAAGAACAAATATCCTGATGCCAAAATTATTGCGATAGAACCCGACGGGGATAATTTCATGGAATTGAAAAAAAACGCTTCGCCTTATCAGGATGTTTTTTTTGAAAATTACGGGATTTGGAACACCGATACAAAATTAAAGGTATACGACAAATACAACCGCGGAAAATGGGGTGTGGTTGTGGAAGAAGACCCTGAAAACGGAACCATTCCCGCCATTTCGATTCACAGCTTAATGAAGAAATATCAGATTGATTGTATTGATATTTTAAAACTGGATATTGAAGCCAGTGAAAAACAACTTTTTTTAAACCATTATGAAGAGTGGCTTCCAAAGGTGAAAAAAATTGTCATCGAATTGCATGACGGTTTTGAAGAAGATTGCTCCCGCACTTTTTTTGAAGCAATTAATAAAGCGATTCCACGATACAAACTGCATACGACCCGAGGCGAAAATCTGATTATTGAAAATCTGGATATCGCCTAGATTTCCATTGCTGCCGCCATGGTTTAAATCAATTGATACCGAACAATACTTATGGAAAACTATGGTATTCTTCTTCTCTCGGTTGCGGCATTCTTTGCCGGATTTGTTGACGCCATTGTGGGCGGCGGCGGATTGATTCAAACGCCTGTAGCTTTAGTTTTGTTGCCTTCTTACCCTGTAGCTACGGTTATAGGGTCACTCAAAATACCTTCCTTTAGCGGAACCGCATTGGCCGCCCGTCAGTATCTGAAACAGGTTGATATGGATTGGAAACTGCTTTTAACTATGGCCGTCGTGGCATTTGTTTCCGCATTTTTAGGTTCTGATTTGCTGACCAAAGTGCATAACGATTTTATGAAACCGTTCCTTTTGGTCGTTTTGACTTTGATTGCGGTTTATACTTTTATCAAAAAAGATTTCGGTTCCCATCAGGTGAAACAATTAACCAAAACTATGCAGCTTTTTCGGGCGGTGCTCCTCAGTGTGCTGATTGGTTTTTATGATGGATTTATCGGTCCGGGCACCGGAAGTTTTTTGGTTTTGGCCTTTGTTACGGTTTTAGGGTTTGATTTTCTTCACGCTTCTGCCAATGCTAAAATGGTCAATCTGGCTACCAACTTTGGTTCCATCTGTCTTTTTGTTCTCAAAGGAAAAGTCATCTGGGCCATAGCCATTCCCATGGCGGTGTGCAATGCCATCGGAGGTTGGGTAGGAGCCAAGCTCGCCATCCGTAAAGGTAATGGCTTTATTCGTGTTTTCTTTTTGATAGTCGTCATCGGAACCCTGATTCGTTTCGGTTACGATGTATTTTTTAAATAAAAGCGAGCAGTCCCAAAAGGCATTGCAAGATTCCAAAGCTCCTTTTTAGGATTCCGATGCCGGTTTTTAACAGTCCGTAGCCTGTTTATAAGGTTGCGAAAAGGGTCTGTAGCGTTCCGTTAATCCTTTTTATCCTTTCGAAGCTTGTTGCTGCCACTCCAAACCTTGTTCTTAGGATTTCGAAGCTAGTTTTTGTCATTACGAAGCTCGTTTTTATCATTACGAAGACCGTTCTTAGGCTGCGAGGCCTTGGAAATGCTCAAAAGTTGGTTTTTCAGGCTTATTCTAAAATATTCAAAAACTTCAAGCCAAAGATTACCCCGTCACCTTGGTATCCGTTTTGATAGGCACGAACATAATCGATGCGCAGCAAACGGTATTTGCCATAACCAAGATTGTCCAATCCTACAGAGAACTCCTGATACGGTTTTCTGTCCGGTATAGCCAAGTTGTGGAAGCCTAAAACCAATTGGGATTGCAGTTGTTTCAATAACGGCAATTTGTTCATGAAGTACCCTTTGTCGTTGTGTTCGATATGGGTTTCAAAATAAGCATCGTTGGTACTGGCTGCATAATAAGGTAGCAAATTGAAAACATTGGTATATGCATCGGTCTGACCAATGTGGGTTTGGTTTCCGTTAAAATGTTTGTAGTCTACAAATGAAATATTGTCGGCATTAAAAAACTTCCCGCCTTTAGTAACTAACTCCAGGTTTCCTTTATTGCCGAGCGTCAGGGTATAATCTATTTTGGCCACCGCCATATCGTATTCGTACTTTTTGTCGGTAGCGGCAAACGTTTTTTCGTAGCCCAATGTCAAACTAGGGTAATCATCATTAGGAATGTTGAACTTTCCGTCGGGTCTTGACCAGTATTTTTGTCCAAAATTAAACCGCAGGGCTACGTTGGTTTTTACCAGATTGTGTTTGGTTAAAGCTGCTGAGGTTTCATCAATCGGGTCCAACGGATTGTTGGAGGTGTACGGGTCGTCATTTTTAATCACCGTATAATTGGTATGGTTGTACAGGGGCTTACGCTCCGCATATTCGGCATTGAGGTTCATGTAAATGCCGTTAATCAATTCCCTTCCGTAGTTGGCACCGACAAAATTCTTTTCGTAAAGCTTCATGAAATTGTTCTTAAAAAACAACGTACTCACCGAGTTGACTATGTTTGAAATCGGGTTGTTGCTGTTGAACTGGTTTACCATGCTGCCTCCGTTTAGCGCAATAGCACTGTTGTTGAGGTTGCTGAATTTGTGAATGTAATATCCGGTGGCTCTTATCTTTTCTTCGGCAAAGCCATACTCAAAGCGCGATCCTATTCGGGTGTAGGTTCTTTTTTCTTCGTTGCGTTTGGTGTAACTCAAGCCCGCTTTCAGGCGCCAGCCCTGTACCGTGTTGAAGGAAGTGGATAAAAGAGGCCCGTCATAATCTACCGACCATTTTTTGAACGAGTTGTTGTAGCTGTAGCCCATCAGGATATCAGACAAACTGAATCGGTTGTGCTTATGGTCAATAGAATCCAGATAAGGTTTGGATTTCTTTTTGGTTTGCAATGCGTCTTTCTTAATGTAATCTTTGGACTCTTCCTCTGTTAAAGGAACGGGGCGAATGGTATTCCAAAAAGAAGCTTCTTTCTTGTTGGCATTTTCTTCAAAAGACAATACTTCATTGGTGAATGTTTTTTTGTCGAATTGTTTTTCAAATTCAAAGTTGGAATACACATAGGTAAACCGTCCGTTGAGTTTGATGCTGAGCAGGCCGGCAACAAAATCAATGGTTTGGGTGTTCATTACCCATATTTTATTAATAGTGTTGTAGCTGTAGCTCTGTTTTAAAATTAAATTGTCAATCGCCGGAGATTGCATTTGGCTTCCTTTGATGGTTAAGTCAGTTGCATAAATCGCATAACTGTCATCCACGATATAGATGTAGCCTTCCATGACCGGTTCGGTATCGCGTCGTGGTGTTACTTTGATTTTATTCACCTGCTGGTGGTTTTCGGTAAAGAAAGACCCTTCCAGTTTGTATTTGTAATAATTGAATGCATTATCCGCAATGGGTGAAATCACATTGATTTCAAACGGCAGGTAGTTTTCGTAGCAATCAAAATTTACCGACGCTGCATTGTTAAAACTGAAACCATTGTCTTTACCGCTTACTTTGGAAGCGACAATCACCTCTTTCATTTTATCGGGCTTTTGAAAAGTAAGGCGCGAAACGGTTTCGGAGAGGTAAATGATTCCCGAGCGGGTAGAATCTAACGCTTCGTCAAAAAAGTCAAACTTTTGTCCCATGATGGTTTTGGGAGCGTCTTTCAACCGAATAATACCGCGTGAATAGAAATCGGCTTTGAAACGAGCTGTTTTTTCAGCGTTGTCTTTTTTATTTTTAATGGCATTTCGAATGATTTCATTCGCCGGATTGTCTTTCGGGTTGATGATAACCTCATTGAGCGTGATGTTTTCTTCCCGCAACATTATTTCCATCTCCGTCGATACTTTGTCAACCTCTACAACTTGCCGGGTAGTTTGATAACCCATGTATTGAAAAATAATACTGTGCTTTCCCGGGATTTTTATGTTGAGTTCAAATTTGCCCTGTTCGTTGGTCGTCGTACTATTATAGGTGTTCTCCTCAAAGATGTTTACAAACGGCAGCGGATTGCCTTTATCATCAGTTACGCGACCTTTGATTTGCGCCATAGCGTTCAGCGACAGCAGCAGCATGAAAACGAAAAGGGATTTTTGGATTGACATATATATAAGGTAATGATTTATAAAAAAGATTGGAGTGCCAATTCATAGCTTTTCAGTCCGAAGCCAATGATGATGCCTTTGGCTCCTGCTGAAATGAACGATTGGTGTCGAAAAGATTCTCTGGTGAACGTATTAGAGATATGGACCTCTATCACCGGAGTCGTAATGGCTTTGACTGCATCACCAATTCCTACCGAAGTGTGGGTGTAGGCAGCGGCATTTAAAATAATCCCGTCATACGAAAAACCAACCTCCTGTAGTTTGTCAATCAGTTCGCCTTCTATATTGCTTTGATAATAAGTGATTTCAACGCCGGTATATTTTCTTTGCAGGCCTTTTAAGAAGGCGTCAAAAGTGAGGCTGCCATATATTTCGGGTTCGCGTTTGCCTAATAAATTGAGATTTGGGCCATTTATTATTATAATTTTCATACAATTTTAGGTTTAGGTAAATGTATAAATAATCTTTTAGATAGCGAATAGTTCCAAAAAAATACAATTTTTACGACAGTAAAGCCTAAAATCAGATGAAATTTGAGCAATGTTAAAAATAGCTCTTTTTGTTGAAAACGTTATAAAAAGCTTTATCCTTTTGTTTTTAAGTGAATTACAATATTTTTTTGTTAACAAAATTGTTAATAACTGAAATAACCCCCGTGGATGCTCGAAAAAGAATACTTATACTTTTGTTGTATTAATTTTAAAATTAAACAAACATGAAAAAAATTATTTTAACAGTAGCTGCAGTATTCGCTTTGTCGTTTGCTAACGCTCAAGACAAAAAAGAAAGTTCATTTGGATTTGGTAAAGGAGATATCTACGTAGGTGGTAGAATTTCTTACTCAAGCGAAGATGATGATGTTGTTAAAACAACTAGCACTACTATTGCTCCTGAAGCTGGTTACTTTATCTCTGATAACTTTGCTTTAACTTTAGGCTTAGAGTCTACATCTGTTGATAACGGAACTAACAAACCATCTCAATTCAACGTAAACGTTGGTGGTAGATATTACTTCTTGAACTTAGGAGAAAGATTCAAAACTTTCACTAACTTCGGAATTGGTTTCGGTACTTACAATCCAGATATCACTGGAGCTGATAACACTAAAACTTTTGGTTTCAAAGGTGGTGTAGGTATCAACTACTTCGTTACTCCTAAATTAGCTATCGATTTCGGTCTTGCTGATGTTTTATCTTACCAAAGTGCTAAAACAGGAGATGCTAAACAAACTAATACAGACTTGAATGTTAATGTATTTAACAACTTCTTCAATGCTGCTTCATTTGGTTTAATCTACAAATTCTAATTTGTAACCAAATAAAAAGTTTAAACCGCGCCAATGGCGCGGTTTTTTTTGCATTTAATCGAATTTTTACCAGAAAATTTGTATGCCATTTTGTAAATAATATTTTTGCTGTACTAATTTTAAAATAACAAATCATGAAAAAAATTATTTTGACTATGGCAGTGGTATTAACTGCAACTTTTGCGAATGCACAAAAAGGAGGAAGTGATGACATGAAGTTCGGTGTGAAAGCTGGATTAGTGAACTCAAATTTTGCTGGAGATTTTTCTGGTGGAGATGCTAATACTGGTTTTTATATCGGTGGTTTAGTCGATTTTTCAGTATCTGAAAAATTTCATGTTCAACCAGAATTATTATATTCTGTTGAAGGAGCTAAAGATGCTAAAATTAATTTTCTTAGAATTCCTGTAATGGCTAAGTATTATGTTATAGAGGGATTAAGTTTACAAGCAGGGCCTGAGTTTGGTTTCAAAGCAGGTGGTGATGATATTAAAGATTATGCAAAATCGTTAGATTATGGTATTGGATTCGGAGCTGGATATGAATTAGAGTCTGGATTAATGTTTGATCTTAGATATAATTTAGGTTTAGCTGATATCAATGATTTTCCTACTGGATCAGGTTTAGAAGATGCTAAAATGACAACTGTTTCTTTTAACGTTGGTGTTGGTTACAGATTCTAATATTTTAAAAGATTTATTTTAAAACCACGCTTTTAGCGTGGTTTTTTTATTGTAAACATTTCCGTTTCTTTGTACTATGAACTGGAATCAGTATATCAAAAGTTTTCAATCCTATCTTAAAATCGAACGCGGATTATCAGGGAACACCGTGGCGAATTATACTTTTGATTTAGAGCGTTTGTGTAGCTTTTTGAATGAAAACAATATGGTGGTTTCACCCGAGAAGATAGACGAAGAAATTATTCAGCAATTTATTTACAGTGTGGCCAAGGAAGTAAATGCCCGTTCCCAGGCCAGAATCATTTCGGGATTGAAAAGTTTCTTTTCCTACTTGATTTTTGAAGATTACAGAGCAGATAATCCTATGGAGTTGATTGAGGCTCCTAAAGTAGGAAGAAAACTTCCTGATACCCTTTCGGTTGCCGATATTGATGATTTGATTGGAGCAATTGATTTATCGAAAGAAGAAGGGGAGCGCAACCGGGCGATGCTGGAAACACTTTATGGCTGTGGCCTTCGGGTTTCTGAACTCATTTCGCTCAAGATTTCCGATTTGTTTTTTGAAGAAGGTTTTGTCAAAATCACGGGTAAAGGCAACAAACAACGTTTTGTTCCCATTGCACCATCTACGCAAAAGTGTATTGAAATTTATAGAAATCAGATCAGAAGCCACTTGGATATTGCTAAAGGATTTGAAGATACTTTGTTTTTGAATCGAAGAGGAAAGCAACTGACACGAGCTATGGTTTTTACTATCATCAAGACCTTGGCTGCCAAAATTAACTTAAATAAAAATATCAGTCCGCATACCCTGCGGCATTCGTTTGCCACCCATCTTTTGGAAAACGGCGCCGATCTGCGTTCTATTCAGTTGATGCTTGGACATGAATCTATTACTACTACCGAAATTTATGTGCATTTAGACCGGAAACATTTAACACAAATTATGAGTAAATTTCATCCAAGGGAAAAGTAATTTTCGGGATTTTTATTTATTTTAGCTTTGAATAAAACAAGAATAACACCCAAATCTCTTTTGAAGTAATGAAGTTTAATGACGTTTTTGTCGTAGATGATGATAAGATATTCCATTTTATCATTAAAAAATTGTTGGCGAGTAGTAATATTGATGTGACTCCTGCTTTTTTTGAGAACGGGTTACAAGCTATTGAAGGGATTAAAAATAAGTTACAAAATGGGGAAACGCCTCCGGATTTGATATTGTTGGATATCAATATGCCGGTGCTTGACGGGTGGCAGTTTCTGGAAGAATTCAAGATCCTCAAAGAGCAAATTCAAAAGGAGATAGCCATTTATATTATTAGTTCTTCTGACAATACCGTAGATATAGACAGGGCAAAAGATTTTGAGGAGGAAGTAACCGACTATTATTTGAAGCCGGTGACAGTAGAAGCGATAAGATCAATATTCAGTGCATAAAAAAGGCGACCCAACGGGTCGCCTTTTTTATTATTGTTTTGCTAATTGAATTATTTAGCAATATTTACGGCTCTGGTTTCACGGATAACCGTGATTTTTACCTGTCCCGGATAAGTCATTTCTGTTTGAATTTTTTGCGAAATTTCAAATGATAAACTCGCTGCGTTTTCATCGCTTACTTTTTCACTCTCTACAATAACACGCAATTCACGACCGGCTTGAATAGCATAAGCATTTTTTACTCCGCTAAATCCGAAAGCAATATTTTCCAGGTCTTTCAAACGTTGGATATATGAATCCAGTACTTGTCGTCTGGCTCCCGGTCGAGCTCCTGAAATAGCATCACATACCTGAATGATTGGTGAAATTAAATACTTCATTTCAATCTCGTCGTGGTGTGCTCCAATGGCGTTGCATACCTCTTCTTTTTCACCATATTTTTCTGCCCATTGCATTCCTAACAGCGCGTGTGGTAAATCACTTTCGGTATCCGGCACTTTTCCAATATCGTGTAATAAACCGGCTCGTTTGGCTAATTTTACATTTAAGCCTAATTCTGCTGCCATGATACCACAGAGTTTGGCTACTTCACGTGAGTGTTGTAATAAGTTTTGTCCGTAAGAAGAACGATATTTCATTCTACCTACCACTTTGATTAATTCGGGATGTAAACCATGAATTCCCAAATCGATTACGGTGCGTTTTCCGACTTCAATAATTTCGTCGTCAATTTGCTTAGTGGTTTTGGCTACCACTTCTTCAATTCTGGCTGGGTGGATTCTTCCGTCAGTTACCAATTTGTGGAGAGATAAACGGGCAATTTCTCTTCGTACCGGGTCAAAACAGGAAAGAATGATGGCTTCAGGAGTATCATCTACAATAATTTCAACTCCGGTGGCGGCTTCTAAAGCACGAATATTTCTTCCTTCACGACCGATAATTCTTCCTTTTACATCATCAGACTCAATGTTGAAAACGGACACACAGTTTTCTACTGCTTCTTCGGTTCCTACACGCTGAATCGTATTGATGATTACTTTTTTAGCTTCTTGTTGAGCCGTTAATTTTGCTTCTTCAATGGTGTCTTGAATATGCGACATGGCTTTGGTTTTGGCCTCAGCTTTTAAGCTTTCCACCAACTGTTCTTTGGCATCTTCTGCCGAAAGCCCGGATATTACCTCTAATTGTTCTACCTGACTTTTGTGTAACTTTTCAAGCTCTTGATGCTTTTTGTCGAGTAACTCAATTTTAGATTCATATTCTTTGGTTTTAGCCTCAAAATCGTCATTGATTTTTTTGGCTTTAGCCAACTCGCTTGATACCTGAGATTCTTTGTCTCGGGTTCTTTTTTCAACTTCAGCTATTTTTTTGTCTTTATTTAAAATCTCTTTTTCGTGTTCTGATTTTAATTCCAAAAACTTTTCTTTGGCCTGAAGCAATTTATCTTTTTTGATGTTTTCTGCCTCAACATTGGCATCTCTCAAAATGGAGGCTGCTTCTTTTTTGGCATTTTTAATCATATTGGAGACATTGTTTTTCTCCAGGTATTTTGCTACTCCGAATCCTCCGCCGATACCGGCGATAAGCGCAATTATAATTAGTATAGTTCCCATTTTTTTGTTTGTGTTTATATATAAAAAAAGCCTACATTAGGTGAATGCATAAACTCGTAAAGACAAGTTTTGAGCTAACTCGCTGGTCAAGGATCCACGATAAAAGTGGCATGCTTTAATAGCGACGACTGGCTCATTTTAATTTGTTAGTGTTGAGTTTACCAATTAAAATCTAATGTAGGCGGTATTGTAATCTATGTTAAGAACGTTATTTTTTTTCGAGATAATCGAATAATAAATCATTAATTTTTTTTAATCTTTCAAGAGTTTCCTTGCTGTCTGTGACATTGTCAACTTGTTTTTGTTCCACTTGCGAGGCAAACTGTAAGGCGCACATGGCCAATACATCTTGTTTGTCGCGAACAGCATAGTTCTCTTCAAATTGCTTAATCATAGCATCAATTTTTTTGGAAGCACTTCGCAGCCCTTCTTCCTGAGAGATGTCTACCGTTAACGGATAAACTCTGTCGGCAATTGATAACTTTATTTTAAGCTTATCCTCCATATTTTAGTCTGACAACTGCGCTATACAGTAATCTATCTCCCGGATTAATGAATTTATTTTAAGCTTGGTATCTCGTTTATTTTCTTCACCGCCTAATAATGAATTAGCCATTTTGAGGGACTCGCATTCCGACTTCAACGTTGCAATCTCACCGGATTGTGTTTGAATCAGTGCTGCAGCTTTGTTTAATTCCGCTTTCAATTCCATAGAATTGTTCTCCAAACTCTCTATTTTCTTAAAAAGTTTCTCAATTCTATTCTCAAGTGAATCAATTATTTCTGCTATTTCACTCATGAAATACTTTATTCATTACTTACTTTACAAAGTTAGGATTCTATTTTGTTTGCACAATAGTTTTGTCAATTATTTATTTCTTTTTGTATTGAAAAGTATAAAGATTTGGATTCGAACAGGTTACAAAAAGACGTGTTTGTTGTAAATTTTTACGCACTTTTAATTATCTTAGCAAAAACAAACTTTAATGAAGCGGTTTTGGCTATTTTTTCTGTTCAACTTAGCTGTTTGGGGTCAAAACCAATACCCCAGAGATTACTTTCGTTCCCCGCTTGATATTCCTTTGCAACTGGCCGGAAATTTTGGAGAATTGCGTTCCAATCACATTCATTCCGGATTTGATTTTAAAACGCAACAAAAGGAAGGACTGAATGTTTATGCCGCTGCTGACGGTTATGTTTCCCGTATTAAAATTTCAGAAGTGGGTTATGGCAAAGCTATTTATATTACGCATCCCAATGGATATACCACTGTATACGGTCACTTGCAATCTGCTGTTGGTGCAATTGAAAAACTAATCAAAAAAGAGCAGTACAAAGGCAAGTCGTATGAATTTGATTTGACATTGAACCCAACTGATTTAATTGTGAAGAAAGGAGATTTGATTGCTCTCTCCGGGAATACAGGAGGTTCTGAGGGCCCGCATTTGCATTTTGAGATTCGGGAAACCCAATCGGAAAAAATTATCAATCCCATGTATTTTGGTTTTGATACCTTAATTCCCGATGAAAGAAAACCGTTGCTGAACAGTCTGTGGGTGTATCCGTTGGGAGAAAACTCGGTTGTTAATCAATCCAAGAGACCGATTTCGGTGAACTTGTCTTTACAAGACGACGGAACTTATATCGCGGAAAAAATAGAAGCCATGGGTAGAATAGGTTTCGGAATTACGGCTCTCGATTATGATAATGTATCGTGGAATGCCAACGGTATTTTCAGGGTAAATACTTTTTTGAACGGTAAAACGGATTTTGGTTATCAATTTGACACTTTTGCTTTTGATGAAACCCGCTATGTCAACGCTTTGATAGATTATTTTCGTTTTAAAAAACTGAAACAACGGGTGCAGAAATTATTCATGGAGTCTCCTTATCCGCTGAGTTTGATACATTCGGGAATTGACAACGGAATCGTGACAGTGTCATCCAACATGACTCAATCCTACCGCATTGAGATTTCCGATTTTAACGAAAATATGGTCAAGATTTTTGTTCCGATTCAGTATTCGGTTCAATCGGCTAAAGTTAACGAAGTGCCCATTACGTCAAAATATCTGGTAAAAGCCCAAAAAGAAAACATATTCGCCCAAGAAAATGTTACGGTCACCATTCCGGCGAATACTTTTTTGGATAATTTCTATATGGACTTTGAGGTTAAAAACGGTATTGCCATAGTACACGAAGATGTGGTCCCGGCGTTTGCCAATTTTTCAATCACTTTTGAGGACAGTATTGCTTCTGAAAAAGACCGGGAAAAAATGTTCATTGGTTTGGGTGATGGAAAAAAAACAGTTTATTACCATACTAAACGCTACAAAAATTCGTTTACGATATATACTAAAATACTTGGAGAATATAAGTTAATCAAAGACGGAATGCCTCCCAAAATTAAAATAGATAAGAAAGTAGGGGGTAAGTGGATTAGCAATTTGAACGAATTACAGTTTACGATTTCAGATGACTTATCAGGCATTAAAACGTATGATGGCTATTTGAACGGCAATTGGATTTTGCTGGAGTATGATCCCAAAACCAAAAAACTGATTCATCATTTTTCTGACGGTATAGTGGCTGAAGGGAAAAATGATTTAAAAGTAGTCGTTACGGATAATGTTGGAAATTCTACTATCTTTGAAACACAATTTTTTAGAAGTCAAAAACCTTAATCGCATAGTTTGAAAACAAATAAATATTTTTTTGCGCTCCTTTTTTTTACTGTAAGTATCATCGCTTTTGCCCAAAATCCGACAGCTAAAGTAGCCGGAGTGGTGCTTGATGAAAACAATAAGCCTGTTGAGGGGGTTAATATCAGTTATCAAACGAAATCCTCTACAACCGATGTTAACGGTTTTTATGAAATTACTGTACCTGCCAATCAAAAAGTAGTTTTGGTATTTACCCATACTTCCTTAAAAAAAATTACCGCTACCTTTCAGCTAAAACCCGGAGAAAAGTTTGAATACCATGTGATGATGAATGATAAGGCGGAGCAATTAGGGGAAGTGGTAATCACAAGCAATAAGCGAAGAGTACAAGGAATTACCTCCATTGAACCGGAAACTATCAAAAAAAATACCAGTGCCATGCCCGGAGTTGAAAGTGTTTTGAAAACTTTTGCCGGAGTCAATGCGAACAACGAATTGAGTTCAGGCTATAACGTTCGCGGCGGGAATTATGATGAAAATTTAGTCTATGTAAATGAAATAGAGGTTTATCGTCCTTTTTTAATTCGTTCCGGTCAACAGGAAGGATTGAGTTTTACCAATACTGATATGGTGCAAAATGTAGATTTCTCTGCCGGTGGGTTTCAGGCCAAATATGGGGATAAATTATCCTCGGTCTTAGATATTACTTACAGAAAGCCAACCAAATACAGTATCGCTGCAGAGGCCAGTTTTTTGGGAGGAAGCTTAACCGGAGAAGGGATTTCAAAAAATAAAAAGTGGTCGGCTATTACGGGAGTTCGTTTTCGGGATAATTCCCTTTTGGTGAACAGTCAGGAAACCTCCACCAATTACCATCCCACTTTTATAGACGTACAAACCAATGTGAATTTCAGTCCAAATAAAAAATGGCAGTTCAGCTTTTTGGGAAATGCTTCTCAAAACAAATACAATTACCAGCCTTTAACCCGTCAAACTAATTTCGGAACCATTGATGAGCCCATTGCCTTGCAGGTTTTCTATGAAGGTCAGGAGAATGATAAGTACCGTACATTATTCGGAGCTTTTAAAACTAATTTTGTAGCTAACGAGAACAATACTTATAAATTAATTACGTCTGTTTATCATACACAAGAGCAAGAGTATTTCGATATTTTGGCGGCTTATTATCTAGGAGATGTAGATACCAATATAGGTTCAGAAACGCTGGGACAAGTTACTTATAATCGCGGAATTGGAACCCAGTTGAATCATGCTCGTAATGACTTGGATGCTTTAATTTTCAATGCAGAAGTAAAAGGTGTTCACCAAATGAATAATAAAAAGCAGCAAATCGAGTGGGGTTTCAAATATGCCCGTGAAAACATACGCGACCGCATCGTAGAATGGGAAGTGATTGATTCTGCTGGTTTTTCCATCAATCCACCAATTTTGGATCTTCCAAACGAACAGCCTTACCATCCTTATCTGGGACCTTTGGCACCGTATCAAAATGTAAGAGCTACTAATTTTATTGATATTAACCGATTTTCGGGTTATGCCCAATGGAATACCAAAACCAATTTAGGAGAACATCAACTATGGATAACTGCCGGTGCACGTTTCCACAGTTGGGTAGTTTCCGGAGATAACATACCTACCGGAAAAACACAAACCGTTTTCAGTCCGAGAGTCCAATTTGCGCTAAAACCTGATTGGGGTGAAAAAGATATGTTGTTCCGTTTTGCTGTGGGATATTATCACCAGCCGCCTTTTTATCGTGAACTTCGAGACATGAATGGTGTCGTAAATCCTAATGTTAAAGCTCAACAATCGATACATTTTGTATTAAGCAACGATTATAATTTTAAGATGAATAACCGCCCATTTAAGTTGGTTACAGAAGCTTATTACAAAACTATGACGGATGTTAATACGTATACATTGGAAAATGTACGCATCCGTTACAGAGCTAATAATGATGCGACGGCTTATGCTTATGGATTTGACGCTCGACTTAACGGAGAGTTTGTGCCGGGAACAGAATCTTGGTTGAGTTTTGGCTATATGAAAACAGAAGAAAATCAAAATGACAGGGGATACATAGCACGTCCAACAGACCAACGGTTGAAATTCGGAATTTTGTTTCAGGACTATATGCCTAATATTCCGAACATGAAATTATACCTCAATTTGGTGTATAATACCGGATTGCCAGGAGGTTCCCCTTCTTATGCGGATTCTTATGATTATCAAAACCGTTTACGCGATTACCGTCGGGCAGATGTGGGATTCTCCTATGTGTTGACTGAAAGAAATAATGAAAGACCCAATGGTCATTGGCTGAAAAAATTCCAGGATTTATCTATTGGTTTTGAAATTTTTAATTTGTTCAATAATCAAAATGCCATTACCAATACTTGGGTGCGAGATGTGTATACCAAAAGTCAATATGGTATTCCCAACTATATGACCACACGTGTTTTTAATGTGAAGCTGACTGCAAAATTGTAGAAATAAATTACTATTTTTGATTGTCTAATCTCATAGAAATGAAAAAGTATCTTCCCTATATAACAGCAATCCTAACGGTGTTTTTTATCAGCTGCAAAAAGCAGGAAGAAGAAAGACCCAAAGTAACCTATGATGTCAGTTCTAAGACTAAACCGGTTGTTCCGGTAGATACTTCACAGGTAGCCGTGGCAGATTTGCCTGTCAATATGGAAGGAACAAATTATTTAATTCATCCGGTGGGTGATTTAAATTATTACAAAAAAAACGGGAAGTCTGCTAATGAATTTAGAAGCCCTGATGAAGAAACCAGTTTTACGGTTTCCAACTATGGGGAATACCAAATTACAGGCTATTTGAAAAACCTGAAGTTTCAGGAAATAGGAAAGGACACTATTTATGCTTTGACAGATAAACCAATTTTGATCGAGACGGCTACGTATTTGAAAACTTTGGCTGATAAAACCAAGCAACAATTATTAGTGTATACCTTGGCTGATATGGATACCAATAAAGATGGTAAACTGAATAGTAGTGATATTAAATCGCTGTACATCAGTACCATTTCCGGGCAAAAATTCACCAAGCTTTCCGTCGATTTTCAGGAGTTAATTGACTGGAAGATTCTCGAAACGAAACATCTTTTGTATTTCAGGACTATTGAAGATACTAATAAAAATGGGGAGTTTGATGCTGAAGACAATCTTCAGTATCACTTTGTGGATTTATTAGATAAAGACTGGAAGGTTCAGGGATACAAACCGATTTAAATCAGGATATCACTTTCCAAATCGGATTTTTCAATCTCAAAATCAAAACCGAGTTTGGAAACCAATTCAATCACCAATCGTTTGTACCAATTTTCAGATTTGGGATGAATGTAAATTTTTTCTATGAGTTGACGGATATCGACGTCTATTTTTAAACCATCGTTGATTTTAATATTCTCCGAAGTAATATCTGTAATGATGCGCACTTCACGTTCGTACTGAAAACTTTTTCGCTTAAACAAAAACGGGAAAAACATATCGTCGAAAGGAATGTACTCTTTCTTATAGTCAATATAATTTACCTCCCCAATGTATTGTTTAAAATCTTTCTCAACTTCTAATGCTTTTTGCAGTCGGCCAATGGTAGATTGAATAGCTAATCCTTCACTGTTTTGAGTAAAAATTTGCCACATGGCAAACGATTCGTATTCGTTGATATGCCAACTACTCACCACTACTTTCTCCCGGTGGGTTTTGTAATAGGCTAAAAATTCAGGATTGTTTTCCGAGAGCTTTTTGATTTCTTCATAGGTTGGCTCACTAAATGTCCCTTCGTATTGGTCTTCAAATTTATCAGATCGAGATAGAAATAACTTTTGCGATAACAGTAAATCCAAGAATTTCGACAAATCCAAGTATTTCCAAACCACCGTATCGGGAACTTCAGGCAATTTGATATTTGGATTGTGCAGGTACATTATTCAAAAGATTGCATAGAAACCAATTTGGAATACATGCCGTTTTTGGCCAAAAGCGTTTCGTGAGTTCCCTGTTCTACAATTTCACCTTTTTGCATAACTACTATCACGTCTGCTTTTTGAATGGTAGAGAGTCGGTGAGCGATGACCACTGAAGTTCGGTTTTGCATCATGTTCTCCAAAGCTTGTTGCACCAGTCTTTCGCTTTCGGTGTCCAAAGCCGAAGTGGCTTCGTCCAAAATCATAATCGGTGGATTTTTCAACACAGCGCGAGCAATAGATAGTCGCTGTTTTTGTCCCCCCGAAAGTTTGTTACCGCTGTCGCCAACGTTGGTGTAAATACCTTCCGGCAAATCTTTTACAAATTCGTAGGCATTAGCTATTTTTAAGGCTTCAATGACTTCTTCATCGGTTGCCTCTTGTTTTCCTAAAGCAATATTGGCCTTAACTGTATCATTAAACAAAATCGAATCTTGGGTTACCAATCCCATCATGGTGCGTAAGGATTTGATGTCGATGTCTCTGATGTCGGTGTTGTCTATTTTGATTTGGCCTTCATTTACATCATAAAAACGCGTCAGCAAATTAGCAATCGTACTTTTTCCGCTTCCGGATTGCCCTACTAATGCTACCGTTTTTCCTTTCGGGATGTGTAGAGAGAATTTTTTCAATACATTTTCTTCTTCATAACGGAAGTCGATGTTTTCAATTGAAATACCACTTTCTACGGTTTCTTTCTTGATGGCATTTTCTTTATTGACAATCGGATTTTCCTGTTCCAATATTTCAAAAATACGTTCTACCGCTGCATTTCCGCGTTTGACACTGTATGAGGCTTTTGAGATGGATTTAGCTGGAGTGAGAATGTTGTATGCCAGTCCCATGTAGGCAATAAAAGCCGCACCATTCAGGGTTTTTTCAATTAAAACCATGTTTCCCCCATACCAAAGTAAAATGGCAATAACCATAATTCCCATGAACTCACTTACTGGTGAAGCCAGGTTTTGACGGTTTCCAATGTTGACGGATAGGTTAAAAAAGCGGGTGGTTGATCCTTGAAAAACTTTGTTGAAATAATTTTCAGCATTGTAACTTTTAACAACTTTCAATCCGCCCAAGGTTTCTTCTATAGTAGAAAGAAAAGTTCCCTGTTCTTCCTGCATACGGGTTGACTTTCGTTTTAATTGTTTTCCAATCAGGGAAATAATATACCCGGAAACCGGAATGAAAATAAATACAAACACTGTCAGTTTCAAGCTGATGGTAAACATCATGATGATAGTGAAAATAATCGTTAAGGGTTCTTTGACAATCAGCTCCAGCATCGATAACATAGAAGTTTGTACTTCATTGGCGTCTCCCGAAATACGGGAAATTAAATCTCCTTTTCGCTTTTCGGAAAAGAAAGAATGCGGCAATTCTAATGTTTTTTTGTAAATCGCATTTCGCAAATCGCGCATGATGCCGTTTCGCAAAAAGTTGATAAAAAACATGGCAAAATAATCGCTTAGGTTTTTCAGCAAAAAGATTGAAATGATAATGGCAACCATAACGGCCAACGTGAAGCTGACTCCTTTTTCATCTGTAGTGGTTGTGATGTAATAGCTTAGAAAATCTTCCAAATAATGTTTGAAATGAGCAATATCCTGAAAAACAGGTTTAACGGTATTACGTTTGGTTTGGTCAAACAATACCTGCATCATCGGAATCAAAGCCATAAACGACAACGTGCTGAACAAGGCATACAAGATGTTGAAAAAGATGTTCAGGTATGCGTACTTTTTGTACGGCTTGATAAAAGGAAGTATTTTCTTAAAACTACTCATTAGTTCAACTGCATTTCAGAAATTATATTTTTGATTTTGGTATCCAACTGTTCTTCCGCAGCCGGAATTTCTTCCAAACTTTCGATAGCGGCATTCACACTGAAGTAAAATTTTATTTTAGGTTCTGTGCCGCTTGGACGTGCGCAGATTTTCGAACCGTCTTCTAAGTAATAAATCAATACGTCTGATTTTGGAACCGACAAAGTTTCCAATTCATTAGTTAGTAGGTTTCGGGCAGTAGAATTTTGATAATCTTCGACCATAATCACTCGTTGTCCGTTGATTTCAGAAACAGGTTTTTCACGCATGTCAATCATCATTTGCTTGATTTGATTGGCGCCTTCGATTCCTTTTTTGGTGATCGAAATCAAATGTTCTTTATAGAAACCAAAGTCAACAAACATTTGTTGCAGTTCCTTGTAAACCGAACCGCCTTTTTCTTTGGCTTGTGCTGCAATTTCACACATCAATAAGATAGCTCCAACCGCATCTTTATCGCGAACGGCATCACCCACCATAAATCCGAAACTTTCTTCGCCACCACCAATAAATTTAAGTTCAGGGAAATCTTTGATGAACTTGGCAATCCACTTGAAGCCGGTTAAGCCCACTTTACATTCTACGTTATAAGCCGAAGCTAATTCGAGCATCATTGGGGTCGATACTATAGTTGAGCCGATGAATTGTTTGCCGTCCAATTTGCCTGCTTTACGCCATTGTTCCAATAAATAATGTGTCATCACAGTCATCGTTTGATTTCCGTTGAGCAAAATCATTTTCCCATTGTTGTTTCTAACGGCAACGCCCAATCTATCGCTATCCGGGTCGGTGCCAAAAACTATGTCTGCATTGATTTTTTCCGCTAATGCCAATGCCATAGTCAATGCTTCCGGTTCTTCCGGATTTGGAGAAATAACGGTTGGAAAATCGCCATTGGGTTCGGCTTGTTCCGGAACAATGTTGACATCAGTATAACCAGCGGTTTCCAGAACTTTGGGAACCATTTTGATGGATGTTCCGTGAAGTGAGGTGTATGCAATTTTTAAGTTTTTCCGTGCTTCTGCAGATGTGTTAAAACTCGCATTGGCCACTGTCGAATCGATAAAAGCATTGTCAACAGCCACATCAATATATTCGATTAAATTTTCGTTGGCTTCGAATTTAATTTCGCTGTATTTTAAATTTTCAATTACCTGAATGATTTCACCGTCTTGCGGGGGTACTAACTGTCCGCCATCCTGCCAGTATACTTTATATCCGTTGTATTCCGGAGGGTTGTGCGAAGCGGTTAAGACGATTCCTGCATGACAGTTTAAATATTTCACCGCAAAGGATAATTCCGGAGTCGGACGCATTTCCGAAAATAGAAATACTTTGATTCCGTTGGCTGAAAACACATCGGCAACTACTTTAGCCAAAGTATTGCTGTTATGGCGACAATCGTAAGCAATAACCACTTTTAGTTCTTCGCGAGGAAATGATTTTTTAAGATAATCCGATAAGCCTTGCGTGTTTTTTCCCAAGGTATATTTGTTGATACGATTAGTGCCAACTCCCATGATACCACGCATTCCACCAGTTCCGAACTCCAGATTTTTATAAAAACTCTCCTCCAGGTTTTTAGGAGAAGAAGTCATCATTTCTTTGATTTGATTTTGGGTTTCAGTATCGAAAGTTGGAGTAAGCCATTCGTTTACTTTGTCTAATATGTTTTGTTCAATATGCATTTTAAATAAATTTAACTGGGAAGTTAATCTGATTACAAATTAACTTCATTGGATATTTTATAGCGCTCTTCATTGTTTTTAGTACGAAGTATAATTTCGCCTAAAAATCCGGCTAAGAATAATTGTGAGCCAATAATCATGGCGGTTAAGGCAATGTAGAAAAGTGGATTTTGTGCCACTAATATGGTTTGTTCGTGAAAGGCAAATAATTTCAAAAGTTTGATGCCAATAATCAAAAAAGTAGAAACGAATCCGATGATAAACATCACCACACCAAGCGCTCCGAAGAGGTGCATCGGACGTTTGCCGTATTTGGACAAAAACCAAATGGTAATCAAATCTAGGAAGCCATTGATGAAACGGCTCATGCCAAATTTGGATTCCCCGTATTTTCGAGCCTGATGAATGACTACTTTTTCGCCAATTTTTCCAAAACCGGCATTTTTGGCTAAAACCGGAATGTAACGGTGCATTTCACCCGAAACTTCAATGTTTTTGATGACAATTTTTTTGTAAGCTTTCAAGCCGCAGTTGAAATCATTCAAATGGACACCAGAGGTTTTTCGAGCGGCCCAATTGAATAATTTGGAAGGCAGGTTTTTGGTCACAGCGTTGTCGTAGCGCTTCTTTTTCCAGCCGGAAACCAAATCATAGTTTTGGGTCATGACCATATTGTACAAATCCGGAATTTCATCCGGGCTGTCTTGCAGGTCAGCATCCATTGTGATAATGATATCACCTTGAGCTTTCGCAAAACCGGCATGTAATGCCTGTGATTTTCCAAAATTTCTAAGAAAGCGTATGCCTTTCACATTTGGATTTTCTTGGGATAACTTTTCAATAATGGCCCACGAATCATCAGTGCTGCCATCATCTATAAAAATGACCTCATAAGAATAGTGGTGGGCTGTCATGACTTTGACAATCCACTGATGTAATTCGGGTAAAGATTCCTGCTCGTTGAGTAGCGGAATTATGATGGATAAATTCATTAATTAAAAACTTTGATGAGCCTCTTTTTTGACAATGGCTCCTATAATAAGCGAATAAATTAGACCGATAAAGGCATACATGATTACTGTTGCCGGAATTGCAATGGCCGGGTTCATGAATTTTTTAGTGAAGGAAATCGCTATTTCTACTTGCTCTTTGGGCATTTCCGGATTTTGTTGCAGCATGGCTGTTTTAGCGTTTCTTAGCGTTTCTTCCACGAACTCGGGAAAAATCATATTGAATACTCCTGAAAAAATACCGTACAATAAAGCAGCTATAACGCAAATGGTTACACCTACTTTTAAGGCTTCGCTTAAAGAAATGTACCCGGAATTAATTTTGTTTTTGAAATTATTGCATCCCATCAAAATCAAACCTGCTGGCATGATCAGAAAGTTTAGTAAGTTAATCACGATTCCGTAAGCTTTGTTCGTTGCCGGATTAATGCTCGTTGCAAAAGAAATAACCAATTCGAGTATCATTAAGACTCCGAAGAGCACTCCGAATTGCAGTGCGGATTTGGCAGGAGAGATAGGTTTGTCCATAATTTTTTATTAATTAATAAATCAATCAACAAATATAGTAATTCCGTTATTACTATGCTTAAGTGTGAAACATTTAAAAAAAGTTACAGATTGGTTTGATTTTTGAAAAATAGTTGTATTTTTGCACTCTCAAATTAAAAAAAGAATTAATTAAAAGTTGTAGTCAGTTTATACCTTCTCAAGCAGAAGCTTCGAAACAAACTACTTCAAAAACATAACAAGATTTATCATGAAAAAAGGAATCCACCCGGAAAATTACAGATTAGTTGCTTTCAAAGACATGTCAAATGAAGACGTGTTCATCACTAAATCTACAGTAGAAACTAAAGAAACTATCATGCACGAAGGTGTTGAATATCCAGTTTATAAAATGGAGATTTCAAGAACGTCTCACCCTTTTTACACAGGTAAATCTAAACTTATCGATACTGCAGGACGTATTGATAAATTCAAAAGCAAATACGCAAAACACGGAAAATAATAGTTTTAAGTGTTCAAATTTTAGAAAGACCATTCACGAAAGTGAGTGGTTTTTTTATGCAATAAACTTTGTAACTTTGAATCCGCAACTTTATATAACCAGAAACTGACATGAACTACATACTGTTTGACGGCGCTGTTCGTAATGCTTTACTTCCCTTTACTTTTACAAGACCTGTTGCCGATATTCGTGTCGGAATTCTGACCATACGCGAGAAATGGGAAAAACATTTGGGCTATACTACCACTACTTTAACCGAAGAATATCTCTCTGAAAAATTTCCTATGGTAGAAATGGAGGATAATGTAATGATCAATGCGGCGTTTTTGCCCAATGATGTGTTGGCCGAAATGGTTATCGGGTTAGAAAAAAACCAAGCCATCTTCAAAGGAGAAGAAGTAATTGCGTTTTATACTAATGATACTCAGGAAGAGATTGATTTTGATACTTATGAAATTATTGAATACAGTGATGACTGTTTGAATATAGAGCATACTTGGGATATTTTTGCCAAAAATGATGCAGCCTTGCGAGAGGACTTTGAGCTCATTACCGAAGGCAGACATTCGCAGCCTATACCGAAAAGTGTGAATGTCATTGCGCCTGAAAATATTTTTATAGAAGAAGGAGCTAAGTTGGAATTCGTTACTTTAAATGCTTCTACCGGGCCTATTTATATAGGGAAAAATGCCGAAATCATGGAGGGTTCAGTCATTCGTGGTCCCTTTGCTTTGTGTGAATCGGGGAGAGTGAAATTGGCTGCTAAAGTGTATGGTGCTACCACTGTCGGACCTCACTCTGTTATTGGAGGAGAAGTAAGTAATTCCGTTTTAATGGGCTATTCTAATAAGGGGCATGACGGTTTTTTGGGTAATTCCGTTTTAGGAGAATGGTGTAATATTGGGGCAGACAGCAACAATTCCAATCTCAAAAACAATTACGAAGAAGTGCGTTTGTGGAGTTACGAAACCGAAGGATTTGCCAAAACCGGTTTGCAGTTTTGCGGACTCATGATGGGAGATCACAGCAAGTGCGGTATCAATACGATGTTCAACACCGGGACGGTAGTAGGGGTTTCTGCTAATATTTTCGGAGCCGGATTTCCGCGCAATTTTGTGCCGAGTTTCTCTTGGGGCGGAGCTTCAGGATTTACAACGTATTTGACTTCCAAAGCTTTTCAAACGGCTAAAATTGTGATGGCAAGACGTCAAGTGGAGTTTTCAGAACAGGATGCTAAAATTTTAGAACACGTTTTTGAGGAAACTAAAAAATACCGAAAAGAATAATATTGATTTGAAAATGAACTGCATAAAGATACCACAATTGCTAAAAGTAGTTGTGGTTTTTCTTTGAATGTGTTTATCTTTGCAACCTCAATTTTTGACAACGATTTCATCAATTGAGTTTATTTATGGAACAAAGAAAAAAAGTAGCGTTCTACACGCTGGGATGTAAACTGAACTTTTCAGAAACATCGACCATCGCCCGCAATTTTCAGGACGAAGGATTTGATCGGGTTGATTTTGAAGAAATCGCCGATATTTATGTCATCAATACCTGTTCGGTTACTGATAATGCCGACAAACAATTCAAGCAAATTGTAAAGAAAGCCATGAAGCTCAACGAAAAAGCATTCGTTGCAGCGGTGGGTTGTTATGCGCAATTAAAACCCGAGGAATTGGCTGCTGTTGATGGGGTAGATTTGGTATTGGGTGCTACTGAAAAATTCAAAATTACCGATTACATCAATGACTTGTCTAAAAACGATATGGGAGAGGTGCATTCCTGCGAAATTGAAGAGGCTGATTTTTACGTAGGCAGTTATTCCATTGGCGATAGGACCCGTGCTTTTTTAAAAGTGCAGGACGGTTGCGATTATAAATGTACCTATTGTACAATTCCTTTAGCACGTGGAATTTCGCGCAGTGATGCATTGGAAAATGTGCTCAAAAATGCGGCTGATATTTCTAAGCAAGGCATCAAAGAAATTGTGTTGACCGGAGTGAACATTGGCGATTATGGTAAGGGTGAATTCGGTAATAAAAAACATGAACATACCTTCTTAGATTTGGTCAAAGCGTTAGACGCGGTAGAAGGAATAGAGCGTTTGCGTATTTCTTCCATCGAACCCAATTTGCTCAAAAATGAGACCATTGAGTTTGTGGCAAAAAGCCGAACATTTGTGCCGCATTTCCATATCCCATTGCAAAGCGGAAGTAATGAAATTTTGAAAAAAATGAAACGTCGTTATTTGCGCGAAGTTTATACCGACCGTGTTTACAAAATCCGTGAAGTAATGCCTCATGCTTGTATTGGGGTGGATGTGATTGTAGGCTTTCCGGGAGAGACTGACGAACACTTTTTGGAGACCTATAACTTCTTAAATGAATTGGATATTTCCTATCTGCATGTGTTTACCTATTCGGAAAGAGACAATACCGAAGCCGCCGAAATGGCTGATGTCGTGCCGATGAATGTGCGCAACAAGCGCAGCAAAATGCTACGTGGATTGTCTGTGAAAAAACGACGTGCGTTTTATGAAAGTCAAATCGGTGCCAATAGAACAGTGCTTTTTGAAAGTGAAAATAAGGAAGGATATATTCACGGGTTTACTGAAAACTATGTTAAAGTAAAAACACCTTGGAATCCGGAATTAATCAACGCATTGCATCAAATTAATTTGACCAAAATTGACGATGACGGTTCAGTGAGAATGGAGTTTTTGAACATAGAAGTTTAATATTTATAGTGAAACCGAATCTTGGTAATTCGAAAAACGGTTTCCCCATATTGCTCAATAAATTCAAATTGGTTGCGTCCGTTTTGTTGGAAACTTACAATCCTGTCTGCCGATATTTCATAGTACATATTAGGACCTTCCATCATGAATTTCGCTCCTTTATTTCGGTACGCTGAACGGATTAATTCAAATTCGGATAAGTTCCAAGTGGTCAGATTAGCATCTGAAGCGTCTATATCAGTACACAAGCCTTCGGTGATTTCAGTTTTAGAACCGTAATACTTGTCAATGGTTTCGAAGTAGTCTATGATGCCTTGGCGAAAGTCAGCTGTATTCATTTTATAAATATAAAAAAAATCCAATAAAAAAGTCGCCTCAACAATTGTTGGGCGACTTTTAACATTTTGGAATACTATTTATATTTTAATTCCCGGAGGAAGTAAATCTCGGTACGTAGTATTTTTTCTGAAGAATTGCGCAATTTTCGGTAAAATCGGAACTACTTTCAGTTTTCTTTCGTAGGCAATCTCCATAATGTTTTTTAATAAATCAGTGATAAATTCTTCATCTTCAAAACCATCAAAAGTATTTATTCTTGTTAGGAATATTTTCTTTTCTTGAAATGAATATTCTACAGAAATCAATTTGCCATCCACCAAGGTTTCAAACTGTCGGGCAAAAGTATTGTCTTTGATTTCCATTTTTTCAGAAAAAACAGTTGTGTTCATAATCAAGTAAAATAAAAGGATTATTTTTATGCAAATTTACTAATAAATAACGAGCTTCCAGCTATATAATGACTAAAATTCACGTTTATTTTATGCCAGGAATGGCAGCCAGTTCTACTATTTTTGAACGAATTCAACTGCCTGCTGACACATTTGAAATGCACTTGCTGGAATGGTTTCTTCCCGAAAACCAGGAGACGTTAGAAGCGTATGCTCAAAGAATGGCCCATAATGTCAAGCATGAACATGCCATTTTAGTAGGAGTTTCTTTTGGCGGTATTTTAGTTCAGGAAATGAAACAGTTTTTAAATCCTAAAAAAGTAATTATCATTTCCAGCGTGAAGTCAAATGCGGAATTGCCAAGACGAATGAAAGTCGCCAAGGCCACCAAAGCATACAAACTCATTCCGACCCGATTGTTTGAAAATGTAGAAAAACTGGCCAAATTTGCTTTGGGAGATTATGCTAAGCAAAGACTCAAGTTGTATGAAAAGTTTCTTTCCGTTCGCGACAAACATTATTTAGATTGGTCGATTGAAAATATTATCAACTGGAAAAGAACTGAAGTTGATCCTGAAATCATTCATATTCATGGTGATGCCGACGAAGTTTTTCCGATAAAGCATATTAAAAAGTGCACAATTGTCAAAGGAGGAACGCATATTATGATTCTGACAAAATACCGCTGGCTCAATGATAATTTGCCTAAAATTATGTTAGATAGTATGTGATTGAGGTTCGATTTTTGTAGTTTTACCTTTTAAAAGAATTGATTATGAAAACGAATAAAGCCCTTTTGTCTACTTTGGCCATAGTTTTGGTTTCGGGTATGCTCGTTTTTGGTATAGCCGGCGACAACAAAAACAAGGCCTTGCATGAAGGCACTGCCTACTACTTTCCGGAAAGTATTGACTTTGCCGGAGAAGTCACTCCTTTGCAAATTACAGATGTTAAAGAAAGATTGGACAGAGAGTTGTTGATTAATGCTAATTTAGACGCTACTACTGCCTTGATTATCAAACGCGCGAACCGGGTCTTTCCTATCATAGAACCAATATTACAGCAATATGGTGTTCCCGACGATTTTAAATATTTGGCTGTTATTGAAAGCGGATTGGTAAATGCGTCTTCACCGGCAGGAGCCAAAGGAGTCTGGCAATTTATGCCAGATACTGCCAAAGAAAAAGGTATGGAAGTTAATGATATAGTTGATGAACGGTATCATTTGGAAAAGTCTACGGAAGCCGCTTGTAAATATTTTTTAGCTGCCAAACAAAAATTTGGTTCCTGGACGATGGCAGCAGCATCGTATAACGGAGGAATGAACGGGTTGAGTAAAAAAATAGAAGAACAAAAGGTGACTAACTATTACGATTTGGGACTCACTGAAGAAACTTCACGTTATGTCTTCCGAATCTTGGCATTAAAAGAAATCATGAAGCAACCTGCCAAATATGGATTTAGTATTTATCCAACGGATTTATATGCGCCCATTCCGACTAAAGTAGTCGAGGTTGACAGTACCATCAATGATTTAGCCGGTTTTGCTTTTTCTCAAGGAATCAATTATAAATTATTGAAAATTCAAAATCCTTGGCTGCGCGATAAAAAGCTGATTAATCCGACTAAAAAAAGATACGAAATCAAAATTCCCTTATCCGGGTATTAAACGATGAAAATGAATGTGTCAACGGTTTTAATCTTGATGTTTGTCGGACTAGTCGCAGGGATGTTGAGCGGATTAATCGGAATTGGTGGCGGAATTATAATTGTCCCAATGCTTTTGTATATAGGATTAACACAACAGCAGGCGCAAGGAACAAGTTTGGCAGTGATGTTGCCGCCCATAGCATTTTTGGCAGTGCTGAATTACCATAAAGCCGGACAAGTTGAATGGAAATACGCAATGATTATCGCTCTCTTTTTCATAATTGGAAGTTATTACGGAAGCAAAATAGCCATCAATATTGATCAAAAAACATTGCGAAAAATATTCGGCGTTATACTGCTTATCATAGCTGGTAAAATGCTGATGACTAAATAAAAAAACATCCCGGTTTCCCGGGATGTTTTTTATAAATACATTGCTTTTTACTTAAATCTTCTTCATCTGTTCTTTCATCATTGTAATCTGATCCTTCAGCATATTTTGTTTATCCAACTTTTTAGCTTCGTTTAACAAAGCGGTGGCTTCCAATTTACGTCTTCTTGACATGGCAATTCCCGCTAAGTTTAATTTGGCTACAGCCAAATCCATATCCATACTCAATCCCAATTCAATGGCTTTCTTGAAGAATTTCTCAGATTGGTGTAAGTTAGTTTGCGATAACATTAAACCGTGTAGGTAATTGTAATATCCTTGTTGCTTTCTGACTAAAGCAGTTTCGGGGTTTTTGATTTTATCCAACCATACTTTAGCTCCGGCAAAATCCTGCTTTCTCAGTTTTAAGAAAGCCAAAAGAATGAACTCGTTTTTGTAATAAAGAAAAATCGGAATGGCAGTCAGTAAAATAAGAAAAATCCCGTTACCGATATTACCTTCGGTAAATTGCCAGATGGCTGTGGCTACTAAAAGAGCCGCTATAATTAATTTGATAAATCTGTGAAACATAATAGTTATTTTTGTGGTCGCAAAGGTAATAAAAGGATTTGAAAATATTTTTATAAAACTGCTTGCCAGAAAAAAAAAGGTTTGTATATTTGCACTCGGTTTTGAAGGAGCCGTATACCAAAGATATTAATACACGATTTTAAAGATACAAAGCAATGAGCAAAAGAACGTTTCAACCATCGAAAAGAAAAAGAAGAAATAAACACGGATTTATGGACAGAATGGCTTCTGCAAATGGAAGAAAAGTCCTTGCGCGTCGTAGAGCTAAAGGAAGACATAAATTGACAGTATCTTGCGAACCAAGACACAAAAAATAATGATTAGAAACTAATCTATATCAAGGCGTTACTTTTATTAGTAGCGCCTTTTTTTTAAACTTGTTTATAAAATTTCATAAGTTTCAAAAGCAAGTTTTCGACATATCGCTGCAAACGCTTTATTTTTGATTACTCAACAACTAAACAACACAACAACACTAACTACAATGCCTAAAGACAACTCCATTAAATCGGTTTTAATTATTGGTTCCGGACCTATCGTTATCGGACAAGCCTGTGAATTTGATTATGCCGGTTCCCAATCCGCCCGTTCCCTGAGAGAAGAGGGAATCGAAGTGATTTTAATTAATTCCAATCCGGCCACCATCATGACTGATCCCTCCATGGCCGATCATGTGTATTTATTGCCGCTGACCACCAAATCCATCATTCAAATCCTAAAAGAACACCCGCAAATTGATGCCGTATTGCCTACTATGGGTGGACAAACTGCGCTCAACTTGTGCTTGGAAGCGGATGAAAAAGGCATCTGGCAGGATTTCAATGTAAAGTTAATAGGGGTTGATATCAACGCCATCAATATTACCGAAGACCGTGAGCAGTTCAAGCAATTGCTCGAAAAAATAAATGTGCCCACGGCACCCGCCAAAACGGCCACCTCTTTCTTAAAAGGAAAAGAAATTGCTCAGGAATTTGGATTTCCACTGGTTATTCGTCCGTCGTTTACCTTGGGTGGAACGGGAGCTGCTTTTGTACACAAAAAAGAAGACTTTGATGAGTTATTGACTCGTGGTTTAGAAGCATCACCGATTCATGAAGTCTTAATTGATAAGGCTTTGTTGGGTTGGAAAGAATACGAATTGGAATTACTTCGCGATAAAAACGATAACGTAGTTATCATCTGTTCTATCGAGAATATGGACCCGATGGGTATTCATACCGGAGACAGTATCACGGTGGCGCCGGCGATGACTTTATCGGATACGACTTTTCAGAAGATGCGTGATATGGCCATCCTGATGATGCGTTCTATCGGGAATTTTGCCGGAGGCTGTAACGTGCAGTTTGCCGTTTCTCCTGACGAAAAAGAAGATATTGTCGCTATTGAAATCAATCCGCGTGTGTCTCGTTCCTCGGCTTTGGCCTCGAAAGCTACCGGGTATCCTATCGCTAAGATTGCTACCAAGTTGGCTTTGGGCTATCATTTGGACGAATTGCAAAACCAAATCACCAAATCGACTTCGGCGTTGTTTGAGCCTACGTTGGATTATGTGATTGTCAAAATACCACGTTGGAACTTTGACAAATTTGAAGGTTCAGACCGAACGTTAGGATTACAAATGAAATCAGTAGGTGAGGTTATGGGCATTGGGCGTTCCTTCCAGGAAGCTTTACACAAAGCAACTCAGTCACTCGAAATTAAGCGCAACGGAATAGGAGCTGACGGGAAAGGCTATAAGAACTACGAACAAATTATAGAGAAACTCACGTATGCGAGTTGGGACCGCGTGTTTGTGATTTACGATGCGATTGCGATGGGGATTCCATTGAGCCGCATTCACGAAATCACTAAGATTGACATGTGGTTTCTCAAACAATATGAAGAATTATACTTGTTAGAAAGAGAGATTTCTAACTACAAAGTGGATACTTTACCTAAGGAACTCTTGCTGGAAGCCAAACAAAAAGGCTACGGTGACCGTCAAATTGCGCATATGATGGGCTGTTTGGAAAGTCAAGTGTACAAATTACGCGAACAGATGAATATCAATCGCGTGTATAAATTGGTGGATACTTGTGCGGCTGAGTTTAAGGCCATGACGCCTTACTACTATTCGACTTTTGAGGCTGAAATTCAAACCGCCGACGGACAAAGATTTGTGAGTAACGAAAGTGTTGTGACTGATAAAAAGAAAGTCATCGTGTTGGGTTCGGGGCCAAACCGAATCGGGCAGGGAATTGAGTTTGATTACTCTTGTGTGCATGGGGTGTTGGCCGCTAAAGAATGTGGCTATGAAACCATCATGATCAATTGTAATCCGGAGACGGTTTCGACCGACTTTGATACGGCAGATAAATTGTACTTTGAGCCGGTATTTTGGGAACACATTTATGACATTATCCGACATGAAAAACCGGAAGGCGTTATCGTGCAATTGGGTGGGCAAACCGCTTTGAAACTGGCAGAAAAATTAGACCGTTACGGTATTAAAATATTAGGGACTTCGTTTGATGCTTTGGATTTAGCTGAAGACAGAGGTCGTTTCTCCGAGTTATTGGAAGAATTAAAAATTCCGTTCCCGAAATTTGGCGTAGCCGAGAATGCCGACCAGGCTTCCGCTTTGGCTGATGTGTTGGATTTCCCGTTATTAGTGCGACCTTCTTATGTATTGGGGGGACAAGGGATGAAGATTGTCATCAACAAACAGGAATTGGAAGAGCACGTTATTGACTTGTTGAAAAATATACCGGGGAACAAATTGTTACTCGATCACTATCTGGATGGTGCCATTGAAGCCGAAGCTGATGCGATTTGTGATGGGGAAAACGTTTACATCATCGGGATTATGGAACACATTGAGCCTTGTGGGGTACACTCAGGCGATTCGAATGCGACTTTGCCACCGTTTAACCTCGGTGAATTCGTGATGCAACAAATTAAAGACCACACGAAGAAAATTGCTTTGGCCTTGAGAACTGTTGGTTTGATCAACATCCAATTTGCCATTAAAGACGATATTGTTTATATCATTGAAGCGAATCCGAGAGCTTCGCGTACGGTACCTTTTATTGCAAAAGCCTATGGGGAGCCTTATGTGAATTATGCGACTAAAGTGATGTTGGGTGAAAATAAAGTAACTGATTTCACCTTCAATCCTCAATTGAACGGTTATGCCATCAAACAACCGATATTCTCTTTCAGTAAGTTTCCGAATGTGAACAAAGCTTTGGGGCCTGAGATGAAATCAACGGGAGAGAGTATTTTGTTTATTGACGATTTGAAAGACGATCAGTTTTATGAATTGTATTCGAGACGTAAAATGTATTTGAGTAAATAGTATTTTACACCATAAATCAAAAAGAGACCGCAGCATTCGTTGCGGTTTTTTTTATCTTTTGTTTAGAATTTCTTTATAGATGAGGATTTCTTTTTTCAGGTCGTTGATTTCCTGTTGTTGCGTTTGAATGGTTTGTTGAAAGCTGGTTTTGTTGGTGTTTTGGAGTGTTTCGGGGAGGAATTGAATGACATCGGTGAAGAGGTTGTGGTTGAGGGCTTGTGATAGTTTCCAAAGGACTTTTGTTTGCAGGGTTTCCTGACTGAAGTAGCCGTGGATGGTGGATTGATGAACGTTCATTCTGCGTGCTATTTCGGCATAGGTTGTGTTGTGTTCCTCGATTTTATTTTTGATGAAAGTACCCATGTGCGGGAGTTTGGCGGGATTGGTTGGATTTGTTTTCATGTTGGTCGTTATTTGATTGAACTTTTTCAGTATTTATTTAGTTGTATCAAATAGTGTGCAATTCTGATAGAATTTTGGATTATCCTAAAAAAAATTTGGCAAAACCTAAGGATATATGGGATTATCCCAAAGAAGTATGGGATTAACCCAAGGGGGTATGGGATTAACCTAAGGGGATATGGGATTAACCTAAGGGGGTATGGGATTAACCCAAGGGGATATGGGATCGTCCCAAAGAAGTATGGGATTAACCCAACAGAATATAGGATTATCCTAATAGTCAGTGTTGTTTATATAGTGTTTCGGGAAAGGGATGGATGTTTTTTTTGATTTGGTTCTGATTTATGACTTATTTACTGTTAATTTTTCTTATACTTGTTTCACTAAAAAATAAACTACGCTATTTATGAAAAAATTACTTATGCTGACGGTATTATCGTCTTTGCTGTTTGCTTCCTGTTCCTCGAGTGATTCCTCTCCGATGACTGAAAATGATGTGTTGATGACCAAGACCATTACTTACCACAATGGTACTCCTGTGGTTACGTCTACTTTTGATTATGAAGGGAAAAAAATAAAGAAAGGGACGGCTAGTAACGGATATTATCAAAACTTTTTTTATACGGGTGACCTGCTGACCAAAGTAGAATACTATGATGATTCGGATGTGCTCATTTACAGAGAAACCTATGCCTATAATGACAATAACCAATTAACAACCTATACGTGGCTGGAACTCACGGATAATTATGGCAGTAAGGAAATCTATACTCACAATGGTAATGGTACGATTTCGGTAAATAAGTATTATGGGAATCTTACGGAACAAAATAATTTTTCTGATTCGGGAACCATTTATTTTACCAATGGGGATGTGAGTATGATTGATATGAATTTAGGCGGTATGGATACGTATGGTTATGATGCCAAAAACAGTCCGTTTAAAAACGTAACAGGGGTTGATAAAATTAATTTTACAGATGGTGACCCGATTGGTGTTTTTCATAATATTGTGACTGAAACTCATGAGGATGGTTCTTCGTCGACAATTACTAATACTTACACTTACAACGGACAGAACTTCCCGTTAACAAGAACTTCGAACGGAGGAAGTGGTTCTACGGATGTGGTTGAGTATTTTTACAACTAATTTGACTGTCTGTTTCAAATAAAAAACGCCCAAGTGAAAGCTTGGGCGTTTTTTTAGTTTTACCATTTTAGTTTTTGATGAGTTTGTAGGTGGCTTTGCCTTGGTTTGTTTTGATGTTGACCAAATAAAAACCGCTTTGCAGGTTGCTGATGTCAACAGGTTTCAGGTTTTCTACTGTATCGGATTGCAGTACTTTTCCGTTGATGTCGCTGATTTCGTAGCGTGCATCAGTTGTTGTATTGGCTTCTACAACAAAATAAGCGGAAGCCGGATTCGGATAGATTTTGAAATTGTTTTTGATAAAATCAGTAGTGCCTAAGGCCGTTACCTGAGTGTTTACGGTATTGGTAATTACGGGGGCATTGTAATCAAAATAAATATCGGATTTAGAGCTCATGATGTCTCCTATGACTACGTTAGCTTTCGGTTTGATGCGGTAGGTCATCCAACCGTGGCTGGCCGGTTCGTTGGAAGATTCATAGGCAAGGTCGATATTTGAATACGTGTAGGTAACCGAGTTGCCGTCTTTGATTTGAATAGAGGCGTCGTGGCTGGAAGCGATGGGTTCGAAAGTACTCCAATCGAGTTTCGGGTCTAAGGTTTCTTTGATGACCACAGTAGTGGCATTGGCTGTTCCAGTGTTTTGAAAACGGGTGACATACGTTAGGTAATTAGGCACTTGAGCCGGAGAGATGGTAGCCCCTTGAATCACGGTTTTGTCGTTCGGGTCGAAGGAGCTTCGCACGGTTTGGTTCCAGGTCAAGGTATTGTCTGCGGGGTTGTTGTCGCCGGCTGTCGGGTTGGCCATTACAGTAAAAGCCAACAGATCGTTTACGTTAACGGTAGGAGGAATCAATACGTTAAGCGACAGGTTTATGGCGCGTGTTTCGAAAGGCAGTAAGTTGGTATAGTTCCAGGTAAGCGTTGCCGCTGTGCTGCTGTTTTGAGTAGGAGTAGCATTGGCCAATGTTAGTTTTCCGTTGTCATAGGTCAGCTGAATGCTGCCGCTCAATGCGGTGCTTCCGTGGTTGCTGTAGGTGATTCGGTAGGTGGCCACATTGCCCGGAATGGCTTGGTTGATGTTGAACATGTTTACTTCCAAATCCGTGTAATTGGTAGCGGAACTGATACAGAAACCACCATTATAAAAAATGGCTCCGGAACTGGTGCTGTTGGTTACAGTAGCAGTAGGGTTTGAACTAAAATTGGCACTCAAATTGGTTAATGCGGAGGTGGTATAGGTACCTGTGTTGGGTATCAAAATATGGAAGTCGCCGTTGGCATTGGTGTAGGTGCTGTAGGTATAGGTGCCATCCGTGGTGCTGACTCTTCGGTTCGGGAAGTTGACTCCGGTTGCACAATTGTCATTGCCGCTATTGAATCTGATATTTCCGGCTATTTGATTTGGCAGTGCTGAGGTTAAAGGTGTAATGATGTTGGCATTATCAGGATTAGGACAACTGCAAGGAGAATTGTCACTGATGCCGCCGCTGTAGTCACAAGGGCCATCAGTCATGATGTAAGAATGATTGTAGACATACCCCAAATTTACTTCCTCTTGTGTAATGTAGTGAATCCCTGTTGTTGAACCAGAACCGTTACTGAACACAGGGTTAACAATAATCGCGTTGTCATCGTAAATCATTCCGCTTGTAAGACTGCTGTTGGCATAAACATTATAAGTGTATCCCACGACATCGCCGACATCTACCATATTGTTGTTGTTCAGATCGACATACGTTCCGTCTTGTGAACCGCCAATGTAGTTAAAGAATGAAGAGTTGGTTATGATGTCATTATAGTAGGAGCCGGGTAAACCGTTGTTGTCAAACCCGTTAGGGTCCGATGATAAGTCGAGTATTTCGATATTGACATTTGAAGAGGATGTGGCATGCACCATTACTTGACTTTGATCAAAACAAATACTCTGTCCAGATTCTTTGAAAGCTGATATACTTGTTTCTTCACCGGGTGCTAAACTTGGAATAGAGATAGAAGATAATTGCATACCGGGTATTGGACTGGCATCGGTAAGGTAGATGTTGGTTAATATTTCTTCACCGGTATTTTTAATAGTAATATTAAAAAAAATAGGACCGCCGGTATTGAATGCGCTCAGCATGACTCCTATGGCAGGATTGGTAGTGGTTTTCGGTTTCGGTTTGGCAAAGCCAATTAGAGTAACCGAAAGCAAGGTTAAAAAGAGTAATTTTTGTTTCATAGCGTTTGATTTTTTTGGTTTTGTAAGTCTTTGACAGTAGTAAAGATAGATGAAAAATTAACATTTTTTATTTTTTTTTCTCTTCCTCTTCCAAATCACTTAAATGAAAACGCAGCGCTGTTACTGAAATGCTGATTTCCCAGAAAGAAATTCCCAGCGAAATCAAAAGCGACAGTAAGCTGGCACCGAAGAGCCAAATGCCCAAGGTTTGTTGTTCTAAAAACAAGCAAAGCATCGCAAAGACAGAAAGAAACAAGCATAACACGCCACAAAGTTGCATGTAGCGAATTAGGGAAAGTCTCAGGTTGAGGTTTTTGATTTGCAGCAATATGCTTTTGGTGTGTACTTCGTCATAGTGTTTTTTGAGGCTGCGCACGATTTGGGCAATGGTTAGAAACCTGTTGGTGTACGCCAGTAATATTAATGAGGTAGCTGAGAATAGGAGTGCGGGAGTTTCGATGTGTAATGTCATGTTGATTGCGAATTATGAATTGAGAAGGACAACTCACGAGTTGCCCGTACTTGTTTAGCTGTACGAAGTTCGGGAATTTATTTAAACAAAAAACCTGCAAGTGAAAGCTTGCAGGTTTATATTTTTAATGCCTTAGGAGGGATTATTTAATCAACTCAAAACTACGCTTTACAAAAGCGGTTAGTTCTTCCCCTTTTAGTAAGCCTTGCGATATTTTGGCTAAGTCTAAGGCTTGTTTTACTAAGCTTTCCTGAGCTGATTTATCTGAGGTGTTTAAAATGGTTGTGGCCAAATCAGAGTTGGTGTTTACCACCAGATTATACATTTCAGGAAAATTACCCATACCGAACATACCGCCGCCACCGGTTTGGCTCATTTCTTTCATACGTCGCATGAACTCCGGTTGCGTAATGATGAACGGTGCCGCGGTGCTGTCCATAGGTTCTAATTGTACCGAGTAATTGGCTTTTGGTACTATTTCCTCTAAAACAGTTTTCAATTGGGAGGATTCTTCATCCGATAGTTTTGAAATCTGAGTGTCTTCTTTCTGTATTAATCTATCGATATGATCCGAGTCCACACGAGTGAAGGTCAAGTTCTCATTGTCACTTTCTAATTTCTGGATTAAGTGAGATACAATTGGCGAATCCAATAGAATTACTTCGTATCCTTTGTCTTTGGCAATTTCAATATACCCGTGTTGTGCGTCTTTATTAGAAGCATATAAGACTACCAATTTTCCGTTTTTGTCGGTTTGGTTGGCCGTAATAGCTTCTTTTAATTCGGCTAAAGTATAGTATTTGTCGTCTACACTTGGATACAAAACGAAGTCGCCTGCTTTTTCGTAGAATTTAGGCTCAGACAGCATTCCGTATTCCAAAACGATTTTGATGTCGTTCCATTTTTTCTCGAAATCTTCTCGGTTTTCGTTGAATAGCGATTTTAGTTTGTCGGCTACTTTGCGCGTGATATAATTCGAAATTTTCTTCACATTGCCATCGGCCTGCAAGTAGGAACGCGATACATTCAACGGAATGTCCGGTGAATCAATTACCCCTTTCAACATGCCTAAAAACTCAGGAACGATTCCTTCTACATTATCGGTGACATATACTTGGTTTTGGTACAATTGAATTTTATCTTTTTGCAATTGCAAATCGGCCGACATTTTCGGGAAGTATAAAATTCCGGTTAAGTTGAACGGATAATCGACATTCAAATGAATGTTGAATAACGGCTCTTCAAATTGCATTGGGTACAATTCGCGGTAGAAGTTTTTATAATCTTCATCAGTCAAATCTACCGGTTGTTTTGTCCAGGCCGGATTTGGGTTGTTGATTATGTTGTCAACGTCTTGGTATTCGGTTTTGTAATCTTCAGGGGCGTCATCCGGTTTTGGTAACGCTTCTTTTTTGGTTCCGAATTTTATAGGCACCGGCATGAATTTGTTGTATTTGGTCAACAATTCACGGATTCGGTATTCTTCTAAAAACTCCAAAGAATCTTCAGCAATGTGAAGGATGATCTCGGTTCCTCTGTCAGTTTTGTCATGTGGTTCCAAAGTAAACTCCGGACTACCGTCACAAGTCCAATGTGCTGCAGGCTCTTCTTTATAGGATTTGGTGATGATTTCCACTTTTTCGGCTACCATAAAGGCGGAATAAAATCCGAGACCGAAATGACCAATGATGCCTGAGTCTTTGGCAGAGTCTTTGTATTTTTCCAAAAATTCTTCGGCACCTGAGAAGGCTACCTGGTTGATGTATTTTTCTACTTCTTCAGCCGTCATTCCCAATCCTTGGTCGATGAGGTGTATTTTTTTGCCTTCTTTGTCAATTTTGACTTCGATGATGGGATTGCCATATTCTACTTTGGCTTCACCGATGCTGGTTAAGTGTTTTAGTTTTAAAGTGGCGTCTGTGGCGTTAGACACTAATTCGCGCAAGAAAATTTCGTGGTCGCTGTATAAAAACTTCTTGATAAGCGGAAAGATGTTTTCTACTGATACATTAATTTTTCCTGTTGTCATGGTTTGAATTTTTAATTAAACAATTTGATTTTTACTTGTCAAAACCAATACCAATTATTGTTGTGCTGACAAATTGACGGGGAAATAATTTTGTATGTATTTAGTGAAATTATGTAAAGACGCAATTGAAAATGAGCGTATATTTGCATTATATAATCCTTAATTTTTATTGGTATGAAAAAAATGATCTTAATGAGCCTGGTGTCGATTTTGATTTTTTCCTGTAAATCTTCAAATTCGGTGACCAGTTTAAAAACCGACACCAAGTCAGAAGTGAGTATTAAAGGAAATTGGCAGATTGTTTCTGTAAATTATCCCGGCTCAGATGTGATTAAAGTCACTTCTTTTGATTTAGCCGATTCCAAATGTTTTATTGGCAGTACCTGGAAATTTGTTTCCAATAACAATAAAGGTACGATGACGCTCAACAGTCCGAAATGTACCGCCTACAGCACTCCGATTACTTGGTATATCAATAAGGAAGGGCAGTTTGTGATGAAGATTTTGGATGAAGCCAAAGCTAAAACGGTCAAATCGGGATACATCTTACGCGTAGCCAACCAAACAGAAACTTCATTTCAGCTCATAGACCACATTAATGTGGGAGGCAGTGGCGCAGATGTAGTATATCAATTCGAAAAATTAAATTAAGAAATCATGAAAAAAAGTACAATTATAGCATTGGTTAGTATACTGACACTTGGAAATATTTTTACAGGTTGTGAAGCCGTAAAAAACACAAATAATACTCAAAGAGGAGCAGCTATCGGAGCTGTAGGTGGCGCCATATTAGGGGGTGTGCTTGGGAACAATATAGGTAAAGGTGGTAACGGAGCATTAGGCGCTGTACTGGGTGGTGTTGTTGGAGGCGTTGCCGGTGGGGTTATCGGAAACAAAATGGACAAACAAGCCCGTCAGATTGAGACTGCTTTGCCGGGTGCTCAAGTAGAGCGTGTTGGTGAAGGAATCAAATTGGTTTTAGGAGAAAATGCGGTGCGTTTTGATACAAACAAATCTACCTTAACGGCTGGGGCCAAAGCTAATTTAGACAAGTTAATTCCGGTTTTTAATCAATACCCTGATACGAACATTCAAATTTACGGTTATACTGACAGTACCGGGTCTGCTGAATACAATTTGAATCTTTCCAATCAAAGAGCTGCTTCAGTAAAAGCCTATTTGGTTGGAAAAGGATTGGCTTCCTCAAGATTTAATACCACTGGTTTAGGAATCGCTGATCCAATTGCTACCAATGACACTCCGGAAGGAAGAAGCCAGAACCGTCGAGTAGAATTTGCCATTACGGCCAATGAAAAGATGGTTCAGGATGCTCAGAAAGAAGCCGGAAAATAAGTTGATACTTCATACATCTAAAAGCGCTCAAATTAATGGGCGCTTTTTTTTTTATTTCCTTTTTAACCAACATTTAACAAAATTTTTTGTTTATCTTTTTGGTATAATAATTAAACAGTTCGTAACTTTACCATTCCGTAAATACCTATAGTATGGCAACAACAAAAACTACCAAAACAAAGAAAAAAGTGCTCAACGATTTTGAGATTGTTTCTTTGTACATGAATGATGTTTTAGAAATGAATGAAGCTCCGAAGAACGTTTTTGCTTTCTGTAAAAAAAACAAAATTGAAGAAAGCGATTTCTATACTTTTTTTGGCTCGCTTGACGCACTAAGACAGGATGTATGGATTAAATTCTTTGAAAATGCAGTAACCGCCATAGAAAAAGAATCCGCTTTTGAAAGTTATTCCGACAAGGATAAGTTGCTCACACTTTATTTTACGTTGTTTGAAATACTAACGCTTAATAGGAGTTATATTCTGTTTTCTTTAAAGGAAAACAAAGAAGGACTAAAGAATTTGAAAAGTTTGACCAAGTTCCGAAACCATTTTAAGGATTATATCGTAACTACAATAAAGTCCAAACCTTCTGAGCCATTTGGGAAAGCAGCGAAAGTGACTGAGCCCATTATAGCTGAAGGAGCTTGGCTTCAGTTCTTGTTTTTATTGAAATTTTGGATAGATGATACTTCAAAGGGTTTTGAGAAAACGGATGTATTAATTGAAAAATCAGTGAACACCGTAGTAGATTTATTAGACACCAAGCCTTTAGAGAGTTTATTCGATTTGGGGAAATTCCTTTGGAAAGAAAAGATGCAATCATGAAAACATTAGATAAAATTCCAACTGGAAAATTAGAACGCGCAGGGCAATTGGTTAAAACCGGAATAAAAGTCGGCGGAAACTATGTTGCTTATTATGGCGAAAAAATGGTCAATCCTTCTCTAAATCGGGATAAATTAAACGAAAACAATGCCGAGGATATATACGACGGTTTGAAAAACCTGAAAGGAAGTGCTCTGAAAGTAGCTCAAATGCTCAGCATGGACAAAAGTATCATGCCGCAAGCCTATGTTGATAAATTTTCATTGTCACAGTTTTCGGTGCCACCATTGTCAGCGCCATTGGTTCGAAGAACATTTAAAAAATACTTAGGACATTATCCAGAGACTATATTCGACACTTTTACTCCGGATGCTATGAATGCGGCAAGTATCGGTCAGGTACACAAAGCCACCAAAGATGGGAAAAATTATGCTGTGAAAATCCAGTATCCGGGGGTGTCGGAAAGTATCAGCTCTGATTTGGCTTTGGTAAAACCTTTTGCCATACGAATGTTTAATTTGAAAGGTAAAGATTCTGAGAAATACTTTAAAGAGGTAGAAGATAAGTTACTCGAAGAAACCAATTATGTTTTAGAATTGAAACAAAGTTTAGAAGTTTCAGATTGGTGCCAAAAGATTGAAAACTTACGTTTCCCAAAATACTATCCCGAGTTATCATCAGAAAAGATTTTAACGATGGAATGGATAGACGGACAACACCTTTCCGAATTTACGGCACAGAATGAAGACAGCGATAAAAGTGATAAAATCGGACAGGCCTTATGGGATTTTTATATGTATCAAATGCATCATTTAAAGCAAGTTCATGCCGATCCGCATCCGGGAAATTTTTTGATTGATGCCGATAGTAATTTGGTTGCGATTGATTTTGGCTGTATGAAGCAGGTGCCTGAGGAGTTTTATGTTCCTTATTTCGAACTGGCTCGTCCGGAAATTATCAATAATTCAGAATTGTTTGTCGCCAAATTATATGAATTGGAGATTTTGAGAGCGGATGATTCCGAAAAAGAATTGGCGTATTTCACTAAAATATTTCATGATTTGTTGAGTTTGTTTACAAAGCCTTTTCATGGTGATTTTTTTGACTTTTCAGATGAAGATTTTTTTGGAAAAATTGCCCAAATGGGAGAAGAGTTTTCAAAGGATACACAACTAAGAAAAATGAATGGTAACAGAGGATCAAAGCATTTTTTATACATCAACAGAACCTTTTTCGGATTGTATAATTTATTACACGATTTGGGAGCACGGATTGACACCAAGTCTTTTGAAAAATATATAAAATAAATAGGTTGATTACTTATTGGTTAGGGTGATAAGGGCGATTCTCCACGTTTGAGTTTTGCCCTTATCTTTTTAATAATCTTCGTAAGTTTGTCTCTCAAAATCAAAACATGCTCAAAGTTAAGAACCTCACTTTTTCTTATCAGGATACAATAACACTCAAAGCACTTTCTTTTGTAGTTAAAAAAGGAAGTAACGTAGCCGTTATCGGGGAAAGCGGTTGCGGGAAAAGCACCCTGCTCAAGCTTATTTACGGACTCTATGACTTAGACAGCGGGCAGATTTTTTGGAACGAAAAAGAAGTACTTGGCCCCAAGTTTCATTTGATTCCCGGTATGGAATACATGAAATATTTAGCACAGGATTTTGATTTGATGCCTTATATCACCGTGGCGGAAAACGTAGGGAAGTACCTTTCCAATTTCTATCCCGAAACCAAGCAAGAACGTATTGCCGAGTTGTTAGAGATTGTTGAAATGACGGAATTCGCGAATGTCAAAGCCCAATTTTTAAGCGGAGGTCAAATGCAACGCGTCGCTATTGCCAGGGTTTTAGCTTTAGAACCCGAAGTATTGTTACTGGATGAACCCTTCAGTCACATTGATAATTTCAGAAAGAACAGTCTGAGACGTAGGCTGTTTGCTTATCTGAAAGAAAGACAGATTACTACCGTTGTTGCTACTCACGACAGTACTGATGTTTTGTCGTTTGCCGATGAGGTTTTGATAATGCAGGCCGGAGCGATTATTGAAAGCGGTGCACCTCAAAGAATTTACAATCAACCCGAGAATAAATACATTGCTTCACTTTTTGGCGATGTAAATGAAGTTACCCTTGACGGGAAAAAGCATTTTGTTTTTCCGCATCAATTGAAAATTGTTGCACAGTCGGCATTAGAGGTAACGATTAAAAGGAGTTATTTCCGTGGGAGTCACTATTTGATTGAAGCCACATTTGAGAATACCCTGTTGTTTTTTGAAAATGCAGAGTTGCTTCCTGATGGAGTTAAAGTGTTTTTGGATATTACTTCCAACTCTTTTTAAGAATTTCGAAAAAATGACTACCTTGTGAGGAGCTTTTTTTAGAAGAGAGCTATTTTTGCAGGCTGTTTTTGTTAAATTAATAAAGCGATTATGTATCACTCTAAAATATCGGGACTTGGTTATTTTGTACCCGAAAATATAGTTACCAACGATGATTTGTCCAAAATAATGGATACTAATGACGAATGGATTCAGGAGCGAACCGGAATACAGGAACGTCGTCATGTTTTAAAAGGCAGTGGAGAAACCACAACCTCCATGGGAGTGAAGGCTGCAAAAATTGCTATTGAGCGTTCAGGTCTCAGTAAAGAAGAAATTGACTTCATTGTCTTTGCGACGATATCTCCCGATTATTATTTTCCTGGACCGGGTGTTTCTTTGCAGAAAGAATTGGGTTTACGAACCATTGGTGCCTTAGATGTCAGAAATCAATGTTCGGGTTTTGTCTATGCACTGTCCATTGCCGACCAGTATATTAAAACAGGAATGTATAAAAATATCTTGATTGTCGGTTCTGAACTGCAGTCGATTGGGTTGGATATGACTACACGCGGTCGCGGGGTTTCGGTGATTTTTGGAGATGGAGCAGGGGCGGCTGTTTTGAGCCGAGCCACAGATGAGGTTAGCCAAGTTTTGTCGACGCATCTGCATTCTGAAGGTGAACACGCTAAAGAATTATCGGTATTGGCGCCGGGTATGGGTGGCAGATGGGTGACTGATATACTGGCGGATAATGATCCGAATGACGAAAGTTATTTTCCGTACATGAACGGGCAGTTTGTCTTTAAAAATGCAGTGGTTCGTTTTAGTGAAGTGATTCATGAAGGATTGGAAGCCAATAATCTGCAGGTTTCGGACATTGATATGTTGATTCCGCATCAGGCCAATCTCAGAATTTCACAATTTATCCAGAAAAAGTTTGGCCTGAACGATGATCAGGTTTACAACAATATTCAAAAATTTGGGAATACAACTGCTGCTTCCATTCCTATTGCTTTGACTCAAGCATGGGAAGAAGGCAAAATCAAGAAAGGGGATACGGTGGTTTTAGCTGCTTTTGGGAGTGGATTTACCTGGGCCAGTGCTATCATAAAGTGGTAATCCTACTGTCATAAAACAAAAAAGCCAAACTTTAAGTTTGGCTTTTTTTGTAATAACTCAATGATGAAAAAATTACATCATTCCTCCACCTCCTTGGGTTTCGTTTTTATCTCTTTGTTTTCTTTGCAGTGCTGCATTTTTACCTCCTCCAAAACGGAAATTGAATCCTAAATATACACTTCTGCTTTCCCAATAGAAGGCTCCTTCTTGTCTGTAGGGTAGGGTTCCGTCAAAACTGAAATTCATAGTGTTGAAAATATCACTCACACGGGCGCTGATTGTTCCTTTGCCTTTCAGCACATTGTAGCTGGCGCCCAAATCTGTTTTGTACATGTTTTTTCTAAGAAATTGCAATCCTTGTTCTTGACCACGATACATGCCGAAAAGCTGGAAACGCAGGTTTTTAGTTGCCTTGAAAGTGTTGTTGATTCTTCCGTTGAATATAGATACATTTCTTTCGAGGAATTCAGATTCAATGGTTCCGCGTATTTTTTTGAAATAAATATCAGTTCCGATATTAGCACTCCACCATTTGGTGAAATCCAAATTGGCAGAAATCTCAGCCCCGTACGAGTTGTTGTCCTTGAAGTTGTCATAAGACAAAATGTTTCGGTTGCTGTCGTTTGGATCTATAGTAACCAAACGTGTGATTTCGTGAGTAATCATTCTGTAGAACACCACACTTGTAATTGTTCCTATTTTGGTCTTACGAGTGTAATTCAATTCAAAGGAATTGGTAAACTGTGGTTTCAAATAAGGGTTTCCAACTGAACTCACCGTTGGGGTACTCCACTCTCTAATTGGGTTTACCTGACCGATGCTCGGGCGGTCTACTCTTCTTGAATAGTTGAAATTGAACGAGTTGTTCTCTGAAAGTTTATAAGACAGATAACCGCTTGGATAAACCGTATTGATTTTGTCATTGAATGTATCGGTAATGATTTCGGTAGTATTTCCGTTTCCATTACTGTCTTCTGTATCTACGGCATTAAACTTGGCATCAGCAGTGTAGTTTTCAAAACGGGCACCAATTTGGTAACCCCATTTAGACCATTGTTTACCATACGTTACATAAGCCGAATGAATTTTTCGTTCGTATTTAAAGTCGGAATTGTAGGCTAGGTCTTTGTTGAAATCGTTATTGGTGTCTTCAATTCGGGTTTCCAAACCGGCTTCAAGTTTCGCGTCTTTTGGTAACGGATTGGTATAATCTAAATTGATTTTAGTGTTGTTGTTTATACTGGTAATATCATTCAGATATGCCACTTCACCGCTGTTGGTAATGGTATTGAAAAGAGAATTCTCAGTTCCTTTGTTACGATTGTAATTGGCTTCCAATTCTATATTTTCTCCTTCTTTTTTGAATTTGTGTTTGAAATCAAAATTGTATGTGCCAGACGGATTGTTGTTATGGCTGTTATTGGTTTGGAGGATATCTTCAAGCGTTGTATTATCCGCATAATCAACACGAGTAGCACTACTTCCGCTGGAGTTGAATAAGTTTTGATTGGTGTATACAGATATAGTGTTGAAGTCATTCAAATAGAAATCTACTCCTATTTTGTACAAGTGAGAAGTGTTTTTGTTGCTAAAGTTAAAATCCACCGTTTTTTCAGCATTAGGCTGGTGGCTGTTTACAAATCCATTGTTGTGCTGTAGCCCGTGATTGAAACCATAATTTCCGTAGAAGTTGAATTTTCCGGTTTTATAATTCATGTCAAAAGAGGAATTTACTTTAGGCGTTTTGGCAAAAGTTACCCCGTTATTGATACTGGCATTAAATCCTTGGTTGGCATTTTTATGCAACACTATATTGATGATACCACTCATTCCTTCCGGATTATATTTAGCCGAAGGATTCGTGATTAATTCAATTTGTTTGATAGAAGCTGATGGAATTTGTTTGAGCAATTGTGCCGGATCAATATTGGTTGGTTTTCCGTCTACCAAAACACGGACATTTTCATTACCTCTTAAACTGATGGCATTGGTTTGTGCGTCCACGCTTACAGAAGGAATATTGTTCATGATTTCCCCGGCAGTCGCTCCCGCCGAAATTAAATCTTTTCCCACGTTAATAATCTTACGGTCAATTTTTTGTTCGTAAGTTGATTTTTCTTTGACGATTTCAACTCCTTCTAACTGCACCGCCTCTTCTTCCAAGAGGATGGTATTCAAGTTAAGGCTTTTGTTGGCAGCACTTAGGGTTACTGATACCGTTTGTTTTTTGTAGCCAATAAATTGAAATTCAACAGCATAATTTCCGAGGGGTAAATTTTTGATGGAAAAATTTCCATTATCTTGTGTAATGCCTCCTGTAATCAGCTTGTCCTCTTTTTTGATAGAAACATTTACATAGGGAATAGGCTGTTTGCTGGTTTTGTCGATAACTTTTCCTGAAATACTCCCTAAATCGATGGCTTTCGGAACCGAATTTTGAGCTTGAAGAAGAGAAATGCTACTGAAAATAGTGAAGAGTACAATTTTAAATCTCATGTTTTTGTGATTGATGATAATTAATTCAATGCACAAATAGACTACAAAAAAAAGAATATGTTACAAACATTAACATAAAAAAACTCCCAAGTTTGGCTCGGGAGTTTTTCATAGAGTAGGTATAGATTATCGCTTCATAGCGAAATGGGCCTTAAATTCTTTTTCTTCCTGATTTTCGTCTTTGTAGTTTACGCTGAACCAATAATCATCTGAAGGCATCATATGGCCATTGTATATTCCGTCCCATCCGTAACCACTTGGTCGGATTTGTTTCAACACCTTACCATAACGATCATAGATGGTAATCAAAGCACTCGGCTGACCTGATAAATCTTTGATATTCCAGGTGTCGTTGATTCCGTCACCATTTGGCGTGAAGAATTTAGGATAATTAACTACCAATGCTTTTACCGTTACGCTTCCGCAACCGTACTTATCACGAACAGTTATCATGTGAATCCCTGAATGAACATCATTGAATATTGGGCTATCCTGAAAACCTGAATCGTCAAGCTGGTATTCAAAGTTATTTCCTTGTCCCGTAGCAGTTACAATAATGCTTTGATGATCTTCAAAATCTTCGCGTACTTCAAAGGTTACAACGGCCGGCTCAGAAGGAATCACAGTTACTGAAACGGGTTCAGAGGCACATCCTGTAATTTTGTGTGTAGCCACAACGGTATAAACACCGGGAGCAACAGCCTGGTAAGAACTTCCGGCACCTACAGTTTGTCCGTTTTCGTTAGTCCAAACAAAAGTATGCGTTGCGCCGGGTAAATTGGTGTATATGGTGTACGGGTTTAAAAGGGCTCCGGTTTCACTGTCAATACAAATTACACCATCGATAGGCGTTGGATTTGGTAATTTGTTGACAATTATAGTAATTGGTTTGATGTCATAACAATTGGGCGCTAAGGTATTACTAACTCTAACATAAACAGGACTGTGGGATGATGAAGTCACAGCATTGGTTTGGTTAGATGCATCCACTAAACTTTCGTAATAGGCTATGGTAAATTCGGTTCCGGTTTGTGAACCCAGAACTGTAGACGATAATGTAGTTAAATTGAATAAAGTAGCCCCGTCGTTGGTGCCGTCTTCATCACAAAGTGTTCTCATACCAGCCGGAACAGAATGAGCTACCGGCTCATCGATAATCGTTACTGTGAAAGATGATTCATCCGCGCATCCCGATGTGAATGGAGATAGTCCGTAAATATAGATAGTTTGTGAAGTAGCTATTACACTTCCCGGTAGCAAATGAGTTCCTGTTCCGTTAGGGCCTGTATAGTAGTTGCCTACAGTTAGAGTCGGTAGAGTGTAGTTTTCACAGCTGGTAATATTTGGTAAGTTATCTACATTAAATAAGTTTACAACAAAACTTTTTTCGCTGGTACAGTCAGGTGAAGTAGCGGTGTGAGCAAAAACATAAATAGTTTGTGAACTGGTAATTGTATCGCCGGCATGCAATAGCGTCCCTGATCCATTTGTTCCGGTATAATAATCACCAATGGTTAAAGCCGGTAAGATAAAGGAATTACATTCGCTAAAATTTGTAGTTGCCGGAATCACTGGGGTATTATTGATAGTTACTGTGAATGTATTCTCATTCATACAGCTAAAAGAAACCCGAATCAATGATTCTTTAAAAACGTAAATGGTTTGAGAGGTAGTAATAATGGTTCCCACCGGAATTTCTGTTCCGGTTCCATCAGGGCCACCGGATTGTGTATAGTATTTATTCCCCGCAGTTAAAGCCGGAAGCGTATAACTGTCACAAGCAACTACATCAGCCGGATCATCAGCAGTGGTAGAGAAAATATTAATTTGAAAACTGTTTTCAATACTACAAGGAGGGGTGGTGTTGGAAACGGCATATATGTAAATTCGCTGAGAAGTTGTAATCACCGTTCCCGGCGTAAGCATTGTTCCTGACCCATTTGGTCCGGTATAATAGTTACCCACATTCAAAGCAGTTAAAGTATATTGGTCACAAATGTCAATGTCTGAACGAGAGTCTATATTAGGGGGGGTATTCACTGTAACTGTGAAACTCGTTTGGTTAAAACAAGTAGCATTTAAACGCTCAAAAATATAAATAGTTTGTGTAGATACAATTACATCCCCGGCATACAATAGGTTTCCGGTGCCGTCAATTCCGGTGCGGTAGCTTCCATGAACTAAGGTCGGTAATGTATAGCTTTCACATACAGAAACATCGCTTAAGCTGTCTACTTCAGGTTGTGCAATATTTAATGTGAAATGCATGTTATCTGTGCAGTTATTGGAACCACTGGTTGTAGCGGCATAGATATAAACGGTTGTGCTAGAGTTGATAACGGTTCCGGCCGGAATTACCGTTCCGGTGCCATGAGGACCTGTATAATAGTTTCCAATTGGTAAAGCCGGTAAAGTATAACCATTGCATTGGTTTACATCAGCCGGTTGAGGCATTCCGATGATAACTTCAAAACTGTCCTCGTCACTACAAGTGCTGCTTTCATTTGAGGAAGCATATACATATAAAGTCTGACTGGTTGTAATCACATCGCCGGCATGTAACATGTTCCCTGTTCCGCCCGGTCCTGTATAATAATCACCAATAGATAATGCCGGCAAGGTGTAAGAAGTACATTCAAACACATCAGCTCTGCTTCCTACTTCGACTAACGGTAAAATAGTAATGTTACAATCAGTATCTATGGCACAAAATGGCTCCACTTCGGTTTCATAGTAAAAGTGGATAACGGTTGATGCGGTATAAACTGTTCCCGGAGGGATTAATGTTCCTTGTCCGCCCGGTAAAGTGTAATAATCTCCATAGGGAGCATGGGGTAAAGTATAACTTCCACAACGAGTAACGTTTAGTGGAGATAACGTTTCCGGGTCTAAAATTTTCACTTGAAAAGAACTGCTTGAGGCACAAGTGCCTGGCCCATCAGGTTGATTGTAGATATAGATGGTTTGTGTTTCAATAATTTCATTCCCGGCAAATAGAGGAATTCCGTTTCCGTTTGGAGCTGTAAAATAGTTCCCGTTGGTTAATTCTGGTAAAATATAGCTGGTGCACACAATAACATTGTCCAAGTCATCTACCGGAGGAGCCGGCTCGATTACTATGTTGAAACTGGTTACGCTGTAGCATAAAGGATCACTTACGTTTTGTACTCTAACATAGATTGTGGTGTCAGACAATAAAATATTTTGCGGATTTGCGATTGCGTTGGTTCCGTTAGAAGCATCCAATAAGGAAGAATAATAGCTTACTATATTGATATCAGAAGACTGTCCGTTTAAAATAGATGCGGTTTGACTGTTCAAATTAAAATAAGCATTATTAAAATATTGAGAGCGTGAACATTTTATCATGTCCGCCGGTTGATTTGCAATTGGTCCGGGAGATGTTAGCAGTTGAAATGATTTTACTGTATAACAAGAAGTGCTGGGCAATTCAATTCGAACATAAATAGTCTGTCCGCTGGCGCTGTTATATTGCAGTGGTAGCGGGTTGATATCATTATCGGCATCGGCTTGTGAAATGTGGTACGAAACTACTGCAGAAGGATCTAAGCCTTCCTTTACTATTGGAGTATTCAAATCTAAATTGAAAGTGTAAGAGGCTGCACCCGAATTACATTTGTAAACATTAACCGGATTGGCAGTTACAATTTCAGGATAGTATTCAATCACGATACTGTCTGTTATCGGCTGACAAAAATTAGAAAGACTGGAATAGCTCACACTGTAGGTCCCGGGCTGATTAATGATTAAGCTTGATCCTGTTTCGCCCGGTATCGTTACACCATCTTTTTTCCATGTAAATGAATAATCTGTAGTGCTCAAACCGGTAGTTAAGGTGTGGGTTTGTCCGAAACAAATAGCGGTATTATTGGCAACAAGAGCATCTTGTCCTAACACATCCTGACCGATATTAAAACTGTCAGAAGAAATAAAAATCGCCGAATCCGATTGGGGATCCAATCGGTCGGCAATAACTAATTTTATATGATAGGGTACATTTGGGGTCAAATTGGAAGCGGCTGTTAATACTTTGGTTTGTCCGTTAAAATTGGTAGCAGACCCGGATGCTGCGGAACCACCATTAAAACTGCCGAAATATTGCGCATTTGCCGAAGGACAGGAAGAATTGTACTGAAAGTCTCGGATAGTAACAACTGAAATAGGTAAAGTAGTGTTGGGTACTACTGCCAAATTGGTAGTTACACCGGTATTCATATTGGTCAACAGAAACGCAAAAGCATCGGAATAGTGACACTGAAAATTTCCGTATTCTTCTGAGGCAAAAATAAAATCAAAACTAAAGTTAGAGGAAATAGGAGTAAAGTCAAACTCCAGTACAGTAGCATTTTTAGAAACCATAGTAATTCCTGAAGCAGCCAATGTTGCCTCCAAACTGGTATCGCCCGGCCACGTTATTGAACCGTCATTTAACGGAGAAGTATTTGGGCCGGCTGCATTCATAGCATTTCCTGTACTCAAAACAACTCCGCTACTCATAGGAAATCCCGGATTACTGTTCTGAAAGAATCCGATTCCGTTTGAAGAGCCAAAGTTGGTTCCGGTACTCCAAGTGATGTTGGTCGCTGATACACAAGGGGAATTGATTAACACATTGTTAACCAATTGTGGTACTGTGTGGCTGGTAGTACTTACTGTAATCGGTTGCGAAAAACCGACAAGCGCAAATAACAGCGTAATTATTAGTAGTAACTTTTTCATGATTTGGGATTTTGACGAAACAAATATTGTGTAATAAATCGTTTAAAAGCAAAAAAAATCGATGAAATACATATTATTTTTTAAAACAAAAGAAGTAAACTTACATAAATACATTATTCAATAACCTTACAAAAGAAATTTTATAACGCTGACTTCGCTAAAAAATTCTTTTCTAATGTTTATCTTTGCCCACCAAAAAGAAATAACGATGAAACTTTCCCAAATTTTAGAACAACATATCAAAGTTGCTGTCGAAAAACTGTTTGATACTCCGATTGATAAGGTCGAATTTCAAATGACCCGTAAAGATTTTGAAGGGGATATTACGATGGTGATTTTTCCTCTTTTGAAAGTGATCAAAGGCAATCCAATTGAAATTGGAACTAAAATTGGGAACTACTTGACTGCTCATGTGGCCGAAGTCACCCGTTTCAACGTAGTTTCAGGATTTCTGAATATAGTGGTTTCGGATGCTTACTATCTTCATTTTTTTAATGAAATAAAAGATATCCCAAACTTCGGTTTTGTTTCCCCTTCTCCAAATGATAAGGCGGTGATGGTGGAATATTCATCTCCCAACACCAACAAACCGCTCCACTTAGGTCACGTTCGTAATAATTTATTGGGTTATGCCGTTGCGGAAATTATAAAGGCTTCCGGGAAAAAAGTATATAAAACCCAGATTATCAATGACCGCGGGATTCATATTTGCAAATCGATGTTGGCTTGGCAAAAATCGGGTAAAAACGAAACACCTGAATCTACCGGTTTGAAAGGAGACAAATTGGTCGGTAATTATTATGTAGAGTTTGACAAACAATACAAATCCGAAATCAATGCGTTAATGGCACAAGGCAAAACGGAGGAGGAAGCTAAAAAGCAGGCTCCTGTGATTTTGGAAGCGCAACAAATGCTTTTGGATTGGGAGGCCGGTAACCCCGAAGTTATGGCACTTTGGAAAAAAATGAACCAGTGGGTTTATGATGGTTTTGCCCAAACGTATCAAAATCTGGGTGTCAATTTTGATAGTTATTACTATGAAAGCAATACCTATTTACTCGGGAAAGAAGTGGTGCAGTTTGGTTTGGAAAAAGGCATATTCGAAAAAGATCCCGATGGTTCTGTATGGATTGATTTGACCCCGGATGGTTTAGACAGAAAAATAGTGCTGCGTTCCGACGGAACTTCCGTTTACATGACTCAGGACATAGGAACAGCCATTCAGCGTGTCAAAGATTTTCCGGATGTAGGCGGTATGGTTTATACTGTTGGAAACGAACAAGATTACCACTTCAAAGTATTGTTTCTGATTCTGAAAAAACTTGGTTTTGACTGGGCAGAAAACTTGTTCCACTTATCGTATGGAATGGTGGAATTACCATCAGGAAAAATGAAATCACGCGAAGGAACGGTAGTGGACGCTGATGATTTAATGGAAGAAATGACAACAACTGCCGGTAATATTGCTACAGAACTCGGTAAGCTCGAAGGATATTCTTCAGAAGAAAAGGCAAAGTTGTTCAAAACAATTGGTTTAGGGGCCTTGAAATATTACATTTTAAAAGTAGATCCCAAAAAGCAAATTTTGTTCAATCCAGAAGAATCAGTTGATTTTGCAGGGAATACCGGACCGTTCATTCAATATACATATGCTCGTATACAATCAATTTTGCGTAAAGCCGATTTTGATTTGTCAGTTGACATTAAAGAATTAGAATTGCACGGGAAAGAAAAAGAATTATTAAAAATCATTGAGCAGTTTCCTGAAATTATTCAGAATGCGGCTCATAATCACAGTCCGGCTTTGATTGCCAACTATGTTTATGATTTGGTAAAAGAATACAATTCTTTTTATCAAACAGTTTCAATTCTGGGGGAAGAAGAGTTAACTAAGAAAATCTTCAGAGTACAACTTTCTAAAAAGGTGGCAGATACGATACAGGCTGCGTTCAAACTGTTAGGAATAGAAGTTCCGGAAAGAATGTAATATTAAAGAGTCGGTTATCCGGCTCTTTGTTTTTGGCTAAAAACTCAGTTTTACATTAACGTTTGGCGTCCGACTCAGGGCCTGAGTTGTCAGGCTTTCAATGCTATTGTTTGCATTGTTTACACGGTAAAACCGATTGATACTGTTGTTGGTATTTAAAATATTTAAAACGGAAACATTAGTCTGTAAAGCCAATTTGTCGCTAAGCTTCCAGTCTTTTGAGGCGGAAAAATTCAACTGGAAAAAAGCATCCAGTTTTTCACTGTTCGGAGAATTGTAAACGATTTGATTGTTTTCGATAGCAGTTGATGATATCGGTGTGGTAATCGGTTTTCCGCTGTGCCATTTGCAACCCAAAGCCAATTTTAAAGTATTCCATTCATAAATCCCGGCCCAAGCAATGCTGTGTTTGAGTTCGTAATTATTGATGAATTCCATGGGCGAGAGCGATTGGAAAAAGTATTTATTGTCATTGTAACTGTAGCTCATCCAGGAGTAAAATTTTCCAAAATTCTTTTGTATCAGAATTTCTGTTCCCAAAACCTGATAATCCCCGCTTGATTTGACAAACTCAAATTGGTTTTGAAAGCCTTGGCTGCTCGTGGTAATGCCTGTTATTTTTTTATAAAAATTATCCAAAGTTACCAGCCAATTATTCTTGGTAAAAGTGAATCCAAGCGAAATCTGATGGCTTTTTTGAATGGGGACAGAGCCGTCATTCGCTAGTGTCCAACGACGTTTTTCGATGCCTAAAAAATCTTGTTGTTGGTCAATTATTTGTGAAAGCGTTTGACTCTTACGTTCCCCCAGAATTTCCAGGCGAAGCACTTTACTCAGCGCTTGATTGAACTGTAGTCGTGGCTCTATCAAAAAGGTTTTGAATTTGGCAAAATAATTGCCTCGAACTCCCGCTTTCAAAAAAGTTTTTTTATTTTCTGTTTCAAAAATACCCTCAGCAATTAAAGCGTGATTGCGCAATACCGCTGTTGATTTTCTAGAGAAGAACGGAGCGTTGATTTCATCAAAATTTGTTACCCCTATTTCATCAAACTGATACCCATTGTTGAAGGTCAGTATTTTGGAAAGCCTATGCGAATTTCTGATTTGCAGACCATAGTCAAGTACTTTGTTCTCTTGATTTAAAATTTGATTATTTTCAATGGATTCATTTTTGGAAACCAGTGAATAGTTGGAAACATAAGTCTGAAATTGACTAGTATTCTTTGCATTCCATTTGGTTTCCCAATTGACGGTGGCTCCGAAATTTTCTTGCCCCAAATCACTGTTTTTGCTTGTGTCTGTGGTGAATTGATTGATATACAGTGAATTTTTTATCATGATACCGTCAATGGTAAGGTCGCTTTTTTTACCTATTTTTTGTTGGTATTGCGTTGTGAAGTCGTAAAAATAAAAAGTTTCATTTGAGTTAAAATTGATAGTCTGATTACTATTCAAGTTAGTCACTATAGTGTTTTGAAAAACTTTGTTGCGATAGTTTTTATACGTTGGTGAGGCAAAAAAATCGGTCAGGGAACGTCGGCCCGAAAAAACAAAATTAGCTTTGTCTGAAAGCTTTATTTTGGTAAAAAACTCAGCGCTGATTAAATTGCTGCTGATGCTGGAATGTGTTTTTTCAATCGTTTTACTTTGTGACGTAATATCAATCAAACTGGAAACACTTTCGCCGAAAAAGGCAGAGCTTCCATTTTTTGTAATTGAAATGGTTTGTGCCAAAGAAGGGTTAAAAGCCGATATTAACCCGAAGAAATGGCCGGTTTGAAACATGCGAATTCCATTCCAAAGAAACAGATTCTGATCGTGGGTACCGCCTCGTACATTGATGTTGGAAACCGTTTCATCTACTGAAGTTATCCCCGGTATTTGTTGCATGGTTTGCAGGACATCAGGCTCAATAAGTCCCGGTAGAATTCCGAATTTAGTGGGTTTGATTTCCAGACTGCCATCGGTTTTTTTGTAAATCCCGGTGGTCAAATAACGTTGCGCGACCACTTCTTCCAATTTTTGAATAATGGGGGTTAATTTTATTTTTGGACAATCTGAGGTGTATAAATCTATGGGCTTTATTTTTATCTTTTCGTAATTGAGATGGCTGATTTCAATGCTGTTAGGTGAAATAATCGGCAGTTGAAAAAATCCTTTGTCATCTGAAAAGACAGCAACATTAGTATCTGTGATGCTTATGGTGGCATTGTCAATCGGAAGCTGTGTTTCGGTATCCAACAAATAACCGCAAAGTGGTTTGTCTTGCTTTTGGTTGTTGTAAACAGAGTAGTAATTGGCATTTATTTTTTTGAAATACAGTCCGGTTTTGGATTGTATATAGCTTATTTTTTCGGCTAAAGGGAGTTTTTCTTTGGGAGGGACTATTGTATAAAGAATAATTTCTTCTTCAATAAAACTGAATTTTACATTCTCTTTGATGCTGATTCCGTCTAAAATTTGTTTTAAAGAAACGGCTTCCTGACCCTGCTGTGCCTGAATCGGTAGCATGGTGAAAAACAGTAAGATGAAAAAAAACAGCTTGTTTGGGTTTAACATTAAAAATCCTCTAAAACAATTTTATTGGTTTCAAATTTAGAGATTTTTAAGTGATATGTTGAAGAAACTATATTTAATGCTGTTTTTATATCATCAGAGGGTAATGTTCCGGTGAATAATTGCTCGCTATTTTTCGAATTCAGTACAATTTCACAGTTGTATTGTCTTTGAATTTCTTCTAAAATACGCTGTAATTTTTCCTTTTTGAAAATAATCTGATTGTCTGTCCACTCCGGTTTAGAGTTGACAACTGTTCCTTTTTCAAAAGAATCCGCATCAAATGTAACTGAAGTACCACGTGTGATGATTACCTCATGATTGTGGTGCACTACTTTCACACGGCCTTCATAACAGGTTACATCAAATCGATTGCCACGGGCTTTTACATTAAACTGAGTTCCTAAAACCGTCACGGTTCCTAAGTTGGTATTGACTTCAAATTTTTTACCGTGTGCTACTCGGAAATAGGCCTCTCCTTTTAAATCTAATTTGCGGTTGTTGTCCCAGTTCCATTTTTTATATCGGATTTCAGATCCGCTGTTCAAAACAATTTCAGATTGATCGGGTAAAGAAAAGGAAGTTTGTTTCCCGTTTTCGGCAATTTCGGTTGAGACAGAAGTGGTGCTCCATACAAAAGTTAAGCCTAATAGTACCACAAAAATTGCAGCAATTTTTATCCATTTGGATTGGTAAAACGAAATTACTCTAGGGGTTGGTTTTTTATGGCTGACGGTATTTTGATATAACAAATCCATGTCAAAATCGGGTGTTCTCAATTGACTTGAAAACTCAGCAATTTTGGCATAAGTAGCATACTCTGGAGTACGTTGAAAAGCAGCTAATTCGCTTTCCGACATTTCTCCTGCCAGCCATTTTGCTAATTCGTAATTTTCTTCCATTGCTTTCATTATGTTTGGTTAAACAGTTTGTTGTAAAAATACCCTACTTGAATTGTTCAATGTCCGTTCGCAAAGAAACTAAAGCTCCGTGAATTCTTTTTTCCACAGCTTTGACGCTGATGTCCAGTATTTCGGCAATTTCATGGTATTTTTTTCCTTCAATTCGATGCAACAAAAAGGCAGTTCTCTGGGCTTCGGTAAGTTTGTCAATGGCTTTTTCCAGTTTTTGCTTGAACTCTTCTTCTTCAATCAAAAATTCCGGATTCAGGTTAGTTCGATCTTTTCCGGTATTGTTCTGGGCGTATTTCAGTACTACTTTTTGGTGTGCGATTTCGTTTAGGGAGGCATTATTAGCAATCGTATAAATATAAGACTTGGCTTTTTCCAATGGAACATTTTTACAGTTTTCCCACAACTTGATGAATGATTCCTGAGTAACATCATTGGCTTTTTCTTCGTTCCCAAATTTGAAATACAGATAATTCCGCAATGACTTAACATTGGCTTTAAAAAAACGGGAGAAAACTAATTCTTGACAAATACCTTCAGAATCTGCGTGGCTCATTGGGTTAAAGTTGATATATTGGAGCGATAAATTTAAAATATTTTTTCAAAGTAGGGTTTTTTATTGCAACTTTGTTTTATCTTTCGAATTGACGTTACAATTATGAGAAATTTTGTTTGGTTTGTTTTTACGCTTGTAGCTTTTACTACATTGTCTTGCCAGGAGGAGGAAGAGAGTGTGGTTCAGGATACTACCAACAATTTCAGTAAGTCATCTCCCATATCATCTTTGATTAAAAGAGTTTCACAATATGAAACTTCCGCTGACAATGTAATCGACGGAACCAGTTATTGTAGTATGAAGTTACCGATTTCTGCAATGGTTAACGGACAGTATGTATATGTTATTGATTCCAATGATTTTGAGGATTTTCAGGAAGCAAGAGATTTGAACGGTCCGAGCAATGACAATGATGATGTTCAGTTTGATTTTTCCAATCCCATAACTCTCATATATCCTAATTATGAGGAATACAGTGTAAGCAGTCAGACACAGTTGGATTATATCCTCTCTCATTATGGAGATGACAGTGCTTACCATGAAATAAAGTGCGTCGATTTTATCTATACGACTCCAATAAAAATTAATCTGTACAATACGGATAATCAGGTGGCCAGCACAGTGAGTATCACCGGGAATGAACAATTCTATAATTTCTTGGATAATTTGAGTACTACCCAAGTAGTAGGCATTCAGTATCCTATCCAGATGCATAAATCAGGAGGGGGAGACATTACCGTGCATAATAATTCAGAGTTGGAAGATGCCATCGATGAGGCGGTTAGTGCCTGTAATTCCGGTTCAGGAACAACTTCGCTTGCAAATGTTTTCACCAGTGGAACTTGGAAAATTTCATCTTATTTTGAAAATAATTTTGATGAAACATACCATTACACCGGATACAATTTCACCTTTAACTCCGGCGGAACTCTAATGGTTGTTAAGAATAGTATATACACACAAGGGGATTGGGACGTAGAATCCGGCAGTAGTCCTCAGCAATTCAGTTTGCATTTTGAATATGAAGACCAGTACCTACATGAGTTAGAAGAAAATTGGCAGGTGCAGGAGTATACCGCTACGTATGTCCGGCTTAAACATGAAGAAGGGGGAGGAGAATGCTATTATTTGAATTTTACCAAAAACAATTAGCCTCCTTAAACATTACAAGAACAGTCAAGAATGAAGATTTTCCATAAAAAATTTCTAAACAGTGAGGAGTTTAGAAATGAGAGCAATGATGTGCCTATACAAGATAAGACCAAAGCCAACTATTGGGTGAATCAATTATTGATTTGGAGCATTATTTTTTTTATTGCTTATTTTATTTATCAATTCACAATGTTGAATTCCAATTGATTTTCGTTTTTTTAATCCCTATCACAACCGACTGAAAGTCGGTTTTTTTATTTTAAAAATATCAAAGTCACTCACTTTGACGCTGGCTAACTTTGACTTATATTTGCACTTCATTAAAAACAGCTTACCGTCATGTTCAATAATTTAAGTGAAAAATTAGATAAAGCATTACACGTCCTGAAAGGACATGGGAAAATTACCGAAGTTAACGTTGCCGAAACGTTAAAAGAAGTGCGTCGCGCCTTGTTGGATGCCGACGTTAATTTTAAAATTGCCAAAGATTTTACCACTAGAGTTAAAGAAAAAGCCATAGGTGAAAACGTATTAACCACGTTACAGCCAGGTCAGTTGATGGTGAAAATTGTAAAGGATGAACTAACCGAGTTGATGGGAGGTGAGGCCACCGGTATTAATTTAAACGGAACCCCATCGGTTATTTTGATGTCGGGGTTGCAAGGGTCAGGAAAAACTACTTTCTCCGGAAAGTTGGCCAATTACCTGAAAACCAAAAAGAACAAAAAACCACTTTTGGTAGCTTGTGATATCTATCGTCCTGCAGCAATCAACCAGTTGCATGTAGTGGGAGACCAAATTGGTATTGAAGTTTATTCAGAGCTCGACAACAAAAATGCGGTTGCCATCGCTCAAAATGCTATTCAATATGCCAAATCCAATGGTTTTAATGTAGTCATAGTCGATACGGCGGGTCGTTTGGCCATCGATGAAGAAATGATGAACGAAATCGCGAATGTACATGCCGCAATCAAACCACAGGAAACCTTGTTTGTGGTAGATTCCATGACGGGACAGGATGCGGTGAATACTGCTAAAGCCTTCAATGACAGGTTGAATTTTGATGGTGTTATCTTGACCAAATTAGACGGGGATACCCGCGGTGGAGCGGCTATTTCAATTAAATCAGTCGTAGATAAGCCTATCAAATTCATCGGTACCGGTGAAAAAATGGAAGCCATTGACGTGTTTTATCCGTCTCGTATGGCCGACCGAATTTTGGGAATGGGAGACGTAGTTTCTTTGGTAGAAAGAGCCCAAGAGCAATATGACGAAGAAGAAGCCCGTAAAATCCAGAAGAAAATTGCCAAGAATGAATTCGGTTTTGATGATTTCTTAGCCCAAATTCAACAGGTAAAAAAGATGGGGAATATGAAAGACCTGGTAGGAATGATACCGGGTGCCGGGAAAGCGTTGAAAGATGTAGAAATTGAAGATGATGCCTTCAAGCATATCGAGGCCATCATTCACTCGATGACGCCAACAGAAAGAAGCAAACCGGCGATTATCGATATGAAAAGAAAGAACAGAATTGCCCGCGGTTCGGGAACTAAAGTAGAGCAGGTAAATCAGTTGCTGAAGCAATTTGACCAAATGAGCAAGATGATGAAAATGATGCAAGGCGGTGGCGGCAAGAATTTAATGCGCATGATGGGTGGAATGAAAGGCATGAGATAAGACAGAGACGCGAGGAATCGCGTCTTTTTTTATAATATACAACACACAAAATAACTACAAAATGCAAATTTTAGACGGAAAGAAAACATCGGAAGATATTAAAAATGAAATCGCTGCCGAAGTTCAAAAAATGAAAGACAATGGGGAAAAAGTGCCTCATTTAGCCGCCATCATAGTCGGTAATGACGGGGCCAGTCTTACCTATGTGGGAAGCAAGGTGAAAGCCTGCGAACGCGTGGGTTTTGAATCCACCTTAATCAAAATGCCCAGCACGACTTCAGAAACCGAACTGCTTAAGAAAATTAAGGAATTGAACGAAGATGATGCTATAGACGGTTTCATCGTGCAGTTGCCTCTTCCCAAGCAAATAGATACCCAACACATCATCATGTCTATCGACCCAAGTAAAGATGTAGATGGTTTCCATCCGGAGAATTTTGGGAAAATGGCCTTGGATATGTCTACTTTTATTCCGGCTACGCCGTTTGGTATTTTGGAATTATTAGAACGATACGGAGTAGAAACCCAAGGGAAACATACGGTGGTTATCGGGAGAAGCCATATCGTGGGTCGCCCTATGAGTATCCTGATGGGAAGAAAAGGATTTCCGGGAAATTCCACGGTAACCCTAACGCACAGTTATACTAAAAATATTGCCCAAATTACCACGCAGGCGGATATTATCATCACGGCATTGGGCGTTCCTAATTATCTGAAGGCCGAAATGATTAAAGACGATGCGGTTGTCATTGACGTGGGTATCACTCGTGTAGCTGACGATAAAGACCTAAGAGGCTATCGCATTACCGGTGATGTGGATTTTGAACATGTGTCTAAAAAAGCCTCCTTCATTACGCCGGTTCCCGGAGGGGTTGGCCCAATGACCATTGCGATGTTGTTGAAGAATACGCTTTTGGCACGAGAACAGAAAATATTAAAAATGGAATAGTGGTAAAACCTGAGTGAAAGCTCAGGTTTTTTTGATTAATTTAATAGGGTAATTATATTTTTTATAATTTGGCATTAAATAGTAACCCATGAAGCAACCGCTCACTTTCTTAGCCTTGTTTTTATCGATAGTTTATACCCAAGCCCAACCACCGGTCATACAATGGCAGAAATGCTTGGGAGGAACAGCTGACGATTATGCCCAAACGATACAAATTACTCCCGACGGAGGTTGCATTTTAGCCGGAGATGTTGTTTCCAACAATGGCGATGTGACACTTAATCACGGTGGCTCTGATTGTTGGGTAACAAAACTCAATGCCAATGGGGTTTTAGAATGGCAAAAATCCTTAGGAGGCTCCTTTGGGGACACCGGATACTCTATTCAGAACACTGCTGGCGGAGGTTATATTTTGGCTTGTACCAGTAACTCCAATGATGGGGATGTCACCGGAAATCATGGCGATGAAGATTATTGGATTGTAAAACTTAATGCCGAAGGAAATATTCAATGGCAGAAATCTCTGGGGGGCTCGGGACGCGATGTGGCTTATACTGTTCAAGTTACTGCTGATGGAGGCTATATAGCGGCAGGGCATAGTGACTCAAACAATGGTAATGTGACGGGAAATCACGGCGGAGCGGATTATTGGGTGGTAAAACTGGACGGAGCAGGAAATATACAATGGCAGAAATCATTAGGAGGGTCAAATAATGAGGTTCCGTATGCTATTCAAACTACTCCTGACGGGGGTTATGTACTGGCCGGATTTACCTATTCCAACAATGGAGATGTATCGGGAAATCATTCTTTTTATTATGATTATTGGGTGGTAAAAATCAATGCCAGCGGTGTTTTGCAATGGCAAAAAGCGTTAGGAGGCTCCGGTGATGATAGAGCCTTTGCTGTTCAAAACGCTTCAGATGGTGGGTATATCGTTGCAGGGTTCAGTGCTTCAACAGATGGCAATGTCACCGGAAATCACGGGGATTATGATTTTTGGGTAGTAAAATTGGATACTGTCGGAAACATACAATGGCAGAAATCTTTAGGAGGGACCAATGGTGATTTAGCCCTCACGGTTGAAACTACTTTAGATGGCGGTTATGTTATTGCCGGCCAAAGTAATTCAAATGATGGTGATATTTCCGGAAATCATGGAGGTTACGACTCTTGGGTGATTAAGCTTGATGCTGACGGAAATATAGCGTGGCAGAAATCGTTGGGAGGTACCGGGAACGAGTATGCTGTCGACATTCAGGTCGGCGCAACAGAAGGGGATTATTTTATTGCTAATAATAGTTATTCAACTGATGGTGATGTTACCGGAAACCATGGTGTGCAACAAGATTTTTGGGTTGTAAAATTAGAAGATGACAGGTTGGCTTCCCCTGTTTTTGAAAATCAGACTATAGCAGTTTACCCCAATCCGGTTGGTCATGTGTTGCAAATAAAAATGCCCGCCAATACAAACAGCACATCAGTTAAAATAGGAACTACAGATGGTAAAGTGGTTTTAGCACAAGCGCCAAACGGCAATACTCTGAATGTTGAAAATTTATCACAAGGAATCTACATTCTTGAGGTGTACTCGGGTGATGAAAAATATACCTCTAAGTTTTTAAAAGAATAAATAGAGGATACTTTTTTACGAATAAAGCCTGAGCGAAAGCTCAGGTTTTTTGTTATTATTAAGGAATAGGCAAGCACGTCTTAAAAAAAATAATGCGCAAAAACGTAATCAAAATTTTTTCTAAAAAAAATAATGCGCAAAAACGTAATCAAAATTTTTTCTAAAAAAAATAATGATTCAAAACGTAATCAAAAATTTTTTTCAAAAAAATAATGATTCAAAAAAAACCTGAGCAAGCACTCAGGTTTTTAGGTTTGAAACTATTTTATTCCTTTTTTGACGTTACACGTATTGATGCGGAAGGGGACGTAGAGCGGGCAAAAACTCACTAAGCTGGTTAGCACAAATACGCCGGCAAAAACCAAGAGGACGATACCCAACGTCCCGGTAATCGTATGGTTGTAGTATAAGACAGCAATCACCGTTGCCACCAGCACTCGGATTGCTCTATCAGATGAACCCATATTTTTTCTCATGATAAATAGTATTTACAGTTAATGTAATCAAATTTAGCTTTTGAAAATCAAATTCTTACTGATATATGTCATGTTTCAGGCAATAAAAAATCCCAAGCTTTCACTTGGGATTTCTGTATTTTTTTGTGGTTTACAACTTAGCCAACCAAAGCGAGGCATTCATGTGCAGGCGGGAGTGCGAAACCAATTCGGTCCAACCCGGATAAAGCGTATCTCCGCTGGCTCCGGTACCGTCATCTGCCGGGGAACTGTCGCCAATTACAAATACTCTTCCCAAACCAAAAGTGGCCGAGGCACACATAATATTAGAAGTACCTTGCGAGGAAGTCCCTCTCCAAATTAACCCCTGTACGGTGTTATTGGCTGTTGTATTAATAGACATGGTAGCTCCGTTTGAGAATTTCAGATTGGAAACTGTACCTTGAGAACCATTTAAAATAGGATTGGTCGTAGCGCTCAAGCGGTTGGATGATGTTTCTGAAATGTTATTTAAGGTAATGGTAATTCCGAAAGGATTGGTTTTTACCGTGTTGGTTGACATCAAGTCGTTCCAAATGGCCGGAGAATCCCAACCGTCATTGTTACGGTCAGAAACGGTGTGGTCGGAAATCATGAATAATCCGCCTCCGTTTTGCACAAATTTTAAGATGGCTGTTTTTTCAGCCGAAGTGAATCGGATATTCGGTTCGTCTACCACAAATACATCGTAGTTTTTCAAATCCTGTGCTCCGGTTCCGCCGTATGTAATGGCTGTCCCTGAAGGTAAAGTTTCAACAGTATGTCCTAACTTGGCCAAGGCTACACCCCAAGCTGAAAGTCCGCCTTTCCAGAAGCTTTCGGTTGTAGTGGAAGTGATATTGGACTGAGCCGGAGTAGGATAACGTTGTGGTGAGGTGTCGGCATCTAAAACCCAGTCTGCATTTCCGGCCGTTTCGGCCTTAGTGGCATCAAATAAAAATTTCTTTGGAGTTACGGCTAAGGTAGTCGCAGTGGTTGTTTTTACAGCAGTGTTGTTGGATTTTTCGGTATCGGTATCACACGAAAAGGTAATAACAGCTAAACCGGCGAGTAAAAGAGAATTAATAATTTTCATCTGTTTTGGTAATTGATTAACGAATTATAGAACAGACAAATATAACAGAAACCCTAACTCAGACAATTATTTTTTGCCGTTTTTAAACTTAACTTTCTCAACAACAGTTGGTTTTGTAGCGGTTTTTTTAGGAACGAATTTCTTTTTAGGTTTTTCCGTACTCTTTGAAGCAGTGCTTTTTGTTTTGAATTCCGGTTTTGTCGTATTGAATTCCTTTTTAGGTGCATTGGCTTTGTGTCCTTTGATCACTTCCATAGGCACTTTAGGATCTTCTTTAGTGCCGCGCAAATGAATTACCAATCCGTTCAGAAAGTTACGCAACACTTGGTCTCCGCAGTCCATGTATTTCGGATGGTCGGCATTTCTGAAAAAGGCGCCCAGTTCCGCAGTCGAAATTCGGAAATCTACCAATTGCATAATTTCCACAATTTGATCGTCACGCAATTGCAGGGCCACTCTTAATTTTTTAAAGATATCGTTGTTGTTCATTTTTCTAAATTTAAAACAGCCAAAGGTACGCCTTTTTAAAGCTTTCACGCCACATTTTTTCGTTGTGTTGTCCGCCTTTGACGATTACTTTTTTATTTAGTTTTTTGCATTCACAGCGCTTGGTATTCACCCAATGAATTACATTTTCCATATCGGGAATCACATCGGCATCGCCTTCGTTATCGCCGCAAAGAAAATAGACTTTGGCATCAAAATCCTTAGTGGTAGAGAGTAGTGCATTCAATTCTTTTCTGCCAAACCAAAACGAAGGGGAAAAGCAACCCACTTTGCCGAATACTTTTGGGTACTTTATGGCGGCATAAAAAGAAACCAAGCCACCCAAAGAACTTCCCATAATGCAAGTGTTGTGTGCATTGGGCTTGGTGCGGTAGCTGGCATCGACTTTGGGTTTTAAGATATTCACAATAAAATCAAGGTAAGCATCGGCTTTGCCACCACCGTATTTTTCATTTTTGTAAGGAGTCAATTCGTCTATACGCTTGTCTCCCCCGTTTTCAATCCCGATGACAATGACTTGAGCATGAATGCTGTCCAGGGTTTCGTCAACATTCCATTCGCCGGCAAATGAGGTTTGAGCATCAAATAAATTCTGTGCATCATGCATGTAAATCACAGGATACCGCTTGGTAGAGACTGCATAATCTTTAGGCAAATAGACCCATATTTTTTTGCTGGTTTGTAGTTGGGGAGCAACAATGGAGAAAGTACTGACCTGCTGACTTGCCGTACTTTGAGCGGTTACTGTAAGGGATAGTATAGAAAGCAGTAAGATGGATAGTGTTTTCAAAATAAGATTTTATTCTGTTGTTTTTTCTTTATCCTTGTCTTTCTTACTCTTTTTATCTTCTTTTTTGTTGTTTTTCTCCAGTTTGAGTTGCTGGTATTTTTCTTTTTGTGCGGCATTGAGATAGCTCATAATGTTTTTTTCCGCTTTTTCCTGAATGGCCTTGTATTGTTTGGTTTTGTCTTCATCCGGAATTTCGCTTTTCATTAAAATATCGAGACTCTTATAGCTACTCATAATTTCATTTTTTATGGCGATAAACTGAAGGTCGTCTAAATTTAAATCTTCCTTTAACCGGGCCATCGCCTTGTCAATTTGTTCATTTTTTTCTTTTTCAATTTTTTCTGGAGAAGGTTTTGTCTCTCCACCGCCGGGCATACCGCTGCGATAACCCCCTCTGTACCCTCCTCCATAACCGCCATAGTTGCCATAAGGATTTCCGTATTGGGCAAAAGCCGCTGTAGTACTTAGAAATAAAAGCAATAGTATCTTTCTAAATGTTTTCATTAGACTGAAATTTTGATGAGGTAAAAGTAAATAAAAAGCAATTTTTGGGGTAACAAAATAACAGAATTTCACAAAAAATTATATTTTAGCGGAAATAATATTTGATTTTTGATGGATAACTACGAAGAAAAATTAGCGTTGCTGGCCGAAATGATTGCCTTTTCAGTGGTAGATGGCCGTTTGCATGAAAGAGAATATCTTTTTCTGACCATGATTGCTGAGGAACTTCAAATTGCCAAAGATGATTTTAAAAATTTATTTCATCAGGAAAATTACCCTGTGATGATTAAATCAGAGTTTGAGCGCATCCAACAGTTCTACCGCCTCGCGCTATTGATGCATTGTGATGGTGTGCTGCACGAGCGCGAATACATCAAAATACACGAAATAGGAATCAATATGGGATTGAATCCTCATGCCATCAAACGCGTGTTGAAAGCCATGGAAATTTCACCCACCAAAATGATTTCTCCCGAATTTTTACTGGAAGTTTTTCAGGAACAATTGAACTAACCGCTTAATTTGGTCCTTACTTTTTGAGGAAATTATAATTATTTTCTCCTTCACTGCTTTTTACTTTGAGTACATAAGCTCCTTTTTGTAATTGGGATAAATCCACTTTCCAATCGGAATTGTTGGTTGTCTCCTGTTCCAATACCAATTGTCCTACTATATTGTACACTCGGATACCGGTTAATTCCAGATGATTTGGGTTGGCAAGTGTCACCACATCAGCCACCGGATTCGGATACAAGGTAATGCTTTTGTGTTCCGAAGAATTTAATCCTAATGCGGTAGTATTGGCAACACTAACCTGAAATTCAAAATCGGTTTGATACATAATGTTTTTATACATCATTTTCAGGTAGTATTCTTTTCCTACTTCCAAATTATTGAATATTAAATTGTTTGCTGTATCAGCATAACATTGTTTGGTTTCCATCACAGTATTATTGTACTCATACAAAGCAGCATAAAGCGGGTAGTATTGAAAGTTATAATAATCAGTTAGAGGAAATAAAACATCAGCATCATTAATCACATGCAAGGCTTCGGAAGTTTGTTGGGCTGTAAATTTATACCATGCATTACTCGCCTGATAAGCAGGATATGCAAAGGCTCCCAACTCGGCACACGGATTAGTTACATTGTTGTAAGGCTCGGTAACATGATAGGCTGCCCGGGTTGTATAACCTGAAACGTATTGGATGTTGTCATAAGGCGAAACGGTTAGCGGGGTTGCTGTTGTATAATCGTTGTTCGCCGGAATGTCCGGCAATGTTTTCAAGCAGACATCATATGGCATTACAATACTGTAATCGTACTGCTGCTCTACAAAAGGATACATGCGGATATAGTAAGTAGCCCCTATCGTCAGGTTATAGTAATTCTGCAACATCAGCGTATAATAATAGTTGGAATTAAAATCGGTGCCACCCAGTGAAACATCCAGATTCGGAATCACATTATCAAATGGATCAAAACAGGAAACTTCCTGATTGATGACGCCGTTTACCGAACTGTATAAGCTGGTAAAAAAAGAAAGAAGCAAGGCTTGCGGATTGCTTAAATGAATTTGTAATTGGTGGTGGGTAGAGGTAGCGGTAAATTGAAACCATACATCTTTAGGGGAACTGTTATTCGAACAGGAAGGAGCCTGTATGCTATCTGAATTGGTGGCCCGGTTGAAGGTATTACTCACAGGGTTACAAGTATCCAAATCAGCTGAAGGAATCAATACCATAGCATTGCTGTACTCATCGTTACTTGGCACGCTCGTTGGGGTTTTCAAACAAATATCATAATAGCTTAGGTTATGCGAATACAAGCTATGAATGATGCGAATGTAATACGTTTGCCCTACCGTTAATTGGGTAAATAAAAAGTCTTTGATGTTAGTACTGGTGTTTGCATAGTTATAAGGCGTATGACAGCTGAAACCATTGCAATTGCCTTCAAATAGTTGAACGTAACCTCCGCCGGTTACAAAAGTCAATACGTGTTCGGTGCCGGTAGCGGTAAATTTGTACCAGGCATCCCCATAGTTGGTGTTCGATGAAGCATTGTACAAGTATAACGGAATACTGCCGGTACAACCGGAAACGGTTAAGGCGGTAGAGGGTTCAGAACAAGTATAATTTCTGATGGTGTTGCAGGTTAAATCGCTTGATGGAATTAAAACCGTTGCGTTTTGGCATAAATCATTTTCTATCACCGGAGCCGTACTCATACAAAAGCTAACTCCATCATCATTGACGTAACTTATTTTTAAGAAATAGGTAGCGCCTACAGTCAACGGACCAAGAACACTGGACTGCATGCCATTAAGACTGCTGCTGTAGAGACAGGTTAAAGCATTACAGGTTCCCTGCATTAAGGCATAGCGAATATTTTTGTTTGCATTTCCGGTATTGTTAAAAAGAAGTTTGGTCGCGGTCGCGGTGAATTGGTACCAAATATCTTTGTCTAAACTGCCGTAAATACAAGCAGCTGTTATTGGATGTGTCACATCATAAGTAGCCTGTGCTAAACTCCCGGTAATGGATTCAGTGCATTCCATAGTACTTGCAACGGGTACCGTAATGGCGTTCAGACATTCGTCATTTGTTGGTGTATCAATGATTTTTGAAAGACAGAAGGAGAAGGTTTGGCTATAGGTTTCAGAGGCGGAACCCACCCGAATATAATACGTGGCGCCTACCTCAAAACCGGAAATATTATCCGTCAAACAGGTAAAAAGTGTCAGGGTATTGGGAGCGGTAACTTTGTATATCGTAAAAGAATGGTAACCTGCTGTAGTATACGTTATCTTATAACTAGGTACTGTAGCTACAAAGGAATACCAAACATCGGCATATGAGGAAGTATTGTTGCAGGGTGTCGGGATAGAAACCGAAGGATCGGCTCCTGCCGTAGAACCCGAAACCTGTGTACATACTCCGGGTTCGTCAGGAGTAAAGACTATGGCTGTTGCTATTTCGTTGTTGGGTTGGGTTTCAATCGGAATTACTTTTATACCAAAATAGGTGCCCGAAGCCCGGGTAGCTTTGATATAATAGGTTTGTCCCACAAAATAAGAGGAAAGCGTTACATTGAGGTTGTTATTGTTCAGGAACGAATAGCATCCCATTTCGGTAAGTGCCGTGCAGCTACCACTATAAATGGTGATGGCTACAGCCTCATTCACGGTGGTAGCATAAGCATTCAACAAAGTAATCTTGTTTTTAGTTGAGGTAGCGGTAAATTGGAACCATACGTCTTTGTTGTTAGCAATACAACTGGTTGACAAAGCTCCCGCGGTGGCATTGACGGTAGAAGAATAAGTAAAATTAGGGTTGGGAGCCGGAATCAAAACGGTGCTGTTGTTGCACTCGTCTGCCGCATAAAACTCTCGGATGGTAATGGTTTGGTTGGTATATACGCGGATAAAATAGACTTGACCCACAATCAGGTTGCTGAGGGTATAGGTCGTCCCACAGCCTAATTGGGTAAAATTGCCGCAACTGTCTGAATACGTATTGGTCATGTAAGGAGACGATATAAGATAAGCGGTAGCTCCTGCGGTAAATTGGTACCAAATATCTTTCGTGCCCGAAAGTGTACAAGTGGAGGGAACCCCACTGGATGGAGTAGCATAAGCGGTACCGGAAGAAGTGAATTGAGTTTCTCCATCGGTGTCTAACACAACCGTTGCTGGTGCACTGCACAAATCATTGACCGGTGAGGGTCTTGGGATAATATTAAAGGTGAAAGGGGTACTGGTCGTCACATTCGGACTGTACACCCGCACATAATACGTTTGCCCTATTTGCAATTGAGAAGTCTCTTTGGGACTCCCGTTAAAAGTGTTCATAAAGGTCAAAGCGGCACAGGAGCCGGAATACAAATCGGCAAATTGCGGTGCACTCACTATAGTAGCATAGTTTTCTGTCGCCACAAAGGAAAACCATACATCACCCAAAACGGAGGTGGGTGATGAAAAAGCATTGTAAGGCAGTTCCGGATGTTCGTTATTGGCACCCACCAATTGCGCCGGGATCGCAGTACCCGTCCAAGGAAAGGCATTCTCACACAAATCATTTGCCGGAGCATCCGGGCATTTAACCAATCGGAAATTCATTTGGTTACTCGAAAACTGAGGATCTTGGATGCTGGTATTAATCATTCTGAGGTAGTATTGGGTACCCGGTACCAAATTGTCCAGATAGCTTAACCCACTTTTACAGTATTGGTACACCAGATTGTTACAATCGGTTCCTGCATACAATTCGGCTTTTATAGAAGACGAATTGGAATCCAAGAGGTATCTGGTGCCGTTGGCTGTAAACCGAAACCATAGGTTGCCCGAATTGGAAGGAAAAGTGTAGTTGCACGTTGGCGTTGGTCCGGTTAGGGTAGCCCCACTATAATTGGCCACCACCATCACTAATGAATTTACATCCTCCTGTCCTTCAATTAATGTAGCATTGGTACAGTCGTTATTGACAGGGCCTGTCGTTACAGTAATGGCCGTACTCCAATCGGAACAGGGCAAAGTAGCATTTTGCACTTGCACTGTATATACTGTTGATTCTAAAAGATTCGAGAGCACAAAAGGTTTGGTAGAAGCATTTACCGTGGTCCATATCGTGGCAGCAGGGACCTTATACCGAACGTTCCAACTGGTATCAGGTGAGCTCCAATCCAAAGTTGCGTGGTCAAAACTGCTCACAGCTGTAATGGCACTCGGACTCGAACAGTTGTCAAGCGTTACATCGTCAATTGCGGCCGGAGGTTGGGTTCCTGTAGAGCTCGAATAATTGTACCATACAAAAACGAGTTTCTTAGTTACGTCACTACTGGCATTGCCCAATAAGGTATTGTCTAAAATAAGGGTTTTATCTGTCCATCCGGTACCTTGCAAATAATAGGTAGCCAAAGCCGTGCCATTGGGTAGGCTTCCGGGAATGAGCACCTCAGTAGCCGGAACTAAATAAACATACAATTGGGCGGCCGATTGTTTGCCTTGTACCAAGGTTTTAAAACGCAGTGAATAATTAATTGTGCCCGCCGGAATGACTACATCGCGGTACAATTTAGAATAACTGTTGCTGGTTGTGGTATATTGATGACTGTATGGGAACCCCGTCGAATTGGATATATAGGCGCAGTTGGCACCGCTAAACCCCGCAGTAGGAATACTCCCCAAAGCCCAATTGTTCACACCGCTGCTGTAGTTTTGGAAACTCCAACCCGTACTGCCTTGTTCAAACCCGCCGTTATTGAATGTGGGACTGAGTAACGTAGTTACCTGAGCAACGGAATAACTACTCCATAAAATTAAAAAGAATAAAATAATGATTCTATAATAACGGGTATAGGTAGAGCGTTTCATAAGTTATTCTTTTATAAGGTGTTGAAGTCTTGTTGTAAAGGGTAAATCGGCACTAAGGTAATTAAAAGTTAAAATAAAATCGTACGTCAATCAATTTAAAAAATAGTTGTGTAATAGAGATGCCATGGTTTTTGTTGTATTTCAAATTAAAGTTTGATGTTTTGAAGCGGTATGGGCTCTGATATTTAGTCAGTTAACGTTTTGTTAAAACGGTCAAAATTTCATTTTTATCTCTTCTTAATTGCCCTGAAATTGCCAAAATGACTTAAAAATACAGTTGGCATTTCCTTTGTTGATGTTGGTGTGTAATCATTGAATTGTATAACTTTAAAAACATAACATCATGAACTTAATCAAAAGAAATCACACAAACTTTCCATCAATGATGGATGAATTTTTAAAACCGGATTGGTTTGGAGGATTCCAAAATTTCAGTTTGAATACTCCGGCAGTGAACATCAAAGAAACTGATACCGATTTTACCATTGAATTGGCTGCTCCGGGCAAACAAAAAGAAGACTTTAACATTGAAGTGGATAACAAAGTGTTGACCATCTCTTCTGAGGCTAAGAACCAACACGAAGAAACCGATAAAAACGGTCGTTATACCCGCAAGGAATTCAGCTATTCCGCTTTCAAACGCGCGTTTACGTTGCCGGACACCATTAACGAAAACGACATCAAAGCCAACTACGAAAGTGGCGTGTTGCACATCCAACTTCCCAAACGCGAGGATGCCTTACCAAAGGCCAAACGTTTGATTGATATTATGTAAGCAGTAGCATTAGATAAAAAAACGCCTCCATTAGGAGGCGTTTTTTTTTTTATTGAGGCTTGGCAATCGATGCCAAAAGTTGATGCAATTCTTCATATTCTCCCGAAAGGCCAAAATCTTCGGTAGGATATCGGGATCCCATAATCCAGCTTTTTTTACAATCAAAACAAATTTTAGCGACTCCAATGACTTTGTCTTTTTTTCTGAAAATTAAAACGTCAGTATAAGTAGGGGAATTGGTCTTGGTTTCAGTTGCCTTTGTTTTGGGTTGATGTACAGAGAACAATTGGGCGATTTGCGGATTTAGTTTCGCGTCAATGCTGTATTTTTCAAAAGAGAGCAATTCCATATTTTTGATAAACAAAGTGTCAATGGTACTTACCGGAATCCGTCCCCTTATAATTTGCAGGAGGCCCTCTTCTTTTCTGGTCTTATCTTGCTTCATGACTATAGAATCAGTCTCGTTAGCACTGATGCCGGTATGGTAATATTCTACTTTGTCAAAAATAAAAAACGGCATTTCACCATTTACTGGTTTTTCTTTTTGGTTGCAGGCTGCCAGAGTTAGGCAAAGCACTATCATAAAACTTTTTTTCATGGGAAATGGATTTTAAGTAAGAATCTGGTTGAACGTGAAGCTAAGATACAAAAAAAGTGAACAGCTGGCTAGTCGAGTTTTTTTTGCAATGCCTGAATTTCATCGCGCAGCTTAGCAGCCTGCATAAAGTCAAGGTCCTTCGCCGCTTTTTCCATGGCTTTTCGGGTATCCCGGATTTTCTTTTCAATCTCCGGTTTGGACAAATACAAACTTTCCGGTTCAGCGGCCTTGGCAATTTTATCTTCAAAATATTGAGTAGAAACCGAGTTGCCGCTCAAGGCATTGCCTAAACTTTTATTCAAAGCTTTTGGGACCAAATTGTTTTCGGCATTGTAACGCATTTGTTTCTCGCGACGATAATTGGTTTCGTCTATGGTTTTCTGCATCGAAGCGGTAATTTTGTCCGCATACATAATCGCTTTTCCGTTTACGTTTCGCGCGGCACGGCCTACAGTTTGAGTTAACGAGCGATGACTGCGCAAGAATCCTTCTTTGTCGGCATCTAAAATAGCGACCAATGATACTTCGGGCAAATCCAATCCTTCCCGGAGTAAGTTCACTCCAATCAGTACATCAAACAATCCTTTGCGCAAATCCTGCATGATTTCCACACGCTCCAACGTGTCCACATCGGAATGAATATAACGACAACGAATGGATACTTTGGTTAAATATTTGGTCAATTCTTCCGCCATTCTTTTGGTCAGGGTAGTGACCAAAACACGCTCATCTGCTTCACATCGTACCTGAATTTCTTCGATTAAATCGTCAATTTGATTCAGACTCGGGCGCACTTCTATGATGGGGTCCAATAACCCGGTAGGACGAATCACCTGCTCCACATAAATTCCCTCCGATTTTTGCAATTCGTAATCTGCCGGTGTGGCTGAAACATACACCACTTGGTTTTGCATGCTTTCAAATTCTTCAAACTTCAGCGGACGGTTGTCCATGGCTGCCGGCAATCGGAAACCGTATTCTACTAAATTTTCCTTTCGGCTTCGGTCGCCGCCATACATCGCATGCACTTGTGAAATGGTAACGTGGCTTTCATCAACGACCATCAAGTAATCATCGGGGAAATAATCCAACAAACAGAAGGGCCGTGTGCCGGGAAGACGACGGTCCAGGTATCGGGAATAATTTTCAATTCCGGAGCAATAGCCCAGTTCGCGAATCATTTCCAAATCAAAATTCGTGCGTTCTTCCAACCGTTTGGCTTCAAGATGTTTTCCGATTTCCTTAAAATAATCGACTTGTTTGACCAAGTCCTGTTGGATTTCCCAAATGGCTGCCTGTAACACATCAGGGGAAGTTACAAACATATTGGCGGGATATATATTCAGCTTTTCGTAACGCTCAATCACTTTGGAAGATTTGGCGTCAAAGGCTTCAATTTCTTCAATTTCATCGCCAAAAAAATGTACACGAAACGGTTCGTCTGCGTAACTCGGAAAAATCTCTACGGTGTCACCTTTGATTCGAAATGTTCCCGGAGTGAATTCGGCCTCGGTTCTGGAGTATAAACTTTGGACCAAACGGTGTAGTAATTTGGTCCGTGAAATCATTTGGTTCTTTTCTATGGCAATTACGTTTTTTTGAAATTCCACCGGATTTCCTATACCGTATAAGCAGGAAACCGATGCCACGACCAATACATCTCGACGTCCCGAGAGCAGGGCAGAGGTAGTGCTCAAACGCAGTTTCTCTAATTCGTCATTGATGGACAAATCTTTTTCAATAAAAACTCCGGTAACAGGGATATAGGCTTCGGGTTGGTAATAGTCGTAATAGGAGACAAAATACTGTACGGAATTGTTGGGGAAGAATTGTTTAAATTCTGAATACAACTGTGCTGCCAGGGTTTTATTGTGCGCCAAAACCAAAGTCGGTTTTTCGACTTCCTGAATCACATTGGCCATCGTAAAAGTCTTTCCCGAACCGGTTACTCCCAGTAAAGTTTGATATTTTTCACCATTGTTGATGCCCGTGACTAATTTGTCAATGGCCTGCGGTTGGTCACCGGTAGGTTGGTATTCGGATACGACTTGGAATTTCATTTTTACAGCAGTAAAAGTTCAGATGGGTAAAGATAAGAAGAAAGGTTTCTAAATCAAACCATTGATTTTAGCGTATTGTAAGAGCATAATCGTTTTGGCATCTTTTATTTCTCCGGAAGCAATCATACCGTAGGCTTTGTCAAAATCGAGCTCCAGTACTTCAATGTTTTCCTGTTCTTCCTGCACTCCTCCGCCATCGTTTACTTTCATGGCTGTGGTGTATTCGGCAATGAAAAAGTGGACAATTTCGGTTACAGAGCCGGGTGACATGTACACTTCAAACACCTTTTCAACTGCCGAAATCTTATAACCGGTTTCTTCCTCGGTTTCCCGACGGATGCATTCTTCCGGGTTGTCTTTATCTAATAATCCGGCACAGGCTTCTATCATCATGCCGGTTTCGTTACCATTGACATAAGTTGGCAAACGGAATTGACGGGTCAGGATTACGGTTTTAGAATATTTATTATATAACAAAATAGTAGCGCCATTGCCCCTGTCATACGCTTCGCGCGATTGGGTTTCCCAATTGCCGTCTTTTTTCAGGTAATTATAAGTGATTTTCCGAAGCGTGTACCAATTGTCTGAAAGGATTTCCGTTTTCAGGATTTCTATTTTTGAATTACTCATGTGTTTAAAGTAGTAATAAAATCTTGTTGTTGTTGGGGAGAGAGAAATGTCCAGGCGACGATTCGGCTTATTTTTTGGCCTTGCGCCATGTCGATGGTTTTGATTTCCGCAGCGCCCACTTTATTCAGCAGTTTATAAATTTTGGGAAGATTTTCTTTTTTTGAAACCAAAGTGGTGAACCACAAACACTGCATCGGATACTTGACACTTTCGTAAATCATTTGTGTGAGGAATGCTAATTCGCCGCCTTTGCACCACAGCTCTGCATTTTGTCCGCCAAAGTTCAGCAGTGCTTTATTGGTTTTAACCGGGTGGAGTGCGTTGACTTTTCGTAAAGCACTTTTCTCCGCCTCTTCGGCCGAACTGTGAAAAGGAGGGTTACACATGGTGAAGGCAAATTTGTCTTCGGGTAAGATGATGTTCTTAAAAATAAAACGACTTTCAATTTGCAGTTGAAGGCTTACAGAGTTAATTAATTTTGGATTATGGGCTATGATTTTTTTACAGTTTTGCAGTGCTTTTTCATCGATATCGGTTCCGACAAAACTCCAGCTGTAAACCGAATTCCCTATGATCGGATAAATGGCATTGGCGCCAATACCAATGTCTAAACCCATCACTTTTTCACCTTCCGGAATGACTCCGTTATTTGTCGAAGCCAATAAATCGGCGAGGTAATGAATGTAATCCGCTCTACCCGGAATGGGAGGACAAAGAAAACCGGTGGGAATGTCCCACTTTTGGATGCCGTAATGGGTGATCAGAAGTGCTTTGTTCAGTGCTTTTACCGCATCAGGATTACCAAAGTCAATCGTTTCCTTTTGATGTTCGTTGAAAAATACAAAGTCCTTCAAATCAGGACAAGTTTTTACCAATGTTTCAAAATCATATTGAAACCGATGTGCATTTCGTGGATGCAAGCCTTTTTTTTCGGTGGTATTTGGAGTTTTTTTCAAAGTGTTTTGGTTTAATCCCAACATTCCATTAATAATAAATCGCCGTCAGCATGCATGATGGAAACGATGCCGTCAGCGGTGACATGATTGCTGCTTCCGGTGCGGTAGCCTATAGTTAAGTCTTCGTTGTCTAGTGAGTAAAAAAGATTTTTGGTAGTAATTCCCGTCACTTTTCCGATAGGGATTAACGATAAAATAGTGTCAGCCGTATACCATTTTTCAAAAGAATTAGGAAGTAAAAATACTTTCGAATGGTCGTCCAAAATCACGACTTTCAGTTTGTTGCGATAGGCCACAATATTGGTCAGGTTGGTGATGGTGTGATCAGCTCGTCTTCCGGTGGCCCAGATGACATTGGCGGCTTTGTGTCCTTTTTCGATTAAATAATCAAAGGCTTTTTCCAAATCAGTTTTGTCCTGATTCGGTGCAAATACGATTTCAATGGGATATTGTTTGTCCTTGTAGTAGGCGGCATCAAAACCTCGGTCAAAATCACCTAACAGTACATCAACTTTGATTCCCAACTCCAATACCCGTTCAATGGCTGAATCCAATACAATTACCAAAGGGGACCATTCGAGTAATTGACCTAATAATTCCTGACTACAGGCTTCGCCGTTAGCAATGATTAAGGCCGGTTCCTGGTCGTCGCGAACGATGTGATGTGAAGACATTTGAAGGATGCAGTTAAAAAATTAGAAGTACGAAGTTGGAATTGTAAAAGTAAATAAAAAACTTCGCATTCCCACTTCGTACTTCGTATCTCTGACTTTGTGTTTTTGTTTATTGGATTGTATAATGCCTTACATCGGTTTCCGAAACATTGAAATACCCCAAGGCATAATTGTCCGGATGTGTTTGATTGATGATATTTCCTCTGACGGTGGCTGGTGGTGTTGAAAAAGGGCCATTGCTTCCTCCGGAGATTAAAATCAATTTGCTCATGTATTCAAAATAGCGTTTAGAAACCCCATAAATAGTGATGTCGAGAGTGTCACCGCTGGCCATATCTTCATCAGTATAATAGCCAAAGAATTCATTGCCCTGAAAGAATTCATCATCACTTACGTCATAAAAGGAGATGGCATTTCCGCTGGCTTTGTAGCGGAATAAATAATAGTTGTTTGCATCTCCGGGATCAGTGAAAAAAGTTTTGATTTCGATGTCATTCCCCGAAAATCCTCCTTCGTTGTTTTGGGTAACCGCAGTAATTGGAGATACGCTTTTCAGGGTCTCGGTAGCCGTGTAGGTTTCGCCGTTCAGGATTACCGTCAAGACATAGGTCTTGTCAATTTCAGGAATAAAGGTGTGGCATACATACAAACCGGAATTAGCTTCCTCTTCGCTAAAGTTAAAGGTCACATTATCGCTGTTGGTGACAAAAACCAAAGCTCCTGAAACTGTTGGAATGTTTGTGTCATAATACCCGGTAGTGGTAGACAATTTTATTTTTTGTTCATTGCCCGGCGTTCCTTTTTGCCATTGCAATGAGCCGCTGATTACCAAGCGCGGTGCGGCAGTATCTAAATCAACCTGTACAACATCTTCACAACTTGTGAGTAAAAGAGCGAAGAGAATGGCAATGATATAATTGAATTTTTTCATGATATTAAAATTTAAAGTTATAACTAACACCTGGTACTACGCCGAAAATGGAAAGACGAATGGCTTCGTTGGCTCCGGTATCCATGTTTTGTCTGAAGGAAATGGAAGCGGCATTTTTGCGGCCATACACATTATAGAGACTGAAGACCCATTCGCTCTGCCATCCTTTCTTCTTATTTGGTTTTGGGGTATAAGTTGCAGATAAATCCAAATGATGGTAAGCAGGCAGTCGGTCTCCATTGCGCAGCCCATAAGTAGGGATGGTAATTGCTTCATCACCTATACCATACTGATATTGTCCGTTAGGATAGGTGACCGGTTGTCCGGATTGTAATACAAAGTTGGCACCAAAAGTCCATTTAGGGTTTAAAATATAAGAGCTTGTAACCGATAAATTGTGTAATTTATCGTAGCCTGAATTGTACCAACTGCCGTTGTTGATTCCGGTTTCGGTAGCGTCTCGTCCCGGTGTTCTTTGTTGTGATTTTGACAAGGTATATGAAATCCAACCGTTCAGTTTTCCGGTATTTTTTCTCAACATCACTTCTAAACCGTAGGCACGCATTTCACCGTTTAAAATGACCTGTTCTATGGCTTCGTTGGCAATCAAATCGGCTCCGTCTATGTAATCGATACGGTTCTTTACTTTTTTGTAAAAGGTTTCTACTTCCAAGGAATAGTTGTCGTCTTTGAAGTTTCGGAAATAACCTAAAGCCACCTGATCTGAAATTTGAGGCTTGATGAAATTATCACTTGGGGTCCAAACATCTAATGGTGTTGGAGAAGCCGTATTGGATATCAATTGCAAATACTGGGTCATACGGTTGTAGCTGGCTTTGATTGATTGGTTTTCGTTTAGCTGATACGAAGCGGCAAAGCGTGGCTCCAAGTTGTCAAAACTTTCAATGACTTTATTGCGGCCGTAATATTTGGTGTCAATGGGAGTTCCTTTCTCATAAATTTGTAAATCGTGATTGAAGACAACAGCCTGATTGTTTTCATAAATATTGACCGTTGAACTCCCCAAACGATAAAACTGACTGAAGCGCAGCCCATAAGAAAGCGATAGGTTTTTGTTTATTTTTTGTTCGGCATCAATATAGAGTGACGGTTCAAAAGCATATTTCTTTTCGAGTTGTTTGTGATTAATACCCGATTGGGAATCGGAAGGGTCAATTGTCCCCGGATTGAAATCGTAATAAATACCGCTTAGCCCGTAATTCAACTTAATTTTGTCGGTGATATAATGTTTGAAATCGTATTTGAGGTTGTAATTTTTGATGCCCGAATTCCATTTGAAGGCCAGTAAATTCAAATCCAAACCGTAGTAGTAATCGCTGTAAATAGCGGAAAGATTAGAAAATAATTTGTCTGAAAAAAGATGATTCCAACGAAGGTTCAGCGTGGCGTTACCATAAATATTGGTAAAATTCCCATTCCAACTGAAAACATCCCGGCCAAAATAACCGGACAGATACATGTTATTGTTGGCATTCAGTTTGTAATTTATTTTGGTATTTAAATCATAGAAATACACAGAGTTCTTATTGTCAGACAATTTCAGAAATAAGTGTGCGTAAGATCCTCTTCCGGCAAAAAGGAAAGAACCTTTGTCTTTTACCAGAGGCCCTTCTGCCAGCAGGCGACTCGAGATTAAACCGATTCCGCCATTCATACTGAATTGGTTGCTGTTTCCATCCTTTTGATAGATATCTAAAACCGAAGAAATTCTACCGCCAAAGCGAGACGGAATACCTCCTTTGTACAACTTTAAGTCTTTAATGGCATCCGGGTTGAAAACCGAAAAAAAGCCAAAAACGTGCGAAGAATTGAAAATGGTCGCTTCGTCTAACAGAATTAAATTCTGGTCGGCACCGCCTCCACGAACATTGAAGCCTGATTGTCCTTCGCCTGCATTGGTGACACCGGGTAAGGTGAGCAGTGCTTTCAATACATCAACTTCACCCAGGACTACCGGTATTTTTTTAATGGTGGCAGTCGAAAGTTTGTTGACGCTCATTTCCGGTTTTCGAATATTCGTTGCTTTTTTTTCGGTAATGATAACTTCATCTAATTGTTGACCGGCTTCCGTCATCAGGAAGTTTTGTTTGATGTCTTTGGTTAAAACAATGGTTTGCTCAACGGTTTCATAACCGATGTAGCTGATTTGGATTTTGTAGGTTCCTTTGGGAAGCGTGATGGAATAAAAACCATATTCATTGGTTGTGATTCCTGTTTTACTCTCGGGGATGGACAGATTGACCCCGATTAAGGTTTCGTTGGATTTGGAATCTGAAATAGTACCACTAAGCGTAAACTTCTCCTGCGAAAAGGCAAAAGCAGTCGCGAATAGCAATGCTAAAAGAATAATTTTTTGTTGCATGTGATTGATGATTTTTATTTTTGATTGTGCGTTTGACGTTAATGGTTTAGAATTGTTACGAATGATTTGTTAAGCTTTGGTTAATTAGAAAGTTTTTATATCAAGAATTTGAATACTTTTACAGTGTTTATCACGGATTAGAGATGAAAAAAAATAATTTGTTTTTTTTATTATTGCTATTGGCTTTTAAGGGATTTTCTCAATTTGAGACCCCTAAACGTAAGGTGAATATTGCCCCGGTGAGTAATAGTTCGGGAAGCATTTCACCTACCTCTTCCAGAGCCATAACCTATCCGAGTATTTTTGATAAAAAAGATAAATTGTTGCAAAACGTTTCGCTGCTCAACAAAAAGCCGGAAGAAGAAAAGAGTGTGATGGAGAAAGAACAATTTGCCAGTGCTTCCAAAACGTATACCGATAATATGAACCGAAAGAGTAATGACGGGGCTATTTTGGAACGTTATAAAAGCGATACCTATTTAGGAGAATTTAAAGTAGGAACTCAAATTATCAAAATTGCCTGTCGTGATCATGAAGCTCCCGATGGAGATGTTGTTCGTATTTGGCTTAATGATAAGGTAGCTGTAGATGCTATTTTATTGGATGAAAACTTTAGCGAAGTGTTTTTAGAACTCAAAGAGGGAATCAATAAAATTGAAGTGGAAGCAATGAATCAAGGAGAGTCGGGACCTAATACCGCACAATTCGTAATTTTTGATGAAAGAGGAGGGATGGTTACTACCAACAAATGGAATCTGACTACCGGGGTCAAAGCCAAGCTCATTATTCTGAAAACCAAAGATATTTTAGAAAAACAATAAAAAAAGCGACTCAGTTGAGTCGCTTTTTTTAAGTATAACCTTTATGGATTATGCTAATTTTTTATCCAAGTTGGTTTTCAAAGCCTGAAGGAAATCTTCCGTAGATAAATAGTCAGCTTCAGTTAAACCTTCCGGTTTTACCAACATGGCTAAGTCTTTGGTCATTTTTCCGCTTTCTACCGTTTCAATACAAACTTGTTCTAAAGCATTACAGAAATTGATTAACTCTTGATTGTTGTCTAATTTTCCTCGGTGCTCTAAACCGCGAGTCCAAGCGAAGATAGACGCAATTGGGTTGGTTGATGTTTTTCTGCCTTTTTGGTGTTCTCTGTAGTGACGGGTTACAGTTCCGTGTGCAGCTTCCGCTTCAACAGTTTTTCCGTCCGGAGTTACCAATACCGAAGTCATCAAACCTAATGATCCGAATCCTTGAGCTACCGTGTCTGATTGTACATCACCATCGTAGTTTTTACAAGCCCAAACAAATCCGCCATTCCATTTCATAGCCGAAGCGACCATGTCGTCGATTAATCGGTGTTCGTAAGTAATGCCGATAGCATCAAATTGCGCTTTGTAGTGTTGTTGGTATACTTCTTCGAAGATATCTTTAAATCTACCGTCGTAGGCTTTTAAGATGGTGTTTTTAGTGGAAAGGTATAAAGGCCATTTTTTAGTCAATGCCATTTGGAAAGACGAGTGAGCAAATCCGTAAATGCTTTCATCGGTGTTGTACATAGACATGGCTACACCGTCACCTTTAAAGTCATACACTTTCCATTCCGTAGTTTCACCGGCCTCGTTGGTAAATGACATGGTCAGGGTTCCTTTTCCTTTAATTACTTTATCAGTGGCTTTGTATTGATCACCAAAAGCGTGACGGCCAATAACGATAGGTTTTGTCCAGCCTTGTACATAACGAGGAACATTACTCATGATAATCGGTTCACGGAAAACGGTTCCGCCTACGATGTTACGGATGGTTCCGTTAGGCGATTTCCACATTTCGGAAAGGTTAAATTCTTTTACTCTTTCTTCATCGGGTGTAATGGTGGCACATTTAATCCCTACATTGTATTGTTTAATTGCTTCGGCACAATCAATGGTAATTTGGTCTTTGGTAGCTTCGCGGCTTTCTATTCCCAAATCATAATATTTGATGTCCAAATCCAGGTAAGGTAGGATTAATTGTTCTTTGATGAAGCTCCAAATGATTCGTGTCATTTCATCGCCATCGATTTCTACCACCGGATTAGCTACTTTAATTTTTGCCATATTGTTGAGGTTTTATTCCGCTGCGCTTGAATCCCATTTGATAATGTCTGCAGGACATTTTACTCTTGTTATCCAATGCCTCGGGTGTTGTTAGATTTTAATTTTTTTTGCGACGACAAATATAATTAATATGACAGAAATTTGGTTGTTAGCATCAACGAAATCGATTGATTTACGAAATTGCTATTTTTGAAATAAAAAAATAAGGTTATCACAATTTTACGATTCTAATTTTAACTATTCTTTAATAATAGTTGCCAAATGATAATGGCATGTTTTTCGGCTTTATTTTTTTTGATATTAATTCGCAAATAATTGGTTAATCTTGTATAGAATTATATATTTGCACGTTTCTTAAAAAAACGGATTTGTTGTAAATTCAATGCTTTAGCTCATAATGTTTTGAATTTCAATGATTTTGTTTTTTTAACAACAACAGATTGAAAACAAAAATTAATTAATTTTTAGTAATAATGCAGAATAAAGGACTAGTTAAATTTTTCGCAATTCTATTTGCTTTGGTGAGTATTTACCAACTTTCTTTCACTTTTGTGGCCAACAAAGTAAAAGAGGACGCTAAAGTTTTTGCAAAGGGAAACCCTCAGAAAGAAGTAAAATATCTTGACTCTATAGGAAAAGAGAAAGTTTTTCTTGACTTCTTTACGTACAATGAAGTAAAAGACAAACAAATCAATAAAGGGCTTGACCTTGAAGGGGGAATCAATGTGATTCTTCAAATTTCGGTTAAAGATGTGTTGGTACAGTTATCTAACAACTCTAAAAACCCGATTTTCAACAAAGCTTTAGAAGATGCTAAGAAAAATCAAAGAGGGAACCAATCGTACCTTGATGCATTCTTTGAGGCTTTTGATGCTAACAAAGGAACTACAAAATTAGCTTCTCCTGATATTTTTGCGAACCGTAATCTTCAAGGGGTAGTAGACTTCAATATGTCTGACGACCAAGTGAAAAAGGTATTGGCTAAAAAAGTAGACGAGTCTGTAGAATCAGCTTTCGGAGTATTGAGAAGCCGTATCGATAAATTTGGAGTTACCCAACCCAACATTGCGAAACTAGGTCAAACCGGTAGAATCTTGATTGAGTTACCGGGTGCCAAAGATGTGGATCGTATCAAGAAATTAGTTTCCAGCAAAGCAGAATTGGAATTCTGGGAAACGTATAAAGCCGAAGAAATGATGGGCTTCCTGCAATCGGCTAACGAAGCTTTGAAAGCTACCGTTAAAAATGATGTGCAAACAGAAACTGCTAAGCCAAAAGATACGCTTTCTAAATTATTATCTGATAAAGATAAAGACACTACAGCTGCTAAAAAAGGAAACAATCCGTTGTTTGATAAATTCATCTCTCAGGGAGGTGGACCGGTTTTATTGATTGCTGATGTGAAAAACGTTGACGTAATCAACGAGTATTTGAAAAGACCGGAAGTACTTTCGTTATTGCCTGCCGATAAAAGATATGCCAAATTCGTTTGGGGTAAACCGGTAGTGAAAGTGGACGAAAAAACGAAAAAAGAAACAGAAACTGTTGAATTATACGCCTTAAAAGGAAACCGCGATAACCAAGCGCCAATGAGTGGTGGTGTTATTGTGGATGCCAGAGATTCATTTGACCAAATGGGTAAACCATCGGTAACGATGCAAATGAACGGTGCAGGAGCTAAAACCTGGGAAGAATTAACCGGTAGAGCTTTTACACAAAAAAGTTACATTGCTATTGTATTGGATGACGTAGTATATTCCGCACCGGGTGTGTCTTCAGGACCTATCTCGGGAGGAAGATCTGAAATTTCAGGAAACTTTGAAGTATCAGAAACCAAAGATTTAGCGAACGTATTAAGAGCAGGTAAATTACCGGCTGAAGCTGAAATCATCCAGTCAGAAGTGGTTGGACCGTCATTAGGAGAAATTGCAATTCACGCCGGTTTGATCTCTTCTATCGTAGGGTTGTTGATGGTATGTTTGTGGATGGTATTCTATTACGGTAGAGCAGGTTGGTATGCTAATGCTGCTTTGTTGTTGAACTTATTATTCTTATTTGGTGTAATGGCCAGCTTCGGGTTCGTATTGACCTTACCGGGTATTGCGGGTATCGTATTGACTTTAGGTACAGCAGTAGATGCGAACATCATTATCTATGAAAGAGCTAAGGAGGAATTACGCGAAGGCAAGTCATTAGGAGAAGCGGTTGTTACTTCATACGGATGGAAAGGTGCGATGCGTTCTATCATTGATGCGAACGTAACTCACGTATTGACCGGAACTATCCTATTTGTATTCGGTACAGGACTAATCCAAGGTTTTGCTTTAACCTTATTGATTGGTATTTTCACATCCTTGTTTACTTCTATCTTTATTGCCAGAATCTTTATCGACAGAGATATTGCGAGAAACAGAGAATTGACCTTCACTACCGGATTAACTAAGAGCTGGTTCACCGGTTTCCACTTTGATTTCGTGGGCATTAAGAAATGGTCTTACTTATTCTCTTCCGTAGTTGTTATCGGAAGCTGTATTTCATTCTACTTTAACGGATTGGATGAGGGTGTTGATTTTGTGGGAGGAAGAACTTTCCAAGTGAAATTTGAAAAACCGGTTGAATCTACTAAGGTATCTGATGAATTGTCTGCGATTTTCGGAACTACCGTTGAAGCTAAAGTTTTTGGAGATGACGACCAGTTAAAATTGACTACCAAATACAAAATCAAAGAAGAAGGGGTTGAAGTTGACAAAGACGTTAACCAAAAATTATTTGATGGTTTGAAAAAATACTACGGTCCGGGAATGACGTATGATAAATTCATCAATTCATACGACGGTAAAAAAGTAGGGGTATTGCAGTCTTCTAAAGTAGGAGCGGCTATTTCTGCGGATATCAAAACCAATTCCTTCTGGGCGGTTATCGGAGCGATGCTTGTAGTAGGTTTGTACCTTGTGATTTCTTTCCGCAAATGGCAATATTCATTAGGCGCTTTGGCTGCAGTAGTACACGACGTTATCTTTGTATTGGGTGTTTACTCTGCGTTGTACAAATACATGCCATTCCACATGGAGATGGATCAACACTTTATTGCGGCGATCTTAACGGTAATCGGGTACTCGATGAATGATACCGTAATTGTATTTGACCGTATCAGAGAGTTCTTGGCCGGAGACCGCAAAGGACACTTTAAAGATATTGTAAATGCTTCAATTAATACAACCTTGTCAAGAACTTTGAATACGTCATTGACGATGATTATGGTATTATTAATCATGTTCATCTTTGGTGGTGAGTCTATCCGAGGGTTTATCTTTGCGATGTTGATTGGTATTATCATTGGTACTTACTCTTCGTTATTCATTGCTACGCCGGTATTGGTGGATACGATGAAAGAAAAAGATATCGAGGAAATCGAAAAAAGACACGGAAACTAATTCATAGTTCATCGTATATCAAAAAGGGCAGCCGAAAAGGTTGCCCTTTTTTGTTGGTAACAATTGCACCGTCGGGGTCTACCCGAAATTTTTCTCTGTAAGGTTTCACACTCCTCCGACATGGTCTAACACTCCCCCGACATGGTTCAACACTGGGTCGACATGGTCTAACACTCGGTCGTCACGGTCTAACACTCTCCCGACATGGTCTAACACTGGGTCGTCATGGTTCAACACTCGGTCGTCATGGCTTAACACTCTACCGACATGGCTTAACACTGGGCCGTCGTGGTCTAACACGCTTGTTTTGTTTGGGTACAAAAAAAAGAGTTTCAGAAATGAAACTCTTGGGTTTTACTTTTAGTGTTGTAGCGGTTATTCTCTTGGTCGTGAGAATACCAAATTGCTTATTTGCCGGTATTGCGGGGAGTTGGCTCCGAAGATAGATTTGATGTAGTTTTTGACTTCCTGCACGGTGTCGACCAGTCCGTTATCGGGTTCGTAGAGTTCTTTGTTTCGTGCTATCAAGGCATTGCTGTAGGGAACGATGGTGTTTCTGACGGCAGTATTGGCTGTTAGCAGTTGGTCGCGGAGGGTTTGCATGGCTGTTGTTTTCAATTCCTCTTCATTGGGATTGTAGGAGGGTTCGTTTTGGGCTAAAGCTATTAGTTCTTCGAAGGTATCCACCAGTCGGTCGTAGCTTTGCTGAGAGACTGAGATTTGATTTTCTTCGGGTGTGGGTGTGGCTTCGGGCGCTCTTTTTCCGGTAATTTTACGGATTAGGGTTCGGGCGTCTTTTATGACCGTGGCGGGTGCCTCTTGGGCAATCAGGGCATTGATTATTCGGGTGGTGTAGGGTTTGAGGGGCTTGAAAAGCAGTTGTCTTGTTCCTGTGGCTGCGTCAAAGGGTACTTTGGTGTCTTTGACGGCTTGGAGTTTCAGGTTGGCTTTGGAGAGTTTGTCCTGAAGGCTTTCGATTTTCAGGTTGGCATTTGCAGGATTGTAGCTGGTGCCGTAGCCGATGCAGTAGGCGATAAGGGTTTCAAAGTTGGCTACGTTTTTTGCGTGTCCGGTTTCAGATGTTGAGTTCATAATATCCTAATTTATTTGTTGGTCGTGAACTATTTCACAATCAAGTTCTTACAAAAGTCTTGCCATAGTTTGTAAGATAAGTGCTGAATATTTTTTTAAAGCGCTGTAGGCCAGAGACGGCAAGGGTTTTCATTTTTATTTTTTTTATTTTGTTTCATCCATTATGTACGAAAATCATCATATTGCCTCGTGAAAAATCCCCGTTGTTGAGGATTTTTTGAGTTTTGCATTTTTAGGTTTAGCACTTCATTTGAAAGCTTTTTTTTGAAGAGAGATACCTTAGCCGAATTAGAAAGCAATTAAAAATCCTATATTTGAATACAAGTGAATTTCCTTTTCAGGATTTTATACTGTTGCTTTAGGGTGTTACGGACAGATAAGAGCCGTTAAAACAGTAGTTCAATTATAAAAACATAGTGTCATGAAATTACAATTATCATTGTTGATTCTTACTCTTTCTATTGGGGTACAATCCTTTTCACAGCAAGTAACAGGAGTTGTTATGGGTACTGTTTTTAACTATACAGCACTCTCTGAATCGTCTCATAGTTTTAGTTTTACTACTTATTTCAGTATTGGTTCGACTGATTGTCCTCCTTTTGCTTCTGCTATCTCTTTTTCAGACGATACGATGTTTGTTACAGCCACTTATGATATTTGTGGGTTTTGGCCACAGCAAGGTTGTGCCCGAAATGATGTTGTTCCTTATAATGATGTTATTCCTGCAACGATTCAGCATATTGTAATGTTGACCAATGTAATTACCTGCCAAACAGGAACACCAACGCTGGTTGAAAACGTTTACAGCAGGACGTATGATGTGAACTTAAGCACCGACACTTTTGTAAAGAATGGGCTGCGTATTTATCCTAATCCGGCCAGTAGTGTGCTAACGGTAGCCACAAACGAGCCGGTTGTTGTGGATATGATTGTGGTTACGGATTTGTTGGGTAAAACCCTGTTAGAGCAATACGATTCTAATAGCATTGTTATTGAGAGTTTGCCGAAAGGGATGTACTTTATAGCGGCTTATAGTGACGGACAAAAAAAGGTGTCACAGTTTGTCAAGGACTGATGTTTAAGCAAGATGGGTAAACTTCTTTTAAACGAAAAGGTGGTCTTGGACAGACCACCTTTTTATTTTTTAATAATGTTCTTCAGCACCGCTTTTTCGGGATAATTGATGACCTCGAGGGTGATTTCTTTATTTTTTTTGGTTTTTCCGTAGATGATGTATCGTTTTCCGCCTTCGGCCGGGATGTTGCTTTTGTCAAAATCGACATCGCCATAGGTAAGTGTGTTTTTGACATCGGCGGTATCGACCCAACTTTCACTCAGACGGCGAGAAGCTTCAGTGTCGTATACAAAAGGTTTGTTGCGAATGTCGTTCAAAACCCGGGCATTGGGGAAATAATTGCATCGGGTATCTTTACCGCTCAGTACGGCGGCTACAAAAAACGACCCGATAACCAGACCCACTAAATAGTAGGCAAAACGTTGGTAAAACTTCATGATTGATTCATTTTGGGCAAAAGTAATCAATGTTCTATAGTCCGAAAATTTATCAGGCCATTTATTTTAGAAAACAATCAAATTAATATCATTATCGGGCAGGTTGAACCAATCGCCGATGGCTTTGTTGGTTAAAATGCCGTGATAGAGGTACACGCCGTTTTTCAATCCTTTGTTGCAGCGAATGGCGCTTTCGAGTCCGCCGTCTTCGGCTATCTGCAACAAGTAAGGCGTAATGATATTGCTGATGGACAGCGAAGCCGTCTTGGAATAGCGCGACGGGATATTGGGCACGCAATAGTGAATGACGTTGTTTTTGATGTAGGTAGGTGATTCGTGGGTGGTGACTTCCGAGGTTTCAAAGCAACCGCCGGTATCGATACTTACATCAACAATCACGGCTCCTTTTTTCATGTGTTCTACCATGGTTTCGGTTACGACTACCGGGCAGCGGTCTTTGCCGCGCATGGCACCAATGGCGACATCACATCGGCGTAGGGCTTTTAGTAATGATTTGGGCTGAATGGTAGCGGTAAAGATTCTTTGGTTGAGATTGTTTTGCAGTCGGCGCAGTTTGGTAATGGAATTGTCAAATACTTTGACGCTGGCTCCCAGTCCCAGTGCTGTTTTGGCGGCAAACTCGCCTACGGTTCCGGCTCCCAGGATTACTACATCGGTAGGAGGGACACCGGTAATGTTGCCCAAGAGCAAGCCTTTTCCGAATTCGTTGTTGATCATCAGCTCGGCAGCAATCAGCACCGAAGCGGTACCGGCAATTTCGCTTAGGGATTTCACCGCGGGATAAGAACCGTCTTCGTCTTTGATGTATTCAAAGGCTAAAGCGGTGACTTTCTTTTTCATCAAAGCTTCGAAGTAGGCCGTTTTTCGGGTCTTTAATTGGATGGCCGAAATGACGATGGTATTTTGGTTGACCAAAGCAATTTCTTCCATGGTTAACGGCTCTACTTTTAGGATGATGGGGCAGCCTAATACTTTTTTGACGTCTTTGGTAATGGTGGCTCCGGCATCGCTAAACTCTTTGTCGGTATAGCTGGAGCTTAAACCAGCCCCCGATTCAATCATGACTTTATGACCGTGGGAAGTCAGTGAATTTACGGCATCGGGAGTCAAACAGATGCGTCGTTCCTGGTAGGATGTTTCTTTGGGAATGCCTATAAAAAGTTCACTTTTATGACGATATACTTCCAGTTTCTCTTCCTGTGGTAAAAGTTGTTGCTTGGTGAAAGGGGTGATGGCCATGCTTTGTAATTGTAATTTTGCTCCAAATTACAAAAATTTATTCAATTAGGTGATTGTTAATCGTCTTTTACCCTCCACCGTTTGTGTCAGCTGAACGACTGAGTGTTGTTCGGGAATGAGGTTTGGAATTTTTTCAGCCCATTCGATAAAGCACCAATTTCCGGAGTAGAGATATTCGTCAATGCCCATGTCCAGCGCTTCTGCCTCGGATTTTATTCGGTACACATCAAAGTGGTAGACGTATTGATGCTGGTTGGTTTCGTATTCATTAACCAAGGAAAACGTGGGGCTGCTGGTAGCATCCTGTACACCCAATTCTTTGCAAAGGGCTTTGATTAATGTGGTTTTGCCTACACCCATAGGGCCATGAAAAAGAATGACTTTGTTTGGGTTTTCGGCGATTATTTTTTGGGCAACCTCTTGTATTTCGTCAATTGAAAATAGGATTTCCATTGGTATTTGCTTTTCTGATATTAGATAAAACGTCCTTGCGGCTGCCGGCTTTGTTGCTACAACTTTCTGCCGGACTGTTTTTTAACGCTGGGACTATTTCGGATTAAAAACTAAAAACGGGACAATCATTTCTTCTAGCGAAATTCCTCCGTGTTGGTAGGTGTTTCGGTAGTAACTTACATAATGATTGTAGTTGTTTACATAAGCCAAAAATAAGTCATTCTTGGCAAATATATACGAACTGCTCATGTTGATGGTAGGCAACCCGATGCGTTTAGGGTCTTTGACAGCATAAACGTCTTTGTCTTCGTAGGTTAAACTTCTTCCGGTTTTGTAACGCAGATTTAAGCTGGTGTTTTTATCGCCAATCACTTTGGATGGATTTTTTACGTTGATTGTTCCGTGATCGGTGGTAAGAATCAATTTGAAACCTAATTTCTGTGCTTGTTGAATGATTTCCAAAAGCGGTGAGTTTTTAAACCAACTCAAAGTCAATGAGCGATAGGCTTTGTCATCGGAGGCTAATTCTTTGACCACTTCCATTTCGGTTTTGGCATGGGACAGCATGTCAACAAAGTTGTACACCACGGTAACCAAATTGTTTTCTTTTAAGCCTTTAAAGTTTTCGGCGAGTTTTTTACCGCTTGCCAAATTGGTGATTTTGAAATAATCCTGTTTGATATTCAGTCCCAAACGCTTTAAATGCGCGGTTAAAAATTCAGCTTCGTACAGGTTTTTTCCACCTTCTTCCACGTCATTTTTCCAATATTGCGGAAATTGTTTTTCCATTTCCAAAGGGGTTAAACCGGAGAAAATAGCATTCCTTGCGTATTGGGTCGCGGTAGGTAAAATGGCATAATAGGGCACTTCTTTTTCCAGTTTGTAATGGTTTCCAATTACGCTCTCCATCGCTTTCCACTGATCGTAACGAAGGTTGTCAATGACCACAAAAAGTATGGATTTGTCTTTCTTAACCAGTTCCGGAACCACCAATTCTCTGAAGAGGTTGTGGGATTGTACCGGTTTATCGGCTTTGGGTTCGAACCAGTCTTCGTAATTGCGTTCAATGAATTTTCCGAATTGTACGTTGGCCTCAATCTTTTGACTTTCCAGAATTTCGGACATGCTTTGGTCGTTGATGTTTTCCAACTCCAACTCCCAGAACAGTAATTTTTTATACAATTCCACCCAGTCTTCATAACTGTTGACCATGGCCATATCCATGGCAATTTTTCGGAATTCTTTTTGGTAATCTAAAGTGGTTTTTTCGGAAATCAGACGCGAGTGGTCGAGGTTTTTTTTCAGGCTCAACAAAATCTGATTGGGATTCACAGGTTTGATTAAGTAATCGGCAATTTTCGAACCGATGGCCTCCTCCATGATATATTCCTCTTCACTTTTGGTAATCATGATTACGGGCGTAGAGGATTTTTTTTCTTTCATTTCCGAAAGGGTTTCCAAGCCGCTCATACCGGGCATGTTTTCATCCAGAAAAACAATATCAAAATTTCCGTTTTCGAAGGCATCTATGGCATCACGACCGTTATTGTAGGTGGTTACCTTGTAGTTTTTCTTTTCTAAAAATAAAATGTGTGGTTTCAGTAAATCAATTTCATCGTCAACCCAAAGTATTTTGATGGCATCCATAGTCTTTAAATTAGTTAGCGCAAATTACTCATTATACAACGCATTATTATTAAAAATAGTATAAAAAAGACAAAAAGTTTTGTGAAAATATAAACCAAAAAAAGTGCCTTCTTACGAAAACACTTTTTAGTTTTTGTACTGCGAAGAGGATTATTTGGTTTTGCAGGTATTGATGCCCAATAAAGGATATAGCGGGCAAAAACTGATTACGCTGGTTAATAAAAAGATTGTTGCGAATGCCAATAAAACATATCCCAAAACGCCGGTTACGATGTTGTTATAATATAAAATTACGAATACAGCAGCCAAAATAACTCTGATGCCTCTGTCCAGTGAACCCATGTTTTTTTTCATAATTGTTTTTCTTTAAGGTTATTACTCTCAAATATACAGTGTTTTTGCTTAAAAAAAGTAACAATTGTTACTAGTGAGTTTGGTGTTTTATCCAGATGGTATTCACTTTTTTTACAATAAAATGACGAAATTTACAATCGTTAATTCTGAAAAAACCATGAAAGCATTATTGCAACAAACTTACGGAGGCCTATTTGAAGAGAAATTAATAGAGGAAATTGCCCAGGTGGCCATCTTAAAAGATTTTAAAGAAGGCGATGTTTTGATGGACTATGGAGACTATATAAAAAAAATGCCTTTGTTGCTTTCGGGTGCCATTAAGATTCTCCGCGAAGATTTTGATGAAGGGGAGTTGCTGTTGTATTTTATTGAAAAAGGAAATACTTGTGCCATGAGCATGGCTTGTTGTATTGGAAATTCGCAAAGCGAAATTAAAGCTGTCGGCGAAACCAAAGGACAGGTTGTCATGATTCCGGTAGTGTACATGGAAGAGTGGCTTGGCAAATACAAGAGTTGGCGCAATTTTGTTTTCAATAGTTATAATGACCGGTTGAAAGAAATGCTCAACGCTATCGATACGCTGGCTTTTATGCATATGGACGAAAGGTTGTTGAAGTACCTGATGGATAAAACCAAGATTAACAATTCGCGTTTCATTCAAAATACCCATCAGGAAATAGCCTACGATTTGCACACCTCACGCGTGGTGATTTCCCGTTTGTTGAAAGCATTGGAAAACACCGGAAAAATTAAATTGCACCGGGCAGCTATCGAGTTGCTGACTTAATATCCGGGTGGTTTGTAACATTTGCTACTGATTGTTTTGGATTCGGATTTTAATTTTGCTGAGCATTAGAACTGACAATTATCATGTAAAATAGTTGTGATAAGATTTAATTTTGGAAAAAAAGATACCCATGAAACTGGAACAGATTTATACCGGATGTTTGGCTCATGCCGCTTATTATTTAGAGAGTAACGGTGAGGTTGCCGTCTTTGATCCATTGCGCGAAGTGCAGGCGTACATAGATCGCGCCCGGAAGGACAATGCTAAAATCAAATACGTTTTTGAAACTCATTTTCATGCTGATTTTGTGTCGGGGCATTTGGATTTGGCAAAAAAAGAGAATGCTGTAATTGTATACGGTCCCACCGCTAAACCGGAATTTGAAGCTTTGATAGCTCAAGACAATCAGGTTTTCGAAGTGGGAAATTGCAAAGTAAAAGTCATCCATACCCCGGGACACACGATGGAAAGTACCTGCTTTTTAATTATAGATGAAACGGGTAAAGAACACGGAATTATAACAGGGGATACCCTTTTTATAGGAGATGTGGGGCGTCCGGATTTGGCGCAACATGTTATCGCTGATTTAACTCAGGATAAGCTGGCCCGTCATTTGTACCATTCCTTGCGCAATAAAATCATGCCTTTGTCGGATGATTTGATTGTTTACCCTAATCATGGAGCCGGCAGTGCTTGTGGAAAAAACATGAGTAAGGAAACCACAGATACTTTGGGCAACCAGAAAAAAACCAATTATGCCCTGAATCCGGATTTGACAGAAGACGAATTTGTGGTAGCCATATTAACAGGTTTGACTACACCACCTCAATATTTTCCAAAAAACGTACTGATGAATATTCAAGGGTATGAAAGTTTGGACACGGTGATGCATCGCGGGCAAAAGCCGTATGATGTTAAAACATTCGAAATGGTAGCCAATGAAACTCAGGCATTGGTTTTGGATACCCGAAAAGCGTCTGAATTTGCCAAAGGATTTATTCCCAACAGTGTTAATATTGGTTTGGAGAGTAACTTTGCGATGTGGGTAGGAGAGTTGATACCCGACTTAAAGCAGCCGATTTTAATTGTGGCGGAAAACGATGAGAAAGTACAGGAAACGATTATCCGATTGTCTCGTGTAGGCTATGATTTTGCCATAGGTTATTTGGTCGGAGGGTTTGAAGCTTGGAAAAGTGCCCATAAAGAAATTGATTCAATAGATCGAATTACGGCGGAAGAATTGGCCCATTTGGAACTCATTGATCAAACGCCGATTATTGATGTCAGAAAGCAAAGTGAATTTGATTCGGAGCATTTGGTTGGTGCGATTAACATTCCCTTGAATGAGATTAGCAGTAGAATAACGGAATTCCCGAAAGATCGCTATTTCATACTGCATTGTGCAGGAGGTTACCGCAGCATGATTGCCGCTTCCATACTGAAACAAAGAGGATTTGAAAATTTTGCGGATGTCATAGGGGGATTTCATGAAATTAAACTGACAGACTTACCCATTACGGATTATGTTTGTCCGACAACATTATTATAAATATGACAGGAAGTTTTGAGCGTTTAATACAATCCGATAAGCCGGTTTTGGTTGATTTTTATGCGACCTGGTGTGGTCCGTGTCAAATGTTAGGGCCCATATTAAAAGAAGTGAAAGACAGTTTGGGTGATCGGGTCTCTATAATCAAAATAGATGTAGACAAGAATCAGGAGATTGCTTCTCGCTTTCAAGTCAGAGGAGTTCCCACGATGCTGTTATTTCAAAATGGAGAACAGTTGTGGCGGCAGTCCGGGGTTCTCTCTAAAGCGGAGATTATCAAAATAATTCTGGAAAAATCAAATTAATGTTAAAGCGACTTGAACTTTGAAAATATTGGTTACATTTGGTTCACAATAAAAAAAGAATTTGAAATTTCTGGCCGTTATAATTTGTTTGTATGTCAATGTTTTGACCGTATTGCCTACGGTTAAAGCAGTCAAGATGACTATGGAACAAAAGTGTCATCAGTCTTGCTGTGGCAAAAAAACGGAAAGTGACTCCTCTAACGGTTGCCAAAAGGAAAAATGTATTTTGAACATCAATTTCAATAATGTAACCTTTTTGGTTTTTGATACTGATTATCAATTTCAGAATATTTTTTTAAAATCTTCTTTGAAGGAAAGCAATCACTATGAGAATACTTTCCTTTCGGATTTTAGGGTAAGCATATGGCAACCCCCGGAAACAAGAAGTATTGCCTAATGCATCATCAGTCAAATTTTAATAATTCAAAATAAATAATAATATAAAAAATATAACATCATGAAAAATATCATTTCAACAGTAGCCGTAGTAGCTTTTTTATTCACAATGAATGTGAATGCTCAGGAAAAACAAGATAAAAAAGAAAAAGCTAAAACTGAAAAATCTTGCTCAGCAGCCGAGAAAAAATCGTGTGCTGCCGGTGAGAAAAAAGGTGGTTGTTGTGCTGCTAAAAAAGCAGCTGACAAAAAATAATAAAGCGGTATCGTTTTATTTTGAAGTGCCTGATTTCTCAGGCACTTTTTTATTGCAGTATTGTTTCGCTAAAAAGAAATATATTTGGTAACATTTTGAGACGTTTTTATACCAATCATCCTAATAAGTTAAATCAAACCAAATACGTTACCATAGATGAAACTATCTTATAAAGTTATTTGCGGAGCGTTGCTTACATTGTCAATAGTAGGTTGCTCCAAAAAAGAAGTAAATTTCGAAGACCCATTAATTACTAATAGAGATACCACGGTAAATCCCAGTGAGGATTTCTTCCATTATGCCAACGGAGGTTGGTTCAAAAAGCACCCAATTCCCAATAGTGAAAGCAGCAACGGGATTTTCAGAATGATTGGCGATACCATTAATGCCCAAATCAAAGACATTTGTGAAAAGTCGGCTAAAAACACCGATGCGGTTAAAGGAAGTAATGAACAAAAGATAGGCGATTTCTATGCTTCCGGTATGGACACCTTAACGATAGAGAAGGCAGGGTTAAAACCATTGAGTTTGGAATTTGCCAAAATTAATGCAATCCAGGATGTTCCTTCATTGATGAATACGATGGGATATCTTCACACTATCGGTGCCGGACCGGCATTTTCTTTTTATGTGGCTCAGGATGATAAAATCAGTTCGAAGCATGCGTTGTTTTTTAGCCAAGGAGGTCTGGGTTTAGGTAATCGGGATTACTATTTTAATACGGATGAGCAAACTGTTAAAATCAGAGCGGAGTATCTGAAACATTTGGAAATGATGATGCAGTTGCTAGGTGACGATGCTATTACAGCTAAAGCAAAGGCGGCAACTATCATGAAAATGGAAACCGATTTGGCCAAGAGCAGTCGCAAATTAGAAGCACTTCGTGACCCGGTTAAGAATTACAATAAAATGACCTTGACTGAGTTCAAATCGACTACTCCTAATATTGCTTGGGAAAATGTTTTACCCAAGTTAGGGATAACGAAGGCAGATACAGTTATTGTTGGGCAACCTGAATTTTATAAAGGTTTAGATAAGATTGTAACTGCCTATTCTATAAATGACTGGAAGACGTATTTAAGATGGGACTTGGTAAACAGCTATGCTTCTTATTTAAATAATGCCATTGAAAAGCAAAATTTTTATTTCTACTCTACTGTGATGAATGGAGTTAAAGAGCAAAAGCCCCGTTGGAAGAGAATTGTTGAACAAACGGATGGCTCTTTAGGAGAGTTGGTAGGACAGGTTTACGTGTCTGATTATTTGCCCAAAGGATCCAAAGAAAAGCTTTTGGAGATAGGCAATAATATTCGCGATGTGTATGCTGAACATATCAAAAAACTGGATTGGATGAGTGAGGCTACCAAACAAAAGGCTTTGCAAAAGCTTAGTAAAATAGTAATGAAAGTTGGGTATCCTGATAAATGGAAAGACATGAGTTCTGTGGTTATCAACAGGAATGCCTATTGTGCCAACGTTATGGCTACCAATAAATGGAGCTATAATTATATGATTAAAAAATTCGGAAAACCGGTTGACCGAACCGAATGGGATATGTTCCCGCAAACGTATAATGCCTATTACAATCCGAGTAACAACGAAATTGTGGTTCCGGCATGCAATATCTTGGTTCCCGGGTTTGAAGGGCGTATGCCTGATGATGCCATTCTTTACGGAATCATTGGCGGATCTACCTTCGGGCATGAAATAACACATGGTTTTGACGATCAAGGAAGTCAATACGATGAAAACGGAAACTTGAAAAACTGGTGGACACCGGAAGATTTGACCAAGTTCAAACAAAAGACAAAATTGATAGTAGAACAGTTTAACAAATTTGAACCGTTAAAAGGAAAGTTTGTAAACGGTGATGCAACACAAGGGGAGAACATAGCGGATTTGGGAGGTGTCGTGATGGGATTTGAAGCATTCAAAAAATCACCACAATACAAAAACAAGGAAAAAATCAGCGGATTAACACCAGAACAACGTTATTTTCTGGCTTATGGGTATGCCTGGATGGTGAATGCTAAAGACGAATCAATCATCAGACAAATTATGACCGATGTTCATTCGCCGGCTCAATACAGAATTAACGGGCCGTTGGCTAATATACCTGAGTTTTACAAAGCCTTCAATATCAAACCGGGCAGTAAAATGTATCAACCCGATAGTTTAAGAGTAGTTATCTGGTAATTCAACACTAAAAAAAAATCCCTATCAGTTTTTCGATAGGGATTTTTTTAGGTCTTTGGTGTGGTAGCTTCCTGATATCGTTCGGAAACTTTTTTCCAATTGATAATCTTGAAAAAGTTCTCGATGTATTTTTTGCGTTTGTATTGGTAGTCCAAATAATAGGCGTGTTCCCAAACATCTAGGTTTAAAATAGGAGTGCCCGAAATGGTTTGTTTGGGCATTAGAGGATTATCCTGATTAGGAGTACTGGTAACAACTAATTTGCCTGTTTTGTCAACGATTAACCAAGCCCAGCCGGAACCAAATTGTTTTTCGGCTGCATCTGTAAATTGGTTTTTAAAAACGTCAAAAGATCCAAAGTCTCGATCAATAATGGTAGCTAAAGTATCTTTAGGTTGACCGCCGGCTTTAGGAGCCATACTTTCCCAAAACAAAGAGTGATTGTAATATCCACCGGCATTATTTCGTAAATCAGTATTGTTGATATCCAGTTTTTTAAGGATGTCTTCGATGCTTAAATCCGTTAAGTTGGCATCAGCAGCCACTAATTTATTCAAATTGTTAGTGTACGTTAAATAGTGTTTGGAATAATGCACCTCCATCGTGAGGATGTCAATATTCGGAGCTAATGCATTGTATTCGTAAGGTAATTTGGTCAGGGCAAACTGACCATCATCGGCCTTCACATCATCCGGATGACCAATCGTGATTTTTTCTTCGGCTGACGGTAGTGGTACTTCTACCACTTCTTCGAGTTTTTTTCTTTTACAGGAAGGAAGGAGAACTATAAAAGAAAAGCATAAAACAATCGAAAGAATCGTTTTACCCACCATAATAGTTTTTTTTGATTGGTGTTTGTGAACCATCGGTTTCATAAATCTATTTTTTTTCTTTTGCTATGGCATGAATGGCTTCGATGTAAAGCTCTTTGGCCTCATCTATAGAAAGGTGACTGATTTGCATCCAAGCATTGGTTTTGAAAGCATTTCTCAAATCGAAATTGGAAGAGGCCTGGTTGTAGTCAATGGTGCCGAATGTGGCTTGTTTGTAATAGGCATACAACCGCAGTTGCACATCTTGTGGCAGAGAAGATTGTGTCATTTTGGAAGCAATTTCAACAGCCTCCTGAAATCGAATATCTAATTCTTTTTCACTCATTTTGTCTAGGCTTTAGACGTAATCACAGTTTGGTTTCCAACAGCATTTTGCTGCAATTGCACGTCTATTTTAGTCCCCAACGGGAAAAACATATCTACTCTCGATCCAAATTTGATAAAACCGGCATCATCACCTTGGGTAACTTGTGTTCCTTCAACAGCATAGTTTACGATACGGCGTGCCAAAGCTCCGGCAATTTGTCGGTAAAGCACTTCTCCAAATTCACTGTTTTCAATTACAACAGTTGTTCTTTCGTTTTCAGTACTTGCTTTCGGATGCCAGGCAACCAAATATTTACCGGGATGGTATTTGCTGAATTTTACCTTGCCGCTCATGCAGTAACGCGTCACGTGAACATTTATTGGCGACATAAAGATGGAAACCTGAAGGCGTTTGTCTTTGAAATATTCTTCTTCGTATACTTCTTCAATAACCACAACTTTTCCATCCACGGGAGCCAAAACAACTTTGCTGTTGGGTATTATGCTTCTGTTCGGATTTCTGAAAAACTGCAAAACTAACAGCAACAAAACTAACGTTATAATTTGAATCGCTTTTTCCATCCATGGCATGGATGGTGAAGAAAATTTGTGTGATAAAAGAAAGATTACCACAGTTGCCGAAGTTGCTATTAGAATGATTTTTCCGCCTTCTTTATGAAACATAATATAAAATTTGATAAAACAAATAAACAAATGGAGCTACAAATATAATACTATCCAAGCGATCTAGAAAACCACCGTGGCCCGGCATGATGTTTCCGCTGTCTTTTACACCGGCATTACGCTTGAACTTGGATTCGATTAAATCACCTAAAGTTCCGAATCCGCTAACTATAAGAGCTATAGTGACCCATTGGATAATAGGTTCAGCTAAATAAAATCGGGCTAATAAAACGCCGGCAATGACGGCAAATACTGCTCCACCTAAAAAACCTTCAATGGTTTTCTTGGGAGAAACCCGTTCAAAAAGTTTATTTTTTCCGATGCTTCTCCCCACCAGATAGGCAAAAGTATCATTCGTCCAAATCATAACCAGTATGCTGATAATCACTTTGGGATGATATGTATTGGCTATAAAAGGGATTTTGGTAAAAATGATGATGGGCAATATTAAATAGCCAATCAGAAAAACATATTTTGAATTGCGGTCGAGTAGTTTGGGTTGCTTTTCGAAAAGGAATAACAGCGATCTGGCGGAAACTAATAGGGCCGCAATGAGCAGTAGAATTTCATTGGTTTTTACCGTATTGTTTAAGTTAAACAGGATAAAGGCCGTTACAGCCAAAATCAGTGGGACAATAGGTTTTAAGTGAATTAATTTGCAGAATTCTAACACCGAAAACAACAACAATAGCCCAAAAAGGAGGAGGAAACTGTAAGGAGAATATAAAGTGGCCGCCACTAAAAGCAGTACATAAACGGCTCCCGACAGTGCTCTGGTTAAAGTAGTACTCATGCTATAAATCTTCTAAAAGCAGCAGGTACAGATTCTTGGCAGTACTTCCGTATTGCAGGAAGTCTTCGTCTTTTGCTTTTTCGAAATATTTTATGGTAGTAATATTGGTTGGGTAGTCTTTGTCGTATTTCTTTTTAATCACGCGCAATCCATCGCTTTTAGTTTCTAAAATCTGACTGGTTGTGGCTAAAATGACGATATTAATCGGCAGGTCATTGGGTTTGTTTTGCTTGATTTGATTGGATGAAAAAAGGACGGAACCTTCATCGGCAATCAGGTTTTCGCAACTGGCCAATAAGAATTTCGGATTCGTTGGTTTGTCATGACTCAACTTGTTTTCGTCAAGCAGACTGTAAAGTTTGGGTTCATAACACAGCGCTTCGCATTCAAACCAATCATTCTCTTCAAGGATATTCAAGAACTGGTCCTTTACTTCATTCAGGTTTTCGCAGTACAAAAATTTACCACCGTTTTTTTTGAAATTATAAGTAAACTTTTCATCTACAGGCAGCAATGAAAAACTGGAAGGAGTATTGTTGAATTCGCTTTGACTTTCTTCGTCAGAGGCATCGTTACCAGCGCCAAAAATTTTTCTGAAAAGACTCATGCTTGTTAAGTTATAATCTGGTTTTGAAATTGAAATCCCTCAAAGATAAAAAAATCTTAATTCAAAAGTATGTTTTGAATTAAGATTTTAAAAAAATGTTAAAAAACGGTTGAGCCTATACTATATCGGTTTCTTCAGCCGGTATATCAAAAGGACGCTTCCCGAAAATATGCTCTAAATCATCTTTGAAAATGACCTCTTTTTCAATTAAAATATTGGCTAATTGTTCCAATTTGTCTTTGTTTTCCTGAAGGATTTTAATCGCTCTTTGGTATTCGGTTTCTATTAAATTAGAAATCTCTTTATCAATGGTTAGCGCCGTTTCTTCTGAATATGGTTTAGAGAAATTGTATTCACTTTGTCCGGAGGAATCATAGTACGTCACATTCCCCAGTTTGTCATTCAATCCGTAAATGGTCACCATGGCACGAGCCTGTTTGGTTACTTTTTCCAAATCGCTTAAAGCTCCGGTGGATATTTTGTCAAATATTACTTTCTCGGCGGCACGACCTCCCATGGTGGCACACATTTCATCCAACATTTGTTCCGGACGAACAATCAAGCGTTCTTCAGGTAAGTACCAAGCCGCTCCTAAACTTTGTCCTCTCGGTACAATGGTAACTTTTACCAAAGGGGCAGCATGTTCCAGCATCCAGCTTACAGTAGCGTGACCAGCCTCGTGAACCGCAATAGCTCTTTTTTCTTCTGTGGTCACAATTTTGTTTTTCTTTTCTAATCCGCCAATGATACGGTCAACGGCGTCTAAGAAATCCTGCTTGTCAACAGCGGTTTTGTTGTTTCGGGCAGCAATTAATGCCGCTTCGTTACACACATTGGCAATATCAGCCCCGGAGAATCCCGGTGTTTGTTTGGCTAAAAAGTCGACATCTAAATCGTCTACTTTTTTTAACGGCTGTAAATGCACTTCAAATATTTCTTTTCGCTCGCGGATGTCCGGTAAGTCTACATAGATTTGACGGTCAAAACGACCCGCACGCATTAAAGCTTTGTCTAAAACATCCGCACGGTTGGTAGCTGCTAAAACAATAACGTGAGTATTGGTGCCGAAACCATCCATTTCAGTCAATAACTGATTTAAGGTGTTTTCGCGCTCATCGTTTGAACCTGAGAAATTGTTTTTGCCACGGGCTCTACCTACCGCATCAATTTCATCAATGAAGATGATGGATGGGGATTTGTCTTTGGCCTGTTTGAATAAATCTCTCACGCGGGAAGCTCCAACACCTACAAACATTTCCACAAAATCCGAACCGGATAAAGAGAAGAATGGTACTTTGGCTTCACCGGCTACGGCTTTCGCTAACAAGGTTTTTCCGGTTCCCGGAGGCCCTACAAGTAATGCACCTTTCGGAATCTTTCCTCCTAAGGACGTGTATTTATCAGGGTTTCTCAAAAATTCTACAATTTCCTGTACCTCTTCTTTGGCGCCTTCCAATCCGGCTACGTCTTTGAAGGTTACTTTTACATCGGTCTTTTCATCAAAAAGTTTGGCTTTCGATTTTCCGATGTTGAAAATTTGTCCACCGCCACCACCGGCACCACCGCCGGACATGCGTCGCATGATTAAAATCCAGAGACCGATAATCACAATAATCGGCAACAACTGAATGAAGATGTCAGACCAATTGCTTTTTTGTTTGAAATCGTAATCTTTCAGTTTGCCTTCTTGCGCGGCTTTTACAATTTTATTTTGGAAAATTTCATCATTCCCGATGTCAAAAGAGTAGTGAGGACCTTTGTTTGGGTTGCCCAACATGTCTTTGGCCACTTTGGCGTGTGCCTTGTCTTTCAGAGCAGCCTGTGTTAAATAGGCTTCTCCTTCGGTTTTGCTGTAAACAATTACCTTTTCAATTTGTCCTTTTTGAAGGTATTCGTCAAATTTTGCCGAGGATATTTTGGCTGCATCCTGAAAATTTGAACCGCCAAAAAAATAATTGATAGCAATAAAGCCCACTATCAACGCTGCGTAAATCCACCACGGACTTACTTTGAAATTATTCGGATTCTTTTCGCTGGCCATTTTTGTCTTGTCTGCTTTTTAGTAATTGGTTTGTATGGAAGTAATTTTGGCATCACCCCAAAGGCCTTCAATGTTGTAAAATTCACGAATTTGTTTCTGGAAAACGTGTACTACGATGTTCACATAATCCATTAAAACCCATTCGCCATTGTCAGTACCTTCTACGTGCCAAGGCTTGTCTTTTAATTCTTTGGAAACTGTTTTTTGGATGGAGTTAACAATCGCGTTAACCTGAGTATTTGAAGTTCCGTTGCAGATGATAAAATAATCACAAACTGCGGTATCTATTTCTCTCAAATCGAGGATATCAATATCATTCCCTTTTACCTCTTCTATGCCTTTGATGATGTTTGCTAAAAGAACATCTGATTGCGCTACTTTTTTCGCCATGTATTTATTATGTATATTGGACAAAGGTATTACATTTTGTAATTATTTTTGCCTAACAAAAGTTTAAAATTTGTTAATCTTATTCATTCACATCATGTCTATTATCAAACTCGATGCCATAGATTCTACCAACGACTATTTGAAGCAATTAGCTCGCGAAAAAGATATGGAAAATTACACTCTTGTTTTGGCTCGGGAACAGACCAAAGGACGAGGACAAATGGGAGCCAAGTGGTATTCGGAACCCGGTAAAAACCTTACTATGAGTGTTTTGGTTAAACAAATGGCTACAGGAGATTACACGATATTTGATTTCAACGTAGCTGTGGCATTATCGGTTGTGGCGGTTTTGCACAGGTTGCAAATTCCTAAAATTCAATTGAAATGGCCCAACGACATTATGGCAGAAAATAAAAAGATAGGTGGCATACTTATTGAAAACAGCCTCAAACCGGATGGCAGTATGGTAACGGTTGTTGGTATCGGTCTGAATGTGAATCAAACCAATTTTGAAAACTTGCCGCAAGCTTCTTCCTTGGCATGTCTCACCGGGAAAACTTTTGATGTTGAAATTTTGGCTACTCTTTTGGTCGAAAGTTTACAGGAACAATTGCAGGTGGAAGCAGATATACTCTGGCAACAGTATCTGCAAAATTTATATAAAATAAAACTTCCGAGTGCTTTTGAGGATATCAATGGCCACCGTTTTATGGGAATTATTCAGGAAGTAACCCGAGAAGGGAAACTAGCTCTTTTACAGGAAGATGACCTGGTGCATTACTATGAAGTCAAAGAGATAAAAATGCTATATTGATTTTTCTGAAGTAGGGTATCGTTTATGTTGTTTGTTTCAACCATACGCAATAACTTAAATTAACACAAAAAAATCCAGTATGAAAAATTTAAAAGCAATCCTCGGACTTATGGTTTTGGTTTTCGCTGTGAGCTCTTGTTCCAGCGACAGTTCTTCAGCCAGTGGTAACATGACCATCACAGCAAAAGCAACGTACACAAATGCTGCCGGCAAAACAGCCAATGGCGTAGTGTTGAACAGCTTTAAGGTAAACATCAGAGAAATCGAATTTCAATTAGCCGGCTTCAGCGGTAAAAGTGGCGGCGCTGATGATAACGGTGGGGATGACAACGGTTGGGATGACAACGGGACTTTTGACGGTAATGATGAAGCCGAATTACACGGTCCTTGGGAATTAGATTTGCTTAACCAATCCGCTCCGATAACTACAGTGACAGTGCCTAACGGAACTTACTCTGAAGTAGAATTCAAACTAAGTCCAAGCTTGGTAGCTGCTTCTCCTATATTTGGGAAAACGGTTGAAATTACCGGAACCATCAACGGAACTCCGTTTGTATATTGGAATAACTTTGAACAACAATTTGAAATCCATTATCAGGATGCTACCCAAAATTTGGTAATCACTTCCGGTTCTTATGACTTAGTGTTCAACTTTGATTTGAACCAAGTGGTAAGTGCTATTGATTTGAGCAGTGCGGTTGACGGTGACGGAGATGGCGTAATCGAAATAGGCCCTAATGATACCGACGGGAATAACGCATTGGCGACAGCCTTCCATGAGCATTTGAATGACAGCTGTGAAATGGAAAGCCACCACCACTAAGATTTTTTGAGAATCATTTATCATAATGAAAAGAGGCGCCCGTTAGTGCGCCTCTTTTTTTTGTGGTATTTGAAAACACCGACTATGAACGGTGTTTACTTTGCCGCTATCTTCTCGTCAAATTTTTGCTGAAACCGTTTCAGGTTGAGCGCATCCACATTACCCTTCGCATCGATTACTTTTTCAGACATCAGCAGGCTGACCAGAAATTTCCAGTTGTTGTGCTGGAGCGTCTTAGAAGTAATGGTCACATTTTGCCCCGGAAATACAAACGATACATAATTGCCCGCCGGCCCTCGGTCAAACCCCTGATGCAGTTGTTCCAATGATACAATGGTTTCCTGAGTATTGAGTTTGTACACCAGCAACTGACTGCCCATTCCTTTTTTTTCAAAACTGTAGGTAGCCGTCCCGTCAGCAAGGATGGTGGTGTCTTTGAATTTAATTTCCTGTGCCTGGCTGTGGTGGGTGACCGCCATGATGGTCAGCAGTACGGCCAGATGCATTAAGTTTTTCATAAAATGTTTGTTTTGGGTTATTAAATGATATAAAATTACGAAATCCAGGCAAGGGCTTCGACGCGGTTGGTAAATACCTTGGCGTTAATCCCTCTGTTGACCGCCACGGTTTCGCCAAAACGGTCTTGGTCAATAATAGGTTCTTGCCCCAATACCGCCACTCTGCTGATTTTGCCCAAGGCAGTTTCTGTGATATACACAGAGATGGACTCTGCAAAATAAAACCGTTCCATCAACGGGATGGTGCCGGTTACTCCGTTCACATCAATCAGTATCTTGTTTTTTTGCAGAATCAGCGTTTGATCTACCGCCGTCTGAAATAACTTTTCGATATTGCTGAGCGAATAGGGGCCTATGGCTTTTATCCAAAGAAAAGTGGGCTCAATGCTTACCGTTACCGTAAAATTCAAAGGGTCTTTTTCTTCTGTCATAAGGGTGGGATTATGATGGTTATCAAAGATATTGAAAAACTTTTATTCTTTTCATGTTCCGTTGCGCAATTGGAGTTTCATCATGAGGTCTGTTTGTTCGTCATCTCCCAATTTGAAAATATGCTTGTCAAAGACAACAAATCCGTTTTTTTCGTAAAAGCGTATGGCTCTCGGATTTTCTTCCCAAACGCCTAACCAAAGATATTCGGCCTGCTGCTCTTGCGCTATCTGGATTGCTTTGTCATACAATACTTGTCCCACATTTTTTCCCAGAAATGCTTTCAATACATAGATGCGCTCAATTTCGAGTGCTTTATGGTCTTTCAATTCGGTTTGCGAGGCTCCGAAGTTGATTTTTAAATACCCGATAACCGCGCCTTCCGACTCTGCAAAATAAAATGCAGAGTTCTCATCCTCAAGTTCAGCCGTTAGCTTTTCAACAGCAAAACTGTCCTCCAAATAGCGTTTCATATTCTCCTCAGTGTTCGATTCCGAAAAGGTTTCTTCAAACGTTTGCCTGCTGATGTGCTGCAACGAGTCGATGTCGTGCCGTGTTGCTTTTCTGAGGGTTATTGTTGTCATAGGTTGTTTGGCTATTTTGGGTTTAATGTTTTTCAAGACGCTTGTTTCTTGTAACGGCTGGTGACATTAGTTTTAACTAGTAAGCAAAAATATAAGCAAACCCTAAAAAATAAATTGGGACAGTGGCAAAAGGTAGTATTATGTCCAAAAACTTATTTGTAAAAAATATATTTAGAATGTTGAATGCAAAGCAAAATATAAATATGTATGCCACAAGATTCAAACTCAGAAATGAAATATTATAAACTTTATTGTCTATTTTGATTGATTTTACTTTCCTCAAAATTAAACTTTGCTCAATTTCAACTTCTTTTCCCTTTATAATTTTTCCAAATTCTGGTAGAAACTTTCCGAGATAATAAATATTACCACTTTCACATTCTAAAATATATTTAATTTCTCTAGAACCGCCTCCTGATTTCCAAGTAGGTGTATAATTAACTGCGTTATAGAAAGATTTGATTTTTTCACTTTTGTGCTGAATTGAGGGAACTAGAAAATCAATATATAGTGATAATATGAAAATAAGATTCACAATTATTAAATATCTGTAGTCGTAATTTTTTATTAGCATAAGTTCTTAAAAATGACCGTTAACTATTAAACAACAATAGGAGTATGCTTCCTCTTGCTAATATATAAAATTCCTCTTACTGTTTATACTTTTTTATTGATGCGCCTTTTTGTCTCAATGGAGTAAATCGATTTAGTTAAAAGCCCCTTTAATGGGGTGTTGTACTGCTTTTAAGTGGTTGGTGAGGTACTTAAAAGGGGTCTTGTATTGGTTTTATGGGGTTGGTAGACCCCTTCAAAGGAGTTCGGGAGGGCTTTTTTCCCGTGTTGCACCCCTTATAAGGGGTTTGCTCACTACTTTTAAGTGGTCGCGAACCTCTTTTAAGTGGTTATGAACCCCTTTTATCCCGTTGACAACCTCTTAAAACCAGTATTCAACGTGTTTTTAGTACTTAGGCCACCCCTTTAATTGGGTAGAGAACGGGGATAAAGTAGTATGTAACCTCTTAAAATCCTGTTGCTACCTGATAAAAGTGGGTAGAGGGAATATATAAAAGCCGTTTCCTTGGTGGTAGCGAAACGGCTTTTGAAGAGGCAGTACCTTTATGGGGTAGGCGTGCTACCGGCAGGTCTGCCCGTAAAAAATTGGCCCAACTCTTCTACCTTTGGCTGGTACCCATTGGCTTGGGTACTGGCTTTGTACTTTGAATAATCATAGTCGGTCAAAGCGGCAGTGTAGTTGTCATAATCGTGCAGTATTTTGGCATTTTCCATTCCGGTCAGCAGGGCTTGCATGCGTTGAATGGTGTTTTGCAAATAGGCACGCGAATCAAAATCGTCATTGAATTCGGTCCAGTTAATATCCGGACTGCTCAATGTGGGCTGGTTATCATAAAAGTCTTTCACCTTGTTGATAACCAATTTGTTCTGTTCGTTTACGCTACCATAACGCTGACGTTCCTCAGCAGTTAGATTGGCAAGTTTAGTGGCTAATGCAGTTTCAAGTTGATCAATGGCGTTGTTGATCGTCGTTTTTTCTGCGACACTGAAATGGCGGTGGTCTAAATTTGTAAATGGCATGATAAATTTTGATTAATGATGATTGCCTACTCTTTGTCGGATTTTCGGCGAGCTCCGTTTAGCGCAAAAAAGATTGCATAAAACCCAAAAAGCGTCGGGTTTCTATGGGTTGTTCTTCCATGGCCAGGCAGCGGTCTACCGTGGCGGCGATACGCAGGCGCGGGTACTGCGGAAACTCTTCGGCTATGGCTTGTATCACAAATCTGCGGTCGGGCTGCCGTACACCGTTAGCCAGTTGAATTTGATACATTTCTTTACATTTGTTTTCTACGTTGTTCCAGCTCATTTTGTTTGTATTTTTAGTTAATGTCCTTTTTTATTCCTACAATGGCTCTCGTTTTGTTCTCCCTCCCGATGCGGTCAGAAAGTAGGCCTGTGATTCACCTCACGATTTCCCTCTTACTAAAGTCTCAAAAAAGCAAGAGGGAGGTGAGGAGGTAGGTATATCTTCATACTGTGTTATTTATAGTCATACGTTTTATCAATAGCGTCGTTAGGCCTCACGGCTTTTCGGGTTTTATACTAAGGCAGATTTAAAGGGGGCATGTGGGCTTTTGTTTTCCTTAATGACGTGGGGGAGTCATTGACAAAGGATTTAATTGGAAAGCCTGACATGTCAAAAGTAGGAAATGGTAATCAAAAAAAAATCCCCAACAATGGGGATTTTTGGCTAGTCTTTTTCTTACTTTTTTAGGCTTTTTAATCGATGTAAAAGCGTGTAAGTATCGACGATTGTGCTTTTTTATGCTTTTTATCGATGCATCGGCTGCGGCTGACTAGAAGTCGTATTTGCGTTCGATGGCAAATCGGATTAAGTCGGTTTTGCCGTGTACGTTTATCTTTTTGATGATGTTTTTGCGGTGGGTGTCTACCGTAGCCTTGCCTATCGAAAGTATATCAGCAATTTCCTGTGAGGAATGCCCGTCGCCAATAAGTCGGAGGATGTCTTTCTCTCGGGAGCTCAGGATAACGACTTCACGGGTCAAATCGTCAAAGGTATGGATGGAGTCGTCAAAATATTTGCCCACCTTGTCCACCATACGTATGGCTTCAAGTACCTTTTGCAGTGATGAATTCTTCATGATGTAGCCCGAAGCGCCGGCTTGTTTCATTTGGTCTACCGCTTCGGCTTGGTCAAACATGCTGAAGGCAATGACTTTCGTTTCGGGAAACTCCTGTTTTATGGTTCTTGTGGCACAAATTCCGTCGCACTTAGGCATACGGATATCGGTAATGACGATGGCGGGTCTCTTTTTCCGAACGAGTTCTATGAGTGCCTCGCCGTCATTGGCTTCGCCCACAATCTGAATGTCGGGTTCAGTATTCAAAAATAATTTCATGCCATCTATCAGTGCCTGATGGTCTTCGGCTATAGCCAGTGTTATCATAAAGGGATATCAATTATTACAGAGGTTCCTTTGTCCTTAGTGCTGTCAATAGTAAAGGAGCCGCCCATGTGTTCAACTTTCTTTTCAATATTAGGCAATCCCATGCCTTCATTTTTATTTTCATTGGGTAGAAATCCTTTTCCGTTGTCCTCAATAATAATGTTGAGGCTGTCATGGTGACGGGTCAAATGGATAGTGATTTCGGTTGCCTGCGCATGTTTGATGGCATTGGTTAAGATTTCCTGCACCATCCTGAAAATGCTGACTTCCATAGTACTGTCCAAACGGTCATCGAGCCCAAACGGCACTACTTCAATACGGAGTTTTCCCGGGATAGAGGCCTTTTTGGCAATGTTGGTAATGGCGGGTAGCAGGCCTTCGTGAGCCATTACTCCTGCATTTTTGGTATGGGCCAGGCCGCGAATTTTTTGGTAGGCCTCGTCTATCATGGCATCGGTTTTGTCATAAAGTTGGGCATCGGCTTCGTCCAGCTTCGCGTTGTTGCGTTTGAGGTTTTGAAAATTGAGTTTGAGAGTGGCCATCAGACTGCCTAAATTGTCGTGCAGGTCGTTGGCAATTTTAATGCGTTCTTTTTCCTGACCTTCCAGCATTTTATCAATCTCAAGGAGTTCCTGTTCTTTGAGCAGGTTTTCGATTTTTTGAGTTTCAATGAGTTTTTCCTGTTCGGCAATTTGTTTTTTCTTGCTGAGAAACTTTATACGGAGATATCCCACTATAGTCCCAATGAACAAGAGCGATACCACCAGATAGATGAGTAAAATATTGTTGCGGTTTTTTACTTTCAGGTTCAGGTTTTCAAGCTCTTTTTCTTTGGTTTTGTAGCGCATATCCATGTCGCTGATAATCTCGCTCTGCCTGATGAAATTGGCTTCGTCTAATAATTCTTCGGAGGTTCGATATTCGTTATAGGCGCTTTTATAATCCTTCTGTTTGGCATAATTAAGGGCCAAAAAAAGATGGATGCGACTTTTCATGTTTTTTACATAGGTTATTATGGGAATGGTGTCGGCTTCTTTGAGCAGTTGAATGGCTTTTTTATGATCACCAAGGTAGTAATATACATTAGACAAGTATATCATATTAAAACAGAGGTCATCCATTAATTTGTGTTTTTTTGAAATGGTAATGGCCTGGTTGTAATAATAAATAGCCGAATCCCGCTGAATTATTTTTTCGTTATAAAGCATGGCTAAGCCTGAAGCAATCTTGGCATACATTTTTTCATCAGGAGCTTTTCTGTTTTGTTTCAAAGCCTTGAAATAATATTGTCGGCCTGCTACAGAATCAATATACATAATGGAATTAGCCATTTCAAACAAACCTTTGGTAAGTAGTTTCGGGTCTTTGGAATCGTAGGTGTATTTGAGATATTCTTCATAGTATTTTTTACTGGTCTCTATAGTTGATTTCTCTATACTGAGACTATAGGCAATTTCCAGTTTGGTTTCCATGGCGTTTTTTACATCCTGTAACGACTCATAGAGTATTTGACTTTTTTCAAAGAAAAAAAGGCAACTGTCGTTCAGGTTTTCGTTACCATAAGCTTTTCCCAACAGAAAGTACCTTCGGGCATTTTGGGCCTTATTCAGTTTTTTTTGATTAATGGTTCGCAGCAGTTTGATGGCTTCAAAGTTTTTACCGGTTACCATCAGCTGGTCAATGGTTTTAAAATCGGGTTGTTGAGAAAAACAGCACCAGCTTGCCATACATAATACGGCAAGCAGGGTGTTTTTAAAACGAAAAGAATGATTCATTTAAGTCAAATTAAGCTATGATTGAAGGTCCTGATGCCCTTGGTTTTCCGAAAGGAGTCTTACCGCTCAGTACCGGTGCCGGACATATGACATAGGGGCCTTTGATGGCATTGGCATACAAGGTTTCCATATTTTCAAGAAAAGCCTCACGGTCATCAGCATTCGCATCAGTGCTGTGAAAGAATAAAAATAAACAATTTTGGTTAACCGAAAAATCAAAATCGGCCACTCCGGCTAATCCGGGTGGTTTTGGAACGGCATTTAAATTTAAAGTAATACTGAAAGTGCCTTCTGTTGGCGTGGCCAGCTCATCGCCCGGGTCATTAGTAAATGTAAATTCACACAAAATAACATTCAGAGTGTCCCCGGTAATAGCCGTTTTGGTGCTCAAATTGTAATAGGTAAGTTCAAATTCTGAACGTTTCGGTGGATCGGGCAGTGCCACTGTAACGCTGATGGTGTTGTTTTTTAAATCTAAGGTTCCAGTCGAAGTGTACGTTTCGTTACTCATGAGTAATATGTTTATGGGGTTATACGCGTCAAATATCCGTGATTAAAGTATAAAAAAAATCCCCAATAATGGGGATTTTTATATGTTTTTTGAAGTTGAAATACTACAAGGTGAAAATTCAGGGCTACTTTTGTATCATTGGAACTTATCGTCTGCCTCCCCCGCCACCTCTTGTTTTGGCACCTCTCACAGCACCGTTAATATTGCCTCCTCTTACGGTGGGTGTTTTTACCGCATTTCGGACTCCGTTAATATTACGCGGACGGACATTTTTGATAGTGGTTCCTCTTACGTTTTGACGCACCATAGGGGTTCCTTTTCGATTGTGCACCACTAGGGTAGAACTATGTCGCATTGGTGTATACTTGTTTCTGATGCCGAAGGCTCTGCCACGGGGAACCGGATGGTACCACATGCGGTGTGGGGCACAGCGAACATAAAAAACAGTGTAAGCAAAAGGATGCCAAGGATGCCACCATATTGGACGATGATGCCAATGATATGGAGACACCCAAATCACATAATTCGGCGCATAAATAAAGCGTACACAAGGCCAAAGCCATACATTGATAATGATAGATTGTACCTCTACGACCGGAGTGTTGGGACCTCCTTTAGCATCTTTGATGACTTCTTTTTCTTCAGTAGGTTCAATAATGGTGTTTTCAGCATAAAGATCTTTGTCGCCTTCTATCTGAAGCACCGCCTCGGCATCACCGGTTTTTTCGATAGCGATGGTGGCAATGTCTTGTTTTTCGGTTTCATTAAGATAAGTACTCAAAACAATAATATGAGAATCTCCATCTTTAATATCATCGACATTGATAAAATCAATATCTCCGTCATTATTAAGATCTAGGTTGTTTACATTGTTATTCTTGTCATTAATTTTCCGTTCAAATTGTTTTAACGAAGACGATTCTTTGAACATGGCCAAAGCGCCTTCCAGACTAAAATTTTCTCCCGTATAATTCGGGCGATTGTCTTCCTGAGCAAAACCGGTGTTTATGCCGAAAGCAACGAGCAGTAGAGCAACACAATTTTTCATGATAATAAAAATTTAACGATAAGACCTTCATACAAAGATAAGGTTTAAATGGCAAGATGTTTCAGGGATGAAGCAGTAAAAACCATTTTTTAGCAAAAATTAAAAATAATGTATCTTTGAACCCAAATGACAACACAATGACTACTACGGAAACCCAAACAGCATTAGAGCTGTATTTTCAACAATTCAGAGAACAAATTATTGGTATTGACCAAGAATTTGAATCGCCATTTGGCAAAAAGAAAATCGTGTATACCGACTGGACTGCTAGCGGCCGATTGTACCGCCCGATTGAAGAAAAATTGATCAATGAGTTTGGTCCGTTTGTAGCTAATACTCATACCGAAACCACTATTTCGGGCACCGCGATGACCATGGCATACCATGAAGCCAGACACATTATCAAAAAGCATGTAAAGGCCAATGAGAATGATGTTTTAATTACTGACGGTACCGGTATGACGGGTGTGGTGAATAAATTTCAGCGTATTTTGGGGCTTAGAGTTCCGGAGAACCTGAAAGAGTTTACCAACTTTCCAAAGGAATTGAAACCCATAGTGTTCATATCGCATATGGAACACCACTCCAACCAAACGTCTTGGCTTGAGACCATAGCTGATGTGGTTGTGATACCTGCTACCGAAGACGGTTTGTTTTGTCTGAAGGAATTCAAAGAACTATTAGAAAAATACAAAGACCGCAGTTTCAAAATTGCTTCAATCACCTCTTGTTCTAACGTAACCGGAATCAGAACTCCGTATCACGAAGTGGCTAAGATTATGCACCAAAACAACGGCGTTTGTTTCGTGGATTTTGCCTGTTCCGGACCTTATGTTGACATCGACATGCATCCGGATGAGGAAAGTTATTTGGATGCAATTTTCTTTTCACCTCATAAATTTTTGGGAGGACCGGGAACTTCCGGTGTTTTGATATTTAATAAAAATTTATACAAAAACAATGTGCCCGATTGCCCGGGAGGAGGGACTGTCAGTTGGACCAATCCTTGGGGTGAACACAAATACATTGATAATATTGAAGATCGGGAAGATGGCGGAACACCCGGATTTCTTCAGGTCATTAAAACGGCTTTGGCCATACAGTTGAAAGAACAGATGGGAGTGAAAAACATACTGGAGCGTGAACATGAAATCGTAGATTATGTTTTTTCAGAACTGAATAACATAGATAATCTGCACATCTTAGCCAATCAGCACCAAAACCGTTTAGGAGTGATTTCGTTTTATATTGACGATTTACATTACAATCTGGGTGTAAAATTGCTGAACGACCGTTTTGGGATTCAAACCCGTGGGGGGTGTAGTTGTGCCGGTACCTATGGTCATTATTTGTTGCATGTAGACCAGGAAACTTCTCATGATTTGGTTTGTCAAATCACATCGGGCGATTTAATCAAAAAACCGGGATGGATTCGAATGTCTATTCATCCTACAACGACTTCTGCTGAAATTCAGATGGTTTGTGAAAGTATTAAAGCCTTGGCACAAAATCACAAAACTTGGGCCGATGATTATGAATACAACTTCAAAACCAATGAATTTGTACATAAAAATGCCAAGCATCTGGAAAAAGAAATGGTAAAAAGCTGGTTTAAAGTTTAGTGTTAAACTTTGCGGTGTTTCCAGCGTTTGTGAGTCCACAAATAGTGCTCGGGAGCCTCTAAAATTTGTGTCTCTACTCGTTTTAAAAATGCATCCGAGATTTGGTAATTGGGAACTTCTTTAACGTTATCAGCCAAATGTTCAAAAGTAGCTTGATAATGCCCTCGTTTTACTTTTTTGACGCGCAGAAAAATTACATTCATATCAAAGCGTTTCGCCAGCATTTCAGCACCGGTATGTACCGGTGTTTCGATTCCCATAAAAGTAGCCCAATGATGGGTCTTGCTCAGTTGGGGTGATTGGTCACTGGCAAATCCGTATACTCCTAAATGATGGTTGCGGGCATTTTTTTCTATAGTTGGGATGGTCTGTTTGTTGGTAATCAACGTAGCTTTAAATCGGGAACGAATATCTCTCACTAATTTGTCAAAGTACTTATTGGCCACCCGTTTGTATATGGCGAAACCTTCAAAAGTAATATGTCGATTCATCGAAATTACCCATTCATAAGAAGCATAATGGGCACATAGCAACGCAATACTTTTGCCTTGTTTTTCCATGTTCTGATACAATTCTAAATTGGTAAAGACAAAGCGTTTTTCGATTTCTTTTTCCGAAATGGTCATTGTTTTTATCATTTCCAAAAACATATCACAAAGATGCTGATAGGATTTTTTCTCAATTTGCAACCGTTCTTTTTCAGATAAATGCGGCAGCGCAAGGGCAATGTTATGGCGGACAATTTTTTTGCGATAACCCACTACGTAATAGATGAGAAAGTAGACCGCATTTGAAATCATATAAAGCACCCGAAATGGCAGCATTGACAATAGCCATAGGATGGGGTAAAGGAGAATGAATACAATAAATTGCATGTCGAATAATTTGTGCAAATATAAAGTTAAAAGTGATGTTAACTATTGCGCATTAACAAAACCTAAAGAAAGTATTATTATTTTTACTAAAAAATATACACCATGACAAATATCTTCCTTTTGGGAATCATTTTGGCTAATGTTCTGATTAGCATTAAGGGATTTAACGACGAATATTTTTTCCGCAAATACCAGTTTCATGTGGGCAGCATCCGAGCCGGAGAACAAATTAGGATGGTTAGCTCAGGGTTTTTACATGCCGATGTTTTTCATCTGGCTTTTAATATGATTGCATTATATTCATTTGCTCCGGTAGTTACGGATAATTTAGGGAATTTGACATTTGTATTGATTTATGCTGGAAGTCTTGTGTTCGGAAGTTTACTGACCATGTATTTTCACGGAAACGACTACAGTTACAGAGCAGTAGGTGCTTCGGGTGCCGTGACCGGAATTATTTATTCGGCCATTTTGTTGGAGCCCGGAATGACTATCGGGATTTTCGGCATTATTCCGTTACCGGCTTATGTGTTCGGAATTGGCTATTTGCTCTACTCTATTTATGGAATGAAGGCTAAAAATGATACTATCGGCCACACGGCACATTTCGGTGGAGCCATCGGCGGCTATGCCATTACCTTGTTAAAGGCTCCTGAACTGTTACAAGAAAGTACTTCAATGGTCATTCTTTTGGCTATTCCGATTATCATTCTTTTTGTAATGGCCAAAACCGGAAAATTATAATTGGCACAACTTTTGAAAACAACTAAACAACAGCAACCATAAATTAATACACTATGAAAACGAAAAGCAACGACCATCAAAAAAAACAGTTTACCCTTGGGAGTAAAAAAGTAATCTCAGCCTTAGCTTTATTCTTTGTCGTGCTGACATACGCACAAGAGCAGAAACCTCAGGTACCTCAAATCTCTGTAAACGGGGAAGGGAAAGTAAAAGTTACTCCCGATCAGGCTGAGATTACGGTTGGGTTCCAAAACTCGGGCAAAGATGCCAAAGAAGTGAAAGCGCTGAATGACGAAGTGGTGGACAAAGTCATCCGTTTTTTAAAAAAGAGCGGTATACCGGCGACCGATTACAAAACCAACTCGGTAAGTCTTCACAAAGGATATGATTATGAAAAAAAGAAAAGCAATTTTCAGGCCAATCAAACTCTGATAATTACTTTAAAAGACTTGTCTAAATATGATGATATCATGGACGGACTCAATGAGGCCGGGGTAAACATGATACAGGGAGTAGAATTCAAATCGTCTAAAATGGAAGACTACGAAAAAGAAGCCCGTAAAAGTGCCATGCTCAACGCCAAACAAAAAGCAGCAGATTATGTATCTGTACTTGGTCAAAAAGTAGGGAAGGCGTTGTTAATCACCGATAACTCACAAACGTATTATCCGCAACCGATGTATAAGGGCAATATGATGGCGATGGCTGCTGATGGCGGTGCCACCAAAGAAACTTTGGCTGTGGGTGAAATTGTAATCAATGCCAATGTAAGTGTGACTTTTGTTTTAGAATAAAAACAAATTAAGTTAAAGAAAAAAGCCTCGAGATTTCTCGAGGCTTTTTTTGTGGGGAGAGCAGGATTCGAACCTGCGAAGATGTAATCAGCGGATTTACAGTCCGCCCTCGTTGGCCGCTTGAGTATCTCCCCATCGCTAAGCGCGGTTGCAAATATAAAAACACTTTTGACGTTCACAAACAAAAAAGCCTTATTTTATTGAGGCTTTTTTTAAGCGTTTGGTTTTGAATTGAATAAAAAAATCTCCCGAAGGAGATTTTTAATATGTAGTCTTGAAATTGTTTATTTTGTGGCTAAAAGTTCGTTGATTTTGGCCTTTAAAGCATCTCCTCTCAAATCAATGGCGACAATTTTACCTGTTGCATCCAATAAAAAGGTAGTCGGAATCTGTTCCACACCATATTGAACAGCAATAGGGTCTTCCATTTCTTTTAAATTGGAAATTTGGGTCCAACTCAATTTGTCTTTGGCAATAGCTTCTTTCCATTTAACGGCATCATTATCAAGAGAAACACTGATGATGTTCAATCCTTTACTGTGAAATTCATTGTAAAGAGCTACAACATTTGGATTTTCCATGCGACAAGGCTGACACCAAGAAGCCCAAAAGTCAATCAAAGTTGCTTTGCCCAAACTCTCTTTTAAAGAAACCATTTTCCCTTCGGGTGTTGGTGCTTTAAAATCGGGGGCTTTTAAACCTATTGCAATTTTTGCGTCAGTGGACTCTTTTTTTTTAAAGCCTCCAGATTTTCTTTTATTTTCTTAGCCGGTTTCGTTTTTTTCAACGACTCGTCTAAAGAATTAAAAGTTGCTTCAATATCTTTGGGTTGGAATTTAGGATTGTTGAACATGGCCTGAGTAATCAACACACTGATAAATGATTTAGGGTGCGATTTCGGATAGTTGAAAGTGTAATCAGTCATGTCTTTTTGAAGCAATTCGTATTGTTTTCTCAAAGAGTTAATGGTTACTGTATCTTTGTTTTTTCGGGCTTCCGTCATTTTAGCCATGTTTTTCATTTGGAAATCCATGACGCTTTTTTGAAGTCTTTTTTTGATTTTCGCTGATTCCTCATTGAATTTAGCAAACTCATCGTTGCTGTAGGTACCGCCGATTTTAGATTTGAAAATACTGTCTTTGTCTACATCAATAGTAATTTCCCCGGTTTCCATGATAAAAGGAACTTTACCTTGTACTTTTTGAATTTCAATCAGATTGATTGCCGGTTCATCTACCTTTCCTTTGATTTCAAATTTTTCGTCAACAATTTTAACAGTATCGATATTAACTAGCCCCATACCGCTTGGGTCTTCTTTTTGCAAGAATACCAAGCCTGTTTTCATTCCTTTTACTTTTCCTGTAATTAAATATTCGCCATCAGCGACTTTGCTGCATGAAAACAGAGCTAAAGCTACAGTTGACAAAAGAAGTACTTTTTTCATTTCTCAGTTATTAAAAATTTGTGTGCAAATGTATCTAATTTGCATGGTGAATAATACGTAATTGTTATTTTTTTAAGATTTATTTTTTGGTTGACGGACAAACGAATTGAGTACAATTTACTCCCGTTTGTTTGATACCGTTCATTCCTTTTTCCACATTAATAAAATTGTGAATTCCTCTCGATTTTAGTATGGAAGCCATAATAACCGAACGGTAACCTCCTGCACAATGTAAAAAGAAATCGTTTCCTTTTGGAATGCTCGGGAAGTTTTCATTAATCGTATCCAATGGAAGATTGATGGCATTTTCCACATGTTCAGCTTCATATTCTCCCGGTTTTCGGGCATCAACCACAACGCTTTTCTCTGTTAATTGATGGGCAAATTCTTCAGGGCTTACAGAATTAATCGAATCCACTTCAAAACCTGCTGCCTTCCAGGCTTCTATGCCGCCTTTTAGATAGCCCAAAACATGGTCAAATCCAACACGAGACAAACGCGTAATGGTTTCCTCTTCTCTTCCTTCCGGAATCACCAGCAATAGTTTTTGATTGACATCACGTAGCAATGAACCTACCCATGGTGCGAAATTGCCCTGAATTCCAATGAAAATGGAGTTGGGAATATGAGCTTTTACAAAATCATTTTCGTGACGGACATCCAACACTAAAACGTCATCTTGATTGGCTGCAGCTTCAAAGGCTGTAGGCAAAAGACCAATGTTACTTTTTTCAATCACGGAATCCAGACTCTCATAACCTTTGATGTTTAGCAGTACATTTTGAGGAAAATAAGCAGGTGGAAGCCCCAAACCATCCAGTAATTCTTTGGTGAATTCTTCCTTGGTCATATCAGCGCGCAAGGCGTAGTTCGTTTTCTTTTGATTACCTAATGTATCAGTGGTTTCTTTGCTCATGTTTTTACCACAGGCACTTCCGGCACCGTGGCTTGGATACACAATGAGATCATCACTTAGTGGCATGATTTTGTTGCGTAGTGAATCAAATAAAAATCCGGCCAGTTTTTCCTGAGTCAGCTCTTCAGTTAATGCCTGAGCCAAATCGGGGCGTCCAACGTCACCAATAAAAAGAGTATCACCCGTAATGATTCCGTATGGTTTTTCGCTCTCATCAATGAGCAGATAACAGGTGCTTTCTAAAGTATGACCGGGTGTGTGAATGGCTTTAATAGTGTAATGGCCCACTTTAAATTCCTGGTTGTCGGTGGCAATTATGGCCTCAAATTCGGGTTGTGCTGTCGGACCGTATACAATTTTTCCACCACTTTTTTGTGCCAAATCCAAATGCCCTGAAACAAAATCGGCATGGAAATGGGTCTCAAAAATGTATTTTATGGTAGCATGGTCTTTTTGTGCTTTATCCAAATAAGGTTGCACCTCACGAAGGGGATCAAAGATGGCAGCTTCTCCGTTACTCTCTAAGTAATAAGCAGCTTGCGCAATACATCCGGTATATATTTGTTCGATTTTCATATGACAAAAGTAAAAATAAGAGCGTTATAAATAATTTGAATTTAGAATACTTTATGAAAAAGCTCTTCGTAAAGAATCACGACGGACATCACCAAAACGAAAAGCCCGAAGATTTTTTTAAGCATTTTTTCATTAATCCGATGTTGTATTTTAAGCCCGATAAAAATACCAATTACCGACAGCGTTGTAAAAATCAAAAGGAAAGGCCAATCAATAGCAATGTTTTCCATATCACCAATAAAGCCCACCAATGAATTGATGGTGATAATCAGTAAGGAAGTTCCAATAGCTTTTTTCATAGGCAATTTAGCCAATTGCACCAAGGCCGGAATAATCAAAAAACCGCCGCCGGCACCAATCAATCCTATTAAAATACCAACAAAAAATAATTGTATAGTTACTAACACAAGGCTTTTGGAGACATTGTTGTTTTCTTCTTTTTGCGGTTTCAACATCGAGTAGGAGGCCATGAACATGACCAAGGCAAACAAAACCATCAGGAAGGTATCCTTTGAAAGTTGTAAAGAACCGATATAGAAAAGAGTATCCGGCAACGCATGTACGATAAACTTACGTGTCAAATAAACACCTACAACCGAAGGAAGGGCAAACTGAATGGCAGTTTTAGGAGCGACCAACCCTTTTTTGAAATTTTGAACAGTGCCGAAAGCGGAAGTCGTACCTACTATAAACAACGAGTAAGCTGTTGCAATTAAAGGGTTGAAAGCCAAAATATAAACCAAGATAGGGACGGTGAGTATAGAGCCTCCTCCACCGGTGATTCCTAATACGATGCCTATTAGTAAGGCTCCTGAGTATCCAAAAAAATCAAGCATTTGAAAAAATTAAGGCATAAAAGTAAGGGAATTAAACGAATAAAAATGTAACTCAGGTTACTTAAGGTTTTGGAAAACTTCTTTAATCGTTATGGTTTTTTTTACCATTGATGACTTTGGTAATTTCCAGAATTTTATTGGTGTCCATCGGTTTCGAAAAATAGCCCATGATTTCCGGAAAGGTTTTGGCTTTTTCTTTGTCCTCATGCGCAATGGATGAACTGACAATATAAATTGCTGATTTTTTGGATTTATGGGAAAGCGCCTGTTCAATATTATTCATGAAGTCCCAACCGTCCATAACCGGCATTTCAATGTCGAGCAGAATGATTTCCGGCAATTCATCTTCCATACTGGCAGACAAACGTTCCAAGGCTTCTTTCCCGTTTTTAAAAGAGATGACATCGTATTCGGTTTCCGACATGGCAATAATTTTATTGACCAGAATCTGATAAATAGGGTCGTCATCGATGATGCAAATTACTTTATTTTTCATTTGAAATAAATGGTAAATGTGGTTCCTTTATTCACTTTACTTTGCGTTTCTATGCGTCCGCCCATGGCATCAATTTGGTTTTTGGTAATGAATAATCCGATGCCTTTGGAATCGGGATTGTTGTTGAAAGTCTTGTACATGCCAAAGAGCTTCTCACCATTTTTTTCCAGGTCAATACCAATACCGTTATCGGCAATCTGCAGCGCTTTTTTGGTTTCATCAAACGAAAGCGTAATTTCCGGCTTGCGGTCGGGATGACTGTATCGAATGGCATTGGAAATAAAATTCAGTAGTATGCTTTCCAGGTAAGCACTATTGTAATCAACAAAGACTGATTTTGAAACTAAATTGTGAATAACTGCCTCCTTGCTTTCTATTTGCTTGCTCAAAACGGTGAGTGCATTTTCAATATAATCACATAAGTTGAGTTTTTCAATGGTCAGGTTAATGTTTGTTCTAATGCTCACGACTTCATTCAGATTGCTCATGGTTTCGTTGAGCGAATGTGAAACTTTTTTGAGTAACCCCACCATTTCGTCTCGTTCTTCCTGCGTTTCGGCAATTTCTAAAAAACTCGAAATCGATTGGATATTGCTGGTGTGGGAGCGAAGATTATGAGAAACAATATAGGAAAAATTTAAAAGTCTTTTGTTTTGTTCGGAAACCAATTCAAAGGATTGCTTCAGTTCTTCTTCGGCTCTTTTTTTATCGGTTATGTCTTCTATAATAGCAATGTGATTCGCAGGTGATTTGCCATCGCTCCACAATTTAGAAACTAAAAGGTTAACCCAAACCGTTCGACCGGTTTTGTGTACATATCTCTTTTCCAAATCAAAGTCGTGCAACGTTCCGTCTTTGATTTTGTTCAGACAGTTTAGATTTTCTTCTAAGTCGTCAATATGAGTAATTTTTTGAAAATTAGACTGTTTTAATTCTTCTTCGGTATACCCTACAATCCTGCAAAACTCACTGTTTACATCTATGAAATTTCCGGTGGCAGTATCTACCTTGGCAATACCTACCGGAGCTTGTTCAAATAAAATTTTGAATTTGGCCTCACTGTCGTATATCTTTTTAGCTTGTTCATAAACCAATTTTTGTAATGTGGCCGGTTTCCTCATGATCGAGGCAACCCAAAGACCACAAATCAGCGCTAATAAAAAACCTAAGGAGGAAGAAGTAGTCACTTGTTTGTACAGGGCATTCTTGTCGCGGGCGATTAAATAAAGCCGCCAATCGCCGTCAGGCACCGTGGCAACCTGATAATAATGTTTTCTGAAATCTTTTTTTTCTCTCAGAAAAAATTCTTCTTTATGGGTGATGGGATTTACTTTTGAAAACTGAAAATAATATTTGGTATCGTCAATAGATTGGATACCGGAGAGTTTGATAAGGGTTTCTAAACGAATAATCACAGCAGAAAACCCCCAAAATTTATTCCCTTTGAAAACGGGTAATCGTCCCACAACTCCAATACCTCCTTGACGTAGTTTAAGCGGTCCGGCAAAATAAATCAACTTAGTTTCTATGGCTTTGAGTGCTTCATCTTTTACATAATCTGTATGTAGAATATCATAGTTTATAGCGCTTTCATTATTTTTTAAAGGATAGACATATTTTATAACGCCGTTAGGAACCAATTGTACCGCATCGATACAACTGTTGGAATCCACCAGTTTGGGCGCAATCTTGTCAAAATTTACAGGAACCCCTTCATCATTGATGGTCATCGCTAAAGTTAGCGTAGTGGTATAGCTGTTTTTGAGAATCTGTTCAAAATTTTGTTGTACTACATTAATAATATTGGACATTTCCCGATGCCGGTTCTCCTCCACTATTTTATAGCGCAACTTGATGACAAAACCCACCACCAGCAACAGCAAAAGAAAAACCATTGCTCCGGTTGTGTTCGGTCTTGTCAAAAACCATTTGGACAGTTTTACCCGTTCTTTTTTGAAATTCATGCTTTGTTTAGGGTTAGCGGGATTTCTAGGTTTTATAAAGATAGAAAAAAGTATTCTTGTGACAAGAGTTAACTTTTGGTTTTTGATTTTTTTTGTAAAATACGCTAAAGTGTTAAATAGTTCTTAAGGAGTTTTGCAAAAAGAGCAACTAATCATCTTTAGTCTTAGTTTTGCAGAACTTTTTTAGCAATACATTTCATGAAGATATTATTTACGTATATCAAGGAACACAAACAATTGTTGTTCTTTGCCTTGTTGTTAGCCGCAATCAATCAGTGTTTTTCTTTGTCAGATTCCATCATCATTGGGAAGCTCATGAATCAATGCGGAGTTGGTGTAGCTGATTTTCATCACAATTACGGAACGTTTGTCAAAGCTGTTTTGGGATGGTTGGCCTTGTCTATGGGGGCTGCTATGGTATCTCGGATTGCCAAAAATTTTCAGGATTATTTTACCAATATCATTATTCAAAGAACCGGAGCCCGAATGTATACTGACGGTATTCAGAAAGCGCTGCAATTGCCTTATCAGGACTTTGAAGACCAGCGCAGTGGGGAAACTTTGGGCAAATTACAGAAAGTGAAAATAGATTGTGAAAAGTTCATTACACTTTCTATTTCAATGATTTTTCAAACCCTGGTGGGGATTACATTTGTGATTGTTTATGCCGTGAACATTCACTGGCTGTTGGGACCAATTTTCCTGGCAACTGTTCCGGTGATTGCTTTTATAAGTTCCTTTTTAGGTAAAAAAATTAAATTGGTTTCCCGACAAATCTTGGGCGAAACGACTGCTTTGGCAGGAGCCACTACAGAATCCCTGCGTAACATCGAATTAGTCAAAAGTTTGGGATTGACCGAGCAGGAAGTAAACCGATTGAACACCACCACCATAAAAATTTTAGGATTAGAACTGAAAAAAGTACGCTTTATCCGTTCTCTAAGTTTTATTCAGGGCACTACGGTTCATTTTATGCGTACCAGTTTGGTTTTTGCTTTGTATCTGTTCATTTTCCATGACATCATCAAGCCTGGTGATTTGATTACCCTGATGTTCTTCTCCTTCTTTTTGTTCAATCCGTTGCAGGAATTGGGGAATGTCATTGCCACCTATAACGAAACTAAAGCTTCGATGGACAATTTCAGCCTTTTGATGAATTCCAAAAGCGAAGCGGTTCCGGTTAATCCGAAAACGATGGGACCCATCAGTAACCTGCGTTTTGAGAATATTTCATTCAAGCATCAGAGTGCCAAAACCTATGCTGTAAAAGACATTTCATTTGAGGCTCATGCCGGTGAGACTATAGCTTTTGTAGGTCCTTCGGGCAGTGGAAAAACCACTTTGGTGAAAATGTTGGTCGGACTCTACAATCCGGCTGAAGGCGACATTTTTTACAATGAAAAAAATGCGAAAGAAATTGACTTGACCGAATTGCGGCACCAACTGGGATTTGTAACGCAGGATGCCCAATTGTTTTCGGGCACGATTCGCGACAATCTGTTGTTTGTAAAATCTTCTGCCACGGATGAAGAAGTGAACGATGTGTTACAAAAATCGGCCTGCCAAAATTTATTGGCCCGTGCCGAAAATGGTCTGGATACCACCATAGGCGAGGGAGGAATCAAAGTATCGGGCGGAGAAAAACAACGCCTTTCCATTGCCAGAGCCTTACTCAGAAATCCGAAACTCTTGATTTTTGACGAAGCCACTTCAGCTTTAGATTCAATTACGGAAGAAGAAATTACCCAAACCATTAAAAGTATATCTTCTAAACAGGATCAAATCACGGTACTCATTGCACACCGCCTGTCAACAATCATGCATGCGGACAAGATATTTGTACTGGAACAAGGCAAAATTATCGAGCAGGGCAAACATCAGGATTTGGTGAACGACAAAGGCTTGTATTATGCGATGTGGCGTCAGCAAATCGGAGAGCGAAGCAGGGTAGAAGCCTGATCGGCTTTAAATGTTGGCGGGGTAATAACGATTCCTTATTTGTAAAAAGTACTTTTCGATTTTATAAGTCATCAGCATACCGACGCTTACACTGGCCGTTACGGTGGGAATGAAAAACAAAATCTGATGCTCATTAATATCCAGGTGTAACCGCTTGAAAATGCTGTAACTTACACTGACCATTAGCGTGTGGATGATGTAAATGGAATAAGAGCAATAGCCAATCCGGCTGATGCCGTTCACTATGGGTTTTGTAAATAAGCTGTCCAGGGTTCGGTTGATATTTTGTAACTGCAGGAAAGAAAGCAGCAGACTGCCAAAAGCAAGGTAAATCAGCGTAAATCCAAAAGTCATGGCAAAGAAAGAATCGGTAGCTTTGATAAAAGGCGTCCAGCACAATCCCAGAAAAATAACAGCATAAAGCCATCTCTTTTGGGTTTCAAAAAAGTGCGTCAGTACTTCCGGTCGCAAATAGGAATAATAGCCTATGAGTACTCCCATTAAAAGAGAATCAATTCGCAGGTGAGTCATGGTAAATAACTGTGTCGGATGATTCGGATAACATAGATTCAAAACGATTCGAAGGCCTAAGCAAACAAAAAATATCGTGATGATAAACCTAACAAAAGAATTCCGCTTGCTGTGGTCTTTCAGTTGGAACCAATTCTTTTGAATGGCCAGCCACAACAAAAGCGAAAACCCGAAATAGAAATGCTCTTCCACAGCCAGTGACCAGGACGCATAATAGGCATACCCCCAACCTGTGATGTAATTTTGAGTAAAAGTCATATCAGCCAAAAATCCCTTCCAACTAAAAGTATGGGAAGGAATCAATAGGATGATTAAAAGGTAGGGGATATAGAACAGATAATAAATCGGGTAAATTTTAAACCCTCTGCGAATTAAAAAGAGTTTCGGGCGAATGTGGCCGAATTTGAGATACTCTTTAAAAAGCAACCCCGATACCAGATACCCGCTCAGAACAAAAAATAAATCAACACCAATCCAGCCCATGGTTGAGGTGTAAGGGGATATCCTAATGTGACAGAGCAACACTAAAAGTATGGCTATGCCCCGCAAAAAATCAAGCTCTCGTAGACGTTTATTCATGGTTGCAGCTACTAGTGGGGTCTGATGTAAATCGCTAATGCATCAGGCAATTATGGCTAATATATAAAAATAAGTACAACCGAAGAACTCAAACATGCAATAGTCCTCTGAATCCCCTCACAGCATAATAAGATTCCGCTCCGTTATGGTACAAAAAAACGGTGCCGTACCGAAAATCACAAAAAAGAGCTCCGCCCAGTTGGCGAATGGCTGAAGGAGTTTCTACCCAACTCGACGTTTTGGTGTCAAATGAACCTAACTCCTGTAATCTCCTGTATTGGGCTTCGGTCAACAGTGCTATACCCATGGCTTCGGCCATCGCCACAGTACTGTTGGCAGGTTTGTATTCTTTTCTTGATGCCAGCGCTTCCGCATCGTAACACAAACTTCTGCGGCCTTTCGGACTCTCGGCGGCACAATCACAAAAAAGATAATCTCCCGTTTCTTCATCCTTCCCGATGACATCCGGTTCTCCTCCCGTGTGTTCCATTTCATGTAACGACCACAGTTTTTCGGGTTGACTTTCCAGTTTGGTTTGGATAGCTGACCATTCCAGACCATGATGACGGTTGGGGTTTTTCTCAAATCGAATTTTTAGGATATCTAACAGGTTTTCCTGTTGTTGAGTGCTTAGCTCTTTTTTATTTTTCACAGCCATAATGAGTTTTTATTCCAAAGTTATTTTGTCCGTATCTGTACTTGTCATGTGGTTCCCGGCTCATTGCCTTGTCTGTAATACTATAGGAGTCTGTTGGTGTAAATGCGTTTTTAATTTACCCGAAAAATAAATAAAAAAAGTGTAATATTTTGTACCTTAGAAGTGGTTTTTACTATTGGCAATAATCTTAACAATGTTGATATGAAAAATGCTACCCTTCTTGCAGCGGCCATAGCTTTTTCTTTTAACGGTTTTGCCCAGCAGAATGGCACGGACAAAATAGAAAAAGCAAAAATGGCACCCGATAACGGACTTGCGATATCCTCTTATCATGTGGAAGAAACCATCAACATGACTTTCGGAGGAGGCAAAACTACTTATGAAGTGTCTCATTTGAGTTTGGTGAACACCAACGATTTGGGGCAAAACAACACTCGGGTAGTCACCCCGAAGTATATAAAATGCAAGACCAATGAAACGGCAACCATCGTAAGCGAACTATCCGAAGCCAAACCCGTAGTAGAGCCTCTTACAGTCCCTCCCGTGACTGCCGCAAAAGTAGTGCGGCCTGACGGAAAACTCACTCAGGCCTCCATCAATATCATCGAGACGTACGAAAGGGTGTTGGAGAAAGGCTATGAAACAGTAGACATGCTCAAAGCCACAGGGGACTATCGTTTTTTTGCCGGCGATTTGGTGAAAGCGGTTCGGTGGTACGACCGGCTCTTTGCACTCACCACCGATTTGGACCCCGTATACTACTACCGATATTCAGAGTGCCTGAAAGCCATTGGACAAACCGAAAAAGCCGCTCAGATGAGAGCTTGGTTTGAAAGTAAAAAATAAAGTAACTGGGTCCCGGATTTTGAAAAGAAAAGAATCTATTATTCTTCAGCTTTCAGTTGTTTCATGGCTTCCAAAGGTTCTATCACGCTGTACTCTTTCCAGAACGAAGGGTCGTAGCGTTTTAGTGGCGTATAGTCGAAGTCCTTTTCTTTGAATTGCTCTACCGCGACATTGCTGGTTTCCTCTCTGTTCAGGTTCAGTAATTCGGTTTTGTTTATCATGTTGCCTTCTACTTTTATATTGAAAGACACCACGTCTTTTTCGGCATCGGTTAATTCAATGAATTTCAGCGGACGGTTTACATAGATGTATTGTCCGGTTTCCATAGCCGCGTACTGCAGGTAATATCCTGTACCCATTGGATTCTTTTTATAAATGACGGTGCCCTTGTTCACGTTTTCGGAACTTTTGACGCCTAGCAGGAACTTCATATTAAAACTGTTTAGCGTTTTGCCTTCGGCCAACGTATAATCACAACGCACTATAGCATAATCGGTGACCGAAATGTAAAGTTTTCCGGTGTATTTGGCTTTGCTCTTGTCGGGGGTGAAGCGAATGATGTATACGTAGTCTTCATCGCTTTTATACACCTTGCCTTCGTAGGTGTAGGTATAAGATTCGAGTTGGTTCAAAAAGTCAAACTTCTCACTTTGCATGAAGTTGTTACGGTACAACGTTGTCATCATATCGGTTCTCGCTTTGGAGACGGTAGTTTCCGGTTTCGATTTGCTGTTTTTCTCGTGCATTCCATCTTTCAGTGAAATCGTATCTCTCGAACCAAAGAGTCCGCTTTTCAGACGGTAAAACTTGTTGGGGTCTAAATGTTTCAGGAACGTTTTTTCTACCATTTCTTTCATGTCTTCTAACGAAACGGCCTGTTCACTGTTGCGCAGTGAGGCCGCTTTTACCGCTTCGAGTTTGGAAACAAACAGCGGCTTGTCATTTTTTGTGGTGAGGGTAGTGTAGTAGTTGCAAAGCAGGTCTTTGAACCCAAAAGGCGGTTGTTTGATGAGTTTGTCTCCAAAAATCTTCAAATCGGCATTGGTGGTTTTGAGTTGCTCTTTGCTGAAACCGGTCGACTTGTCAATGGTAATATCCACTTTTTTCGGTACAAAACCGCTGCTGTTTCGGGTAAAGAGTTGGTCTTTAAAAGCCAGCCCGTTGCCTTTGTAATGCAGCTTCAGATTCCGTTTTACCGCAGCCATGATGCTGTCAACATTCGGTTTTTCATTGCTCACCGTAATGTCATCCAGTGCCACAATGCCCGGTTTTAGTTGGATTACATACTGTTGGTCTTTCAAGGCGGCCAGGGTAGTTTGCAACGGCGCGTACCCCATGTAGGAAACCAGCAGTTGGGTGGACGCTGTATTGTTGCTTTCCGACAGGGTAAAATAACCTTCGGCATTTGAAATGAGATTGGCAGTATCGTTTACTTTAATATTGGCAAAGGGAATGCTTTCCCCCGTGTCGGCATCTGTAATTTTCAGGGAAATCGTTTGTGCAAATTGGGTTTGAATAGCAAAAAGACAAAAGAACAGGACAAAGAAGAGTTTTTTCATAAACAGGCTTTACAATAAGATGGATTTGGCTAAACGATGACTACGTTGTGGGACGTAATGCTTTCAAAAATGGGTTATTTCCGATTGATTCCCTCCAACAAGCTAAATATATTTAAACATTTTGAATAAATGGAGTACGGTGTCAGTTAAATTTTACTTTGGCTCACCTCCAAAGTGTATGATTTCTTCGAGTACGTTCCTGTTCAGGTCTTTCAATGATTTAAACTTGATGCAATAGCCACTCACACTGGCTTTACCTATACTTTTGCCATACGTCTGGGCCAGATAGGTCTTGTCCTTGAGGCCCATAAGGTAAAGAGAGATTCCGGTGGTGTTGCCACTCATCCCGATTTGATAAAAGGCTTTTGTTGTCCCGTCGGTATAGTTTAGGTTTTGCAGTCCGTAGCCAATGTTGGGATTGGAAATTATTTTGCCTTCGCTGTTTTTACCATCCAAAAACCAGAGTGTGCAACCGGGCATCAGCTGCAGAATGAAGCGGTGTAATGCCTCCATATCACTCCGTTTGGGTTCCGGTTGCGCGTTGATATAGGCTTTGATTTGGTCTTCCGTGTGGCTATCCATATTCATAGAGAGTGTATTGGGTTCGTATTTTTTTGTGATTACCTATTGTGGTTTATCCTTTGTTGGGGTGGGTTGGATTAAAGGCCACCATCCATTCTATGCCGAACCGGTCTCGAAACATCGCGAAACAACCCCCGTCGGGATTGTCGCTCAGGGGAACTTCCACAGTGCCGCCGGCTGAAAGGCCGTTGCATATCGTGTTGGCTTCTTCACGGCTCTCGACCGTAACGGATATCTTCGACCTGTTTTCATTCTCGTTGGTTCGTCCCATACTTTCGGGAACATCATTGGCCATTAAAGTGTTGGGACCGATAGACAAACCAATGTGCATGATTTTATCCGCCTCCTCTGGGGCCACGGGGTATTCAGGACTTGCAATGTCTTTAAAGCGGATAATTTTGGTGAACGCGCCGCCAAATACCGATTGGTAAAAAAGGAATGCTTCTTCGGCGTTCCCGTTAAAGTTAATGTGTGGATTGATGAGTGCCATAGGTTAAGTATTTAAGTTGTGCTTCCTGTTGCTATTCCAAATATAAAGATTCCTTTTGGATTTGTTTTGAAGCTCGGGTCTTTTCAATTGGAATAAAACTTTATGGCATCGTAAATTCCAACTAAAAAGGCTAAAAAGAAAAGAATGCTAAAAAGATAAGCTACAATTTGAGCTCGCATAGATATTATATCATTCGCTAAATTTTTAGTTTCATTCTTTCGCTTTTTTCGCTTGAGAAAGTAGTAAATTAAAATACAGGCCAAAAAAGGAAAAACGATGTTTACAAAGAGAGCTTCATTTTCTGCGGCGGAATGTTGCACTTTTAAGAATACCATTTTCTTTTAGGGTTTTAAGTTTACTGCTAACGTTAGGCGGCTTGGCGATAGTGGTAATTTGGAAACGTCAACCGAACTTTAGCAAAAAAGGGCAATAAAGACTGATGTTGAGTTTTGTATTGTATGCCACAAAATTGACAAACGGCTTTCAGTGGGTAGGACCTTATTTTTATACTAATGATTTGCCTTTTAGGGCAATCTGAATTCAAACTCCACATTATCATCATCTAAAGCTTTGATTTTTTTAAAGTCCAGTCTTTCGAGGAGTTTTATTGCCTTCTCATTTTGTTTGTTTGTTGCAGCCCATATTCGATGTAACCCCATAGTCTTTATTCCAAATTTAATGGCTAATTCAATGGCATGAGTCATAAACCCATTTCCGCGATAGTTAGGCAATAAAACACAGCCTATTTCTCCCTGTCCTTGGTCAAAACCACGGTAGTATCCGCAGGTTCCAACTACTTTGTTAGTCAAATTGTCTACAATAGCCCAATGGATAGAATTGCCCTCTTCATAATCCTTGTTGATTTTCGAATTCATTTCTATTGCCTGTTCCAATGTTGTGGCTTGAACAGCATCATAAAATGAAATTTCTATAAGATCGCCAAGGTCTGAGTGAAGTAGCTGTCGCAGCGTTATTTTTTCGTTACTAACGAATGGAAAATCAGCAAAAGGAGGAGTTTTAATTTGGCTCATGATTGTTTTTTGGATTGATGATTTGTAAAGATAAGCAAAATATCAACTTAGTAATTCCCTCTCCGTTATCTTGCAATTCCTTCTGCATGGTGCTACAACTTAAAAGACCTGAAAAATACAAACCTCATCCAACAATTCGTTTTCTCCGGTATAACTGACGGCTTAAGCATTAGTCGTTTTTAAACTCTTCGTCAATTGCTTCCCTTAGGTCGTAGAGCAGCCATTCCTTTTTCAGTATGGCACTTTGCTTTTTTTTCAGCAACGCTAAAAAATCGGTAACCCCCACCGGCTCATTTCCGTTGCCGTGAATCAATACAATATCGCCGTTTTGTACGCTTTGTCCTTTGGCCAGCCAGGCATCGCTGCCAATAGGGATGAGCCCGTAGTTGGTTACCTGCTCGACCAGATTGCGGTCAGATACCAATCCGGGAAACCGAAAGAAGACTGAGCATACGATTTCCTTTTCCAACAAGCGTTGCTCCAGTAGTAAAATTTCAGTGTCTAGGTTGGTTTGAGGTTCCAGCAGGAAATTTTCTTTTAGGGGCAGTTTAGGATTGTACCTGTGGTTGTACGTATGGTTGATCCATACAATATCTATCGCTCCCGACTTTACCATTCCTTTAAGCCATTCTATATCTTCCGGGTGCGTATTTAAAAATTTTCCGGTTATGGATACTCCTATGGGTTTGGGGGTTCTAAGATTTTTGAATGCTTCTGCTATCGAAGTAAAAATGATCCGGTCTAATGTTTTATGCGAAGGACACAAATCAATGGTAAGCGCAATCCCTTTGTTTTTGGAATACCCGTGTTGTATGCCGGCATCCTGAATCGAAAATGACTGCCGTTTTGCAAAGCGGATGGCCTTTATGTAAGGCGTCTTACTGTACAAGGTTACCAGCTCATCCCACTTTTGAGTAACCGGTCTGATTTTTTCAGCGGGAATGAGGTAGGTTTGAATATCGTTAACCCCCACTGCTATATAATACTGTCTTTCCTGACTGCTATAGGCACGGATTACGGCCACTTCCATACCGTTGTAGACTGCAGTGGCAAAATACTTCCGGTAATTGGTAATGGCAGTGTACTGGGAGCGCAACCCCAGCGGCAGTAGGAGCATAGTTACAATAAATACAAGCAGATTTTTTTTCATTCCTCGGCGGTTACATTACAAATTTCTTAAACTGTAAGAATGTACAACAGCAAATTAAAATAATTACGCAAAACTCTCTCAGGGGCTTGTTGTTTTCGTTAAGGGGTCTTCTTTTAAATCAAGGTAACTGGCGATTTTCCTATCCCAAATATAAGAATTCCTCTTTGATTGGTTTTGGAACACATTTCTTTGTTAATGGTCGTTGCTTTTATGAATAACAATCTAAGATTTTAAAATTTTATTTAATTTATAACCTCTTTCGGTATATGTTTTAAAGAAATATACTCCCTTTTCTAAATTACTCAAATTTATTTCAGAACCGGGAGATGAAATTTTTAAAATAAGCCGTCCGTTGATGTCAAATATTTCCAAAGAATTTATTTCCTCATTATTTTTTAAATGTATAGTTTCAAAAAAAGGGTTCGGAAAAACAGTATAAGCAGCATCTTGTGAATAGTCAGGATTTGATAGTGCGCATGAAGCCGTTTCAAATTGAAAGCTACATTCGGAAGATAAAAATTCGTTGTCAGAAGTCATGCCGAAAAAGACTGAACTGGCAACTTGTAAATCGGTTACAGTATTATTGGAGAGGTTTAATTCCAAAACAGCTGTTTGTGTACAGCAGCGAATAACAGTTGAATCGCATGAAGTATATATTCCGGCAATACCAAAAATTGCAGCATATTGTTGAGGGAGACAAAAGATGTCAGTTAAGGTATTATTCTCCAAATTGTAGGCTTTGATTTTATTGGTTCCGTCAGCTGCAAATATCAAGTTACCCTTGTAAAAAGTTAAATCACCGGGTGTGGCGAATCCTAAAGTGGTAACTAATTCCGTCGTGTTAGTGAGTATGTTATACTTATATAATTTAGAATTCTCTCCCGCATTACTAATAGTGTATAATTCGTAGTTGTTACTACATGTTAACGAATTATATAATCCATCTGCCGGTAGTGAGGTCAAAATTGTAAAATTGTTATTGCCATTAATTGCTATAATTTTATTAAAATCAATAATGGCATAAAAAATGTTTGAAGGCGATAAAGCGATATCTTCAATATAAGAAGGCGTATTGTCAAGAGCAATTATACTTGTAAGTGATGAGTCTGAATTGAGCCGATAAATCCTATTATCCATTTTACACAGATAGGTGTTTTGCGCTTGCATCATATTGAAAACAAAAAAGAATAAAACTAATGTTAGTATTTGTTTCATATGGATAGGCGTATTGTTGGCCATTGCTACTCACGTTCCGCAGCACCGTGTGTAACTGAAGAAATTCACCATGCCACTGTTAGTGCTCCTAAAGGTATTAAAAAATGCCATAGCAACTGTTTGTTTTGCAGCCTTTTTCTAAGTGGGCTAACAGGAACTTACTCGGCTATATTTTGTTGCAGCAGCAACAAAGCGCATAAATTGGCCAGTAGGAAACGATCTTCATTCTCGGTGTCGGACAGGTAAACAAAGCCGTTATCCATCAATGACACGGCTGCCACCGTTTGTCCGGCCGGGTTGCTTATTTCGTAGCCTACAGCACCCATCCACATGGCTTTGGGGCCTTGGGAGGTTTGCAAATGGGTGATGGGCTTGAGTTGGTAATAGCGGTTCTTGCTTTGCTCAAACAGGCCGACGTACTTTTTAGCGTTCTTTTGAGACTCGATATTGTCTAAAACCAGTTGCCACGGCTTAGGGTCTCGGTTGACAAACACCTGTGCGTAAAACATGTTTTCCTGATCGATGTCCTGTCCTATGAGGTCGCGCATGATGTTTACCACACTGTTGGGGTTGTTGCCCACCAACAGCCTTTCAGCTTCAAAATGAGAGGAAGCATAGACGTCGCTTTGGTTTTGAGCCCCGTCGCTCAACTGAAAACTGAAGGTTTGCGACTTATCGGTCGCGTCAACCGAGAGCAGTTCCGGGTACCAGAAATCAACTGCCGGAGAAACCGATACGGGTAGGCGGGTATTGCCTCCTTTGGTCCAGGAGCGTTTTACTTTAGCAGTAGAGTAGGTTCCGAAGCTTAGTTTTTGATTGATGAGCAGCCCTTGGCGTCCTTTTACTTTGTATTCAGTCAGTGCATCGGCATTGGTAAGGGCGGGTTTGAAAGGGGTACAGCCTGCCACGAGGAGTCCCAGTACTAAAAAGGCGGTGATTTTGTTCATTTGATTGTTGATTTGATTGATGCTATTTTGAGGCATGAGTAGCTGTAAGCGGGAAAATGTTACGCACTTTCAGGGAAGGGATGACAGCAATTAGGTTTTGGGCTGGGTGTGGTGTTTTTGATTGTTGCCAACCGTTCCGGGCTTTGCGTTCGAGCGTGTAATGGAAACACAAAAGCCAATATTATTACTAAAGTTCAATTGAAAAACTACTGTTGAATTTTATACATCAGCCCGGCAGACGCAAAACCCTTGTTGGGTATCAGGCGTTTTTCATCGCTGTTTCTATTCGGTCAATTTGAGCTAAATGTCTAATGATATGATTGATATAAAATTGAAAAGTGTCGCCTAATTTTAGCTTGATAAAAGAGGCAATGGAAGTCTGAATTTTAACTTTATTCAAACTCACATTTCTTGAATTATTTAGCAATTCCAAAAGTTTGATTTGTTGATTCATGAACTTATCAATTACATTTTTGTCGAGTTTAGCGTTTAAAGGATTTTTGTCTTTAAAGGTTTTCATTGTGTTCAATTTTTGTTTTGGCAACATACTTTTTGCAAAATAATTTCCTAAAATGCCACTTCTAAATTCAGCTTCAAAGTTAGCAGTAGAGCTTTTTATTTTGTTTTCTATTTGTGGCAAATAAAAGTTGCCATACAAATTCAAATGTTCTAAACATTCCAAAATACTCCACGAAGTAGCGTTTTCTTTCCACGTCAAGGTATGTAAATCGTAGTTTTTCAGTTTTTCAACTTGGTTCAAAATTTGTCTTGTTTGTTCTAAAAGCGATTCTGTTAATTGCTCTGACTGCATAATTTTAATTTTTAGGCAAAAGTCTAAAAACCGTTTTTTGTAAACCTTGATTGAAGTCAAGACTTTTTTAATCGAGATAAAGTTTCAGCACTCATTCGTAAATAATTGGCTATATGTCGATGCGGAATTTCTTGAAAAAGTTGTGGGCTTCGTTCTAAAACTCGTTGGTATCTTTGTTTTGGTGAGTTAGTCAATATGTCAATTTCACGTTCCATTTGTTGAATAACCAAATTTTCTAAAATGGTTGTCCATAAATTGCTGTTTTTTTCACATTTCAAAAAATCGTTAACTTGTTGTTTCGTAATGACTTTTAAAACAGTCTTTTTTATGGCTTGAATAAATAAGTCAGAAGGTTTTTCTGTTAAAAACGAGTCTAACGAAACTATTAAATTGTTTTTGTAACCAAAACGAATGGTTTGTTCTTCATAGTCGTCCAACACAAAAATTCTCAAGCTGCCACTTTCAACAAAATACAAATTAGTATCAATGCCCCCTTTTACTTTCAGAAATTCGTTTCTGTCGAGGGTTATTGTCTTGTCTGAAAGCTCTACAATTTCTATCATTTTTGTTTCCTTATGCGGTTCGTTTTACGCTTGCACCCAAGTGTTCCGCGGCTTCGCGCAGTAACTGCAAGGTAAGAAAAAATGTTATGCGGAATGAAGAGTTTCGTTAATGCGCTGTTAGCCAAAGGCCTAATTATCAATTTTAATTGTAATCAACTTTTGAATATCACCGGAATTTGATTGGTTTCTGACGTCAATTCGTATTCCTCTCCCTTCAGCATATACTTTAGCCGATTTAAGTTCGGTTTTAATGCTTTCAGAAATAGCACTCTCAAGGATTTTTTCTGTTGCCTTTTGTCCAAAGACAAATGCGGTCTTAAAGAAGTTTTCTCTGGGAAGTAAATAAAGAAGTACCCTTTTATTGTCTTTTATCCGGTAACTCCAACCAAACTTTTCACCTGAAAAATGCCACTCCGACTTCGCGTTGGGATAATGGTCTTTTGTAAACTCTTCAAACTTTTTCCAAACTTCAAATGTCTCTCCTAACGCTTTTTTCAAACTAACGGTGGTTGGAATTTCATTTTTGTTGGTAAATATACTTTTCATGGTCTTTCTGCGATTTTCAAGGCTTACTTTTACTTACCGCGGCTTCGCGACAGTAGCGAAGTTCGGAACGAATTATTTTCCGTTAAAGATAAAATATTTTCGTGAGAAAAATGATTTGGCCAGACAGGTGCTTGGCAATAATCGCAAGATGGCTGTTAGCTGTTGTTTACTTTGGAACGTTATATTTTGCATTATAAACAGTTGTGTCTATTTCGGAAAAAATGATGCGCCTGTTTTCACTATTTGAAAGCTCAAAAGAGTCATTAACAACAAACTTTACCTCGGTAAATTTATATCCAGTGTTGTAAGTAACGAAAGCTCGGTAAATTTTCCCGTTTAAGGCAGGTTGCATGAGGAAATCTTTATCCCAACTCAGCGGTTTGTCGCTTCCGCGAACACCAACAGACTTGATATCTTTAAAATCGTTTGCCTCAAGGCGGTATTCGACAGTGACTTTCCTTGTTTTCTGCACGCATGAAATAAATAGCAGTAAATATAATATCGGCGTAAATTTTTTCATGGCTTTTTGTAAAATAAATTATCTATCCCGAACCGTCCAGATCCTAAAATCATATAAAAAACCGCAATCCATAAAAATCCCATTGCTGGCATCATGTTCCAAAGTCCTTGATTAAATTGCTGCATGAACATTGCAACAAGCATTGTGCAGATTATCAGAAACGACCAAATGCGCGTGCCTAAACCGAATATAAGGAAAAGTCCGCCTACGGCTTCACTGAATGCGCCCATCCACGCAAAAAAGGCGGGGAATTTTGCAAATATTCCACCATACTCCGCAATATCATTCGGAAACCAAAAGGCCACTTCGAATAATCCCAAGTTGTTATCTGGCGGCGACCAAGGTAATCCGAATTTCGCAGCACCAAAATTAGAAGTTAGTAAATATCCGCAGATTACGCGTGGAATCAGTAGAATTAAATCTTGAAAGAGCGAAGGCATCTTTATTGGTTGGATGATTTTTTGAGCGATTTTTTTCATGTAATTTTTTAGTTAAAACCTCAAATAAATAACAGCTAACGTGCTGCAGCTTCGCGTGGTGGCGAGAAGGTAAGCGGTTAGATGTAAAGATATGTAAATTTCCTTTCGATTTTCCGTTTAAGGAAAATCGATTACAGCTATTGCGCGACACGAAGCGAAGCCGACTGACGAAGGAACCCGAGGCCACAGGCCGAACAGAGCGAAGCTAAACCGCTGTTAGCAGCTGGCTTACATTTCATAATGTTTTACTAGAATCCCAAATCTATTACAATTAAGTTCATATTTGGTAACATTTTTATCAGAACAGTAGAGCATGTGTATAGAATTTGGATCAGAATAAATTGCTGGCGATGGCCAGTTTGTAAAGTTTGTTCTCTGCAAAGTATATTCAAACATAGAAAGCTCTCTTCTAAATCCTAAAACTTCACGAATCATACTCTTTTCACATGTTGTGTTTTTGCATTCTATTGCAAGGAATATTTTATCATTTTGTGGTTTATTAGATAAATTAGGCTCAATGATCGCAATATCTAATTCATGATAATCTCCAGGAATTTGAGGATTAATAGATCCTTTAAATAGGTAGCTTAAAGTATTAAAATATAAATCCGTGAAAAGCTCTCCCCATAGAATTTTATTTTTATAAATCTCGAAATATGGATACGCTCTATTTATTGGACCACCTTTTTGTTTCAGCATTAGTTTTGAGCCTCCAACTAATTTTAGAGTTAGATTTTCTTGTGTAACAAGTTTTTCACAAACGTGTGCTAAAACTGATGCTTCGTATAATTTACCTCTTAATCCATTTACAGGAAGAAGTTTAGAAGTTCTTCTTGCGCTTAGTCCTGCAGCAGATTTTAAGGTTGCTGCAATTTCATGTTTTATTCTATTTATTTCTGATTGAGCTAACATTTTATTGAGGGAATAATTGATTTGAAATATTTGTAAAAATAGAAATCTGTTCTTGATATGATGGCAGTTTTTTTAAATCAAATTCTAGTTTCTCTTTGCCTTCAAAATATTCAAGTGAAATATCTTCAATATGATTGTCGCTGTCTAGAATTTTATTTATTCTTGAGATTGAATTTTCAATTACTTTATCGTTTGAATAGGATTTGAATATATTGATAATTTGATTAAGATAAAACCTTAAAAATTGATTTTGAGAAAATTGGTCTAATTCCATTTCAGATTCCTGCCATCTTACTAATATTTGTTCATCAATTTCCGCGAAACCATTTTCATACAATTGTTTCTGTAGATATTCAAAAATCTCTTTTGATTGTTCTTCTGTCATATTGATAGTTGTTAAAGCTTGCTGTTAACGTTTCGCGGCTAGCCGTCAGTTGTGATGCCAGTGAACGGATTATTTTCTGTTAAAGATAAACGTTTTTCGTGAACACGTAAAAATAAAAACCAGCTATAGCGGATAACAGCTGTTATAGCCAGTTTTAATAATTTATATTTCTGAATTCAAGCCATCTTTTCAAGTCAGATTCTCTCAAAACATGAACTTTGGTGTAATTTGAAATGATGTTATTATAAGTTTCTATTTGGAATGAAGATAATCTTGGATTGGCGATTATTTCAAAATGTATAGTTTCTAAATCGGGTAACTTGAAGCGTAAGAAAGTTTCATCATCGGTGTTGTTTAGAAAGCCAACAATTCTATATTCGGCCTCATGATTAAACGATAAGTGCTTTCTGAAAACTGAGTATTTTAATGTGGATTCTTTTTCCTTGGTCAACATTTCTTCAAAATTTTGATATTCTACTTTTCCAGCTAACAATAAATCTATTTTGCTTGTTGGTTCGTTTTGGAGTTCTCTAGAGTCACGAATTAAATTCTGAAAATATTGTCTTTCAAATCTTATAGCAAAACCTGATTTTCCATAAATATCCCACATTGCAAATGATTCAACATCGTTTAGTATCCAGCAACTAACAAACCTTTCTTTCTGTTGAGCTAAAAGGTTTGATTGGATTTGTCTTAATTTAACAGTGTTTTTTTTAAATATTTCTTCCCATGTAGAATCTGGAATGTCAGGATTTGCATCTTTTGGTTTGGCTACATCTGAAAAATATTTAAGCTGATTTATGTCATATGGTGAAATGTTCTCAAGATTGTCTTCAAATTTATCTAACCTAGTTAGGTAAATGCTATTTGTTCTAAAAAAATCAATTAACTTTTCAATAGTTAAATATCTGTAAACATATTTTTCTTTGATTGTTTCAGTATGATATGTGTCCCATCTAATCATGTCGTGTCTAAAATTGGCTATAACGTTCCGCGGCTTTACACAGTAGCGGGATGCGAAACGATTTCTTTCGGTTAAAGATAGCATTTTTTGTAAAGAAAAACGTGAAGAACAGTAAATCAGCTATTGCGCAACCCGAGGCACGCGCAGCGTGACGAACAGAGCGAAGCTACCCGAGACTGCATTAGCAGTCGAACGGACGAAGTAAACCGCTCCTAAAAGCCTTATAAATCATTTCCAATGATATTCAGGTACACAAAAAGTGTATATTTTGTTAAAATTTCAGGTTTTGGAAGCCGCTGAAATAGAAATGAGGAGAAATGGTAAACCATTCCAATGATATTTTGGTACACAAAAAGTGTACATTTTGTTAAAATTTCTGGTTTTGGGAGCCGCCGGAAAGGAAAAGAGGAGAAAAGTTACTCTAAAAGCAACGAAAGTTGGGGCAAAAACGACGAAAGTTAGAGGAAAATCGTCAAAAGTTACCCCAAAATTGACGAAAGTTGAGGTAAAATCGTCAAAAGTTACCCCAAAAGCGACGAAAGTTGAGGCAAAATCGTCAAAAGTTACCTCAAAAGCGACGAAAGTTGGGGTAAAATCGTCAAAAGTTACCCTAAAATCGTCGAAAGTTGGGGTAAAATCGTCGAAAGTTGGGGTAAAATCGTCAAAAGTTGGAGGAAAAACGTCGTATGTTGGGTGGATTTTCAGCAAAAGAACACTGCTGTTTGATAAAAACAAGGTGCACTACGTTATTTTGGGGTAAGGTATTGAATACTAACAAACTACGCGAAGCCTTACTGGCTAAGGGTTTCGTAAAAAAGTATAAAATTTAACAGTAGGGTCTTACAAGTTTGGCATTGTTTATGTAAGGTATCTTACAAATGGTACCATTGTTTTTTTTAGTTATTCATTTTTTAAAATCTATTATTTATGAAAACAAGATTTTGTCGATTGGAGTTCCACAACTTTGGGACTTCAAAGCTGGACACGTTTTCCAGCGAAGTGAAAAACGGGATTTACAACAATGCTGCCGTTTTTGAGAACCCTACGGTGACCGAAGCCGATTTTACCCAGGCTCTCACTGATTTTAACACCGCTGCCGCCGATTATGCCCAGTTTGGCATCACCAAAAAAACGGCTTTTGAAACCAAGCGTCAAAAGTTGATGCAGTTTCTGGATAGTTTGGCCAACTATGTCGATTCGATAGCGCAGGGAGACATTTCCGTTATTGCCCTCGCCGGATTTACGCCTAGCAGCATCTCCAGTGAACAAGCGCCGGTATTGGATAAGATTCAGTACTTTTTGCTGAAACGCACCGAGGTAGCCGGAGAAATCATTGTCGACATTCAGGCGATTCCCAAAAAAGGAACGATTGCCTACGGATGTATTTGTGTAGAAGGAGCTCCGTTGAGTAATCCTGTATTTGTAAACGGACAACTCAAGTTGTCTGCTGATGACCCTGCCGTTTTGCAGGACGCTAACAAAACGCGTCGCAAGATGTTCAGCGGTCTTACGCCCGGAGTGGTGTATTACTTTTATGTATACGCCACCAATTCGGCAAGTGTGTCCCCGTTAAGTGATGCTAAAAGTATATTGGCCGCTTAATCGTTTCCGAATCGTCAAAGAATACCACAAACTCTCAAGGTCACTTGGGAGTTTTTTTATGAAAAAGAAAGTCTCTCATCCATCCGTCTCTCATCTATCATCTCTCCGTCTATTATCTAAAAAACACTTACTTCCCGATACAGAAGTTCGCGAAGATGTTGCCCAACAGTTCGTCATTGGTCACTTCGCCCGTAATCTCCCCAAAGTAATACAGCGCCTGTTTGATGTCGATGGCCATCAGGTCAGAAGACAGGTGGCTGTCCAGACCAAAACGCACTTTCTGAATTTCTTCCAGGGCTTTCAACAGCGAATCGTAGTGACGGGTATTGGTCACGATGGTTTCGTTATTGCGCAACGCTCCGGTGTTTACAAAAGACAACAGTTGGTTTTTCAGGTCGTCAATGCCCAGTTTGTCTTTGGCCGAAAGCAGTAGGATGTTCGGAATAGTGTTCGTCAGATGCGCGGTTTGGGCTGCGGTCAGTTTATCGGCTTTGTTGCCAATCACCACCAGGGCTTTCATCGGGAACTGGTTTTTGATTTTTTCCAGTTCAATCCGCACTTCTTTCAGGTTTTCGTTATCCAAAGCCAACTGCGAGCTGTCCATCAGGTAGATGATGACCTGCGCCTGTTCTATTTTTTCAAAGGTTTTTTTGATGCCGATGCTTTCCACCACATCCTCGGTTTCGCGGATGCCCGCCGTATCGATAAAGCGGAAGCCAATGCCGTTGATGACCAGTTCGTCTTCAATAGTATCACGGGTCGTCCCGGCAATTTCCGAAACGATGGCGCGCTCTTCGTTGAGCAACGCATTGAGTAAGGTGGATTTGCCCACATTGGGTTCGCCCACGATGGCCACGGGAATCCCGTTTTTAATCACATTGCCCACGGCAAAGGAATCAATCAGGCGTTTGAGGACAAATTCGATGCGGTTCAGCAATTCCCTAAACTGGGTGCGGTCGGCAAATTCTACATCTTCTTCGGCAAAGTCCAATTCCAATTCAATCAGCGAAGCAAAGTTCAACAGCTCCTCCCGAAGTTTGGCAATCTCGTTGCTGAATCCTCCGCGCATCTGCTGCATCGCAATCTGATGGCTGGCTTCGTTATCCGAGGAAATCAAATCGGCTACGGCTTCGGCTTGCGACAAATCGAGTTTGCCGTTGAGGAACGCCCGTAAGGTAAACTCACCCGCCTGCGCCATGCGACAGCCTTTGCGCAACAACAACTGTATGATTTGTTGCTGAATATAGGTCGAACCGTGACAGGAAATCTCGATGACGTCTTCGCCGGTATAGGAATGCGGATTCTTAAAAAGCGACAACAACACCTGGTCGTATACTTTGCCTTCCTCCACAATATGCCCCAGGTGGATGGTATGTGTTTTTTGTTTCAAAATCGACTTGCCCGAAACCGATTGGAATACCTGCTCGGCAATAGGGAAGGCCTGGTTCCCCGAAATCCGGATAACGGCAATGGCGCCGGCACCCGAAGGCGAAGCTAAAGCTACAATAGTTTCCTGTTCAATCATGGTCGAAATTTTTGGCAAAGATACTAAACTCAGCCCTATTTATTCATCGTCTACCGGCAAGTGCAATGCTTTTTGCAACAGCCTTTCAAACGAAGGGTCGCTGGCTAAAGGGAGTTTGGCGTTGACAAAATTCCCGTTGCCGTCTATCATCATGAAGCGGGGAATGCTCACAATGTTATAGTCCTTGCTGAACTGTTTCATATTGGCTACATGCAACTGCAACACCGATTTGGATTTGCTCTTGGCGTCAATATACCAGGGTTTAGGGTTTTCATCGATGCTGAGCGCCAGAAACTGCACGTTCTTTCCTTTGCCGTATTTCAAGGCCATCTTTTCAAAGTAAGGCGATTGCTGTTTGCATGGCCCACACCAGGTCGCCCAGGTGTCTATCACTAACAGTTTTCCTTTGAAATCAGCCAAGATATAAGGCTTGCCTTCTAAACTTACCGCCATAAACGCAGGGGCGGCTTTGCCTTTGCCCAGGCTCTCGGCGATGCGGTTGATGTTGTTGATTTTTCGTGTATAGTTGCGGTTCCCGAATTGCGAATTGTACTCGGCCACCAACTGATTGCGTTCGGCACTGTTGGAGGCTTCCTCCATGCTCTTGGTGAGTTGCCAAAAGAGCATTTTGTCTTTGAACGAACCGTTCTTCATATGAGCTATGGCTTTCAGGGCTTTAGTGTTCTCGTCCAGGTCTTCTTTGTTTGAGGCCACCAACTGGCTGATGACATAATCAAAATAGAAGCGGTTGCTCAACAGGCTTTCATCGGTCAGCGATACACTGTTCTTCATCTCTTTGATGCCGGCGGTTTCCGTTGTTTTTTCGTTCGGATACAACGCGGCTCTCTTCTGAAGCAATTGGTTCCACTGGTTGAGGGAATTGGTGGTAATCAGCTTTTTCTTCCGTTGGGTATAATCGTCCTTCGGGATGTAATTGTCTACCGTTCTGAATTCGTCCGACTTCTCCATGGCTTCTTTCCAGTCTTTGTAGATGCCCTCCGTGATGATTTGCGGTCGGTCTAAGTTGAGGTTCTCCTGCAGGTAATAAGAAGTCATGCTCCAGTCGAATTTAGTCTCGCTCTCCATTTGATTTTCGGCCAGACGGGTGCCTTTGATTTTAAATTCCGAGGCTTGTCCGTTTACTTTTCCCTCAATGTAAATGCTGTCATTAGTGCCGAAAAACAGGTTGTTGTCGAATTTTTGGTCGACTACAAATACATAATGATCCGTTACCACTTTTTTGTCAAACTGATAGTGGAAGGTGTTGTTTTGCAGGGGAATCACCGCCAGGGTGTCCTGAATGATTTTGTCAACGATGTAAATGTGGTGAAAGGTTTCTTTGCTGTCAATCTTTCCGGCCACTACGGTTTTGGGGTAAGACTCCATCTGTTTCGGACGCAGCAACCCATAGGTCAATCCGCCAAAAACCAGAAGGACGGCAACCAAAGACAAGGTTCTCTTAGCCGGTTTTACAAAGGCGGCTTTGAACTGCTTGTGACGGTACCAGTTGAATCCGATGTACAGCAAAATAATGCTGAGGGAAAGCCCCACATAATCGGTAAAGGTAAACCAATGGCCCAGGTCACTGCCTTGGGGTTTGGCCGCTATTTTGGACAGAATCTCGTAAGGATACCACACCGGCACCAGATTGAAAGGCTGTAAAAACACCGTGAGCAGCAATCCGAAAAAACCAATGACGATAGACCAGATAAAACTCGGAATCAGCACTGAAATAGCAAACTGCAAAGCGGTAATCAACAACGAAGCGACAAAAAGCCTCGCCATGATGAGCATGATGCCACCCACCGGCAGTTCCAATACAGCCGATTTGGGCAGGGTAATAGCAAAGGTGAGTATCCAACCGGCCAACAAGGACGCCAGTGCAAAGGACACTATTGAAATCAGATTGGAACATAATACAGTACTGAATTTAGAGAAATAAATGGAAAATTTGTCTATCGGTTGGGTTTCCATCAATTGCCAGCCCCCGTTTTTATGGTCGAGTTGCGTAATACGGCTCACCGTAATGATGATAAGCAAAGGAAAAAAGAAATAGGCAAAAGGCTGCATGCTTTGTTCGGTAAAACTCAAATAGTGGTTGTAGGCCACACTGTCTTTTACGGCATCGTTGCTCTGAATGATAGCGACCATCATAAAGAGTATAGGAGAAATGATGCCCAGCAGTGCGCCGGTCCAGTAAAACCCGGTGCCTCTTTTTTTGATGTTTTCGGCTTGTAAGGCGGTGATAAAGAGGGATAGCTTATTTTTCATCGGTAGTTTTTTCATCAGTTATTGTCAGGAACCATTCTTCTAATCCGTCCAGGATTTTTACTTCGTATACGGCGGCATTTTGAGCAATCAGCCCTTTGATAAAGTCGGGGATTTGGGCTTTGTTGCCAATGTTTAAGGTTAGTTGGTTTTCCGCAGTCAGCACTACGTTGGGATAGGTAGCTTTCAAGGTTTCCGCCCATTTGTCGGCTTCCTCCAGCGTCACCTGAATTTTGCACAGGCTGGCTTTTTGAGAGAGCTCCTGCATGGTGCCTTCAAAACGAAGTTTGCCTTTGTTGATGATGGCCACATGGGTACACATCTTCTCGATTTCGCTCAGCAAATGGCTCGACACAAAAATGGTAACGCCTTTTTCTTTGTTGAGTTTGATAAGTAATTTACGGATGTCGATAATTCCGTTGGGGTCCAAACCGTTTACAGGTTCGTCCAGCAGCAGGAGTTCGGGCTCGCTCAACAGTGCCATGGCGATGGCCAGGCGTTGTTTCATCCCTAAAGAATATTGTCGGGCTTTGCGGTGCCCGTCTTTGGTCAAATCCACCAAGGCCAGCGCTTCGTCAATTTTTGCTTCGGAGATGCCGCGCAGTTTGGCGATATACCTCAAATTGTCAACCCCGCTCAAATGCAGGTACAAGGCGGGAGATTCTACCAAAGAACCGATTTTGGCAAAAACCATGGGCAACTGTTCTTGTAAAGGCGCGCCAAAGAGTTTGATGGCATTGCCCTGTTCGGGGATGATGCCGGTGAGCAAACGCATGGTCGTAGATTTACCCGCACCGTTGGGTCCCAGGAATCCGTAAATGGACCCTTTGGGAACATGGATGGCAATGTTGTCTAAAACTTTTTTGTGCTTGGAATACTCAAAATGCAGGGCTTCGGTTTGGATAATATAGTCCATCTTACGGGTTTAGTTTTAGCTAAAGTAAGTAAAATAATATAATAATTGACTTTTATCGCTGAAAGGAATCGCATTAAATTTACGTTAACGGTATTCAGTAACTGATAATTATCATTTAAAATGTGTACCTTTAATCAGTAAATTTGATTTTTAAACCTTCATGACATGAAAAAGATTTTAGTTCCGCTCGATTTCTCTGAGACTTCAGAAAATGCTTTTGTGTATGCCGTAGAATTGGCCAAACTCTTCAAAGCCGAATTGGTTTTGTTGCATACGTTTGATTTGCCGATTGTCGACAGTCAGGCCATGCCATTGAATTATGCAACGCTGTATGATACTATTGAGCTGACGAATCTGGATCATTTTAAAGAAGAACTACCCAAACTCAGAGCCATAGCCGAAGCCCACAAAGCGGAACACATCGTGATGAATCACATTATGATGGACGGCGAGTTGGTGTACAACATCAAAAAGGTCATCAAACAAGAAAAGGCAGATTTTGTCGTGATGGGAACCAAAGGAGCCTCCGGTTGGCTCGATTCCTTTATCGGCACTAATACCAGCAGTGTGATTTCGGATGTGTCGGTACCGGTGTTGAGCGTTCCTTCTGAAGCTAAGTTCACCAAAATTGAAACCATAGCGTTCACCACCCGTTTCCGTCAAAAAGACATTAAGGCTTTGGAAGACGTGGTGAAAATGGCAAAAAAACTGAAAGCCAAAGTGAAATGCCTTTACGTGCAAACGCCGTCGTCGGATGTGACGGATGAAACGGTAAAACGTTGGGAGTCTCATTTTGAAGATGAGGACAACATCCAGTTTTTTGTTCTGCCAAGCGAACACGTCAAAACCACCATCGAAGACTTCTTAGTGAATCAGGAAGTGGATATGCTGTCTATGCTGACCTACAAAAGAAACTTCTTTGTAGAATTGTTTACTACCACTACCACCCAAAAACTATCCCAAAGTTTAAAAACGCCTATCTTGGCTTTACACGAATAAAAAAACCGTAATCTCTTTCGAAATTACGGTCTCTCGGTATAAAGGTTAGTTTATATTAGTTGTTCAGCATGACCGGCATTACCAACATGGTAACCGTTTCTCCTTCGTCTAAACCGTCAATAGGGGTTAAGATTCCCGCACGGTTCGGCATCGACATTTCCAATTGGATTTCGTCAGATTGCAGGTTGGTTAACATCTCCGATAAGAAACGGGAGTTGAATCCGATTTGCATATCGTCGCCTTGGTAATCACACGTCAAACGCTCTTCGGCTTTGTTTGAGTAGTCAATATCCTCCGCAGAAATGTTCAACTCGGCACCGGCAATTTTTAAGCGAATTTGGTGTGTGGTTTTGTTCGAGAAAATCGCAACACGACGAACAGAGTTCAATAACAACACGCGGTTAATCATCAACTTGTTCGGATTTTCTTTCGGGATTACAGCCTCGTAATTCGGGTATTTCCCATCAATCAAACGACAAGTCAAAACGTAGCTGTCAAATGAGAAAGTCGCGTTGGAATCATTATATTCAATAGTCACATCCGATTCAGATGTTCCTAAAATACTTTTTAAAATGTTCAATGGTTTTTTCGGCATGATGAAATCAGCCACTTGAGAAGCTTTTACATCAGTACGGGCATATTTAACCAATTTATGCGCATCGGTAGCCACAAAAATCAAACCTTCCGGAGAGAATTGGAAAAACACCCCGCTCATTACCGGACGCAAATCGTCGTTTCCGGCGGCAAAAATGGTTTTGCTGATGGCTGTTGCCAAAACTTCGGCAGGAACAACGGTAGAGGAAGGATCTTCCAAGCTCACTGATTTCGGAAACTCTTCTCCCGGAGCGTAGGCAATCGCATATTTCCCGGAGTTGGAGCTGATTTCAATGGTGCTGTTTTCTTCCACCGTAAAGGTTAACGGTTGCTCAGGAAACGTTTTCAAAATATCCAATAACAATTTTGCCGGAACGGCCACACTGCCCTTGCTGGTAGAATCAATTTCTAAAGTAGCCGACATGGTCGTTTCTAAATCAGAAGCCGAAACCGTTAAGGTTTTGTTGTTTAATTCGAAAAGAAAGTTATCCAAAATAGGCAAAGTGTTACTGCTGTTGATAACGCTGCCTAAAACTTGCAGTTGTTTTAATAAGTATGAACTCGATACAATGAATTTCATCCGAAGTGTTTATTTATTTTTATTGGAAGATGAAATGACATCCATTCCACCTGAATTTAATTTTTACAAATATATCTTAAACTAATAGATTTCAAAAAGTTTTTTATTAACATTACTTACTGTATTTGCGCTTGCGCAAAATGGTAAAGAGTGCGCCAAATAACAGCAGCAGAACGATTGGCACGGCTACGGTTATGACTTGCGAATAGGTATACTCGGCATGTACTTTTTCTTTGTCGAGTATCGGCAAATCCACTTCTTTGCTTCTGATGTTAATAAGTCCGTTATCGTCCAGTAAGTAGTTGACGCAATTCATCATAAACTCCTTGTTGGCATACAAATTATTGGTCCATTTGTCATAGCCCAATTCCAGCGGTTGGAAGTTTTTATCCAGTTGGTTTTTGATGACATCCCCATCGGAAATCACAATCATTTTGTTGTCTTTGCCTTTGGGTTTAAAATCACCTTCTTTGAACGGCAATACCCGGTTTTCATACACCGAATGGAAGGCGCCTTCCAATAATACCGCTACCGGATATTTTCCGGTTCCGGTGAAATCTTTTTGTTCCGGTCGTTCTTCCACCATTTTCAGACTTACTTCTGAAGGGGTTCCAACCAATTTGGAATAAGGGGAGGAGGCTAACAAAACGGTTTTTTTGATGTCGTTTTTCAACGGTTCTATCGCGCTGGCAAATTCAAACTTGATGCCGTCCAGGTTGCTCACGATAGGGTGTTTCGTCCCTTGAGACGGATAAATCATTGGAGAGAAAAACCACGGGTATTGGGTGTATTGCGTGGCGCTGCCTTGTTCCCCTGTAGCCAGTGCTATTGGAGTAGCCATCAAATCCTTAACCAAATCAGGATGCAAACGAACCCCATATTTGAAGAACATATCGTTGAGGTTTAAATCTCTCGGAAAGGCCAGATTGGTTCCGGTTTCGTTGTACAGGCTGTCCATTTCCATATTCACCTGATCGACCAGCCACAGTGTTTTTCCGCCATTGATGACAAATTGGTCTAAGACTTGTTTTTCTTCGTCGGAAAACGCTTCGGTGGGTTTGGCAATAACAGCTAAATCATATTTTTTAAGGTACTTTAAACTTTCCGTTGGATTTTTGGCTACGGAGTCCAAGGTAAATGTTCCGATGTAATAATTATCGCGAACCGACTTCACAAAATCGGCAATCAGGATGTCGTGCAATTCTCCATTCCCTTTAATGATGGCGACTTTCTTTTCTTTGGCTTTGGAAACCGTGTTGAAGGCATTGGCAAAAGCATATTCCAGGTGTTGTACCGAACTCACCACTTTTTCGGCGGTGGAGGCGCCCATCATGTTTTTGAGCAACGGCACTTTTACCGAACGGTTTCCGCACGTGGCTACTGCCCAAGGAAAAACCATTTCCTGAGTTTGTTGTCCTTTGTCGTTCACTGTCACATTGACCGGGGTCATGCCGCGGTCTACAAAAGACTGCATGGTTTTGTCTTTTAGCTCTTCGTCTTCTAATGGGTTGACAAATTGGAAAACAATATTCGAATTTTGGGCCTTAAACTCTTCGAGCAACTGCTGGGTTTCCGTTTGCAGTTTTTTGAATTCACCCGGGAAATCACCTTCTAAGAAGACATCAACATACAAAGGCTCTTTGACTTCGCTTACAATTTCTAAGGAAGTTTTGGAAAGCGTATAGCGATGGTCAGCGGTGAGGTCAAAGCGTTTGAAAACAAAATGCCCGGCCACATTCAATACCACGATACTACCGATGGTAATAAGGATCTTTTTAACGTTGTTTTGTGGAGCGCTCATTAGGATTTCAAGGATTTAAGGTTGAACACGGTAAACGATAAAAACAAGAAAGCGACACTGATAAAATACAGAATGTCACGCGTGTCCAGTACGCCTCGGGCCATGCTCTTGAAGTGATAATCCATCCCGATTCGGGCAATCAAATCTTCAAAGCCTTTAATATAGGTAGAGGCACCTTCGAATCCGAAGTAAAATAAAAAACACAAAAATACCGCAAGCAAAAAGGCCACAATCTGATTTTCGGAAAGGGTGGAGGTGAAGATTCCTATGGCAGTATAGGAAGCCACCAGAAAAAGCAAACCAAAATAGGATCCCATGGTGCTGCCCATGTCCATATTGCCTTCGGGCATGCCCAATCCTCTGATGACGTATACATAAACCAAGGTAGGAACCAAGGCCATTACAATTAACAAAAACGAACCCAGAAATTTGCCGCTTACAATTTGCCAAAGCGACAACGGTTTGGTCAACAGCAATTCGATGGTTCCCTGTTTCTTTTCGTCTGAAAAGCTACGCATCGTTACGGCAGGGATGAGAAAGATTAAAATCCAGGGAGTTAAAGTGAAGAACGGACTCAAATCGGCAAATCCGCTTTGCAGGATGTTGTACTCGCCGTCAAAAACCCAAAGGAACAGTCCGTTGAGTAACAAAAACAATCCAATCACCAGGTATCCGATGGGAGAACCGAAGAAGGATTTTATTTCGCGTAATGCAATTGATTTCATTATATCTTTTTACTTTTTTACTAAATATTAATTAGGGCAGACTAACCACTTTGTCTACGCTCCACGCTTCCGGTTTGTCGTTGAACAGTTTTTTGGTAAAGGCCCATACTTCATCAAACAAAGCCGATTGGCGGTACTGTTCCAAATCCTCTTCGGTTTCCCAAAAGCTGTAGGTAAAAAAAATGCCCGGATTGTTTTTGTCCTGATACAATTCCAAAAACCGGTTGCCTTGTGCGCCTCGAATCTTTTCTTTCATCACATCAAAGTTGGCCAAAAATTTTGGAATATGCTCTTGGTGAAAACTCATTTTAACTATTCTAATAAACATAGTGTATTTTTTAATTTCTGAAATCAATGGTAATTACATCGCGGTAATTCAGTCCTAACAGGGATGAGGCGGAGCCCACGGTTTCCGGATTACTTCTGAAAATGGCTATTTCCAAAAAGCCCGCCTCGTTGAAAATGGCGAGTTTTTGCCCTTCATAATCTTTCAGCGGATACTTTTCCGAAGCACCGATATCGGAGTATTTAGGTAAAATAGTTTTGATGGTTTGGTTTTTGAAGCGCACTTCGTAAGGTCTTCCTATACCTATGGTTAAGAACAACTTTTTCGGAATGTTGGTTACCACGTTGCCCAAATGATCAATATAGATGACATGCCCTTTGATTTGATTTTCCTGAACGGTGGCTTGTAATTCAGTAACCTCTTTAATGGTTTTAATTTCTTTACCAATAACGTTAAGTAAGCCGCCTTTCGCCAGATGGCAGGCCACTTTTACAAATACATCCAAATCGGTAGCATCACTGGGCAGTCGGTCATGAATATTGATAGCGACTATTTTTTGCGGGACAATCTTTTGAATTAACATACTCAGAATACCGTTATCGGCACACAGGAAATACTGGTCGTTCCATTGCATGGCAATATGTTGGTTTTCAGTATTGAGTTCGATATCTACTCCAATTAAATGCACCGTTCCTTTGGGAAAGCTGCTGTAGGCGGCACCTATTATATAGGCTGTTTCGGCTACATTAAAAGGATCTATGTCGTGTGAAATATCAACAAGGGTAGCTTCCGGAAATTCGGATAACAATTTACCTTTTAACGCACCGACAAAGTGGTCTTTTAATCCGTAATCGGTCGTTAAGGTGATTATTGACATAAATTGTTTATAACTTGATGGAAATAGAGCCCAAAAATAATGAAACCTATCCTTTTATTTGATTAAATTTGGGTACAAAGCTAACAATTATATAGCTAATTTTTTAATTTAATACTACTGCTTTTGAACGAACGTATCATTGAATTACACGACATCGCTCCCAAAGAATTTTGGGGCGCTCAAGATGCCCATCTTGAAACAATTAAAAGGTATTATCCGAAACTCAAAATTGTCGCTCGTGGTACAACGCTGAAGGCTTTTGGCGAAAAAGAAGAACTCGATGAGTTTGAAAATCGCTTTAACCGACTGATGTTGCATTTTACACGCTACAACAATATTGATGACAATGTCATAGACCGCGTGATACAAAGCAATTCACATGAAGAGCAACGCATGCCGGATCATGACAAGATTTTGGTGCACGGATTGGGAGGAAAGCTGATTAAAGCGATGACTCCAAACCAACAGAAGTTGGTCGAATTTGTTCAAAAAAACGACATGGTGTTTGCGGTTGGGCCCGCCGGGACGGGAAAAACGTACACTGGGGTTGCCTTGGCCGTAAAAGCCTTAAAAGAGAAGCAGGTAAAACGAATCATCTTAACACGTCCTGCGGTTGAAGCCGGCGAAAACCTGGGGTTCTTACCGGGTGATATGAAAGAAAAGCTCGATCCGTACATGCAGCCCTTGTATGATGCGCTGCGCGATATGATTCCCCCACAAACCCTGGAAGATTACATTTTGAAAGGAATCATCCAAATTGCGCCTTTGGCTTTTATGCGGGGAAGAACACTGGATAATGCTTTTGTGATTTTGGATGAAGCACAGAATACGACCCATTCGCAAATGAAAATGTTCCTGACCCGTATGGGAAAAAATGCCAAGTTCATCATCACCGGTGATCCGGGACAGGTCGATTTACCACGCCGCACCATTTCAGGTTTGAAAGAAGCGCTTTTGGTGTTGAAAGACATTGAAGGTATTGGGATTATTTATCTGGATGATAAAGACATCGTACGTCACCGTTTGGTGAAAAAAGTAATCGATGCTTACAAGAGTATTGAGAATAACGACTAAAAAAGAAACCCTGACCATCGTCAGGGTTTCTTTTTCTGCTTTTATGAATTAGTTTAGTAAATTAACACGTATAGGTTGAACGTATTGGGTGCGTACCGGTTGGCCGTTTAAGATGCCCGGAACCCATTTGGTTTTTAAGGATTTCAATACTTTAACAGCCGCTTTTTCCAATTCTTTGTCAGAACTGCGAAGTACTTTGATATCCGTCATGCTGCCGTCTTTTTCTACCACAAATGACATAATCACATTAATGGAGTTGGCATTGCCATCGCCTTCCGGTTTTTGAATGTTGTCGGCTATGTATTCGTAAAATTTGTTGATTCCTCCCGGAAACTGTGGTTGTTTGTCTAACACAACACTGATGGTAACCGTATCACTCCCTTCCGTTCCGGTGGTTGTCGTAGTGCCGAGAGTACCGGCGGTCGGGTCTGTAAGTGTTCCGGTTCCGGTAGCGGTGCCGTTGTTGGAAGTGCTGCCGGGTTCGGGTTTGATATCGTTAGTAACCGGGACATCTTGTTGCGCCAACGGAGTTTCCACCGGGATATACCTGTTGAAAAGATTGGGTTTTACAGCCTCTTCAGGATGCGATTCAGCAGTTGTTTTTGGTTTGTCTACCGGAGGTTTCTCGCGTAGATGAACTTGGGTCACATGAATTTTGTCGCCCTCAGGTTTAGGAGTGTTGTTGATTACTTCAGTGGAGTTGAATGAGGAAATCAACATGCCGACACCGGCTATTCCTGCAAAAAATCCCAACCCGGAAAGAAAAGCCATTACCGTGGTTTTTTCATTTTCCTGACGCAATTGATACGCACCATATGCTTTGTTTTTCCCGTCAAAAACCAGATCCAACCAGTTTTTGTCATAAATACTTCCTTTTGACATAATAAAAATTGTTTTAGAGTTAAGTATTTATACTACATAAGCAAAGTGTTTACTGGTATAACGCAGTAATTGTTAAAATAGTATAAAATCGACAATGTTTTTTGAAGAAAGATGTCGATTTCAAATAAAAGGTTGGGAGGCGTCAGCCGATTTTTAAGGAGCTATTTCTTGCTCTCAATGATTTCAGCTAATAGTTTCTTGGCGCGCAGCAGTTTGATTTTAACGTTACTCAAAGGCTCGTTAAGCTGTTCCGCAATTTCCTGATAACTCATTTCCTGAAAATAACGCAGTTGGATGACTTCCTGATAATGCGGTTTTAATTCTTTGATGAACTGTAATAAACGGGATAAATTTTGCTCCGTAATCAATTCATCTTCAGCAGAGGGAGAGCTGTCTGCTACATTATAGGCTTGCTGGTCTTCTTCGTCCGTAATTTCCACAAAAAGAGTGGATTTCTTTTTACGAAGCAAATCGATGTGTACATTTTTTGCTATGGCAATCAACCAGGTGTTGAACTGAAATTCCGGATTGTAAGTAGCGATTTTATCAAAGGCTTTGGAGAACGTTTCTATGGTGATGTCTTCCGAATCGGTTTCGTTTTCGGTACGCTTCAACATAAAACCGTACACCTCATTCCAATAATGGTCGAGCAGATAGGTAAAGGCAACCTGATCTCCTTTTTTTGCTTTTTCTATGTAAGTATTTATTTCCAATGTACCGGTTTTGAGAAGGTGTTGGTAATGAATACATTCAATTGGGTGAAAATCAAAATAATTTCAATAATGGGAAACCAATACATGACGTCTTTTTCTTTAAGCTTTCCGGCGGCAAATCCCATAGTAATCCAGGCAAAAATGTAGCGGAAACCTATAATGCTGACCACGGCAATCCATTGGTATTGGAAGGCTAACAGAACGATAGGCAACAGCAGGAACAGTAATTGCGAAAGGTAGAACAGTCCCAATTGGTTCCGGTCAAAAATTTTATAATGTTTGGCTGTTGACACGTGACGTCTTTTTTGGGTAAACCAATCTTTAAACGATGTTTTCGGCATGGAGTACGTAAAACTGTCTTGCAGGTAGCAAATAGTAGTATTTTCACCCGTAGCAGCCTGATTGATAAACAAATCGTCGTCTCCCGAACGGATTTTCATATGGTCCATAAAGCCACGTACTTTAAAGAATTCATCACGGCGATACGCCATGTTACGCCCCACACCCATATAAGGTTTGCCTAATTTGGCCCAGGAAAAATATTGAGTTGCCGTCAATAATGTTTCGAAACGGATGATTTTGTTTAGAAACGAACCGGCAATTTTTTCATAAGCACCATAGCCTAAAACGATGTTCTTGTTTGGAGCAAACTGCGAACTCATATTGGTAATCCAATCTTTTGAAGTGGGATAGCAATCGGCATCAGTGAATAGTAAGTAATCGTATTTTGCAGCTTTGATTCCCAAGGTTAGAGCAAATTTTTTATTGCCCCAAAAAGCTTCGTTGTTTTCTACTTTAACCAGTTTTATATTGGAGTATTGCTTCTCAAACTCTTCAAAAATTTCCAATGTATTGTCGCTGGAAGCATCGTCAATTAACACGATTTCAAAAGTAGCATAGTTTTGTTCAGCCAAAAGCGGAACAAATTTTTTGACATTTTCTTCTTCGTTTTTAGCGCAAACAATTACCGAAATCGGAATCCTTTTAGGATTTACCGTTTGTGCTTTTGCAAATGAAAATTTGCCAAAAACAATAATATAATACAGAAATTGAACTACAACAACGGCAATGAATAAACAGAAAACAGGTAATAACATACTATATTTTTCGACTTTAAAAAGGTCTGCAAATGTATGAAATTCAATTGTGACACGAACAAAATTAATGGAGATTAATTTTGAGGATTAATGAAGTTGTTCTAAAAGAGGAAATCAAGATTTCAGCAAATTTACTCCCGGTTTTTTTTCATGGCTTCTGCTACGGCTTTGGCCTGATAATCATCGGTTTTTTCCAATGCTGAAATGATATTGGCGTAGTTTTTATCATCCCGGTTTTGAGAAAGTTTTTTTTGAGCTTCAATCGAGGTGATTTCGATTTCAAAAGCGGTAATCCCTCGAGCTTCGCGCATGGTTTTTTCTGATAAATTTTCTACGCGAATGGGGTTTTTCGATTGGGCTTCGTATTTATCAACCAATTTTTTAAGTGCCTCAACCGCCTGTTCGTGGTCGTAAACAGTTACTTTTCCGTATACATGAACGGCCAAATAGTTCCAGGTAGGCACGTTCTCATGATCATACCAGGAGGAGGAAATATAAGAGTGAACTCCGGAAAATATGGCTAAAACTTCGGTCTCGTTTTTGAGACTTTCGGATTGGGGATTGGCTTTAGAAATATGTCCGACCAATACCTGCTTCCCTTTTGTATTCACATCTAAAATCAAAGGGATGTGGGTAGCCCATAGCTTTCCGTTGGTTTGATTGACCAAAATAGCAAAACCGTTTTGGTGGATGAAAGATTCAATGTCCTCCCGATTTTCATTTTTGTAAAGGTCCGGAATATACATGCGCCTAGTTTAGATTACATTTACTTCAGCTTCTATGGCAATAGTGTATTTGTCAAAAACAGCTTTCTGAACTTCTTTGGACAGTGCCAAGATTTCCTGTCCGGTAGCGTTACCGTAATTGACCAAAACCAAAGCCTGATTTTTATGAACACCGGCATCTCCTTTTCGGAATCCTTTGTAGCCAGCCTGTTCAATCAGCCAACCGGCAGGGACTTTAATTTCGGTAGGTGACACTTCAAAGAATTTAATCTCCGGAAATTGTTGTTGTACGGCCTCAAAATGCGTTTTGGAAATGACCGGATTTTTAAAAAAACTGCCACTGTTCCCTAATTCTTTCGGATCGGGTAATTTGCTTTGACGGATGGCAATAACGGCATTTGAAACATCTTTTAAGGATGGAATGCTGACATGTTGTTTTTCCAATTCCTTGGAAATATCTCCGTATGAAATGTTGATTTTATGATTGCGTTTGGTCAACTTAAAAACCACCGAAGTGATGATGTATTGGTCTTTGGCCTCTTGCTTGAAAATACTTTCCCGATACCCGAAACGGCATGCTTCTTTATTAAAAACTTTGATTTCCTGTGTCGCAATCTGCATCGCTTCACAAGACACAAAAGTATCTTTGATTTCGGTACCGTAGGCACCGATGTTCTGTACCGGTGTGGTCCCTACATTCCCCGGAATTAAAGACATGTTCTCTAATCCGCCAAAATCTTGCGCAATGGTCCACAACACAAACTCGTGCCAGTTTTCACCGGCCTGTCCTTCAACCCAAACAAAATCCTCATCTTCTTTGAGTATTTTTTTTCCTTTTAAATCCACATGAATTACCAAAGCATCAATGTTTTGTGTTAAAAGCATATTGCTGCCGCCTCCTAAAATAAATTTTTTCTCGTGCTGATTTTCCTGTAAAACGGTTTTCAACTCGGCGGTTGAATGTACGGCAACAAATTGTCTGGCTTTGGCTTCAATACCGAAAGTATTGTATTTTTTTAAAGAAAAATTGTTTTGGATGGTCATGATAATGTAGCATTCATATTGGCTTACAAAAGTAAGCTAAAGATTTTAAACGAACTTTTTAAAATAGTTTTTATACCAAATGTGTAACATGAATATCGGCATGATATACGGCATTAATTTGCTGTTGCCCTGACGTAATTCGGTTACTAATTTTTTACCGTCCAGATTCTCTAAAAATGGCATGTCAAAAATCGGACTGACGGTAAAACTTTCCAATTCTTCCTGAAATGCAGGGTAGTCCAGTAGGTAAGTATTCCATGGTGCGCTCAAACCAATCTTTCTGAAATTGATTACTTCTTCCGGCAACTTACTTCTCATGGTATCTTTTAAAATAAATTTTCCTTTTTTTCCGGTGAAAAACCATTTGTCGTCCAAAGTCCCCAAACCGGCAATGAGGCGATAATCCAAAAAGGGCTCTCTGCACTCTATTGAAGTCCCCATAGTACAGCGGTCATTTCGGTCGAGAAGGGAACACATGTAAGTATGTTGGTCAAAATACAATGCCTGGCGTTGCGGATTATTGGGATAGAGTTGCTTGGCTTCATCTAATATTTCCTGACGGTAAATATTAGCCGGATTTTCACTTCGACCATAAAATTCCCGAATGTCTTCCGGATATACATTGGAACCGTTGAAAATGACCAAGTCGTCTACATTGTCAATTTTAGAATAGCGCAGTAACTTGTCGTAACGGGGTTTTTTGTTGAACTTTTCAATGGAGCTCAATCCCGAAATCACTTTTAACAATGAAGGACTTTTGAGGGCTTTGTAACGCACATAGCCTCCCATCAATTCATCAGCACCCTCGCCTGAGAGCAATACTTTTACTTTGTTTTTTGCCAGTTTGGATACCGCCAGAAGATGCGGTTCATTGAGGTGCATTAATGGTTCGTCCTGAAAATAAGTTGATTCGAGTAAATTTTTATACAGCGCTTCATTATCTAAAGTGGTGTGATGAAAATTATAATGATAGTCATCTGTTATTTTTTTCGCTAAAAAAGACTCGTTGTGCTCTTCTTCCGAAAAGCCGATGTTGAAAGTGTTGATGTTTTTAAAATCCTGATGATAGAGTGAAGATAAAATGGAGCAAGAGTCAAGTCCGCCACTCAAAAGTACACCCACCGGGACATCACTCACCATGCGAAGCCGAACGGATTCAAAAAAAGTTTCTTCAAACCAGGCTTTTGGATTTTTTATCTCGGCAAAATTTTCAATTTCGGATTTCAGATTCCACCATTTGGTATAAGTGGTGTAGCCATTATTTTCCAATACCATATAATAACCCGGCAGCAATTTTTTAACCCGGTTGTACAAAGTGTTTTCCCCAGCCACAAAGCGATTGAAGAAATATTCATCTAAGCCGTTTTCTGAAATTTCCAAAGGCACACCCGCAGTGAACAAGGCTTTTTGTTCGGAAGCAAAATAAATGCTGTTTTGGAAGAAAGCATAATACATGGGTTTAACCCCCATTCGGTCACGGGCTAAAATCAATTTTTTGGCAACGGTGTCCCAAATCGCAAAGGCAAACATCCCCTGCAGGCGGTTCAGAAAATCCATGCCATAGAGTTCAAACAAATGCATCAGCACCTCAGTATCTGAACCGGTTTTGACGGTAATACCCTTGCTTTTCAGTTCGTCGTAAAAGGATTTGTAATTGTAAATTTCACCATTAAAAACCATGATATAGCGCTTGTTTTCTGAGAAAAAAGGCTGATGCCCGGCTGGGCTGGTGTCAATGATGGAAAGGCGACGGTGTCCCAGTCCAATGTTGTCCTTGACATAATGTCCGGCATCGTCCGGCCCACGGTGCGCCAATGCATCACGCATTTTCAAGAGTTGACTTTCGTCAACTTTATTTTGGTCAAATCTTAAAATACCATTCAGTCCGCACATATCAGTGGCTTTTTTTATTAATTAATTCATGATATGCTTCAGCAATCTTCTTCATATTTATTTTATAGTTGGCCTTTTCTTCCACAAATTTTCGATTTTTCTCGGTTACGGCTTTTCTCCAGACACTTCTTTCAAAAGCATATTGGAGTTCTTCGGCTAATACTTTATAATTGTCTTTAGGGATTAAAATGCCGTTTTCCTGATGGGTAATCCAACTTCGATTCCCCGGGAGATTGGTGACCAGCGGAAAGCAACCGCAGGCCATCGCTTCAAAAAGCGAAGCCGAAACTCCTTCTGTAATGGGCATGCTGATATAAAAATTGGCCTGAGTCAAAAGTTTTGCTACCTGGTCATTAGCCATTCTTCCCTTGAAAATAACTTCTTTTTCGATATTGAGTTCGTGAGCCGTTTTTTGTAGTGATTTCAGCATACTGCCGTCTCCTATGATGTTCAGTGTAAACGGAATGTTTTTCTTTTTGAGAATGGCAAATGCTTTTAAAATAACATCGTGTTTGTACTCGGGTTCTAAGGCTCGGGTAACAATGGCGTTGATGTAATCGAGGTTTTGACTGTCGCTGAACGTAAAAGAAGTCAGGTCGATTCCTTTAGGTAATTCCAGTACTTTGGTCATGTCAACCTTACTTTTTTTCATATGATCACTCATCACTTTTCCCCAAGCGTGAATCAAATCGGCTTTTTTAAAGGCATAATCCTGAAGCATTTTTTTAAAAATATACAAAGGAGAATTGTGCGGCCATAAATCAGTAATACCTTGTTGTGCAATAGCTACAGGTCGTATACCGGTTAATGCAGCCAGGAAGCCGTAACTGGTAGTTCTTTCGGCGATGACCATATCGGGTTTAAAAGATTTTGCAATTCGCCTGATTTTGAAGAATGCCATAAGTAGTTCCATCAGACGGCTGATTCTGCTGAATCCCACGCTGCTTTTATGAAGTTCCCAAGTGACAATTTCAAAATCACCAAATTCTTTAAGGCCGTTCATCCAGGTAATGGCATCCGCGCGGTATGTTTCTCCCAGAAACAGAATTCTTTTTTTTGGCATGAGTTTAGTCTTCGGTTTCCAAAGCTCGGTTTAAAAAGTCATTAAGAGGTTTCAACACGATTAGTTTTTGTGCTGCAATTTTACTGAAATCTTTATTGGTAAAGAGCTTGTCATCTATTTTTTCAGAAGCAGTAAAGCTTTTAAGTTTTAAAAATTCGATGGCCGAGTGAGCAGGGTCAAAATCCTTCGGAGCTTTTTTAAGCATATTACTTTCGTCACGGGTAAGAGTACCAAATTCTTTTACAAAGTTTTGGTCGTTGACGATTGCGTCCAAATCTTCATGAAAAAAAGCAATTTCCTTTCTGATTTTTTTTAATTCTTCCGGTTCCGGGCACCAGACTCCGCCGGCAATAAAGGAGTTCCCCTTTTCAAAATGAATATAATAGCCGGGGCTATTTTTTCGAAATTTATTTTGGGTAAACCAAACCCCAATATTGGTCTTGTAAGGTGATTTGTCTTTTGAAAAACGAATATCTCGATTGATGCGGAAAGTACAATCTTTGACTTCTAAATCTTCCAAGCTTTTGTCCAAAGGTTTCATTTCGGCTAAAAGCGAAGCAATATAATGGTGATAATCTTTCTTGTAATTCTCATACCTCTTTTTATTGGCGTGCATCCAGTCGGTATTGTTATTGGCCACTAAATCATCCAGAAACTGAAGGGCTTCTTTGGTTATCATATTATAAATGCTTTTTTAAATCGTCTTCTGAAATATAGCCGATGTTACGCCATGCTTCTTTACCATTTTCATAAATTATCAAAGTAGGTAGACTTTGTATTTTTAATTGCTCAGTCAATGTTGGATTTCGGTCAACATCTATTCGGGAGATAGTTACTTCTCCTTTTAAGTCTTGCTCCATTTCTGCAAGATATGGGGCCATTTTACGACACGGGCCACACCATTCTGCATAAAAATCAATTAGTACTTTTTTATTGGATTTAATCAGTCCGTTGTATTCCGGCTCACTCATGCCAATGACTTTACTGCTGGGTTTACTGGGGTCAGCAGCATTCCATTTCATCAAGCCTCCGTCCAGATTGTATATTTTTTCAAACCCTAACTCGGCCAGTTTAGCAGCAGCCTGTGAACTTCTACTCCCGGCTTTACAATATACAAAGAGTGGTTTTGTTTTATCAAATTTCTCGACTCTGATGTCAAAATCATCATCATACCAATTAATGTTGGAAGCATTATCAATATGATCTGCATTGAATTCTTCAGGCGTTCTTACGTCCAGTAGTTGTGCATTTGCAGTAGTTTTAAGTTTTTCTGCAAACGCTTTAGCATCAATGGTTTCTATGACTTTTGATTGCTGTGCCTGACAGCTTATAATCAAAAAACTTAATAGCATCAGGGGGAGTAATGTTATCTTCATTCTGAATTGTTTGTTGCTAAAATACAAATTTACATTGTATTAAAGAACAAATATTTTATAACTCTGATGGGTAGTTTTTACTATGTTTTCTGTTCGTTCAGGATGGGTGTCGGAAATAAATAATTGCCCAAATTCTTCATTATTAACCATTTCAATTATTTTACTTACCCGAAATTCATCCAATTTATCAAAAATATCATCAAACAATAAAATCGGTTTTTCTCCGCTTTGTTTTTTAATGAAGTCAAATTGTGCTAATTTTAAGGCAATTAAAAAGGATTTCTGTTGTCCTTGAGACCCAAATTTTTTGATGGGAAAGTGATCAATTTCAAAGGACAAATCATCTTTGTGAACACCTACTGAGGTGTATTGTAAGGCTCTGTCTTTGCTAATGTTTTCTTCTAACAGTGTTAAGGTATTTTTTTCAAACAAGTCACTTTGATACACCAATTGTACTGTTTCGGCAGAATTGGTAATTTGTTGATGGTACTGATTGAAAATCGGAATAAAATCGGTCAGGAATTGTTTTCTTTTTTCAAAAATAGACTGTCCTAAAGCGTCCAGTTGTTCGTTATAAATGCTCAAAGTATCTTTTTCAAATACGTGATTTAAGGCAAAATACTTTAACAAAGCATTGCGCTGACTGATTATTTTTTGGTACTGAATCAGTTGTTGTAAATAGGTTGCATCCAACTGTGAAATCACATTGTCAATAAATTTCCGTCGGGTTTCACTTCCTTCAATAATTAAATCTCTATCGGCCGGTGAAATGATTACCAATGGAATAAATCCGATGTGGTCTGAAAACTTTTCATAAAGTTTGCCATTGCGTTTCAGGATTTTCTTTTGTCCTTTTTTCAGACTGCAGACGATTTGTTCCGTTCGTTCCTTTTTTTGAAATTCACCGTCTATTACAAAAAACTCTTCCCCGTGTCTGATGTTTTGTACAGCCAACGGATTGAAATAACTTTTGCCGTTTGCCAAATGATAAACAGCATCAAGGATATTGGTTTTTCCTATGCCGTTTTTGCCTACGAAACAATTGATTTTGGCATCCAGTTCGAAGGTTACTTCGGGGAAATTCTTGTAATTGAGTAATGAAATTCGCTTTAAAAACAATTTGGTTTTGTGATTACGATTAGTGCTTGAACTCCTTATTTATCTAAGAAAACAACCTGTTGAAATAGTGCTTTCTGACTGCTTAAGGAAAGAGGTGCAAATTATTCAAAAATATTGAGAAAAACAGCTTTTCCTTTTTTTCTTTCTGTCGCTATTTGATATCAGAAAAGAGGGAGCCGATTCTGAAAAAATGATTATTTTAAGACGATTGCAGATTAAATCAATTTTTTTTATGTGGGTTTGAATAAAAATTTTATTTTTGCGCACACTAAATTGAAAATAAATGGCAACTTTTAACAAAAGAGGATATAAATCACCGAAAGAAAAAACGGAAAAAGGAGTAAATACATTCGTTGAAGATATTGAGCAAATTAATGTTGATGAAAAAGACAGTGCAACAGCAAAAGCGTTTGATACCTTAGACCAAACGGCTTCTAAAGCAGAGGATTTTGTTGCTAAAAATCAAAAATACATATTAGGATTCCTTGGTGCCGTAGCTTTAGTAACGGTTAGTTATTTGTTATATCAAAAATTTGTAGCTGAGCCTAAACAACAGACAGCAGCAGACGAATTATTCGTTTTGCAACAGAATTTCCAAAAAGCTGTTGATGGTGGAGCCAAAGCAGATTCACTATACAATTTAGTATTAAAAGGTTCTGAAGGGAAATTCGGTGCGCCGAGAGTTGCCGAAGAATATGCCGGAACAGATGCCGGAAACTTAGCCAATTATTACGCCGGAATTGCTTACTTGAACACTGGTAAATATGCTGAGGCTATTGCAAGTTTAGAGAAATTTTCTTCTAAAGATATTATGTTAAGCACCTTGGCTCAAGGAGCTATCGGTGATGCTTATGCACAACAAAACAAACAAAAAGAAGCGTTGGACTACTATATCAAAGCGGCTGATGCCAGTCATAATGATTTTACCCGTCCGAGATTCTTGTTGAAAGCCGGTAAAACAGCTTTGGTTTTAGGAAACAAAGCGGATGCCTTAAAATATTTTACCGATATCAAAGATAATTATGATGCCACTCCGGAAGGACAAAACATCGATGCGCTAATTGGGTTAGCTCAATAAAAAGCACAAAATAATATTTTTATAAAAGGATTAGAGATAGTATCTTTAATCCTTTTTTATTTAAAACATATACTATGGCTACTGCAAACAAAAATTTGTCTGATTATAACAAAAATGAACTTCCCAATGCAAAGGATTTTCGCTTTGGTATTGTGGTTTCTGAATGGAACGACCACATTACAAACGGACTTTACAAAGGGGCAGAGGAAGCACTATTAGACTGTGGCGCACTGCCCGAAAATTTGATTCGTTGGAATGTTCCGGGAAGTTTTGAATTGGTTTACGGCGCCCAAAGAATGATTGTCACTCAGGAAGTGGATGTGGTCATTACTATAGGATGTGTCATCAAAGGTGAAACGATGCATTTTGAATTTGTCTGCGAGGGCGTGACGCAAGGCATCAAAGACCTGAATGTACAAACCGATGTGCCGGTTATTTTTTGTTTGCTGACCGATAACAACGAGCAACAATCTATCGACCGAAGCGGCGGCATTCATGGGAACAAAGGAACCGAAGCAGCCATAGCTGCCATTAAAATGGCGGATTTAAGGAGAAAGACAATGTAATTTTTTACCTTTTTTAATTAAAATGATAGCCTATTCCCTTGTGAATAGGTTTTTTATTTTTAGCCAATGATTAACAGTAAATCCGATTACTTTTTCCTTAAATTTGCTTACTTTGGTTTTACCACAGTTAACCCATTTACTGAACACTGAATACTATTAAATGTCAAGCATAATTCAATTACTTCCTGATCACGTTGCCAACCAAATAGCTGCCGGCGAGGTGGTGCAAAGACCGGCCTCTGTGGTAAAAGAATTATTAGAAAATGCCGTTGATGCCAATGCTACCGATATAAAACTGATTATTAAAGACGCCGGAAAATCGTTGATTCAGGTGATTGATAACGGTAAAGGAATGAGCGTAACCGACTCGCGCCTCTGTTTCGAGCGGCATGCCACTTCCAAAATCCGTCAGGCGGAAGACTTGTTTTCGTTGCATACCAAAGGATTTCGCGGAGAAGCCTTAGCTTCTATAGCCGCGATTGCTCATGTGGAAATGAAAACCAAACAAGACCAAGAGGAGTTAGGTATCCATATCATCATTGAAGGTAGTAAGTTTGTTTCTCAGGAACCGGCGGTTTTGCCCAAAGGAACCTCGTTTGCCATCAAAAATTTATTTTTTAACATACCCGCACGCCGCAATTTCCTCAAATCAGAAACGGTAGAGCAACGACATATTGTGGATGAATTTCAACGGGTAGCCATGGCACACCCGAATATTCATTTTACGATGTACCATAACGGCAGTGAGATGTTCAACTTGCCGATTTCCAATTTCAGACAACGCATTGTCAATATCTTTGCCGGAAAGACCAATGAAAAGCTGGTTCCCGTTAAGGAAGAAACCGAAATTGTAAACCTGCACGGTTTTATCGGAAAACCGGAATTCGCTAAGAAAAACAGGGGGGAGCAATTCTTTTTTGTCAACGACCGGTTTATCAAAAGTGGTTACCTGCACCATGCGGTTATGGCCGCTTATGAAGGATTGTTAAAAGACGGCGCGCAACCCAGTTATTTTCTTTATTTGGAAGTGCCGCCGCATACCATTGATATCAACATTCATCCTACGAAAACAGAAATCAAGTTTGACGATGAGCATGCTTTGTATGCCATCTTGCGCTCTTCGATTAAACACAGTTTGGGACAATTTAACGTAGCGCCCGTACTCGATTTTGATCGCGATCCCAATTTGGATACCCCGTATCAATATCAGAATAAAGAAGCTGAATATCCCACCATTCAGGTGGATAGTACGTTCAATCCGTTTGCGGACGAAAAGCCCAATAAGTCATTTTCATCGGCTTCTCATTATAAAAAAGAAGCACAACCCAGTTGGGAAAGCTTATATGTGGGACTCAAACAGGCCACGCATGATATCGCTGAAATGACTTTTGAAAATGAGGCCGTGACCTCTTCGTTGTTTGAAGAAAATGAAATAGAACAGGAAGTTAAACGTACCTATCAAATTCATAAAAAATACATTGTAAGCCCTATCAAATCGGGTATGGTGATTATCAATCAGAAGCGGGCACACGAACGCATTTTGTATGAAGCATTCCTAACAAGTATGACAGTGCATAAGGCTTCGAGCCAGCAAATGTTGTTTCCGTTGCAGTTGTTTTTTTCGGTGGCCGAAATTAACCTATTGCGCGAATTGCAATCCTCTTTAGAAAATACCGGTTTTGTATTTGAAGAAATCAACGAGGATCATATTATGATTTCGGGTTTGCCTGTCAATGTGACCGAAAGTGAAATTTCCATCGTTTTGGAAGAGTTATTGAGTGACTTACAAGACGGGATTCCCGACAGTAGTTTTTGCCAAAACGACACCATTGCCAAGTCGATGGCACGCAGTTTGGCAGTAAAAACCGGAACCTATTTGACCGAAAAAGAACAAGAAAACCTGGTGCACAATCTCTTTGCCTGTAAAGAACCGAATGTGTCTCCTTTTCAAAAACCTACTTTCATTACGATGAGTGTGGAAGATTTAGATAAAAAATTCAGTCTATGATGCGAATGACCGAAACTGTTAAGCAGTTACTGATTATTAATATTATATTTTATATCGGCTCCAATTATGTCGGAGATGTAGCGTACAAATTGTTTGCCTTGTATTATCCTGAAAATTCCAATTTCAGAATCTGGCAACCCTTGACCAGCATGTTTATGCATGCTCAAATGCCGAACTTGATGCATATTGTGTTCAATATGTTTGCCTTGGTGTCTTTCGGGAGTGCCTTGGAGCATTTTTGGGGCGCCAAAAAGTTCATTTTCTTTTATATTTCATGTGGTCTGGGAGCTGCTTTGTTGCACACCGGATTTAATTATTTTGAATACCATCAGGCTTTAGAAGCGTTACAAAACGCCCATGTTTCGCAAGGTGATGTTATGGCTCTATTGCAAGAGGGAAAATACAATAACAGTATAGCGGAATTGGTTCCGGTATCGACACTTGAACAACTTTATTTTTCATATAACATACCTTCACTGGGGGCTTCCGGTGCCATATACGGATTGTTAACGGCTTTTGCTTTTATGTTCCCTATGGCCGAATTGGGTATTATGTTTATTCCGATTCCTATTAAGGCCAAATATTTTGTTCCGGGCTTATTGGCGGTAGATTTGATCTTAGGTTTTAAAGGGAGTTCTATTTTTGGGAGCGGAGGAACAGGAATTGCTCACTTTGCTCACGTAGGAGGTGCCGTTACCGGTTTTATCATGATGTGGTACTGGAAGAGAAATCAGTTTAATAAAAATCGATGGAATTAAATCATGAGTAGTATTATTGACGATTTAAAGTTTCAATACAAAATAGGTGGCATTGCCAATAAGATGATTTATTGGAATGTGGGGATTTTTCTTTTGTCCCTAATTTTCTATCAGTTCCAAATCGGGCAGTTTGATTTCCCCAATTGGCTTCAGCTTGTTTCTGAACCTATGGAAGTATTGCATTATCCCTGGACCTTACTTACCTATGCCTTTTTACACGGTGGATTTTGGCATTTATTTTTCAACATGATGGTGTTGAATTTTGCCAGTCGGTTGTTCCTGACTTTCTTTACTCAAAAACAATACTTGGGACTGTATCTGCTTAGTGCCGTCTTTTCAGGTTTGTGCTTTGTGTTGAGTTTTTATTTTTTGAATAAGGTTTCAGTTATGGTTGGGGCTTCGGGAGCTATTATGGCTCTTTTAGTGGGAACAACAACCTATCAACCTTTGATGAATATTCGGTTGTTGTTGATTGGCAATGTCAAACTTTGGCACATCACAGCCGTCTTGCTTTTGTTGGATTTATTGCAAATTCAGTTGGATAATACCGGCGGTCATATTGCGCATTTGAGCGGCGCCTTTTTTGGTTATATTTACATTAAGTTATTGCAAAACGGTACTGATATGAGTCGGATAGTGAGTACTATAATTGACTTTTTTGCCAATTTATTCCGTCCGAAAAAAACAACCCCGTTTAAAAAGGTACATGTCAACCCCAAAAAGCCTGCTGTAAAAAGAGAAAGTAAAATTGTAGCCAAAGATAAAACCCAACAACAGTTGGACGAAATTCTGGATAAAATCAGTCAGTCAGGCTATGACAGCCTAACGACAGAGGAAAAAGAATTTCTGTTTAAAGCCGGTAAATAATAGGAATGAAAAAACTATCGTGGTTTAACAAAGTGATTTTTGCGTTGAATATAGTCGTGACTGTATTGACGTTTGTTGCTTATGTTTTGCCCTTTTTGGCACCAAAAATGTTTCCGTTACTTTCGGTTCTTACCTTAATTTTGCCTCTATTCCTTCTGTTGAACGGTCTGTTTTTTGTCTATTGGTTGTTGCAGTTAAAACGACAACTCATTCTTTCCGGGTTAGTACTTTTGCTGGGAATTACTTTTATCAATAAATTTTACAAGTTCTCCTCTAATGATACAGCTCCGGAAGAAAAGGATTTTACGGTAATGAGCTATAATGTTCGCCTCTTCAATTTGTTTGATTGGATAAAGGACCGCAATGTTGGTGAGGAAATCCTAACGTTCATCAACGAACAAAATCCCGACATACTTTGTATTCAGGAGTATTCAGAAAATGCCAAAGTAGATTTGAGAGTCTATAAGTACAAAGCCATTTTTATGGAAGGCAAGAAAATCAGAACCGGACAAGCTATTTTTTCCAAATACCCTATTTTCAATCAGGGCGATTTCAAAATTCCGGAAGCGGGAAACAACATCATTTACGCCGATATACGCAAAGGAAAAGATACCATTCGCGTATACAACATTCATTTGCAGTCCATCAAAATTTCGCCTGACGTAAATGAAATACAAGAAAACGTAGATGCCATTAATAAAAGTAAATCGGAACAATTATTTACCCGAATCCGAGAAGCCTTCAAAAAGCAACAACAGCAAGCGGACATTTTAGTGAATCATAAAAAAGACTGTCACTATCCGTTAATTATTTGTGGTGATATGAATAACAGTCCGTTTTCATACATCTACCGTAATATTAAAGCTGATTTGAACGATTGTTTTGAAGAAGCCGGAAACGGTTTTGGACAAACGTACAAGTTCAAGTACTATCCGGCGCGTATCGATTACATTTTTGCCGGCAAAAAAATGAAAGTGAAAAGTTTTACCACTTTCGCCCAATTTGAGAACTCCGATCACTTTCCAATTATGACCCGATTGTCTTTTACAGAATAACTTAAAGTTGTTGTTTCTTCAGATAATCTAAGGCATGTCGTCCTTCATTGAACAATAAATCCAAAATACTGAGATTGTTTAAATACCCGTGTTTTTCGCCAAAAACCTGAGTGTAAGGTTCGAAAAGCGAGTTGTCTTTTTTGCCGTTAATCAAATGACGAAAATCGGTTTTGTTGTCTACCTCAAGAAAGTACTCTGTACTTTCATCGTATGTAAAGTCCAATCCAAGGCAATTTGATACAATCGACATAGTTTCCAGATTTAAGTCCATCAGGAATTCGTGTTTCTTTTGAAAAACAGGTGCGATAGCATCTTCAAAGTATTCAAAGAAAGGCGAAGATCGGTAAGCGGCTTCCAATGATTTGAAGTGTTGTTTTTGCCAGTCAAAGTCATTTTCAATTCGTACTTCCTTAATGCGTTGATGGGCCTCTCTGCTGTGTTTTACAGGAATGTTAAGCAGTTGAATCCCATTCGGACTGTAGATGTACATACGGTTGCGATTGGTTTGCTTCTGAAAATTGTCTTCCATTTCAAATGTCACCATATCTGCCTTTGCCAAGGCAACAAAGTGACTGATAGAAGGGAAGTAGCAAGGATGTATGATGATGTTGTTCATTATGATAGTCTTTTTTAAATAAAAAGTCATAAAGTCTGCATGACCATATGACTTTTAATTTTCAAATTGGCGAATCTTCCAATTAACTGTTGTTCGCTTTTTTCTTTTTCCAGAAATAATCACCTACAAAGTATAAAATCAGCAAGCCTAAGAAATACTTAAAGTAGGATTGTGGTTGTCCTTCACCGCTAACGGTTGTAAACAAACGCTCCCAACGAATTTTGTTGAGCCCTTTTCCGTTGCTGTCCCAACTCATCCAGATGAATACCGGCTTTCCTACGATATGGTCTTCCGGAACATAGCCCCAGTAGCGGCTGTCCTCGGAGTTGTGACGGTTATCTCCCATCATCCAGTAATAGTTTTGTCCAAATGTATAAGTGGTAGCTTTTTTATTGTCTATATAAATATCATTGCCCACTACTTTCAAGTCGTGCTTTTCGTATTCCTTGATGATTTTTTTGTAAAAAGGCAACGATTGCAAGTTTAATGATACGGTTTTTCCAGCTTCAGGGATGTAAATAGGGCCAAAGTTATCTAAGCTCCAGTGGTTGTTTTGTGGAAACATTCCTTGGTTGGCAGGATCAATAGGCAATACAATTTTTACCACGGAATCAATGGTGGCATTTTTTCTCAGTTTTTCAGCGGCAGCATCAGTTAAATCTGCATCGACTTCATAATCGTAAACTTCTTGTATATTGATAGCAAAATCCTGAATTAATTTTAACGGAATCCCGGTGGCCTGCGTTTTTACTTGGTACGTTCCGGTTCCTTTGTTAATTTCTTGGGCACGCTTGATATAAGAACCAATCGCATCAGCCTGTTCCTTACTGCTAAACTGAACTTCAAAGGTCCTGTCGTATTCTGTAGAACCTGCATTTCTGATAAGGTCAGTGTTGACACCGCCTTTAGCGTATACTTTATGAATGTGTTGCGGTTTGGCTCTCTCCGGAAGGATTAATTCTTTTCCGTTAATGAACACCACGCCATTTTTGATTTGTAACGAATCGCCCGGTGTACCTTGACAACGTTTTACATAGTTTGATTTTTTGTCAATAGGTTTTACAATACTTCTCCCTGAAGTATCAAAGAATTTATAAACGGTATCGGCCGGCCAGTTGAAAACGACAATGTCATTCTTCTCAATTTTCTGGAATCCCGGAAATCTAAAGTAGGGCAGTTGCGGCCAACTCAAATAGGATTTTGTTTTGACAATCGGAAGGGTGTCGTGAACCATCGGCGCAGCCACGGTAGTCATTGGCGTTCGAGCTCCGTAATGAAACTTACTCACGAAAAGAAAATCCCCTATCAGTAATGATTTTTCCAAGGAAGAAGTGGGAATCGTAAACGGTTGCATCACGTAGGTATGAACCAGAGTTGCTACGACTATAGCAAAAAGTAACGAACTTACAGTATCACCGGTTTTAGTTGTGGCTACCAGACTGCGGTCAGCAATGTATTTAACATCTTGTGTGTAGTTAATCAAATAAATGTAGAAACCAAAAGTAAAAATGCCCAGCCAGGTATCTGCCGTTGAGTTTTTGCCAAAACTTCTCAAAGTTTCTACCCAAATCACAGGAAACATGATTAGGTTGATGATGGGAATGAATAATAAGACGGTCCACCAAGTCGGACGGTTGATGATTTTCATCAAGGTAATAGAATTATAAACCGGTACAAATGCGGCCCATCTTGCTCTTCCTGCTTTTTCGTATAATTTCCATGTTCCCAGTCCGTGAATCAATTGTACAGCCAGAAAGAATATAAACCATTGATATAATGACATACGCTATTTTTTAAATTAACTTTTAATTGGTATTGTTTTTAAATGTTTTGTTACTTCAAATCTAAAACATCTTTCATGGAGAAGACTCCTTTTTTTCCGATTATCCATTCAGCAGCCAATACAGCGCCTAAAGCAAAGCCTTCGCGATTGTGTGCCAAGTGTTTAATTTCGATGAAATCAACATCAGAATTGTAGAATACACTGTGTGTTCCCGGAACATTTTCAATGCGCTGCGCATCAATGTGGATTTGATTTTCAGAAGGGTTTTCTAAGGTCCAGGAGGTGTAATCTGAATTTTTGATAATGTCGTTAGCTAATGAAATGGCGGTACCGCTTGGAGCATCCAGTTTCTGAGTATGGTGAATTTCTTCCATAGAAACCTTGTACACCGAACTGAATTTTGCCATCATTTTGGCTAAATAAGTGTTGAGCTCAAAAAATAAGTTTACTCCCAAACTAAAATTAGAGCCATAGATGAAGGCTCCGTCCTTTTGCTGACACAACGCAACCATTTTCTCATAATGCTCTAACCAGCCGGTAGTGCCTGATACCACGGGAACTCCGGTTTCAAAACAGGTTGAAATGTTGGTCACTGCTGCTGCTGGTACACTGAAATCAATAGCGACATCAGCCTTTGAAAGTCCTTCAAAGGTATTCGTTCCGTCTTTTTTTAATACAATTTCGTGTCCTCTCTCCAAAGCGATTCTTTCAATCACTTTTCCCATTTTGCCATATCCCAGCAGTGCTATTTTCATCTAAAATTTATAGTTTAAGGTTAACCCCAAATTGGTTTTGTAGTTGATGTCATTTTGATACACATCAGGTTGGAAAGATAATTTGTCACTAACATTGAACTGCAGTAAATGGGCATCTACATTGGCGTCCACTATGTTGAGAATGTAAAAACCAACTGTAACAAAAAGCGATAAATCCCTGTTTCTTTGGTAAAAGCGCTGTGCCTGAACCAACCGACTCGTGTCCAAATATTGGTAATCATCAGGCTCTCCCGCTAAACGGGCTTTATAGGCATCCCGATAGTTGTGGTATTTTTTATTGTTCGAAATGTAAAAATAAAGACTGGTTCCAATGGCCCCGTAAACAATGGGAATCTTCCAGTATTTTTTATTGTAAGCCTGCCCCAATCCGGGTACTATGGCAGAGTAAAAAGCGGCTTTGGAAGGAGCCAGCGGATTAATTGCCGGAGCTTTCACGGTATCTTTGGCTACTAGAGGCGTGTCGATTTGTTGAGCAAATACGGACAGGTTTCCCAAAAAGAATACAAACAGTGCTATGTAAATCAGACGATTCACTACCCTTTGATGAGTTTGATAATACGGTTAAAATCTTCTTCCGAATGAAATGGAATGGTGATTTTTCCTTTTCCGTTACCGGCTACTTTTACATCAATTTTGGTTCCGAAGAAGTTAACAAACGCTTTCTTCTGTTCTTCAGGGATGGTAAAAGCAGTTCCTTTTTGCGCTTTGGCCGGAGCCGGTTTGCGGCTGTCCTGATAGTTTTTTACCAAAGCTTCTGTCTCTCGAACAGAAAGATTCTGACTTACAATTTTTTGGTAAATGTCCGTTTGTACATCTTGGTCTTCAATGTTGATGATGGCACGACCGTGTCCCATACTGATGAAGCCGTCACGGATTCCTGTTTGGATAATCGGATCGAGTTTCAACAAACGCAAATAGTTGGCAATCGTGGAACGTTTTTTACCCACGCGCTCACTCATTTGCTCCTGCGTCAATTGAATTTCATCAATCAAACGTTGGTACGATAGTGCAATCTCTATAGGATCTAAGTCATGACGTTGAATGTTTTCAACCAAAGCCATTACCAAAGATTCATTGTCATTCGCAATACGAATGTAAGCAGGAACGGTAGTCAGACCAACCAATCTCGAAGCCCTAAGACGGCGTTCTCCCGAAATTAATTGGTATTTGTTAAAGTCTAATTTGCGTACAGTAATCGGTTGGATAAGTCCCAATTCCTTGATGGAAGAAGCCAATTCCTGAAGTTGTTCTTCGTTGAAATTGGTTCTGGGCTGAAACGGATTGATTTCAATAGCATCAATATCCAATTCAATAATATTACCTACTACTTTGTCAGCATTCTTATCGCCAACGGCTTTGATATCGTTTTCAGGATCCTTCAATAAAGCCGATAATCCTCTGCCTAATGCTTGTTTCTTTATAGCTTTTGCCATAGCGTATTAACTGTTTTTCTTGATAATTTCTTGTGCCAAACTCAAATAATTGGTGGCACCGCGACTTGTGGCGTCAAAGTTAATGATACTTTCTCCAAAACTAGGTGCTTCGCTTAATTTTACATTACGCTGAATGATGGTTTTGAATACCATGTCGTTAAAATGTTTTTGTACTTCTTCTACCACTTGATTTGACAAACGCAAGCGCGAGTCATACATGGTCAGCAAAAGGCCTTCAATATCCAGGTTAGGGTTGTGTATTTTTTGTACGCTTTTGATTGTGTTCAGTAATTTGCCCAATCCTTCCAAAGCAAAGTATTCGCATTGAATCGGGATGACTACACTATCGGCAGCTGTTAAAGCATTCAAGGTTAATAAGCCCAAAGATGGAGCACAGTCAATCAGTATGTAGTCGTAGTCGTCTTTTACGCTTTCCAACGCTTGTTTCAGCATGTACTCGCGGTTTTCTTTGTCGACCAATTCGATTTCGATAGCCACCAAATCGATATGTGCCGGCACCACCCAAACATTGGGGGAACTGGAAGTAATCGTTGCTTCGGCCGGCGTATTACTGTGTTCCAAAACCTGATAGGTTCCCATCTCCACAGTTTCCACATCTATGCCTAAGCCGGAGCTGGCGTTGGCCTGAGGATCGGCATCTATTAATAACACTCTTTTTTCTAAAACACCCAGTGATGCAGCCAAATTAACCGAAGTGGTTGTTTTGCCTACACCGCCTTTCTGATTGGCAATTGCAATGATTTTACCCATTTATTTTTTTGAAATTTTGAGCCGTAAAAATACGATTATTTATGGGTTTGCCAACGGAATTTTGTTAACAATCTTGTAAAGTTTTGAGAGTGAGAAAAGAGCTCAGAAAAAAGAAAAAAATGATTTTTTGGTAACCCGAAAGCAATTCAATCTCACGGGCTATTTGCTTCCTTTGTTTTTAATCATCATCTCCAGCATATCCCACATTTCCTGAGGAATTTTTTCTAAAATATTAAACTGTCCTGCGCCTTGTAACCATTCACCACCGTCAATAGTCACCACTTCGCCGTTGACGTAAGCTGAAAAATCGGAAACCAAATAGGCTGCTAAATTGGCCAATTCCTGATGGTCACCCACACGTCTCAACGGAACTTTCTTCGCCATATCAAATTTTTCCGCCAAGTCACCGGGTAACAGTCGGTCCCAAGCCCCCTTGGTAGGGAAAGGTCCGGGTGCAATCGCATTCATACGGATACCGTATTTGGCCCATTCCACGGCCAAACTTCGGGTCATAGCCAAAACACCGGCTTTGGCTGTGGCGCTTGGAACCACATAACCGGAACCGGTCCAGGCATAGGTGGTCACTATATTTAAAACAGTGCAGTTGGTTTGCTTTTCAGCTATCCAGTGTTTGCCAAAAGCCAGGGTACAGTTTTTTGAACCTTTCAGTACAATGTCAATAATGGTGTCAAAAGCATTTGCCGACAATCGTTCGGTGGGCGAAATGAAGTTTCCCGCCGCGTTATTCAATAAAACATCCACCTTTCCATAGGCTTTCAACACTTCGGCCAGCATGGCTTCTACTTGGTCGTAATGGCGCACATCACATTGAACCGCAAGGCATTTGCCGTTGGTTTGTTGCTCCAGTTCAGCAGCGGTGTTTTTTAGTTTTTCCAGATCTCTGGAGGTAATAGCGACTTTGGCTCCCAATTCCATAAAGTATTTGGTCATGGCTTTGCCCAAACCGCTGCCACCGCCGGTAATTACGATTACTTTGTCAACCAAGGCGTTGTCGCGAAGCATTTTTGCTGAAAAATCCATAGTGTTTTATTTTCAGTAAAGATATAAAAGTAATTCGCGTAAAAAAACAAACCGAATAGTAGTAAGACTGCTATTCGGTTCAAAACGCTAACCTATTTAAATAAACCAATTTTATTTCTTGATAAACTTTTTGGTGATTTTACCCAGTGAACTGTTGATGGTAATAAAGTAGAGGCCCGCACTCAAACTGCTCACATCCATAGTGTAAACATAAGCAGAGCTTTCATTTACCGTGTTTTGTGTCAGCACTTTGCCTTCGGAATTTGTGATTTTATACGTAACAGGACCTTGGGTCATGCCAAAGGTGTTTATGTTCAATTCGTCGGTCACCAAGGTCGGAAAGACACTGATTCTTGAACTAAAAGGGAGCGTAGCCAAATTTAAAGCGGCCCAGTTGGTGACAACATTATCTACCACCAATCGGCTTCCGAAGGTTGGTACAGAGCCTTCTTTGGCCATGGAAAAAGAAATGGTCATGTGGGCTCTGGGCGCATTGGAAGTATAGTTGATGGTTTGATAGATGTATTGAAATTGATTATTGGTGCCCGAGATGTCAATGTTGGCATGGCCGATTTCGTTGCTGTTGGCATCATAAACCGAAATTCGGGCTTCGGCGATATCATTGCCGGCCGGGATGAATTTATAGTAAAACCCAATCATGTCAATAGCATCAGTGGCTTGAACGGGAATTCCCGGATTCCAGCCCGGACCATCCTGCTCCGGATCACTGAAAATAGTGGCCATTCCGGGAATCACAGTGTTTTGAGTCAGATTGAAAGCATTGGAGATTTCCATGGCATAATCTCCGGATTGTGCTTCGGTAGTGGCATAAACCATAGAAGGAATGCACCAGGTATACTGGATTTGATCGCCAAAAGCTTCCCCTGTTTCCGGGTCAAATCCGCCCTGTTGTAAAAAAGTCATTCCCCAGTTGGAGGGCAAAAGATTTGCCTTTACATTTTCAAAGTTCCCGTTGACTACCTGACCAAAGTTTACTTGGCTGATGGCGAGGGTCAGTACCAGACTTAAAAGATAATTGTTTTTCATAACGCTGTTTTTTTGATTGAATTAGTGAAATATACTTGTCGCACTTTCTGAAACAAAACTACGGATTAGTGCGTTACAAAGTGATTTTATCAGGTTGACAATAGGTAAACAAGTCTCTGTTTTAATGGGTTTTTAGCTAAACGCTGAGAATAAAGTCAGTCAGATTTTCTTCTGTATTCAATTGCAGTTTTTTACGCAAACGATGGCGGGCGGTTTTCACACTGTCCGGCGAAATGTTCAAAATGGAAGCCATTTCTTTGATGGAAAGATTCAATTTGATAAGCGCACAAATTTTTAAGTCGTTGGCACTGATTTCAGGATATTTTTGTTTGAGGCGCGTGTAAAAGTTTTTGTTGACGCTTTCAAAATAGTTGTCAAAATCTTTCCAGTTTTTATCCTGAATGGTGTACTTGCTGACCAGTTTTTTAAGTTCACTTTCAGTGTTAGGGTCTTTTCGGCTCAGGATATTTTTGATTTCATCCAGCAGTTCGTTTTTTTCCAGCATCTGAATGGTAATGGCACTCAGCTGGCTCTCTTTGTGTTCCAAATCGTCATTGAACTGTTGTTCCTTGAGTTGTTTTTGTTCTTCCATTAAATGCACTAACTCTTCTTTGGCTTTCAACAGTTGTTTGTCTCTGTTGTTGATTCTTTTTAAGAAGAAGTACAAGAAGGAGAAAACAATAATCAGTAAAATCAAGACACTGATTAAAAGGTAATTGGTTAACTTGGAAACTTCTTTTTCTGCCGAAATCAGTTTCAGTTTTCTGTTTTTTTCTGAAACTTCAAACTGTACTTCCAGACTTTTTTCAATTTGTTCTTTTTCGGCCGAATAAAAACTGTCTTTAATGGTAATGATTTCGCTCTGCAGCTGGCTCACTTCCTCAAAATTGCTTTGGTCTTTTTTGATTTCAATGAGGGTTTGTATGGTTTTGATTTCAAATAATTTATCACTTAGGCCAATAGCGATAATTCGCGCTCGATTGCAATAGTTCTCAGCAACGACAAAGTTTCGGTCAAAGTCCAAATGCCATTTCCCTAAAGCCAGCAGTGCCGTGACCTCGGCCTGTTTGTTCTCGGTCTTTTCGGCCAAAGTCAGTGCCTTTTTGAAATAATTCAGGCTTTCCGGCTTTTGTTTTTTCTTTTTACACCATTCGCCTAATTTGCAGTAAGTCACCGGCAGATACGCCACATTTTTAAACTTTTCAAATTCGGCTAATGCCAGCGTAAAGTAATGTCCGGCTGCTTCATTTTCGTTTTTTAACTCATAAATCACACCGATGCTGTTGTAAGCCAAGCCCAGTGTGCCTGAGGAGTCGTTTTGGTCTTCGAGTTCGGAAACTACTTCTTTACTCAGACTGAGCGCGTCGTCGTATTTCTTTTGCCGGCTGTAAATCGTACTGATGAGTTGCAGGCATTTGTATCTTCCAATGGTGGCTTTTGTGGTATTGGTTTTTTCTAAAGTATGGTATTCGTTGAGCGATTTGGTAGCATATTGCAGGCCTTTTTCCAAACTGGAACCGTACGAACAAATCCCCAGATAAAAATAGGATTCCGCTTTGTCTTCGGTATTGTTTTGCTTTCGGGCCATTTCATTAGCCTCCCAAAAGTATTGAAAGGCTTTATTTTCGTTATCTTTTACAAGTTCGGCCCAGCCTTTTTGTATCAATTTATTATTCGACGATTGCGCCTGTCCTCCTGAAAAGACAAGTGCAAAAAGAACAACAGATACGAATTGGAATACTTTCATGGGCCAAAAGTAGATTTTTTTACGGTGGATTTGCTTAAAAGAAGGTTGACATCACGTAAACACCAAGCTGTAATCAGAGCTTTTGCAGTCGTTTAGCTGCTTCTTTCAGTGTTTCTTCATCTTTGGCAAAGCAAAAACGAATTAATTTCAAATCGGGTTTATGGTGATAAAAAGGAGAAAGCGGTATTGCCGCTACACCGAATTCGGTAACCAGTCTTCGGGTGAAATCCAAATCGTTTTCCTTTGAAATCTTTTCATACGAAGCCAATTGGAAATAAGTTCCCTCACAAGGCAACAGTTCCAACGGACAAGGCTGCATCAGTGCTCTGAAAAAATCTCTTTTCTCCTGATAGAATTTTCCAAGCTCGTTTACATTTACAATGTCTAAGTAGTCCGAAATCGCTATTTGCGCCACACTGTTCACACTGAAAACCAAAAACTGATGCACTTTTTTAATTTCCTGCATCAGCGGCTCCGGCGCTATCAGATAGCCCACTTTCCAACCCGTGATATGAAACGATTTGCCAAATGAGGAAACACTTATGCTGCGTTCCCAAAGTTTCGGACGATGATGCACCGAAATGTGTTTCTTTTCAAAAGTAATATATTCGTATACTTCATCACTCAATATAATAAGGTTAGGGTAGGAGGCTACCAGTTTTTCCAGAAACTCAAAATCAGTCGCTGTCCAAATCTTCCCTGTGGGATTGTGCGGATTGTTGATGATGAGCATTCGTGTTGCGCTGTTCACGGCCCTGCTGATGTTCTCCCAATTTGGTGTAAAGTCATCGTTTAGGGAAATGTGAACGGGTTTTGCACCACACAATAGGATGGGAGTTTCATAGCAATCATAGCTGGGGTCCAAAATCACCACTTCTTCCCCTGATCTGACTAATGCCTGTACCGTTGCAAAAATACCTTCCGTGGCACCCGCTGTTACCAATACCTCTGTTTTTGGAGAAACCGCTCTATTATAAGAGTCTTGGGTAAGTTGGACTATCTTTTCCAGCAAAGGTGGATACCCGGCCATGGGCGCGTATTGATGAATGTTCTCTTGAGCCAGTCGGGCTACGATAGTGGTCAATCGTTCATCTACCGGAAAGTTCGGAAACCCCTGTGATAAGTTAATGGCTCCATGCTCATGAGCCAGTTGCGACATCACCGTAAAAATGCTCGTGCCGATATGCGGAAGTTTAGACATATATATAGTATACCTTTTAAAGGTTTAAAAGTACAGTATATATTTTAAATTCAAAATCAGGAGTGTCGTATTTGATTTTGGCAACGCTGTTCGTTATCACCTTTTCCTTTTTCGTTTTAAAGGAATTCCGCTGCCGTCGGAGCAGGGCTGTAGGTGTTTTGTTCGGTAGTTGTTCGGTAAAAGAGCTGTTTTGCCGAAGGCGTACCGAAGAAGCATCGAAGAAGTACCGAAGAAAACCCCTGAAAATTGGCTCAAAGCAGACAATTTAGGACAAAAGCAGACAAAAGCGGACAATTCCGGACAAAAGCGGACAGGTTTTCGGTTGGGTTACCGGGGTGTTTTATCTTTGGATTTTGAAAGTATCGACGAACTGCATTTGCAAATTACATGATATCAGTGGATTAAAAAAAAGATAAAAAAAGGGGG
>NZ_JBPTTM010000029.1:0-275 GCF_051547105.1 Flavobacterium sp. XGLA_31 | reverse complement strand
TCTTGTGGCGTACAAACGATAGAAAACGTGGAAACGATAGATTACCCGCATTACTTTACCCCTAACGGAGACGGTTACCATGATACATGGAATATTCAGGGATTGGTGAATCAGGCGGGAGCTAAGATTTACATCTTTGACCGTTACGGCAAACTGCTCAAACAAATCAGTCCGACGAGTCCGGGTTGGGATGGTACCATGAACGGTCATTTGCTTCCGGCAGACGATTATTGGTTTACGGTAGACTTCCTCGAGGGCGTTAACAGCCGACAGTT
>NZ_JBPTTM010000028.1:0-300 GCF_051547105.1 Flavobacterium sp. XGLA_31 | reverse complement strand
TTGTCCGTCGTTATCCCCATCGGTATCACAAGCCTCCATATCCGGCATCGCCTGGGCTATGATTGGTTTTGGATTTACCTTGATGATAAAGCTGCCTACAGCGCTCTTACAACCCGTTTGGTTGTTGGTCACCTGTACGTATATGGTTTGTTGGTTCACCGTTGTGTTGGTAAACGATGTCGGGTTGCTGATGAGTTGGGTCAGCGCCGCATCCTGGTAGAATTTCACCGTGTAGGTCGATACCGGTGTTGTGGCATTACCCGCCAATAAAGCTGCTGTTTGAGTCGTTAAATCAAAAGC
>NZ_JBPTTM010000027.1:0-344 GCF_051547105.1 Flavobacterium sp. XGLA_31 | reverse complement strand
CAGCAGTAGTCCAAGTAGGAGCGGTAGTATCCTGAACGGTGATTACCTGAGTAAACACAGCAGAAGTATTACCGCATGCATCAGCTACAGTCCAAGTGTTGGTATAAGTACCGGCATTAGCACATCCTTCGTTAGCTACAAACTCACCTGAAGTTTTTACAATGTTGGTAACATCAGCATCACATAAGTCAGAAGCAATAGGGAAAGCAGCTTGAGCCGTTGCTAAAGCAGCCGCATCACTACATTCTACAGTAGCATCAAGAGTACCGGCAGCAGTAGACCAAGTAGGGGCCGTAGTATCCTGAACAGTGATTACCTGAGTAAACACAGCAGAAGTATTACCA
>NZ_JBPTTM010000026.1:0-428 GCF_051547105.1 Flavobacterium sp. XGLA_31 | reverse complement strand
GCTGCTTTAGCAACGGCTCAGGCTGCTTTCCCTGTGGCAACTGACAACTGTGATGGTGATGTAACCAACATTGTAAAAACTTCAGGTGAGTTTGTAGCTAACGAAGGATGTGCTAATGCAGGTACTTATACCAACACTTGGACTGTAGCTGATGCTTGTGGCAATACTTCTGCTGTGTTTACTCAGGTAATCACTGTTCAGGATACTACGGCCCCTACTTGGACTACTGCTGCCGGTTCGCTTGATGCTACTGTAGAATGTAGCGATGCTACTGCTTTAGCAACGGCTCAGGCTGCTTTCCCTGTCGCTTCTGATTTATGTGATGCTGATGTAACCAACATTGTAAAAACTTCAGGTGAATTTGTAGCTAACGAAGGATGTGCCAATGCAGGTACTTATACCAACACTTGGACTGTAGCTGATGCTTG
>NZ_JBPTTM010000025.1:0-568 GCF_051547105.1 Flavobacterium sp. XGLA_31 | reverse complement strand
TGGCTTCAGCGTAAGTGGTGGTTGTGCTCCGCAAGGCAGCATCCAAGGCCAACCGGTAGCACCGACTTTATGTCAAGGTGGAACTACCAGTGTGACGTATAACGTAACTGATAAATGTTATAGCGGTTCAGTAACTCGTACGTTCACGGTAATCGCTCCTGCAGAGGTAATCACTCATGCTCCGGCTAACGCTTCAGCTTCGGCTTGTGCTTATGCTGACCAAGCGGCTGTTAATGCTGCGTTCGCTGCGTTCTTAAACGGCTTCAGTGTAAGTGGTGGTTGTGCTCCTCAAGGAAGCATCCAAGGCCAACCGGTAGCACCGACTTTATGTCAAGGTGGAACTACCAGTGTGACGTATAACGTAACTGATAAATGTTATAGTGGTTCAGTAACCCGTACCTTCACGGTGACTGCTCCTGCAGAAGTAACAACCAATGCACCGGCTAATGCTTCAGCTTCAGCTTGTGCTTATGCTAATCAAGCGGCTGTTAATGCTGCGTTCGCTGCGTTCTTAAACGGCTTCAGTGTAAGTGGTGGTTGTGCTCCTCAAGGAAGCATCCAAGGCCAA
>NZ_JBPTTM010000024.1:0-625 GCF_051547105.1 Flavobacterium sp. XGLA_31 | reverse complement strand
GAACATCCAGTTGCTGTGGTGATATAAGTTATTGTTATGTCATAATTTCCTGCTATTGGGAAAACTGTTGCCGGAATGGCGAATGAGCCTGTTCCTGCTGTAATAGTAACAATACCTGAGTTCCCTGTACTTGGCGTTCCGGTTGGAATCGAATAATCAAATTGATAATCCCCATCAGGAAGATTCGTGGTATTGGTAAGCGTTACCGTTATTGGGCTACCAAAACAAGCGGCCGCTACCGAAAGGTTACTGTTATCAATTTGAACCACCGGATTAATCAGAATGTTGGCGCTAACATTGGTTAAAGCTGCCTGACAAGAGGTAACCGTGTTTTGGATATTGGTAAATGTAATTACTGTGGTACCACTCGCCGGTAATGCAGTCGATGGAATGATAAAAATAGCATTGCCACTGATAACCGAAACAGATATAGTTTGATTAGCCAAAATATTGCTACCGCTTAAATCATAATTCAATGTATAATCACCGTCAGCCATACCCGAAAGGTTGACCACAACATCATTACCAATACAAACCGGTGTTGTTGAAACATTTGCTGAAGTGATAACCGGATTTGGCAACACATCAAACTGAACCTGACGTTCGTCACTACCACAACCATTTG
>NZ_JBPTTM010000023.1:0-653 GCF_051547105.1 Flavobacterium sp. XGLA_31 | reverse complement strand
GTTTGTCTCGGACCGTCATCCATGCTGTACTCATACAATCCGTAACCGTCATTGGTTACCGTAATAATCTGATTCTCGGCAAAGGCATTGGTTACGGTATACTCCAGATTGGCCGCGATACCCGATTTGATTACATCAAAGGTCGATAACTCGGTAATCACCGAAGTACAACCCAACAGCGGAGGATTGATACTCACAGCCTCTACCGTATACACCACATGATCCGCATTAAGGTCCATGGTCGTTACGGCAAACGTAGCACCGTGCTGAGACTGCAGTACTCCGTCGGCATACCAGTTAAAGGTATAGTTCGCAGCCGTAATGCCACTGTCCAGAATCAAATCATTGGTCACCTGAGTCGTATTCCATTGTACACACGCAATATGACTGCCCGTGTTGCTGGTGATTACCGGCTTAGCCAGTTTCTCTATCGTTACTTTAAAAGAATCTAATTCATAACAACCCGTTAGTGTATTCTCTACTCTGACCCAGTAAGTACCGCTGTGTACCTGGTAGGTATCCAGATCGGTCAGTGCTGCATTGGAGATGCCCGCATCAGCCGATGCCTGGTTGTCGTAGAACTCCACGATGTAAGTCGGTGCTGTTTGAGTAGCTCCCAATACCGTATCCACATAACCCGCTAAACTCGGTAG
>NZ_JBPTTM010000022.1:0-713 GCF_051547105.1 Flavobacterium sp. XGLA_31 | reverse complement strand
GCCTCTGGGGTTGGGTCAACGATTAATTGCAACTGAACATAATTGGCACAACCTGTCAGGGTATAAAATACTCTCACATAAATGGTTTGTGTCCATGGATTAATATTAAAATAAGGACTCGTTAACGGTGGATTCGCTCCTATCACAGCATCGGTTTGGGTTTCGTAAAAACTTACCGTTACTCCTGCTGGTAGCGAACCACCGGCGATTTGGTTAATGGTGCTGTTTAAATCAAAAACGCCAAATCCATCATTATTAGGATCGCAATAATGCAATGGCAGAGGGGTTACAGCCAACGGCCCTTGGGTTACTCTGAGTAACTGGGTAGTGGTAGCATAACAACCCGTGGTGTTATCCTGTACTCTGATATAAACAACCTCATTATCGGTTCCTAAATAGGTTGATGGTGTGCCTATCGCATTGCTCGGTGCATCGGCATCGGCCTGAGTGTGGTAATAGGTTACCGTTAAATTCCCTAATCCTCCTGTGGTAGTCGCTTCATTGATTGTCAAATCAAATAGCGCCTGATTCGTCGCTCCGTTACTACACTGGAAAATAGTCGGTGGTGTGGTAAGTGTCGGTAGCGGATGTACCACCAAATTAAACGAACTTACCGAATTACAACCCGTGGCATTGTTCTTAATATTAATCCAAATCTGTTGCGGATTGGTAACGTTGGTATAAAGATTCGGTAAAGCATTCGTCTGAGCGAT
>NZ_JBPTTM010000021.1:0-1103 GCF_051547105.1 Flavobacterium sp. XGLA_31 | reverse complement strand
AAGTACCTGCATTAGCACATCCTTCGTTAGCTACAAACTCACCTGAAGTTTTTACAATGTTGGTAACATCAGCATCACATAAGTCAGAAGCAATAGGGAAAGCAGCTTGAGCCGTTGCTAATGCAGCCGCATCGCTACATTCTACAGTAGCATCAAGAGACCCTGCCTGAGTTGACCAAGTAGGAGCCGTAGTATCCTGAACGGTAATTACCTGAGTAAATAGAGTTGATGCGTTACCACATCCGTCTGTTACGGTCCAAGAGTTGGTATAAGTACCGGCATTAGGACAAGTTTCAGAGGCAACAAAACTTCCTGATACTTTGAAAATGTCAGTTACATCGGTATCACATAAGTCAGAAGCGACAGGGAAGGCAGCCTGAGCATTAGCTAAAGCAGCCGCATCACTACATTCTACGGTAACATCAAGAGACCCTGCGGCAGTAGTCCAAGTAGGGGCCGTAGTATCCTGAACAGTGATTACCTGAGTAAACACAGCAGAAGTATTACCACAATCATCCGTTACGGTCCAAGTGTTGGTATAAGTACCGGCATTGGTACATTCTTCGTTAGCTACAAACTCACCTGAAGTTTTTACAACATTAGTTAAATCTGTATCACAGTTGTCAGTAGCAATAGGGAAGGCAACCTGAGCCGTTGCTAAAGCAGTCGCATCGCTACATTCTACAGTAGCATCAAGAGATCCTGCCTGAGTTGACCAAACAGGAGCCGTTGTATCTTGAATAGAGAATGTAGCTGAAGTTGTAGAGGCATTTCCACAAGCATCGGTAGCAGTAAATATAACGGTTACCGCAGCAGAGCAATCATTACCTATTGTATTAAAATTGTTTGACCAAGTTACAGTTGAACAGTTATCAGAAGCAACAGCACCACCATTATTGGCAATCCATTGTTCTAAAGAACCTGTGTTTCCTGTACCACATTGTACGATTAAGTCAGTCGCATTAGTTGTGATTTGTGGCGCAGTAGTATCCTGAACAGTGATTACTTGGGTAAACACAGCAGAAGTATTGCCACAAGCATCAGCTACAGTCCAAGTGTTGGTATAAGTACCTGAGTTCGCACATCCTTCGTTAGCTACAAAC
>NZ_JBPTTM010000020.1:0-1169 GCF_051547105.1 Flavobacterium sp. XGLA_31 | reverse complement strand
ACACTTGTCGGAGTTACCGGAGCATCCGTATAATACGTCACGGTATAACCGCTGCCTAAGCCCTGATTGATCATGGTATTTCGAACCGTTAAATCAAATGTCGTAAACTGATTGTTGGGCTGATTGTCATCATCACACAAACTCAACGGTGTTGGCGTGGTCAGTAAAAGCGGTTTGTTGATAATCAATTGGAAAGAGCCCAAGTTGTAACAACCCGTAGTGTTATCCTCTACTCTTACCCAGATGATATCTCCGTTGTGGCCATAGTAGTTTGTGGTTTGGATTATCGGAAGCAGACCTGCCTCGGCCAGTGCTTTGGTTGTATAATACTCTATGGTGTAGTTACTCGCTCCCAAAGGCTGTTGCGCCAATATCATGGCTGTGTTTTGGGTAAGATTTACCATAGTGTATCCGTCCTGGGTGTTGTTGTCATAATCACACACCTCTATATTCGGTACATTCACCGGAGCTATAGGGCTCGGATTAATAATCAACACGATAGGCATCACACTCCAGCATCCTGTTAATTGGTCTGTCAATCGAACATACAAGGTTTGGGTAAACGGATGGATGTTGCAGTAGCTTGTCGGATTCGGGATGGTAGTGCCTCCGAGTTGAGCATCGGTCAGTGTTTCATGGAAGCTGATGTTATAAGCTGCTCCTCCTACAATACCTGTGGAGAGCGTGGTCAAATCAATATTGCAGGCAATACCGTTCTGATCCCCGTCACAAATCGTAAATGGTTGGGTCGGTGGCGTAGGAGTCGGTAGCGGTTCTACCCGGATATCCATAGTGGAAATCGAGTAACAGCCTGTTTGATTGTTGGTGATTCTGATTCCCAAGGTCTGAACATACATCGGTACATTGATGTACATCAAATTGTTGATGGCATTCTGATTGTTCTGTGCCTCGGTCAAACTCGGATAGAAGGTAACCGTCATTCCCGTTTGATTGAGCAAAATAGCACTCACTCGGCTGCCCAAATCAAAGGTCTCATGACCTATACTGCTTTGGTCATAATCACACAGTGAATATTGAGGATAGTTCGGCTGGGTGATATTCGGTAGCGGGTCCACCACTAATTTTAATTCCACTATATCATAACAACCCGTGGCGATAGTCTCCACACGCACATACAACGTCTGACCAAAACCTCCCGCAGGTTGGTT
>NZ_JBPTTM010000002.1:0-547455 GCF_051547105.1 Flavobacterium sp. XGLA_31 | reverse complement strand
ACGTCTATATAGCCCCGATAGGAGCCGGCTACCCTGCCTGTCGGCAGGCAGGCGTGTAGCGCGGATAGCGGGAGGGAGCGTGAACCGTTGCAGGGAGTGCTGCTGCCAAAAACAAAAAACGCCCCATGGATGGAGCGTTTTATTGGGTAAGTCTTACTATTTTATTTTTGATTGTAAACTTTCAAAGCATCTTTTAAAATGGCTACTGAACGTACTAAATCATCTTTTTTCAAGACATAGGCAATGCGCACTTCGTCCAAACCAACACCTGGAGTAGAATAAAAACCGGCAGCCGGTGCTACCATTACGGTTTCGCCATTGTTATCATAAGATTCTAAAAGCCATTGGGCAAAATCATCGGCATTTTCGACCGGTAATTGGGCGATGCAATAGAAGGCTCCTTTAGGAGTAGCCACTTTGACCCCCTCAATTTTTTGTAATTCAGTAATTAAAGTGTCTCTTCGTTCTTTGTATTCTGAAATCACATCGTCAAAGTAACTTTGAGGTGTTTCCAAAGCAGCTTCACTGGCAATCTGCGCATAGGTTGGCGGGCTCAGACGCGCTTGTGCAAACTTCATAGCCGTAGCCATGACCTCTTTGTTTTTGGAAACGATGCAACCGATACGGGCCCCGCACATACTGTATCTTTTAGAAACCGAATCAATCATGATGGCATGCTCTTCCAAGCCGGGAACATTCATGACTGAGAAATGTTTGTCATTTGCATCATAAATAAATTCACGGTACACTTCATCGGCAATCAGGAATAAATCGTGTTTTTTTACGATTTCAGCCAACTGCATGATTTCTTCTTTTGAATACAAATAACCGGTTGGGTTTCCGGGATTGCAAATCAGAATCGCTTTGGTTTTAGGTGTAATTAACTTTTCAAAAGCAGCAATAGGAGGCAAGGCAAAGCCTTCATCTATAGTAGAAATTACAGGAACCACTTTTACGCCTGATGCGGTTGAGAAACCATTATAGTTGGCGTAAAACGGCTCGGGGATAATAATTTCATCGCCTGAATCCATAGTACTTCCCATAGCGAACAACAAAGCCTCTGACCCCCCCGTGGTGATGATAATATCAGCAACATCTATAGGTAACCCGTGTGATTTGTAATACGCAGAGAGCTTGGTTCTGTAACTTTCAAAACCGGCCGAGTGGCTGTATTCTAATACTTTAATGTCGGCGTTTTTCACAGCGTTTAATGCCACATCAGGTGTTTTAATATCGGGTTGACCAATATTCAAATGGTATACTTTATGTCCTTTCTTTTTAGCAATTTCGGCATAAGGAACCAATTTTCTGATGGGTGATTCGGGCATTTGTTGCCCTTTTAAAGATATTTTTGGCATGATGATTTAGTTTGAGGTGCAAATTTGCGACTTTTTTAGCTTCCAAACAATTCCTGTGGCTACTTTATAAAGCGTTGAAAATTATTTTTTCTATAATAATTTTACTAAATTTATCCAAAATCATATGAGATGCGGATACCATTTGTCTTCTGTTTTATAGTATTCTCAATTACTACAGCTTTTGGTCAATCAAACTTTGAGATTGTTAATCACAAGAAAAAGATTGTTATCCCCTTCAAGTTCATTAATAATTTAATTTTTATCCCCATCAAAGTAAATGGAGAAGAGCTGACATTTTTGTTAGACACCGGAGTGGAAGAAACAATTCTTTTCAGCTTGGACGATAAGGAGCAAATACAGTTTTTCCATATTGAAAAATTAATGCTGAAAGGACTGGGCGGTCAGGATGCGATTGAGGCCTATAAATCTTCCAAAAATAAAATGGAGGTCAATGGTTTTACAGATAATGAACATGAAATCTACCTGGTATTGGATCAGGAATTTAATTTTTCATCACATGTTGGTATTCCGGTAAACGGAATCATAGGGTATCATTTCTTCAAAAACCATAAAGTCGAAATTAACTATGAGAGAAAAAAAATAATCGTCTATGCTAACGATAATGAGAAGATAGATAAAAAGCTCCAAAGAAACTTCTCCCGAAACACTATATATGTGGAAGAAAACAAACCGTATTATATTTCTAAAATAGAGCAATATGATAAAGTAGCACAAGCTAAACTACTGCTTGATACAGGAAACAGTGATGCCCTTTGGATTTTCCTGAACAAAACAAAAACCTTTGTCAAACCTGAAAAAACGATAAAAGACTTTTTAGGAAGGGGATTCAGCGGCGAGATATTTGGGCTTCGGGGGCGTATCGATAGTTTTAGTTTTGGTTACACTACATTCCATAATGCGATTACAACTTTTCCCGATTCAACGTCAATCCAAAATGTCAATTTCGTTCCCGACAGAATTGGCTCCATAGGAGGAGAGGTGCTGTCACGGTTTACGGTTGTTTTTGATTACCAAAACAATCTGATGTTTACAAAATCCAATGCCAAAGTAGATGATCCCTTTAATATTAATATGAGTGGAATAGAGGTGGAACATGCCGGATTGGAATGGACCAAATTAACAGAGGAAACCAACGGAATAAAAATTTATAAAGACGCGGATCAAGAACGAATCCAAAACAAACTTCAAATCCGTTTTGAGTTAAAACCGATTTTCAAAATTGCTAATGTGCGAGAGGGTTCTACTGCTGAAAAATGCGGGCTCAAAAAAGGAGACCGCATCCTCAAAATCAATGGACATACTACTCAGGAAATGACCATCGAGAAAATAAATGATTTACTCAAATCCGAAGAAGGAAAGACCATTCAAATGGAAATCGAACGCAATACGGTTCCCATGAATTTCAAGTTCCAACTCAAAAGCATACTATAAAAAAAAGCCCCGAAATTCGGGGCTTTTTTTATTGCATCATCGGACTGGTTTTCTTTTTCTCCAGCAAATTTACTACCGGTTTTTCAATGACCTCTCCTTTTATTTTCAACGCTATTCTGCCTTCCTCTACGTTTACAGCATTACTTTCTACTGTAATTGTTTTTCGGATAGGGCCGGTGTGCATATTGTATTTAACCGAAATCTGACCCGTTTTTCCCGGAGCTATAGGCTCTGTAGGTTTGGAAGGTACTGTACATCCACAAGTCGATTGCACATTGGTAATCACAAGCGGTTCGTCTCCTGTGTTGGTAAACACAAAAACTCTGACACCGTCATCATCTTCCTTGTTTACCGTCCCATAGTCTATTGTATTGTCCTTGTCCTTAAACTCAATCTTGGCACCCTTCTGTGCAAAAACCACGGTGTTTAAAAGGATGATCGTAATAAGTAAAACTTTTTTCATAGGTCAAATGTGTTATTTGGTTAGTAAAAATACTCTGTTTAAATTAATACACAAAAATTTAATTCTTAATTTTTTCTAAAGTAGTTATTAATTACTTTTGCAAATCAAATTACAAAAAGCATACCACCTTTTTTGAAGCGAATAGCCGGTGATTATCAGCTGTCCGTTTTCCCGCTTTCCACTCTTGCACGGCAACCGTTACAATCGGGGCTAAAAAGGAATTGTACCGCTCACTTGTAATCATAATGTCTAAATAATCTAAGAAGCTAATAATCTATATATGATTCCCGCACAGTTTAACGCCTCCGCCGTAGAAAAAAAATGGTACGACTACTGGATGAAAAACAACTATTTTCATTCCAAACCCGACCATAGAACGCCTTATACCATCACCATTCCGCCTCCCAATGTGACAGGAGTCTTGCACATGGGACACATGTTAAACAATACCATTCAGGATGTATTGATTCGTCGGGCGCGTCTCAAAGGATTCAATGCGTGCTGGGTACCGGGTACAGACCACGCTTCCATTGCTACTGAAGCAAAGGTTGTGGCAAAACTAAAAAGCGAAGGCATCAACAAAAACGATTTAACCCGTGAGGAATTCCTCAAACATGCTTGGGATTGGACAAACAAATACGGGGGTACCATCTTAGAACAGCTGAAACAATTAGGCTGTTCATGTGATTGGGACCGCACTAAATTCACCATGGACCCGGATATGTCGGCCTCCGTAATTCGCTCTTTCGTTGATTTGTATAACAAAGGCTATATCTATCGGGGTTATCGTATGGTCAACTGGGATCCGGAAGCCAAAACAACCTTGTCTGACGAGGAAGTAATCTATGAAGAACGTCAGGGGAAATTATACCATTTAAAATACCAAATCGTTGGCAGTAATGAGTTTGTAACTATTGCTACCACACGTCCCGAAACCATTTTGGGAGATACCGCCATTTGTATCCATCCTGATGATGAACGCTATACGCATTTGAAAGGAAAGCAAGCTATAGTGCCTATTTGTAATCGTTTCATTCCTATTATTTTCGACGAATATGTGGATAGGGAATTCGGAACCGGATGCCTTAAAGTAACTCCGGCACACGATGTAAATGACAAGGCATTAGGCGAAAAACACAATTTGGAAATTATCGATATTTTCAATGAAGATGCTACATTGAACAGTTTTGGTCTTCACTATCAAGGCAAAGACCGTTTTGTGGTACGCGAAGAAATTGCCCGCGAATTAGAAGATATTGGCGCTTTGGCTAAAACGGAAAACCACATCAACAAAGTGGGTACTTCGGAAAGAACCAAAGCCGTTATTGAACCGCGCTTGTCTGACCAATGGTTCCTAAGCATGGAAGAATTGGTAAAACCGGCCATCAAAGCGGTGTTAGAAACCGAAGAAGTAAAATTATATCCGTCACGTTTCAACAATACCTACCGTCATTGGTTGGAAAATATTCGCGATTGGAATATCTCCCGTCAATTGTGGTGGGGACAACAAATCCCGGCCTATTATTACGGAGACGGCAAAGAAGATTTTGTGGTCGCTGAAACGATTGCCGACGCAGTGGATTTGGCTAAGGCTAAAACAAACAATCCAAATTTATCAGCGGCTGATTTGACTCAGGATGCCGATGCGTTAGACACTTGGTTTTCTTCCTGGTTATGGCCAATGGCCGTATTCGGGGGAATCATGGATCCGGAAAACGAAGACTTTAAATACTATTACCCAACGAATGATTTGGTAACCGGACCGGATATCTTATTCTTCTGGGTGGCACGTATGATTATTGCTGGCTATGAATACACCGGAAAAAAACCATTTACCAATGTTTATTTAACCGGATTGGTACGCGACAAACAACGCCGTAAAATGTCTAAATCTCTAGGGAATTCTCCCGAGCCTCTCGAACTGATTGAAAAGTTTGGTGCCGATGGGGTAAGAGTAGGGTTGCTCTTGAGCGCTTCTGCCGGAAACGACATCTTGTTTGACGAAGAATTATGCAATAACGGTAAGGCTTTTGCCAACAAAATATGGAATGCTTTCCGTCTCATCAAAGGTTGGGAAGTAGCGGATATTGCCCAGCCGGAAAGTTCAAAAGTTGCCATCGAATGGTATGAGGCCAAGTTGCAGCAAACCTTAGCGGAAATTGAAGACCATTTTGAAAAATACCGTTTGTCTGATGCTTTGATGTGTATTTACAAATTGGTTTGGGACGATTTCTGTTCGTGGTTCCTAGAAATGATTAAACCGGGGTACCAACAACCAATTGACCGTACGACATTCAATAAAGCCATTGAAATGTTGGAAGCCAATTTGAAATTGTTACATCCTTTTATGCCATTCTTGACAGAAGAAATTTGGCAACATATAGCAGAAAGAACGCCTGAACAGGCTTTGATTATTGCAGAATATCCTAAAATGGCTTCTTATAATGAGAAGTTGATTGCCGATTTTGATTTTGCCATGGAAGTAATTGCCGGTATCAGAACAATCCGCAAAGACAAAAACATTGCCATGAAAGATGCTGTCGATTTAAAAGTGGTAAACCATGATAACGCCTCAACTTACTTTGATGCGGTGATTATGAAACTGGGAAATCTGGCGTCTTTGGAATACATTTCAGATAAGATTGACGGCGCTTTGACCTATCGCGTAAAATCAAACGAATATTTCATTCCGGTTTCGGGCAATATTGATATCGCCGCCGAAATAGCCAAGTTAACCGAAGAGCTCAAATATACACAAGGTTTCCTTCGTAGTGTTCAGGGCAAATTGGCCAATGAAAAATTTGTGGCCGGTGCACCACCACAGGTAATAGAAAACGAGCGCAAAAAAGAAGCAGATGCTTTGGCTAAAATTGCTACCATTGAGCAGAGTTTAGCCGGTTTACAATAATTAAAAAAGCCCCGATACATCGGGGCTTTTTTGTTTAAGTAAAAGGCTGTTGGTATTAAAACTTAAGTCCCAGTTTAAAGTACAAACCATTAAACTGTTCTATTTTTTGTTCGGCACCGTCTTTTTTCATTTTGCTGAAGTCGCTTTGGCTTTCCAATCCAATGCCTATGTTAAAGGCATCACTCAGGATAAATTTAAGCCCAACCTGACTGGACAGACCAAAATTCCAGCCCATGTTTTTGGTACTGGTTCTGTCAAGAGCGGTTTCTAATTCCTGTTTCAATAAGGTATTGGCATATACGCCTACACCAACGGTAAAGAATAGCTTGTCATTTTCCGGTTTTTCATTTTTAAACAAATTGAAATCCCCACTGAACTGCAAAGGAATACGGAGATAAGAGTTTTTGAGGCTGGCACTGTTGCCGGCAACGGTCGTATTCCCGTTGAATTCAAAATAACCGACACCGGTAGCGATATCAAACTTTCGGCCCAATTTAAAAGCAACCATAACGTCACTTCCGTTAATGTTTCCGTTAAGCGGGGCATTTCCGGTTGATTTCAAACGGGCAAATCCTAGTTTTCCGTTCACCGTAAATTCTGGGTAGTTGTTGGTTTTCTCCGGCGTAGTTTGTGCTACAGCGATGCCGGAAACTGCTACGAATAAAATAGCAAGTAATTGTTTTTTCATGATGATTGATTTTTGTTATTAATTGATGCTGCGAAAAAAAGAAATTTTTAGGTTACTAAACTTATTTTTATTAAAAAATTAACAAGTAGCATCGCCATTCACACAATACACTTTTTACTGCAATAATCCATCACAAATACGTCAGGCTTATTGTTTTCGTCTCTCAGGAGTGTTAGAGTACAGCAAATCTCTGGCTTCCACACAGGGTGAATCCTTTCTGCAATGGGGTGAAATCATTTTGCTATGGGATAAACCCATACTTCTTTGGGGTAATCCCATGCTTCTTTGGGGTAAACCCATACTTCTGTGGGGTAATCCCATGCTTCTTTGGGGTAAACCCATACTTCTGTGGGGTAATCCCATGCTTCTTTGGGGTAAACCCATACTTCAATGGGGTGGAATCATTTTCCAGAGGGGTAAAACCATTCTGCAGTGGGGTGAAATCATCCTGCAATGGGGTGAAATCGTTTTCCCATGGGGTTTTAACGTGCCCCCAAGCGCAGACGCTGCGAAACCAAATACATTTAATTTTTGAAATGAATGGTAAAAGTGGTACCCAACCCGGTTTGGCTTACGACATCAATATAGCCGCCCATATCCTGAACATGATGGTATACTAAATAAAGTCCGATACCCTTGCTGTCTTCATGATTATGAAAGGTTTGATTCAGCCCGAATATTTTATCCTTTACTTTCAGGATGTCAAAACCCCGACCGTTATCTGTAAAAATCAACTGGGTGGTATCGGTGTTTTTTTGAGAGGTAATGGTAATCACCGGAGGATGTTCCGGATTAGCATACTTGATGGCGTTGGTAATTAAGTTCAGGAAAATACTGTCCAGATAGGCTTTGTTGAATTGGACGGTTTCTGCCAAAGAAAAGTCATAAATCAAAGACGTTTTAGAATCTTTAATGAGTGACTGAATGGAACCGGTTACCGATTCCAGTGATTTTTCAAACGACAGTGATTCAGACTGTATAACCAAACTTTCATTATGACTGATGTTGTCTACATAATTGTCCAAGGTTTCTTTGAGTCCTTCGGTAGCTTTTTTCAACATGGCAATATATTCGCTGGTTTCTTCATCTACAATCTTAGATGTGTCCAGCAAACTGTAAACCGTAAGCAAATTATTCACTGGCGATCGCATATCATGAGAAGCCGTGTAGGTAAGTTTTTTTAAATCCTTATTGATTTTCTGAAGATTGGTCAAAAGAGCGTTGCGCTCTTCTTCCAGTTTTTTGAGATGAGTGACATTCTTGGCAATAGCATAAACCAGTTCCAATTCCCCCAAAGGCATAGAAGTCCATGATAACCAAACAATAGCACCACTTTTGGTTACATAACGATTTTCAAAATTCAATAAAGGTTTTCCGGCTCTGATATTGGCACGCATTTGTGAAGTAATCTCCCGATCTTCTTCATGAATAAAATGATTAATCGGTTCGGCCAATAATTCTTCAATAGAATATTCAAGCAATTGGCAGGCAGCAGGATTCACTTTTCTGAAGTAACCGTCAAAACCGGCAATGAATAATAAATCAGCCGAAAGATCAAAAAAAAGCTCCGTATTGTAGGTTTCGTACGGAATATTGTACTCTTCATTCATGGATAACAGTATTAGGGGGATGGTAAATTTAGAATAAAAAGTTTATAAAAGCGTTAATGCCGACAATAAAAAATCCCATTTCCGATGAAATGGGATTTAATATATTTATAAAGGGTTGAACACCGGGTAAAACCCAAGCAAACTCTTAGAATTGCTCTCTTCCTGCAAAGTGGAAAGCACCTTCAATAGCAGCATTCTCATCAGAGTCAGAACCGTGAACGGCATTCTCTCCAATAGAAGTAGCATATTTTTTACGGATAGTTCCTTCAGCTGCTTCCGCAGGGTTTGTAGCTCCAATTAAAGTTCTGAAATCTTCCACTGCATTGTCTTTTTCCAAGATAGCTGCAACAATCGGACCTCTTGTCATGAATTCAACTAATTCACCAAAGAATGGTCTGGCAGAGTGCACTGCATAAAATTTTTGAGCGTCAGCTACAGTCAATTGTGTTAATTTCATTGCTACAATTCTGAAACCTCCTTCAGTAATCATATTTAAAATCCCACCGATGTGTCCGTTTTCAACAGCATCAGGCTTAATCATAGTAAATGTTCTATTCGTTGCCATTTTTGTTTGTTTTATTTTAAAATTGGGTGCAAAAATAGACCTTATTTTGTGAAATAAAAAATCCTGCCCAATACTTGAACAGGATTTTTTTAATGATAGCCTTATAAAAGTTTATTCTTTTATCAATTTGGTAGTTAGGATTTTGCTCGCTGTTGTAATTTTAACAAAATAAATACCTTTACTCAGTCCAATAGCATCAATACTTACACTTTTTTCATTTGATTTGATAATCCCTAATTGTTTTCCGGTAACATCATATAGGGCAATTGATTCTATTGCTGCATCTGGTGTTGTTATTGTCCATCGATTTGAGGAAGGATTTGGGAAAACTGTAAATTCGGAAGAATCAAAATGAGCTGTTCCCAATAATTGATTGAATGAATAAGCCAAAGTATTTCGATTGAAAGTGACGTCATAAAAACCGTCTGCTATAACGGCAATATTGTTTGAGGAATTATAAATAGCCGTTCCCGACGGAAATGAGTTAGGGGTGTCGTTGCTTCCCCAATTCATCGTCCAATCCGAATTTTGACGAAACTTTACTTCTCCGGCCATCAGTGAAATGTTTGATAGGGTATATTCAATACCATCTGTTGTATTCATGAAAGTATCAGTAAACCAACTGCCGGATGTTGCAGAACCGATTAAGCCTATAGCTAAATAGGTAAAACTGTATAATCCTGATATTCTGTTGAAACTAACATTGTAAGTTCCGCTGGGAATGACGATGTTTTGAGCAGCATTGACTCCGGTTCCGTTTGGAAAACAAGTAGCTTGATCATTGGTACCCCAATTCAGTGTCCAACTGCTGTCTTGTCTGAATTTTGCCTCTCCGGCAGTAAAAGTATATCCGTTGAGCGTGTAATTAATACCATCATCAGTAAACATTTCTATATCAGTATCCCATCCGTTAAGGGCCGTACCAATAATACTAATTACAGGATAAGACGGATTTGTAAAGCTATAATCACCGGTATTTCGGTTAAACAAAACATCATAGGTCCCTCCGGTTACCTGAATATTAGGACCATCGTGAACGGCGTTACCGTTAGGAAAATTAACAGCTCCCCAATTGGTATCCCAAGTAGAGCCTTGCCTGAATTTTGCTTCACCGGTAACGAAAGTGTAGTCATTGAGTATATAATTAACTCCATCAAGAGTACTCATAGTTACATCATTATTCCATCCGTTAAGAGCATCACCCACCATATTTATGGTAGGATAAGCTGCATTACTAAAACTATAGGCTCCTGTATTTTTATTAAATACAACATTATAGGTTCCACCGGTCACAGCTATATTGGGTCCACCCAATGTAGCGCTTCCCACCGGAAAAAACGGAGCCCCCCAGTTTACATCCCAAGCACCGTTTTGTCTAAACTTTGCTTCACCAGTGGTGAAAGTATAATTGTTCAGGGTGTAAGTAATGCCATCAGTACTGTTCATTGTGATGTCGGTGGTCCAACCCGAAAGCGCTGTTCCAATCATGGAAACGGTTTGTGCATTAGTATGAAACGCTAAAAAAGATAAGAGTAAAAAAAGTAGTTTTCTTTTCATAATTAATAATTAAAGGATGCGGTTAATGGTATTAATTATAAAAGTAAGGAATGTTTTTTTAACATTTTTTAGTCTGCCCAAACGAAAACGTTTTCGTGTTGAAAACTTGTTTTAGAGGGTAATTATCGTAAAATGTTGATTCAAAGGCTGTAATTCGGCAAACAATTGTTCCAAAAAAGAGCCGTTGTGTTCTAAATAAAATGTCGAAAAATTGGCCTTCCGTTCTTGTAATGATTGGTTAGGGAAAAGCTCATTTTGCAATAGAAGAATACGCTCTAATTTCTCGGCATGAACTCTCTTTTCTGCTTTTAGAAATCGTTTTTCCAAATTCTCCAAACCTTTAATTTGTTTGGCTTCTTGTGCTTTTACAGCTCCAACAAAAGATTTATCCGTTTGTTGTGCTATGGCAGTCAGCTTATCAAATTGTTGCTTCAAGAATTCTTTTTGTGTGCTGAAATCCAAATTGATTTGAGAAAATTCAATGGCTTTCTTATTGTATAATTCCTGTTGATTACGGAATAGTTCCTGCCAGCTGAGATTCAGTTTGTCTGCTTTCTGAACTTGTTTATCAGTGGCTAAAAGGACAGAATTGCGCAAAAGCAATATGGGAAATGTAATTTGATTTGCTTCAAAATTGGAACGTAATTGCAACCAATAAGCCAACTCACCGCCACCGCCGATATAACAAAGGTTGGGAAGAATAACTTCTTGATATAAAGGTCTTAGAATAACATTAGGGCTGAATTTCTCTGGGTTTTGCTCCAATAAATCAAGAATTTCTTTTTCTGAGAAAGCCAAATCAGTATGATTCACTTTGTATTGCTGGTCTTCAAAAATAAGACGCTCTCTCAGATTATCCTCAATATAAAAAAGGTTGATTTCTCTCGGATTAACCTGTATCGTATACTCTTTTTCAAGAGCTGCATTGGTTGCTGTAACTTTTTGAAAAGACTTTTGTTCCGTCAATTCTTTTTGAATGTAAGGAATCATTATTTTTTTCAAAGAAACATCATCCCCGTCCAGAATAACCAATCCTTTTGCGCCAAATAGCTCATTCACCAAATAACGGGTGGCATCAGCTAAGGTGTTGTGATTCAGATAAGCTTCTTCAAACAAACTTCTTAAATGAGCGGCGTTTTCACCGAGACCTAATTCTTCGGTAAAAACGTCTAAAACTTCGGACAATCCTTCGTTGGTTAGTCTACCAACCGGACCTTGACTGGTACGGTCCCATTTTATTTTTACATTTTTAAAATGGAAATAGTTAATTTCTTCAAAATCATGATCCTCTGTAGCCATCCAGTAAACAGGCACAAAATGATGTTCCGGATAGGTTTGTTTTAAATCCTGACACAGCTTGATAACCGAAACTATTTTATACAAAAAATAAAGCGGTCCGGTAAACAAATTCAGTTGATGTCCCGTGGTGACCGTAAATGTTTGAGGGTCTGATAATTTTGAAATATTTTGGGAAGTAGCTTCAGTAAGGACAAAATTTTGATATTGCAGTTTCAAAGCTTCCACTAAAACAGTTCTGTTTGATAACGGAAAATTATTCCGTTTTTCATCTATTTGTGCCTTGAAATTTTCCAAAGAAGGAAATCGATTGTAAAACTTTTTCAACTCAGGTTTCTGATCTAAATAATCGACAATCAATTTAGAAAAGTATCCTGATTTTTGATAGCTGACAAAGTCGGTAGGCATAAGTAATAATGAATTATGGAGTGGTTATGAAACTTCCGAAAGTGTAAGTGTCTCCTAAGTAAAATGTACTGTTTCCCTTTTTCATAGTCACATTCTTTAAAACTATGGTGTGTTGAAAATCAGTACCTAAGGTTGTAGTGCTTACTTCAATAATTCCACTAATATTATCCACGCCATCTACACCATTCCATTCTTGTGATAGTATTGAAGTTGTAGGGGTTGGGGTGGTACACAAAAACTGGTCATTTATCACACCGGAATACAAACGGTAGGTTAACTTATGAGTGCTGTCAAGAAGTGCTGTACGTGGAGTAGTAGTTACTTCATTAGCAAATAAAGTAGCATAATCAGCTACATCCAAAATAAAGGCCTCACTACTGTTGAAATTAAAGATTCGGTTATCACAAGTGCTTTTTTGAGCCTGCTCATCAAAGCCCAATGCAAGTGGCGTAACATTTACGGTATAATTCCCGAAAACAAAAACACCGTTTCCATCGCCATACAATTGCGTGGTGCCGTCGGGTTTTAGGAAGGTCGTGTTCTTGAAAACAATATAATATTTGTAACCGATAATTTTAGTTTGATTGGTTGTTGCATTAGGAGCGCCATAAACTGCCGATACTGTTATTTGTAGGGTTCCGGATGTGGCTTCCCACTGCTCGCTTAATGCCGGCGTGGCACTGGGAACGGTTGGACAAAGATTGTCCTGACTCACATTGGCACTGTATTTTCGGTAAACCACATGAACACCGTTACCTATAGGAATTTCAAGAGGTTCTCCCGTTGGTGTAGGGTTGTTGGTAAAGACAGAAGAAGAAATTTCGAGATAAAGCATCTCATTGTCTTTAACTTTATACAAAACATCTTTATCTCCGCATTTTAGAATACTTCCTTCGGAAAAATCAATGACATCAACAGTTAAATTGCCGTCATCACAGGCATTGAAGATAAAAAGTAAAATCAGGAGGCTTAAAATGCGTTTCATTCGGATGCTAAATTTTTTAGCAAAAATAAGTTTTTTATACTATTAAAATTATCTTTTATCATTTAATTAGGACATGTCCTTTTTATATTTGCAACATGAAAAAAGTTTACCTTGATAATGCAGCTACTACGTCAATTCGTCAGGAGGTTATTGACGAAATGGTTAAAGTGATGCAAACGGAATATGGTAATCCATCGTCCACACATAGTGTTGGGAGAAGTGCTAAAGCGATAATTGAAACAGCCAGGAAAACCATTGCTAAATATTTACATTGTACGGCGCAGGAAATCCTCTTTACTTCGAGTGCCACGGAAGCAACCAATTGGATTTTAAGAAGCGCAGTCAAAGATTTTGGAGTAAGAAGAATCATTACTTCCAAAACTGAACACCATGCAACGTTGTATACCGTAAAGGCATTGCAGCAAGAGTTTGGCATTGAAATAGTTGAAGTAAATGTACTCCCGGACGGTAGTTTGGATTACAATCAATTCAAGGCATTATTTCCGAGTGAAAGAAAAACATTGGTTTCGTTAATGCATGTTAATAACGAAACGGGTGTTGTACATGATATTGCTCAAATAGGAGAGCTGTGTCACCAATATGATGCCTTTTTTCATTGTGATACCGTGCAGTCTGTAGGTAAAACAGAGTTGAATTTACAGGAACTGCCAATCGATTTTCTGGTAGCGAGCGCACACAAATTTCACGGTCCTAAAGGAATAGGGTTTGCTTTTGTTCGTAAAAATGTAGTATTGCAACCCATGTTGTTTGGTGGTGAGCAGGAAAAAGGCTGGCGAGCGGGAACCGAAGCAGTTCATCAGATAGCCGGTATGGCAAAAGCACTGGAACTGTCTTATGAACAGTTGCATGAAGAGAGAATTTACATAACCGAATTGAAGATGTATTGTCTCCAAAAATTACAGGAAGCTTTTCCGGAAGTGACAGTTAACGGTGAGAATACGTTATACAATATCTTAAATGTATTGTTGCCTTTTTCGGAGGCTAAAACAGCGATGATATTGTTCAATCTTGATATGAAAGGCATTGCAGTGTCACGCGGAAGTGCCTGTCAAAGCGGGAGCATAAAGCCTTCTCATGTTTTGGCAGAGATGCTTTCGGAAGCCGATTTGAAGAAGCCAAGCCTGCGTATTTCGTTCAGTCATGAGAATACCAAAGAAGAAATAGATTATCTGATAGAAGTTTTAAAAGAAATTTAAATTAAATTTGAATTTATAAAAAAGAAATCATCATGAGAAAAACAATTTTTACAATCATTTTAGCTTTAGGAATAACTACGATATCTTCCGCTCAGAAAAAAGGCGATGTTGAATTCGGGTTGAATATTGGATACAACAGTTCGAGTGTTTCGAATTCCAGAGAAACATCAGATTCAAAGTCAGGATTCAACTTCGGTGGATCAGCAGATTATTATTTTTCCAGAGCATGGAGTATCAAAGGAAAGTTGATTTACGATCAAAAAGGTTGGGACAACGGTTTTATTGAAGATTCACAAACCGGTTTTCAATACAATACTGACTACAGATTAAATTATTTAACAATCCCGATTATGGCCAATTGGCATTTTGGAAATGACAGAAACTGGTATTTACAGTTTGGTCCTTATATGGGTTTTTTGCTTAGTGCTGAAGAAACCCGTTTCGGGACTGATGTTAAAAAAGCTTTCAATACAAATGATTTTGGTTTGACACTTGGTATCGGTGTTAAAATTCCGGTTTCTGATAAAGTGAAATTGTTTTTCGAATTTGACGGACAAGGTGGTGTAGATGATATTTTTAAACAGAATGATTACTCTGCAGTAACCAACAGTCGTACCAGTATCAACTTCGGAGCTAACTTCTTATTGAAATAATTTCAAAGATTTATAAAAAAAGTCCCGATTTATCGGGACTTTTTTTATTTCACTAATACCATATATTGCCATGGTTTTAATTGTAAAGTGTCATCTCCTTTTAACGTTATTGGTGCTCCGGAAAACCATTCGGTGTAATTGCCTTTCTGGTGTTCAGCGTTTAGTTTTACAGTGGCCGGTTTGTCACTGTAATTGATTATTGAAATGATTTTATCTTTTTCTTTGGCTCTTGAAAATGAGATAACTTGTTCTTGTTTGTCGTTAAAAATACGAACCATAACGCCTCCTTCATTACCATTCCATAAAGCGCGATTGCGGTGTTTCAGTTCAAAAAGTTTTGTATACAATTCTTCATAAGGCATTTTGCTCCAGTCAATTTGGTCTTTATCGAAAAATTTGAGTGATCGGTCAAGTCCGGCTTCCTGCCCGCCATAAACTAATGGCATACCGTTAACAGTACCGCATAAAACCATGGAGGCTTTCAATCCGTCACCAAAATTGGCAACCATATTGCCGTTCCAGGAATTCATATCGTGATTGTCTGTAAACACCATCCGGTAACCGTCACGCGGAAAGGTGCTTACGTCGTGCGCCATATATTCTACCAAGCCGCCGATACTTTTTTTGTCGCGGGTTACAGCGGTCATTTTGTCAAATAAAGTCCAAGAATAGGTCATGTCGAAGGCCTTTTTATGCAAGTCGCGAGATTCCCATTCTGCGAGCATAAAAACCGGCTTCACAGCATCCATTTCGGCTCTTGCATTGTCCCAAAAATCAGTTGGGATAAAACCCGCAGTGTCGCAACGGTAGCCGTCAATATCAAAATCTTTAACCCAGTAAACCAAGGCTTCGGTCATGTATTTTCTGATACCGGGCTTTTCGTAATCAAAATCAATTACATCATCCCAATCATACCAAGGCGTGGGTTGAAAATGACCTTCTTCCGTTTTAGTATACCAATCGGGATGATCTTTCGCTAATTGATTATCCCAAGAGGAATGATTAGCCACCCAATCGATTATGACATGCATACCCATACTGTGGATTTTGTCTACCAAATGTTTGAAATCTTCTTTGGTTCCAAATTCCGGATTTATGCCATAATAATCTTTAACCGAATAGTAGCTGCCCAACGTACCCTTGCGTTTTTCAACACCGATAGGGTTGATGGGCATAAGCCAAATGATGTCGATTCCTATTGCTTTAATTCTCGGTAGATGGGATTCAAAGGCTTTAAAGGTACCTTCAGGGGTGAACTGTCTTACGTTAACTTCATATATGGTAGCATTTTTACTCCATTCAGGATGTTTGAGTTCTACATATTCATGGGGTTGGTATCTTTTGTCAGTATCGGAACCTTCTTTAGATTTGATACAGCTTACTAAAAACAATGAGATGAAAAGGAGTGTGGTCTTAGTTAAAGTTTTCATTTTAAATAAATAAGCCTAAAAGTAATAAAAAAACCGAAACTCATGTTTCGGTTTATATTATTTTCTTAATGACCCTTAATCGGTGAGTATGTCTGTTTTGTTCTGCATTATAAATACCTAAATGATCCAATCGGTCAATCCTAACTCTACCACTGGCATGGATGATGTAGTTGTTTTCCATCATGATACCCACGTGAATAATTTTGCCTTCTTCATTATCAAAAAAGGCCAAATCTCCAGGTTCACTTTCTTCAATAAAACTGAGAGCATCTCCTTGTGTTGATTGCTGCGAAGCATCACGTAAAAGCTTGTAACCGTTTAGTTTGTAAACCATCTGGGTAAAGCCTGAACAGTCTATTCCAAAAGGTGTTTTACCGCCCCATAAATAGGGAGCATTCAGATACATGTACGCAGTGCTAATTAAATCCGATTTGGGTTTGATACCGCTTATTCTCATGCCTTCAAATTCAAATCCTTCGGTGTTGATATCACTATGGTTTAAAAACGAAAGCGAGGCTCCCAGTGGAATCGGCAAAAGCATATTTTTTGCGTTGGTCACATATTCCACCAAATCAGAATTCAGGATTATGGCGTCTTTGGATAAATCTTTAAAATTCTTGTCGCTAATAATTTGGTATTGCTTAGAATCAACCCAGCCTTCGTAATCATCAAATTGTAATTTGATTTTTGCCCATTGATTTTGTGTTTCTAAAATCTCAAAATGCTCACCAAACAGTACCTGCGAAACAATCTCGCTACGGTCACTGGGCTCAGCTCGTAAAGGAATTATAGCAAGGTTACAAATGGCAAACATTCAGATATATTCTATATGATTAGGCTCTTTCTATCACTAGGGCAGAAGCACCACCACCTCCGTTACAGATTGCTGCGGCACCAATATTGGCATTATTCTGTTCCAGAACGTTAATCAGTGTCACGATAATTCGCGCTCCTGAGCATCCCAGCGGATGGCCTAAGGAAACGGCTCCTCCGTTTACATTTACTTTGCTGTTATCTAAACCTAGAATTTTAGCATTGGCTAAACCTACTACTGAAAAAGCTTCGTTAAACTCAAAAAAGTCTACATCAGCAAGAGACAATCCTACTTTGTTTAATGCTTTTGGTAATGCTTTGGCCGGAGATGTGGTAAACCATTTAGGTTCTTGTGCAGCATCAGCGTAAGATTTGATGTAAGCCAATGGTTTTAATCCCAATGCTAAAGCTTTTTCTTCACTCATCAATACCAAAGCTGCAGCTCCGTCATTGATGGTAGAAGCATTAGCCGCTGTCACTGTTCCTTCTTTAGTAAAGGCAGGGTTAAGAGCTGGTATTTTATCTAATTTTACATTGGTAAATTCTTCGTCTTTAGAAAAAACAATAGCATCGCCACGACGTTGCGGAATAGTAACCGGTACCACTTCGTTATCAAATTTACCTTCACTCCAGGCTTTAGCCGAACGCTCATAAGATTGAATAGCAAAAGCATCTTGTTCTTCACGGGTAATTTTATATTCAGTTGCGCACAAATCAGCGCTTACTCCCATGGCATTATTGTCATAAGCATCAACTAAACCGTCTTTTTGCATGCCGTCAACTAAAGTAGATGGGCCAAATTTCACTCCGTTTCTCATGTGTACATAATGAGGAATCAGGCTCATGTTTTCCATCCCTCCGGCTACTACTACTTCAGCATCTCCCATCATGATGGCCTGTGCTCCCTGCATTACTGCTTTCATTCCGGATGCACAAACTTTGTTTATTGTGGTACAGATTACAGTGTTTGGTAATCCGGCATAAATAGCCGCCTGACGGGCAGGAGCCTGTCCGACACCAGCCTGAACGACATTACCCATTAACACTTCATCAACCAGGTTGTAATCTAAATTAATTTTATCTAAAGCGCCTTTAATGGCTGTTGCACCTAAATGGGCAGCAGTAACGGTGGATAATGAACCCATGAAGCTTCCTATTGGGGTTCTTACTGCTGATACGATCACTACTTTTTTACTCATAATACTTGTTGTTTGTTTGTATTGCAAAACTAAACTTTTATTGCAAATTATGGAATTCAAAGCCCAATTATTCTTAAATCAATGAAAATAATAAAAAATGAAAAAGGCTACTGTATTGACTTTGAACTTGTTTTGTAAATATTTATTTTAATAGATAAAAAAAGAAATGAAATAGTTGTAAATTATAGAATGATAAATTACATTTGCAACCGCTTTAAGAAAATGTTCTTATACAATTTGAAAATTTAGGAGAGGTGCCGGAGTGGTAACGGAGCAGATTGCTAATCTGTCGACGGGTAACCGTCGCCAGGGTTCGAGTCCCTGTCTCTCCGCTTTCGGGGTGTAGCGTAGCCCGGTCATCGCGCCTGGTTTGGGACCAGGAGGTCGCAGGTTCGAATCCTGCCACCCCGACGAAAGAAGAAATTTTCTAAGAGCAAGGTCTCATAGCTCAGCTGGATAGAGCAACTGCCTTCTAAGCAGTAGGTCGAAGGTTCGAATCCTTCTGAGATCACAAATAATTGAAAAAGCCCAATAAAAATATCCAAACTTGTTTGAGTATTTTTATTGGGCTTTTTCATTTTCAAAGCGGAGCTTTGAAGGATGTTGCGCAGCAAAATCCTTTTGCGATTAAAAGACAAACTGTCAAAACAGGTGTTTTTTTAAAGAATGACACTCTGTTCCTAATCTTGCAATCTGTCACCATTGATGCTTTATCTATGACTTTCCCATACTTTAGCTATGTCGTAGGTATATAGGAGCCGGGGACTTACCCTGGTGAGTAATTATTGTTTCTGTAATTGTTTGACATAGAAAAGAACAAGATAATTTATTCTGAATGAAAAAAAGTATGCAACGTCTGACAACAGTGATATTACGGCACTTCAGACTGTGTATCGCTTCGTTAAGTTGAAGTAATAAGTCTGTTCCGCGTTCCTTCTTTGGTGATGGAATGTCTTATTTACTTTATCTCCTTGTCTCTGTAGTAGTTAATCAATAAATCCACAAATTTGCTGTAGCTCTCCAAGCCGTCTTTTTGCTGATTGGTCTTCAAAAACTGATCATAAAAAATATGGAATCCTTTATCGATAAAGGTGTCGTATTGTTCCCAAAACTGTTCACTTTCTTTAAAGTTTTCAAGAATTCCTTTGTTGATTGTCGGTTTCAGTTCTTTAAATCGTTCTTCATTTTTCTCGATAATACTACCCAGACAATAACGCAAAGCAGTAGTATAGGCTGAATATTGAAAGTACAAGTCTTTATTTTTGATGCAAGCCATAAAACCAATGAAATTGCATTCACTTTCACTGCCAAAGCCAATTTGGTGTGCCATTTCATGACATACCACATTGGGAAAACTATACATGGGTAATTTGTCATTAACCTGTGCCTCATTGGTAAAAGGATTTAAATATCCGCCAAATCCCATATACGTGAGCGGCAAACTTATTAAAGACTTCTTCCTGCTCGGAATTTCATATTGAAACATTGGGTATTGTTGAGCCAAGTTATCGTATCCGTTTTGTGTCAGTTTAAAAATACTGTCTTGAGAATATGGATTCACTACTTTCTTGTTGCGGTCTTTTGTCAGAGCAAATTGGACCTCATTAGTTTTTGCAATCAATTTTTCAGTGAATGAAATCAAATCAGCTTCGGTATATTCTCTGCAAATTTTCATCTTTTCAAAAAGAGGTAATCGGTAGTAATTGAATGCCCACAGCAAATGAAACAGAAAATAAACTACAGAAAGAAAACTAAGTGCCGACCAAACTTTGCTTTTCCAGTTGAGCTTACGTTTTTTGTAGAACCAATAAATGCAATAGATGATAACAATTCCATAAATGATATCACCTACTGAAAACGGAATTTTTCCCAAAACTGTTCTGGAAAAATGTGAAATCCAAACATACAGACCCTTGCTGTAAAGCTGCTCTACAGTTTCAGGAAAAAAAGCGAGTATCCTCAGTGCGATAATCTGAATCAGTAAAAATACGGGAAGTATGTATTTGCGTTTCAAGGCCAATTTTTAAAATGTAAATATAATCACAAATCAATTTCCAAAGTAGTTAAACTTTGTAACTTTGCGACTTTGAAACTAACAAACTAAAATATAATGAGCCAAGAAATTAGAAATCTGGAACCCAAAGCACTTTGGAATAAGTTCGCCGATTTAAACGCAGTACCTCGTCCGTCTAAAAAAGAGGAGCGAGTGATTGAATTCATGAAAAACTTCGGAAACAGCCTCGGATTAGAGACTTTTGAGGATGAAATACGCAACGTAATCATTCGTAAACCGGCCACACCGGGTATGGAAAACCGCAAACCTATAGTGTTGCAAGGCCATTTGGATATGGTGCACCAAAAGAATAACGATACCAATTTCGACTTTTTAACCCAGGGGATTGACATGTATGTTGACGGTGACTGGGTTCGTGCCAAAGGAACCACACTTGGAGCTGACAACGGATTGGGAGTTGCGGCTATTATGGCAATATTGGAAAGTAAAGACATACCGCATCCGGCTATTGATGCTCTTTTTACCATAGATGAAGAGACAGGAATGACGGGAGCTTTAAACTTAAAAGGTGGTGTGTTGAAAGGGGAAATACTATTGAATTTAGATACCGAAGAAGATGACGAAATTGATATTGGTTGTGCCGGCGGTATTGATGTTACGGCTACTCGAAAGTATACAGAAGAAGCAGTTCCTGAAGGTTCAGTGGGCTATACCATTACCGTAAAAGGTTTGAATGGCGGTCACTCCGGAATGGATATTCATAAAGGATTGGGGAATGCCAATAAAATCATGAATCGCTTGTTGTTTGACGGATTTGAGAATTTTGGTTTACAGATTTCTGAAATTAGCGGTGGTAGTTTGCGCAATGCGATTCCGCGTGAGAGCGTGGCCAAAGTCATTGTAGCCGGTATGTATGACGAGGCATTTGTTTTTGATATGCAAGAAATCATTAATGATATCAAAGCTGAATTTAAAACGATGGAACCCAATCTTACTATCGATATCGAAAAAAGCGATTTGCCTGCCAAGGTGATGGATTTAGGTGTTCAGGAAGGGTTACTTCGTTCGATTTATGCGGCTCATAACGGCGTCTATCGTATGTCTGCCGATATGGAAGACTTAGTGGAAACATCCAACAATATTGCCCGTGTTATTGTAAAAGACGGTGAAATTTCAATTCAGAATTTGACACGTTCATCAGTTGAGAGTTCTAAAATGGACTTGGCTAACGCTTTGCGTTCGGCCTATGAGTTGTTTGGCTGCGAAGTTGAATTTTCCGGTAGTTATCCGGGTTGGACTCCCAATGTGAATTCACCTATACTGGATGTTTTAGTCAATCTTTATGAAAAACAAAACGGAGGAGAAAAACCAAAAGTAGTAGCCTGTCACGCCGGTTTGGAATGTGGTATCTTGGGAACCAACTATCCGGGTATGGATATGATTTCGTTTGGACCGACTATTCATGGGGCACACAGTCCGGATGAGAGAGCTTCTATCAAATCATCCCAGAAATTCTGGAAGTTTCTTGTGGAAATTTTGGCGAATATACCCGAAAGGAAGTAAGCTGACGACACAAGTTAGTATGCAAATTATAATGAAAACCCGCTTAGCAATAAGCGGTTTTTTTACGCAAAATAATTAAGAAATTAAATATACTTTTAATACGAATTTTACGTTATACCGAAAACAGGCAATGATATGAAAAAACTATTTCTTTTAGCGATGCTTTCGCTGTGCTTTGGAGGCTGTAATAAGGACAACAAAGTATTACATGTTGAACGGGCTTTTTATTATTGGAAGAGCAACGATTTGGGCTATGCAGTTGAAGCTAAGTTGGCTTCGGACAGTATTAAAAAGTTATACGTCAAGTTTTTTGAAGTTGATTATTCGGAAGCTATGGGGAATTATCCACACGATAAGCTCAGCAACTATGGCAACTTTTTTGAACATGAAACAGGTATTGAGGTGGTGCCGACAGTCTTTATCAAAAACGAGATATTTAAGTACAATTCGGAGCGCGATTTGGATAAACTGGCTGATAATATTGTTTTTTTAATCAACAAAAGAGGAGGGAGCGGCTTTGGTAAAAACTTTGGCAAAGAAATTCAAATTGATTGCGACTGGACGAAATCGACCAAAGAGAAGTACTTTTATCTGCTGCGAAAAATCAAAGAACTGTCAAAGAAAGAAATCAGTTGTACGTTGCGATTGTATCCGTATAAATACAAGGAAATCATGGGCGTTCCGCCGGTTGATAAAGCCATGCTGATGTGTTATAATTTGATTAAACCTTTGACGAGCAGTGACAAAAATTCCATTTTAGATATCGCCGAACTCAAATCCTACCTCAACGAAAAGCGGAGTTACCCGTTGCATTTAGATGTGGCTTTGCCGGTTTTCAGTTGGGCACAATGGTATCAAAACAATCATTTTCAGGGTTTGGTTGATTTAAATCGAGAAGAGTTGAAAAGCTTTACCAAAGAAATTAAACCGATGTGGTATGAAGTGACCAAAGACACTTCTTTTCATTGGGCCGAATATTACCGTGTTGCCGATCAAATAAAATACGAAGATGTCTCAGCTGCAACCATCCAAGAAGCGATAGCCGTGATTAAAAAGAATGTTGAGATGGACAATGAAACGACTATTGCCCTTTTTGACGTAAGTGATAACATTTATATGCAATACAGCCATGAAGAACTTATTGGTTTTTATACTGCTTTTTCTAAGTAGTGTTTACAAAATAACCGCCTGCGGTTATACCCCTTATGGTGAAGATGTACGCTATTGCCTGTTTGGTCCGAAGTATTTTAATTTTAAAGAATATTCGGGGTTTTATTATAACAACTTTTTGTGGGGTTTTGATACGATGAGCGATTCGTTTCCCGACAAGATAACGTATGAAGCCAATATACTGGATTGGTACCGATACACTAAAATGAAAGTTTCCCTTGAGGAGATTGTGGCGTTTAATAATCAGTTAAAATTTACCGATATTCACCCGGGAAGCCCCAATGCTTTTGTGCAGTTTTTGTATAAAAACCACCGAAACGATGTGCTAAAGTATTTTAGGTACGCCAAAAAATGTGAAGATTTTAATGGTTACATGGGTAATAATACCTGGGAGCGTTCAGTGGATTATAAAGAAGCTTCCGCTGCGAAGTTTAGTGCCGAATTGTATCGTGCGTATCAAACTGAAAAAAATCTGATGCTGAAAAGAAAGTATGCGTTTCAATGCATCCGATTGGCGTATTACCATGGCGATATGGCGACGGTCAATCGCGTTTTTCATGAAGCTTTTGCCAAAGGCCAAAAAGATTATGTCTACTATTGGAGTTTGTATTTTTATTGTTTCGGACATAATGCAAAAGGAAATTACAACGACATCGCGGAGATTTTTGCTTACTGCCCTGAAAAAGCATTTCCAAGCCAGTTTTATTTCAATAGCGAATTTAACTTGAATACGGCTTTGTCATTTGCCAAAACACCGGAACAAATTGCCAATTTGTACGCTTACGCTTCGCCACGGATTATTACTAAAAATCTGGATAAGCTGAAAATCATTTACCAAAACAAACCCAAATTCAGAACACTCGATTTCTTATTGCTGCGCGAAATCAACAAGCTCGAAGATTGGATTTACACGCCTTACTATACCAATTACTCACCTTCAATTGAACAAGAAGATTATTACAGCGAAAGTGAGGCCAGCAAAATTACGACACTCACGTTGCGCGCCCGTTCTGACAAAGACCGTTTGTATGCGCAGGAAGTATTGCATTTTGTGCAGCAAGCCGATATGCGAAAAGTAGATAATCCGGCATTGTGGAAAGCAGCGGAAATTCAGTTGTTGTTTATGACACAGCAATATGATTTGGCATTGGCTGCCATTAAAACATTTGAAAGACAGTATCCTCATGAGAAAGTGAGTGCAGAAGTGTCCATGATGAAAGCGTTATGTTTAACGGCCCGACAACCTTTTGGTAAAGCGGTTATTGTAAATGAAGTTCAGGAAATCATTAAACAACATAGCGATGACCGGCGTTTTATTTTTGCATTGGGTCGTGAATTGGAATTTAAAGGCAATCTGCTCGATGGTTTGGCACTGATCTCCAATTTGAACCATTCCTGGTCTGAAATTGGTTCTAATGCCGATGATGTAGAGTGGCGTGGGAACCGCTTGTTGACTACCGATAATTTAGATGTGTTTTACAATTATTTTGATTATCTTGATTTTGTGTACGCTGCCCGTGATTTGCAGACGATTTTGAACGCTTTGAACCGGCTTTCGCCTGAGCAAAAGAAAAATCAGATATATCAAGTATTACTCCATGATAAAGACTATTTAACCGATTTGCTGGGGACTAAATACATTCGTGAAGAACAGTTGGGAAGTGCTTTACTAACTTTCAGATCAATCCGAAAATCCTACTGGGAAGAAAACTACAATGCTTGGGAACGCGGGCGATTTGATGAGTATTTGGAGTTTGACAGCAATCCGTTTTACACTCTTAAATACACTCCGGATTTTATCCCGCGTAAAGAGAAGTATTTTGTTAACAAACTCACCATCACGGAACATTTGATAAAATACCTAAGGCTGGCTAATGATGTCAACTGTAAAGACCGGGATTATTATTATTTCTTAATTGGTAATTGTTATCTGAATATGACTGATATGGGTAATTCCTGGATGATGCGGCGTTATAGTAGCTATACCACATATGATGATACTTATCTCAATGAATCCTATATTGATAATTTAGAATACCGTACCCGTGTCAAAACGATTCGTTATTATGAATTGGCCTATCAAAATGCGAAAACTGACAAATTCAAAGCGTTATGTTTGCACATGATGGATTATGCGCAAAAACAGTCGGGTGAAAAAACGGGTCGGGTGATACGGGAATATCCGCAATACTTTAATGAGCTGTCAAATTGCATTGCATTGTCAACTTATTTTAATGCCCGATAGTTTGTGTCATACGAAATTCACGTGGCGTGATGCCGGTTTTTTGCTTGAACAATCGGGTGAAATAGGAGTAGTTTTCAAAGCCCAAAGTATCGGCAATTTGATTGACAGTATAGTTGGGATTGATCAGTAGTCTTTTAGCTTCCAGTACTACTCGATTGGTGATACTTTCGGTCACGGTTTGATTGATGGTTTCTTTGCAAATCCGGTTTAAATGCTTTAATGTAATATTCATGTTTTCAGCATAAAACGATGGAGACTTCTGAGTTTTATAAAACTCTTCCAACAGTATTTCAAACGCCCTGATTTTGTAGTTGTAGGAATGGGTGGTGTGATTGTTTTCGGTTAAGTATAGCTGTGTTGTTTTGATGTGGATGCAGTCCAGTAAATTGAGAAAAACAGCGGTGTTGTTTTGTTGTAACAGCAATTCAAAATAGGGCAGGATTGCTGACAGTTTTTCCTCAGAAAAGATAATTTCAGGGGTGTTTCGCATCGATTGATAAAAAGGATAATCTTCAATTTTTCTATTGCCAAAATGCAGATTGTAACTTTCCCGGGTATAAAAAAGAATATAGCCCTCTATATCATTTGACAATTCCCAGTGATGCATTTGTCCCGGTTGTAACACAAAAAGACTTCCGGGTTTGATGGTAAAACGCTCAAAGTCGATTTCGTGCATGCCGCTGCCGGCGGTGAACAAAACCAGCAAATAAAAATTGTGCCGATGTGGTTTTTCTATAAAAGGGTGAGCTTTCAGATGGTTTTTAAAAGTGTTTACATACAAATTACTTTGCTGAATCGGAGTGCTAAAGTGCTGAATGTTGTAAACGGGATTATTTTTCAAAATGTCTTTTTTGTGCTATAATTAGCGAAGATACTAAACATTTGGTGTTCTTGAACCTTTTACCTTTGCAGAAAAAAATCATGTTAAACAGTTTGTATTATATTTTGAGAAATAAATGTCCTAATTGTCACAAGGGAGATGTTTTTGCGGACAAAAGTTTCTTCTTCAGTTTAGGCTTTCCAAAGATGCACGAGCATTGCAGTCACTGCGGCTTTAAGTATGAAAAAGAACCGGGTTATTTCTTTGGGGCTATGTTTGTCAATTATGCTTTGACGGTAGGTGAGGGTATTATTACCTATTTCTTGGCCAGTCCTTTTTTTGACAAAACTTTTGATCTTAGAATCATTCCGATTATTGCCACAGTCATTATTATCATGAGTTGTTTTAACATCAGGCTGTCAAGGATGATTTGGATATATATGTTTAAGAATTATTCGATGTAGATAAAAAAAGGTTCGCATAGCGAACCTTTTCAACTAATTTAAAATTAACCTAACAAAAATAAAAACAGTAGCGGGAAGACAATACCGGCCAAAGCCAGTTTCCAACCTCTGCGTTTAAAGTTAAATTTTCCAACCGGAATCATAAAAGCTCCGGTTATGGCGATGATAATCAAAGACAACCCGAAAATATCTCCGTAATAAATCCACCAAGAAGAAGAGCTTTTGTGCAGCTTCATCATTTGACTGATAACCGGTGTTTTGATATAAGAAACAATTTCACCTTTACCAGATTTCATGTCAATTTCGACATCGTGCTTTTCAAATGACATTTTGAACTTACCTTCATCTACTTTGTTCCGACGCATTTTATCGTCAATGCCTAAAGCTTTGCCTAACGAATCGGCAAATTTTTCATTGATTTTATCTTCTGCCGGTAAATTTACTTGTATCGTTTTGGTTTCTACGGTGTATTTTTCAGGATGCCAGCTTTCGCGGTGGTTCATCATGATGCCCGAAGCGGCAAAAGAAATAATCAATCCGATATAGAAATATCCTAAGTCACGGTGTAGGTTGCGGATAGTCGTTTGTTTCATTTGTTTAGAATTTATACGATAAAGTTGTGGTTAACATTCTCGGTGCTATTGGCGTTACTGTATTGTCATCATATACATAATAGCTTACCACATTGCCTAAGTTTGATAGTTTTGTTCTGATAGTGAAATTTTTAATGGTATAACCGACAGAGGCATCCAATTGTAAAAAGCCATCCACAGGAATTGGTTTTCGTGCTAATTCAGCTGCTGTAGAGGCATTGTTAGGTTTTAATCGCCCGCCTAAACGCTCTCCGATATAGGTGGATTGTAACCCAATTTCCAAACCTTTGCATTTTGTTGTTTCAAAAGTATAAAAGGCGCTGGCATTGGCAGTGTGTTTGGGTGAAAAGCGTAAATGTGTTCCGCTGTCATAAATGTTACTTTTAGTATATTTTGTTTCATTAAAGCTGTAACCGGCAATCAGTTTCAACCCTTTATGTTGACTTGTAATATCAACTTCAAGTCCTTTGCTTTGATAGGCTCCTGCCAGTTCTTTGATATTCGTATTGGTGTTTCCATTACTGAAATCCGTTTGTGCCAAATTACTATAATCGATTAAATACGTTGTTAAATTGGCTACTAAGTGGCCTTTAAGGAATTCGTTTTTAACACCAATTTCATATTGATTAATCGTTGAATGAGGCAACGCTTTTAAATTGATGTCTGTTCCGGTATTTAATACAAAAGAATCGGAATAGCTGGCAAATATGGAATTGGTTTTGGTAGGTTGGAACACAATACCCAATTTTGGAGAAACAATATTATCGTGTGTTTTAGTTTCCAAATTATCCCCAGTGGAGTAAGTGAATGTATTGGTCGTATTTTCCAAATAACTGTAACGTAAACCGGCCAGTACTTTTACTTTTTTGGTAAGTTCTATCAAATCCTGAAAATAAACTCCGACTCTTCTAATGTTGGCTAGCGCATTGGTATTTTTATCCATAGCGGGTATAACCGTATTAGCGTAAATAGAATTTTTGTCAAGGATTACCGTTGGATTATAAATGTTTATTTTATCATAATAAGTAATGTTTTTGTAAGCCAAAGTACTGGTGTTGCTTTGATCGGCATCTGCACCAAAAAGCAAAGTATGCTTGATTTTACCTGTGTTGAATGTTCCGTTTATATCCGCTTCAACCATACTGTAATCTTGTTCTGTATCCGTTTTTTGAACTCCTCTGGTCCAGTCTCCATTAGCTTGAACTAAATTAGTTGCGTTTGGTCTTAAACTGGATAGTAAGTTCGTACTGTATCCTTGGTAGGAGAAGAGTCCTTTTAGTTGCCAGTTTTTATTTAAATCATGATTAATGGTCGTGGTGAATCCCACTTGTTCGGAATCAAACTTCCCCCAATTAAATCCTAAGAATGAATTTCTGGGCAATTCAATTACTTTATAATCAATCGTCGCCAATCCAAAATCGGGTGTTCTGTTGTCTTTGGTATAATCTGCTTCAATTAAAACAGATGTTTTTGCAGAAATGTCAAGTAAAAAGGAAGTGTTGAAGTAAATTCTTTTGGTTTGTACATCGTCTCTGAAACTATTCCCTTGCTCGTAACTGCTGATAAAGCGATACGCTACGGTATTACTATTGTTTACAGCACCAAAAACATCTACAGTAGGCTTGAAGAAATTGTATTCAGTAGCTCTGAAGTTCAACTCCCCACCATGATCAAATCTTGGTTTTTTGGTAATCAAATTCAAAATTCCCCCCGGGGCAACGTTTCCGTACAACAGAGCCGAACTCCCTTTCAAGATTTCAATGCTTTCCAAAGAACTGGCTTCAGGTATTATAGAACCATTGATGCGAACTCCGTTTTTAAAGGTGTTACCTCCACTAAAGGTGAACCCACGAGAACCCAACTCTTCTTGGTTGTTTCCCGAAGCATTACTGGCCCCGGAAACGTATATGCCATTCGCATTTTTTAATGCTTCTGAGAGTCGTAACACTTGTTGTTGCTTGATGGTTTCTTTCCCGATAACCATTGAAGCTTGCGGTAAATCTAAAGGCTTGATGTTGGCTTTTCCGCTTTTAACGATTGTTTTTTGTTGTTGCGAAATGATAATGACTTCTTTAAGGACTTCTCCTTTTTTGTTTTTTACCGTATCACCTACGAAGGCGTACAATTCTTCATCTTTTGGGGTTTCTTGACCGAAACCTGAAGCACAAAGCATGAGTGTTAGGGCTAGGGTTTGGATATATTTACACATTTATTTAGAATAATTAAAAATAATGATGCAAATATAGAAATGGGAATCAAATAATAAAAGTTTATTTAGATTAAATATAAATAATAATTTTATTTGATTGATTATGTATGAATTAGAAATGAAAAAAAACTCACTATTGAGTGAGTTTTGATAAGTTTTTAGGGGAAATTAGACATTATTTTCGTTGCATCGGATAGCTTTCTTTCGATTCCTTTCCTTGTTGCTTGCCCGAAATCATGGCAATCAAATTATTTTCATTCACTTTTTTATAAGCTATTTTTTGCGGATAATCATGCGCCGGATTTTCAAACGTAAAAGTGTTTTGAACCTCAGAAGTCAACTTGAAATCAACAGCTTTGTCGTTGTTTTGCCCTGTTACAGTTGCACTATAAATCAGCTCATCATCCTTTTGCACCAATTGGATACTTTCAAAATGAACAGTATCTTTTGAATTGATAAAATAAGTATTGCCGGTGAAAGTGCTGTCATTTTCTTTTTTCCAGTTTTCGGCTAGCAAGCCTTCCGGCATCTTTTGTTCCCATGAACCAATCAACCAACTCAATTTTTCAATTTTATCGAATTTTTTGTGTGACTTTTTTTGACAGGAGATTAAACAGGCCGCCATTACGGTAGTACTTATTAATATAACAATCTTTGATTTCATGTTTATGGTGTTTGTTAATCGGTAAAATTAGTAAACTTATTTCGGATTCATATATTTCGGAAAAAAAGGAATCTTTTTTCTGATTTCAGAAAACTTTTTATTCACCGGATATTGTCGATTGGAGGTAATGTTGTTAAAGAATAAAGCAACTAAAAGTAGTAATGATGAACCCAGTAATACAGGTGAAATAACATACCAATAGCCTAGGTTTTTCAGTTCAGTCGACCCGGTAACTGCAATTAAGGCAGTGGCTCCTCCCGGCGGGTGTAATGTTTTAGTAATTTGCATCAAAACGATAGAAAGCGAAACGGCCAAAGGCGCTGTAATCCACAAAATATCAGGAGCCATTTTTTGAACAGTGACTCCAATAAGCGCTGAGACCAAATGCCCGCCTATTAAATTTCGGGGTTGTGCCAGCGGACTTTGGATTACACCATATACCAAGACGCTCGAAGCACCAAACGAACCAATCAGATAAATGACATCTGAATGAGGGAGCGTTCTCGACTGTAAATAAGCAATAATACCAATACCAATAGAGGAACCCATAAAAGCCCAGAAATGTTCTTTGGCATTAATTAACGTTTCTCTGTACAATATGTATCGGGTCCGACGGTAACCTCGTCTGATTTTTTTAATAGGCATACGGATGATTTAAGCGGTTTTGCTGTAAGTATAAACGGTAAAAGGAAAAATCATTTTTGAGGTATATTGGGCAATCAAACAAACCATAAGAATAGGGAAGAACAGGGAATAATTGTTAATCATGCCACAAACTAAAAACAAAGCGGTAAACGGCGCGTGAATGCTGGCACTCAGAACAGCAGCCATACCCATTACCATAAAATTAATCGGAATAACATTGGCTTTGAGATAGGTATTCAAAAGAGTGGCTACCAATAAGCCCAGGAATGCGCCAATAACAAGGCTAGGGGCAAAAACACCACCATCACCTCCGGCCGCCAGGGTAGTTGAAGTCGCTATGGGCTTTAACAGCAGTATACCGATTAAGGGTAGCAACGAGGTCAATGTGGCTACGGGGTTTGTTTCTGTAAAAATTCCCCTTACCGCATGATAACCATCACCGTACAATTGGGGTAACATTAGTAAACAAAGGCTCAAAATGCCGCCGCCTATGATGATTTTGTGATAATGCTTGTCGATTTTGCCAAACATTGTTTTAAAAAACAACACCGATTTGGTTAAATAAACCGAATTCAACCCGGCCAAAATACCAAGTACAATAAAATAAGGAATCGCATAAACATGCCAGGTTGTGATGGAGATAGGGAACAAAGGTTTTTCATCCATGAATAATAACAAAGCTGTGGCAACCAGTAGAGCAATGCCGTTAGTCAAGAAGAAAATCCGATTTTTTTTTCGGCTTATCACCTCCATAGAAAATAAAATACCGGCAACAGGGCTGCTGAACAGAACGGTAATTCCTGCAGTGATTCCTGCACAAATTAATTCGGATTTATACTTTTTAAATCTCTTTTCTTTTTGTTGTGCAACATTGCCAATAGCTGCCGTAGCGACTACCGTAGATACCTCAATCCCGGTCGATCCACCAAAAGCAACAGTCAGCAGACCATTAAAAAAATGAGAAGGAATTTTATATAGCGGCAGGTTTTTTGTTTTGGATTGGGCTACATCAAAAATCTCTTTAATCCCTTTGTTAGACTTCTTTTTGAACAGATAATGGCGTAAAAAATAAATCACAGACAAACCGAAAACAGGAAAACAAATGATGTATAACCAATGATGCGCTGCTTTTGAAAAGAAAATAGTTTCGTAATGTTCCGTTATATGCTTCAACGAAATACCCAGAAAAGCCGAAAGAAAACCAATCAGTACGGAAGCGACAATTAGTTTTTGAAGTAAAATAAAATGATATTGTCGTTTGATTCTGGAAAAGTTTGTCATTTGTAAAATAAGATTTTTACAAAATTAGTAAATCAATTTCCGAAACAATCCTAAAACCATCTTAAAACCGTCCTAAAAAAACTTGAAAACGGAAACTTTTAAGTTGGAACAAAAAGTTGTACTTTTGCGCTCGAAATAAAGAATACAACATGTTAGACAGATTGCAATATGTAAAACAGCGTTTCGACGAAATCTCGGATTTGATCATTCAGCCCGATGTAATCGCCGATCAGAAGCGTTATGTACAGTTAAATCAAGAATACAAAGGCTTAAAAGCATTGATGGAAAAACGCGACGAATATGTGCGTTTGACAGACAATATTGAAGAAGCCAACGAAATATTGGCTGATGGTTCAGATGCTGAAATGGTGGAAATGGCCAAAATGCAGATGGATGAAGCTAAAGAACGTTTGCCTCAGTTAGAGGAAGAGATTAAATTCATGTTAATCCCCAAAGACCCGGAAGATGCCAAGAATGTCATGGTGGAAATCCGCGCCGGAACCGGTGGAGATGAAGCCTCCATTTTTGCAGGGGATTTGTATCGTATGTATACCAAGTACTGTGAAGGCCGCGGTTGGAGAACATCAGTGGTGGATATGAATGAAGGAACTTCGGGAGGATTCAAGGAAGTGATTTTTGAAGTGACCGGTGAAGATGTTTACGGTACTTTAAAGTTTGAAGCCGGAGTACATCGTGTACAGCGCGTTCCGCAAACAGAAACTCAAGGTCGAGTGCATACATCAGCAGCTACTGTAATGGTTTTGCCGGAGGCGGAAGAGTTCGACGTTCAAATAGATATGAACGATGTGCGTATTGATTTCTTCTGCTCGTCAGGACCGGGTGGTCAATCAGTAAATACTACCAAATCAGCAGTGCGTATGACACACATCCCAACAGGCTTGGTAGCACAATGTCAGGATGAGAAATCACAGCATAAAAATAAAGATAAAGCCTTAACCGTTTTACGTTCGCGTTTGTACGAAATGGAATTGGCTAAAAAACAAGCTGAAGATGCTGTGAAACGTTCGTCTCAGGTAAGTAGTGGGGATCGTTCAGCCAAAATCCGTACGTATAATTATGCCCAAGGAAGAATTACAGACCACAGAATTGGTTTGAGTATTTTTGACTTGGATGGATTTATGAATGGAAACCTCCAAAAAATGATTGACGAACTTCAATTGGTTGCCAATACCGAAAAACTTAAAGAAAGCGAAGTTTTCTAATACAAAAAAAGGGTTGCCAATCGGCAACCCTTTTTGTTACTTATGAAACCTAAAGTCGGAATCCATAAGCAAGTCTCAAAGCAATTTGTCCCAAACCTGTTCCGGGGATATCATTTTCGAGAATCGGAAAATCACTGTAATGCTCGTAACGCAAACTAATATCTAAAGCATCAGTAGCATAACCTATTCCCGGACTAATCAAAAATGAGGTTTTATCATAATCATTGGTCACCGCGAAAGCCGCTCCAACCTCTCCTAATAAATACAATTTATCTTTTAGTACAAAGGCTTTAAATCCACCTTTCACGGGGATGTAACCTAAATCATTATCTTTTCCGCTTACAAAAAAATTACTGAAACCCGTGGTCAGCGTTAATGAATATCTTGTAGATAAATCATATTGAATTCTAACATCGGCTCCTAAATTGTAATCATAAGGATCTTTGGTTGGCAAGCCTCCATTTATGGCAAAGCCCAAACGGAACCCTTGGTCGTATTTTTTTTCTTTTGTTTCTTGTTTTGCCTCTTGTGCTAAAACAGTAGTGGTAGTAAACAGACACAAAACGACCACTAATTTTGCATTGCTGAAAATAGTCTTCATGGTAATTAATTTAAAGTTTTGCGTCGAGGTGTTCCTATATCTCTTTTCCTTTAATAATTCGGAGTAACACTGCAATAACGGCTATTAACAGTAAGATATGGATGATGGCTCCCACATTGTAAACAAGGAACCCAAACACCCATAAAATTACGAGTACCGCGGCTATAGTGTATAATAAATTTTGCATCGTTATATATTTTAAAAATTATAATTTAATGGCTAGGTATAAACTCAGAGCACTGTTTTTTCCGTCGGGAAAGGTGTAGGTTGTTCCGCCAAAGTTACCTTCTTTACCCACCGTATTCAGACCGTAATTGTATCGTAAACCCAAATGGGTAGCAGAAAAATCCACTCCGATTCCGGCAGACAAACCATAATCAAGTTTATGGTAGTTATCATTACTCAGATTGTCTTCAAAATTAAAACTACTGTTACTCGATTCGTTGGTAGCTTGCCCGTCAATCAAGTAAGCAGCGTAAGGGCCAAAGTGAATATTGAAATTGGGAGTTAAGTTTATTTTCAGTAACACAGGTACCTCAAAATAATTTAGTTTAAACCGAGAGGTTCCGCTTACGAAAGCATTATTATAAACCAACTCTGAACCTTTCCTGGAGAAATTAAACTCAGGCTGAATGGAAATGAAATGGGTGACCGGCAAGTTGGCATATAAGCCTAAGTTAAAACTCGTCAGTACATTATTGTCATCTACCTGATCAGTATAAAGGTTGGTGAAATTGACACCCCCTTTAATTCCGATTTCAGGGCCGCTACCCGTTTCCTTTCCTGAAGCGGTTTGTGCTTTAACAAAAGTAAAGCAAGAACAAATAACCAGAGATAAAATGATTTTTTTCATAACAGTAGCTTTTGATCTTATTACTTATTCAATCAACGACAAGGCATCAGAATTCGGAACCATAGATTGTAGCGGTCTTTTTATTCTTCCTTTGGGATTATAAGGAAACTCCTTTCTATGGACTTTGATGAATTGTTCAGGTGTATCATCTTCAAAGTCAGTGATAATTACCCTTTCATTTTTAAACAGGGAATAGCCTCCGTAGTTTGGAGGTAGTGCTACATCAACTCTCCAGATTTTGTCTTGTTGGTAACGATATACACCTTCTTTGAGATCATAGTAGGCTTCCATGTTCGGAAAATAATAATAACGCAATGCACAGTTAGTGACAGGGTCAATCTCTAATTTTTGTTGGGCAACATCTTGTGCTTTTCCGGATAAAAAAAAGAGAGATGCAAAGAGGATAAGATACTTTTTCATGGGACCGTTTTTTTAGTTCATTTCCTTTACATGCAATAATTCGAACCAATTATTACATTACAAATTTGCGATGCCTCGACATGAAATGTGTTACAACAATTTTTTTAATTGTTATACAATTTCCATAAGAAACGAAAAGAAGGGTAAAAGAAGCAGAGACTAAAGAAACGTAGGGCGTTCAATTAGCAATCCTCTGAAAGATAGATAGTAAATGTGGCTCCAACTGTAGGTTTGCCATGAGCAAAAATAAAACCTTTGTGATTCTCTACAATTTTTTTACAGATGGCCAAACCAATGCCGGTACCTGCATATTCGTTTTTATTGTGCAGTCGGTTGAATAATACGAATATTTTTTCGGCATAAATCTGCTCAAACCCGATGCCGTTGTCTTCAAAAGTAATTTTATAAAATTTATCCTTGGTTGTTTTCGGAATCAGTGCTTCATCAGCGGCAGTCACTTTTTTACAGGAGATTTTTATCTCGGGGACAACATTTTCCTTGCTGTATTTTAATGAATTACTGATAAGATTGGCAAATAATTGCTGTATTTGAAACGGAATGACTTTCATCTTCGGTAGTTTCTCACTGGTGATAACCGCATTTTTTTCTTCAATGGATTGTAGCAAATCGCTTTTGGCATTCTCCAGTAAATGATTCAGATTCACGGTTTCAAATACCTTTTCAGTTTTTGTAGCTCTCGAATATTGCAATAAATCATCTATGAGAATTCGCATTCTTTCCACTGAATTGTTGATTCGGTTTAAGTAATCTTTTCCGGTATCTGAAATGTTATCGTTCTCCTTTTCAGTCAGTCGCGATGCAAAAGTCTGAATTTTGCGCAGTGGCTCCTGCAAATCATGACTGGCTACATAGTTAAAGGCCAATAGCTCCTTGTTACTGGCTTCGAGTTCCAGATTTTGTTGCTCCAGCGATAAAGAGGCCAACACTTCATCCGTCACATCGCTGCTGGTTCCGATTAAGATTTCTTCTCCTGATTTGTTGATTACAATTCGGGCGGTTGTTCTGAAATAACGAACTTGCTTATCTTTACGGATGATCCTATAGGTAAACGGTGCCAAATGGCCTTCTTCTACCATGGTAATGGTAGCCTCTTGGTACGATGGCAAGTCTTCAGGGTGAAGGTATTTCATAAAGTTAGCCTGATTGGCACTGAAAGATTGAGGCTCGCAACCCAATAACCGATAAATATTATCCGAAAAGGTATAGTTTTGAGTACTCATGTTGAGTTGCCAACTACCAAAATTACCCACAATTTCGGCGAGATTACTCGATTCATTCATGATTACCAAATGGTTATTAGAGGCTTTTAATTTGTCCAAATCACGGGTAATCCGGATATATGAAATGGATATCAATACCAGTGTAATCAGCAGTATGACATAAACAAAAATAGGAGTGACTTTAATGGTGTCTTTATAATTCAATTCATGCTCTTTCAGATTTTTTTTCTCCAAAAGAATCATAGTGTTGATTTGACTCCGCACACTGTCCATGGTTTTTTTTCCAATGAGCAATTTGTTCTTCAGCTCTTTGTCGTTGAGGTCTCTTTTTAACGACATATGAAGCGCACTCGAAAGGTAATTTTGCCTTTTATTGATGTAAAACTTCAGCTTTCTTAAGTTGTCTTCCTGCTCCGGATCGTTATAGGTATACTGACGTACTTTTTTAAAGGAACTGTCAATCTTTTGCTTGGCATTCAGATACGGTTGCAAAAAAGTAGAGTCTTTGGTAATCAAAAAACCACGTTGTCCGGTTTCGGAATCTTTCAGATAGGAAAACAACCGCTCCAACTCAAGGTTCACATCATAAGAACGATTGACCCATCGGGAAGTATTGTTGAGCAGATTAATGTGTTTAAAGGTTACGGCCGAAATGAAAAATATAGCAAATATAGAAACCACAAAAATGCTTTTGAGAAAGATAGGTGAGGTATAAATTGCTTTCAATTTCATGGCTTATCGTTATAAACGCAACAAAAAATTATCTTTATTCAACCCTGATGTGTGGTATTGCCAATTAATCGTAACCACATCCGAAAGCACTTTTTTCAGCGTGTTGAAATCACTGGGCTTTTTAATGTAAATATTAGCTCCTTGTACAAAGGTCTCTTCAATGTGTTCTTCCGAAGATGACGTAGAAAAGATAGCAATGGCAATGTCATTAAATTTGGCGTCTCTTTTGATTTCACTCAAACATTCCAAACCGTTTTTTCTCGGCATATTCAAATCCAGAAATAACACATTGGGTAACACGGCTTCAGGATGATTTAAGTAATTCATTAGTTCCACTCCGTCATTAAAGGTGTTGACTTTTGTATTGATTTTCAGTTCATCAAAAGCATCGGTAAAAAACATTCGGTCATCTTCGTCGTCGTCAGCCAAAATAATATGGATATAATCTTTGTTCATGGCGGTTATATTTTAGTGGCGATTGCTCTTCGTTTCACAATAATACGCTGAAAGGCAGAAGGTGTAATACCGGTTACATTTTTAAACTGGGTACTCAAATGGGCAACACTCGAGTAATTAAGTTGGAATGCTATTTCGGTCAAACTCAAATCACTGCTTACAATCAACTGCTTGGCATACTCTATTTTCTGTAAAATAATATAATTCTCAATAGAGGTGTAGGTGGTGTCAGAGAATAAATTGGAAAGATAACCGTAACTGTGTCCCAATTTTTCGGCCAAATACACCGAACTTTTGACATTAACCAAATCAGGATTATGAATCATCTCAATAATGGTATCCTTAATTTTTTGAACTAAAATACTTTTTTGATTCTCTATAATCTCAATTCCATATGTTGCTAATTCTTCAGCCAAGTCAGAAAACTTGTGGTCATCTGCTTTTTCTAAAATTTCAACTTCACCAAAGCCCAATATGCGGTGTTTGATGCCATGCTTTTCGAGCTTTTCTTCCAATACTTTGCGGCAAACAGCGTTAAAGTCAAATTTGATAAACATTTTCATAAAAGAGAATTTGGGATTATAGTCGTAAATATAACAAATAATTCCCATCAAAAAAGCCGTAAACAAATACGGCTTTTTCTTTCTCTCTAACCCCAACTTTTTATTATTAGCCAAATGACAGTAGCAAGTACTAATCGTTTGCTTTACAAAGATAGTATGGGTACAAGTCAGGCGGGTTATATAATTTACCGCAATTGTTATAAAATTTCCATTTTCAGATTCTGGTTTGTACCTTTGCCGCCACACAACAACACCATGACAACACAACAACTCGTTCAACAGATTTACCACAAAAAAACATTTTTGTGTATCGGCCTCGATGTCGATTTGACTAAAATCCCAAAGCATTTATTAGAATCGGAAGATCCCATCTTTGAATTCAACAAAGCCATTATCGATGCTACACATGATTTGTGTGTGGCTTATAAACCCAATACGGCTTTTTATGAAGCGTATGGTATCAAAGGTTGGCAGTCACTACAAAAAACCATCAACTACATCAACGAAAAGCATCCGGATATTTTTACCATAGCCGATGCCAAACGCGGAGATATTGGGAATACGTCCACCATGTATGCCAAAGCTTTTTTGGAAGACTTAAATTTTGACAGCGTAACCGTAGCACCTTATATGGGCAAAGATTCTGTAGAACCTTTTTTGGAATTTGAAAATAAGCACGCGATTCTGTTGGCCCTTACTTCTAATGAAGGAGCGTTTGATTTTCAAACTAAAAATACGGAAGGTGAGGAGCTCTACAAAACCGTAATTAAGACTTCAACCAACTGGAAAAACGCCCAAAAACTAATGTACGTGGTAGGCGCCACCAAAGCAGAGTATTTTACGGAAATCAGAAAAATTATCCCCGATAGTTTTCTTTTGGTTCCCGGAGTGGGAGCACAAGGCGGAAGCTTGCAGGAAGTTTGCAGATACGGGATGAACAACAGTGTTGGATTGCTTATCAATTCTTCCAGAGCTATAATTTATGCTTCCACCGAAAGGGATTTTGCCGAAAAGGCCAGAGCGGAAGCTATGAAAATGCAACAGGAAATGGAAGCGATACTGCAAAACAAGTAGAGGATTGTGTCAACGTTTACAGACCAGTTAGGAAATACACACACTTTCAAAACGACTCCGAAACGTATCGTTTCGTTGGTTCCGTCACTCACGGAACTGCTTTACGACTTGGGCTTGGAAGAAAATATAGTGGGCATTACAAAGTTTTGCGTCAATCCTTTTCATTTCAAATCCACAAAAAAGATTGTTGGCGGGACTAAAAAGGTACATGTAGACAAAATACGCTCCTTACAGCCCGATATTATCATCGCCAACAAAGAAGAGAATACACTCGAAATGGTAAAGGAACTTTCAGAAATCAGTCCGGTTTGGGTAACCAATGTGATAACCCTGGAAGATAACCGAAAGTTGATTGAGGATTTTGGACAGCTTTTTAATAAAAGAACAGAAGCGCAAAAATGGCTCGATAAAATTGATTTTGCCTATACCGATTTCCAACACGTTATAAAGCAAGAAACCACCCGTAAGGTAGCGTATTTCATTTGGGCCAACCCCTATATGGTAGCCGGAGGCGATACATTTATCAATGAATTGCTCAAACTGAATCGCTTTGAAAACATCTATGACCACAACCCCAAATACGAGGGGAGATACCCTGAAGTGGTGATTCAGAAAATGCGGATTCAGGGCGATCCCGATTTAATATTACTGTCCTCAGAACCTTTTCCGTTTACCGATGAGCATGCCTTTGAACTGGGTCGTCATACTCATCATGCCAAAACCGTTTTTGTTGACGGCGAAATGTTCTCCTGGTATGGCAGCCGATTGGTCAAAGCGTTTGCGTATTTTAAAAAACTCCAACAAGCCATTAAATAAAAAATGCCGAAGTACAAGACTCCGGCATTTTTAAACTAACCCTAACCAAAATAATAAAAAACCAAATTTATTACACTACAAAGATACAGCGCCTTTTTGGCTATTGATGTTAAGGTTTTGTTATTCTTATGTTATTGATTTCTAAAAATTTAACAGTAAATTAAGAACTACTTTTTATCCTGTAAGGCAAATACCTTTTTAAGCAAATCTGAGGTTCTCGAATTCAAATCGGTCCGGATGTTTTTTTCCTCTACGGCAATCATTTTAAAAACACCTTCCAAGGCTTTATTGGTGGTGTAATCTGTTAAATCCGGATTCACTTTTTTGACCAAGGGCAACTTGTTGTATTTCTTAATAATCTCGGCCCAAACTTTATCAGCACCCACTTTGGCAAATGAATTTTTAATCACCGGATTAAACTTGCCATACAAAGGGGTAGTGGTCGTACTTTCCAAATAGGTAGTAGCCGAACGTTCATCACCCATCAGGATGTTTTTAGCATCCGTAAAACTCATGTTTTTAACCGCATCTACAAAAATAGGGGTAGACTCTTTTACAGCATCCTCGGCAGCTCGGTTCAACATCAGTATCCCTTTATCTGCTAAGGAACTCAGACCGGCTCTTCGCAAGGCTTTATCCACCTTTTGCAATTCTTCCGGCAACAATATCTTAACCATCTGATTTTTGTAAAAACCATCCACTGCGGTAAGCTTGGTAACTTGCTTTTCAATACCTTTATTCAGTGCTTCTTTAAGTCCTGAGGCAATGTCAGCATTGCTCAATACACCGGCAGAGGTTGGCAAATCCAGTGGGATGACTTTCTTAACTTCATTTTTAATTTGATCTAAGATGCTGATTTGGGAAAATCCTAAAACAGGAAATAACAGCAGTAAGGCGATTTTTGTTTTCATAGTAAAGATTTGAATTCCAAAGGTAAAAATTGATTTATAGGATTGTGTTAATTTTGGACTAAACTTCCCAAAAATTATGCCAATCGTTTACCTGATAATTTTTATTAATTACGTAAATTGCGGCACTAAAATTATCATATTCTCATAATGGAACCACAAATCCCGTACATTCCAAAAAATAAAGTCCGAATTGTAACTGCCGCTTCACTTTTTGACGGTCATGATGCTGCCATTAACATCATGCGACGCATCATCCAGACCACCGGAGTAGAAGTAATTCACCTGGGGCACGATCGTAGTGTTGAGGAAGTGGTGAATACCGCCATTCAGGAGGATGCCAATGCTATTGCCATGACATCGTACCAAGGCGGACACAACGAGTATTTCAAATACATGTATGATTTGCTGAAAGAAAAAGGAGCCGGTCATATTAAAATCTTCGGCGGCGGCGGTGGCGTAATTCTTCCCGAAGAAATTGCCGAGTTACAGGCCTACGGAATTACACGTATTTACGCTCCCGATGACGGACGTGCTATGGGATTGCAAGGGATGATTAACGATTTGGTACAACGTTCAGACTTTGCCATTGGCGATGTGTTGAATGGAGAAATCAATCATTTGGAAGAGAAAAACCCAACAGCTATTGCCCGTGTCATCTCTTCAGCTGAGAATTTTCCGGACGTAGCCAAACCTACATTAGACACCATACACGAAAAAAATAAAACGACCAATATCCCCGTACTCGGAATCACAGGAACCGGCGGTGCAGGAAAGTCTTCTTTGGTAGACGAATTAGTGCGTCGCTTTTTAATTGATTTCCCGGAAAAAACTATTGGTTTGATTTCGGTCGATCCTTCCAAACGCAAAACAGGTGGCGCCTTACTGGGCGATAGAATTCGCATGAATGCCATCAACAACCCTCGTGTTTACATGCGTTCATTGGCTACACGCCAGTCCAATTTGGCGTTGTCAAAATATGTAGCCGAAGCCATTCAGGTCTTGAAAGCTGCCAAATACGACTTGATTATCTTGGAAACTTCGGGTATCGGACAAAGTGATACCGAAATCATGGACCACTCGGATGTGTCCTTGTACGTGATGACACCGGAGTTCGGAGCCGCTACGCAATTGGAAAAAATCGACATGCTCGATTTTGCCGATTTGGTAGCCATCAATAAGTTCGATAAACGCGGTGCTTTAGACGCCATCCGTGATGTTAAAAAACAATACCAACGCAATCATAATTTATGGGATACCAATCCGGATGAAATGCCGGTAGTAGGCACCATAGCTTCGCAATTCAATGATCCGGGCATGAATACGCTCTACAAAAAAATCATGGATAAGATTGTAGAGAAAACAGGGGCCGATTTGAAATCTACCTTCCAAATCACCCGTGAAATGAGTGAGAAGATTTTTGTCATTCCGCCACATCGTACCCGATATTTATCGGAAATCGCAGAGAACAACCGCAAGTATGACGAAACGGTTTTAACGCAGGTTGAGGTGGCTCAAAAATTGTATGGCATTTACAAAACCATCGAATCGGTAAATAAAAAAGCACCTCATTTAGATAAATCCGGAATTGAGGCTAATTCATTGAATAACAACGAAGATAACAAAGAGTTTTTAAACCTTTTGGTTAAAGAATTTGACCGCGTAAAAATGAACCTTGATCCGTTCAATTGGGAAATCATCCTCACTTGGAATGACAAGGTAAACAAATACAAAAATCCCGTATACAGCTTCAAAGTACGCGATAAGGAAATCAAAATAGAAACCCATACCGAAAGCTTGTCGCATTCGCAAATCCCTAAGGTAGCCTTGCCAAAATATCAGGCTTGGGGCGATATCCTGAAATGGAACCTACAGGAAAATGTACCGGGCGAATTCCCATTTGCTTCAGGACTGTATCCTTTTAAAAGAGAAGGCGAGGACCCAACGCGTATGTTTGCCGGAGAAGGTGGACCGGAACGAACCAATCGTCGTTTCCATTACGTTTCTTTGGGTATGCCGGCCAAGCGTTTGTCTACCGCTTTTGACTCGGTAACTTTATACGGAAATGATCCTGATTTGCGTCCCGATATTTACGGTAAAATCGGAAATGCCGGAGTGTCTATCTGTTGCCTGGACGATGCCAAAAAACTGTATTCCGGTTTTGATTTGAGCCATCCGATGACCTCGGTTTCCATGACCATCAATGGTCCGGCACCTATGTTGCTCGGGTTCTTCCTCAATGCCGCTATCGACCAAAATTGTGAAAAATACATTATTGAAAATAACTTACAGGTAGAGGTAGAAGAAAAAATCAACGAAATCTACAAGAAGAAGAACTTACCAAGACCGCGTTACAATGGCGAATTGCCCAAAGGAAACAACGGTTTGGGATTAATGTTGTTAGGGGTTACCGGTGATCAGGTGTTACCTATTGAGGTCTACAACGATATTAAAGTAAAGACCTTAGCTCAGGTTCGTGGAACCGTACAAGCCGATATTTTAAAAGAAGATCAGGCACAAAATACCTGTATTTTCTCGACCGAATTTGCTCTCCGCCTCATGGGTGACGTACAGGAATATTTCATCCAAAAAAATGTACGCAACTTTTATTCGGTTTCCATCTCCGGTTACCATATTGCTGAAGCGGGTGCCAACCCGATTACACAGTTGGCATTCACCCTGGCAAACGGATTCACCTATGTGGAATACTACTTAAGCCGAGGCATGAACATCAACGACTTCGGACCTAACTTATCATTCTTTTTCTCCAACGGTATCGACCCTGAATACGCCGTTATCGGACGTGTGGCACGTAAAATCTGGGCCAAAGCGATGAAAAATAAATATGGTGCCAATGAAAGAGCCCAAATGTTGAAATACCACATCCAAACTTCGGGACGTTCGTTACACGCTCAGGAGATTGATTTTAACGATATCCGTACCACATTGCAAGCATTGTATGCCATTTACGATAACTGTAATTCCTTGCATACCAACGCGTATGATGAGGCGATTACCACACCAACGGAGGAAAGCGTACGTCGTGCCATGGCCATTCAGTTGATTATCAATAAAGAATTAGGTTTGGCTAAAAACGAAAACCCAATCCAGGGTTCATTTATCATAGAAGAACTTACGGATTTGGTAGAAGAAGCCGTATTGCAGGAGTTTGACCGCATCACCGAGCGCGGCGGCGTATTGGGTGCCATGGAAACCATGTACCAACGCAGCAAAATTCAGGAGGAAAGTTTGTATTATGAAACCTTGAAACACTCCGGAGAGTTCCCAATCATTGGGGTAAATACCTTCCTGAGTTCGAAAGGTTCCCCTACGGTATTGCCGGCAGAAGTAATCCGCGCAACCGAAGAGGAAAAACAATTCCAGATTCAAACCCTCGATAACCTGCACAAGGCATACCATGACAAAGAAGACGAACAAATTGAAGCCTTGCAGAATGCAGCCATCAACAACGAAAACATTTTTGAGGTATTGATGACCGCTACCAAATATTGCTCTCTGGGACAAATCACTGCCGGATTGTTTGAGGTAGGAGGACAGTACAGACGTAATATGTAATAACCATAAAATAGAGTAAAAGACCTTTCTTTGTGAAAGGTCTTTTTTTTCAAATGCAGCCAACAACTAAAACATTTCCCGACACGATCCTCGTTGGAATTAGCCAAACCATGACCTTTGCCCATGATCTATCGGTAGGCATGTGGCAAAACTTTATGCTGCGCCGTCACGAAATAACCAACAGGCTGGGAGAAGACTTGTACAGCATTCAGGTTTATCCTGTCGACTTTGATTTTGGTAGGCATACACCGTTTACCAAATGGGCAACCGCACCGGTACAGCCCAACACTCCCGTTCCTCAAGGTATGGAAACACTACTCATCCCTGAAGGTTTATATGCTGTATTTCTCTACAAAGGCATTCCTGCTGAAGCCGAACCGTTCTTCCGCTATATTTTTACAGAGTGGTTACCTGCTTCGGGCTATAGCTTAGACCACCGCCCGCATTTCGAAATCCTCGGTGCAAAATACCAACACAACAGTCCCGAATCGGAAGAAGAAGTGTGGATTCCCATTAAATACAAAACCAAGTAACCCTTTTTTTCAAGGGCTTCTAAAAAGCTTCTACATTGCCTCTAGATTGCCTCTAGAGTGCTGCTAGAGTGCCGCTATATTGCTGTAAGAGTGCCATAAGAGGTTTTGAAGAGTGCCATAACAGGATAACGATGGCGCTTTTTTAAATGAAATCAGTAGTAGGGTATAAAAATTATTACTTACATTTAACTCGCTTAAAACAAAACGCTTATGAATAAAACTACCCTCGCCTTAGTGATGCTGATTTCAACCTTAGGTTGGTCGCAAATCACCTACAACTCTTCCGATTTTGCGGATGTAAACGATAGCTATATCGTCAGTCACGCTATCGATTTGACAGCCTTTGATTTCACAGCAACCGGAGCCAATATGACTTGGGATTACAGTACCCTGTCTCCCAATACTCAGGATGTAATACTATGGGAAAACCCCAACAATACCGGTTATAAAACCTCCTGGTGTTTTTCCAACAACTACATCTTCAACTGTAATTCGCAGTTTACGGCCAATTTTAACCTGGCAACCCTCCAGCTTGACGGCATGCAGATTCAGGGCTACGGCTTGGATAATGTGTACATGCACAGCAAACTGAGTACGGCTAACTTTGCCAACAAAATGATTGGAGCCAATGTGTCCATGACCGGACTGACCCTGCCACTAACCATCAGCTATACCCAGCCGGATATTTTATACCAGTTTCCGATGAATTATAATGATTCCTATACCAATCCTACCGCTATTGCATTTAATGGCAACAGTATGGGGATACCCTTAACCTACAATTCGGTAGGTCAACGAGCCAATGTAGTAGAGGGTTGGGGTTCACTGATAACGCCGTTCGGAACCTTTGCCAATGTATTGAAGTTAAAATCGACTTTAACGGAAACCATTACAGTAGTAGCCAACGGACAAACAACTACCAATACCCAAACGACAATCAGTTACAAATGGTTTGATCCCGCCTATGGTATTCCGGTTTTGGAAGTGACCGGACAGGAAGTAGCCGGTTTATGGACACCTGCCAATACCTCGTATTTCGACATTCGAAGATGTTTACCGCCTAATGCCATGTTTACATACTATCCGGTGACCAGTGATTATGACCCGGCCACACAAACAGCATCGGTTTCGTTTATCAATTTAAGTACTAATTTTGACGTCTCTGATTGGGATTTCGGCGACGGTACGCCGCACAGTACTATCAAAAGCCCAACACACAGCTTCAGCTGTCCGGGTGTGCAGCAGGTAACGCTCACAGTGACCAATCAATTTTGTGAACCGGATGAAACGTCAACCGTAACGTTTCCGCTTACCATAACCGATTCACAAAATGCTTTTACCACAGGAGTAACAGTATCCGATATCGCGTTAACCGCCGATAGAACCCTGGCCGGTACGACCTACGAATGGCTCGATTGTGACAATGCCAATGAACCGATTCCTAACCAAACCGCCCAAACCTTTACACCAACAGTTTCCGGGAATTATGCGGTCGCTTTAACCACGAACGGTTGCACCAGTGTTTCTGATTGTTATGCTTTTACCACTTTGGGCGTTGTTAATTTTAACGACAATCCATCGATGCGCCTGTATCCTAATCCCACGAAAGACAAAGTAACATTGTTAAATCCGGGAATTGAAGTCCGCAAAGTCTATGTGTATAATGCGTTAGGAATGTTGGTAGGCAATGCACTCGACCTTAGTGCCAACGCTTCAGGGGTTTATTTGTTGAAGTTAGAAACAGACCGGGGACTTTTTACTCAAAAGGTAGTCAAGGAATAAATGTAACATGCAGAAGCCTCCCAAAACAGGAGGCTTCTATTCTTTGGACTCATTGAATTTTTTCTGTATAATTTTCAGTCGTTCCGCCCGGGAAGCCTTTTTTATTTTAGCTTTGTCCTGAGCCTTGTGAAGCTTGTCATTGTGCGCTTTGATGTTTTTGGCGTTATTTCTTCCCATAAGGCAAAAATACAAATTTCTGTTAAATACATACTTTGGCACAGCTATTGCTAGTAGTTTTATATCATTAATCTTTAATACAAAAACCATTATGAAAAAAATAACTCTTTTGTTAGCATTTATCGGGATGATAACGCTCCAAGGCTGCTCGGATAACGATACAGACACCGATACCATCAGCGAAGTATTTGAATATACTCAAGTAAATTTTACTTCCAATAACGGATACAGTCAACTGTTAACTTATCCGCATCAGATATACACTTCAGATATGGTGCTGGTTTACCGCCTTTCAGGTCAGTTTCAAGGCGAAGATATATGGAAGCCACTACCGGAAACCTACTTTTTTGATGATGGAACGTTAGATTTGCGTTATGATTTTGATTTCACTACCTATGATACTGAATTGCACATGGAAGGGTTTGACTTGGCCAATGTTTCTGCAAACTACAGTTTAAACCAAGTGTTCAGAGTCGTTATCGTTCCGGGTTATTTCGGTAAGAAAAGCAACGTTGATTTAAAGGACTACAATGCTGTTGTAAAAGCCTTTCATATAGACGAATCCAAGATTATCAAAGTACAGTAATCTTTCAGAGTCATGATAAAAAAAGCGGTATCCCACCGCTTTTTTTAGTAGGGTGAAATCCTTCCAACTTGTTAAAACTTCCAATTGTTGCTTGTAGAATGGGTTTTATGACAGTTATTCGTTAAAAATAGGTGAATAGTCCATTGCTGTAGGTAAATTGTGTTATAATCTTCAAAAAGAATAGTTAATATTGCATAATGATAAATAATGATTACTAAATAATGATTTCTCTTAAAAATAAACAATTCTCGCTGCTCCAAATCTTAGTATTTACCGTGGTGACGGTCGTCGCTACTTTTTTTCTGACTGGTTTCTGGAAAGACAAACAATTCGAAGCTAAGGAATCGGAAAGTTCAGTATCTGCCTGTAATTATAATATCAAAAGAATGAATGGATTTAAATTCATAAAGCCATTGATGTTTGTGGATGAGGAATGTGAATCAGATCAATTGAATGATATCAAACAAAAGGTCATAGCAGTAATCGAAAAATACAAGTCCATAGGGGATGCAAGCAGTGCTTCTGTATACCTTAGGGAATATGGGCATAACGAATGGATGTCAGTTAATGATACTGAAAAATACGATCCGGGTTCCCTGTTTAAAGTCCCTGTATTGATGGCTATTCTGAAAATGAACGAACTCAATCCCGGTTTTTTGAATAAAAAAGTGACCTATTCCAAACCCATTGATGCAGGTAAAATGATTGTTTACCCCTCAAAAACCATAAAGGTGGGGGAAACCTATACCATCAGAGAATTACTCAACTACATGATTAAGTATTCCGATAATGCTGCTACAATATTAGTTGAAAATAATATGGATAGTAAAGTGCTGCAGAAGCTATTTTCAGATATTGGACTGGATATTCCTAATATTTATGCTACCGAATTTAAATTTACTACCAGAGAGTACTCTTATTTTATGAGAGCTATTTACAATGCAGGTTATTTAAATGTTGACGACTCTGAATATGCAGGTGAACTATTGAGCCAGTGTGATTTTAAAGATGGTATCCTTAAAGGATTACCTGAGCATACAAGAGTTGCCCACAAGTTTGGAGAATCAGGCAACCAAACCGAAAAACAACTTCACGAATCGGGTATTGTGTATTTAGATAACAAACCTTACTTGTTAACCATAATGACTAAAGGAAAGGATTTTAAAAAGCTTTCCCAATTGGTTGGGGAAATCTCTCAAACAGTGTATGCTGAGATGGCCAGCCAGGCAAATAGTGCATTGTAATTATTTTATTTCTCCTAAAGTTAAACCTCAGTTCTCGATTTGAACTGGGGTTATTTTTTTAATTTATGGTAATCTTCGAGAACGGATTTTCTGCCTATGGTTTTGGTAATAATGTCCTTTTCCAAATCCCATCCTCGTGCAGGAGAATATTCTCGTCCATACCAAATAATCTGCAAATGCAAATCATTCCATAATTCCTTTGGAAAAATGGCTTTAGCATCTTTCTCCGTTTGCTGTACATTCTTTCCGTTGGTAAGATTCCAACGGTACATCAATCGGTGAATATGTGTGTCAACCGGAAACGCAGGAACGCCAAAGGCTTGAGACATTACTACACTGGCGGTTTTATGACCTACGGCCGGTAAAGCTTCCAATGCTTCAAAACTCTGAGGAACTTCCCCTTGGTGCTTTTCAATAAGGATTTGTGATAAACCATAAATTCCTTTTGATTTCATAGGGGAAAGTCCACAAGGTCTGATGATTTCCTTTATTTCCTCTACCGATAGTTTTACCATGTCATAAGGATTGTCTGCTTTGGCAAACAATAGGGGAGTGATTTGATTCACCCGAACATCAGTACATTGTGCTGAAAGCAATACTGCAATGAGTAATGTATATGGATCTTTGTGATCTAAAGGAATTGGGATTTGGGGATAGTACTCTTTTAACGTATTTATAACAAATGTTGCACGCTCTTGTTTGGTCATTTTAAAGTAAATTTGAATGGTAAATTTATAAAAACTTATACATCAAAATATGACAACACTGCAAAAAGGAGATCAAGCTCCTAATTTTACCGGATATGACCAAGATGGTCAAGCACATACATTAGCCGACTATAAAGGGAATAAACTGGTGGTTTTCTTTTATCCCAAAGCGGACACACCCGGTTGCACCGCCGAAGCATGTGATCTCAGAGACAATTTTGAACGTTTTAAAGCCAATAATTATGTCTTGTTAGGTGTGAGTGCTGATAGTGCTAAAGCACAATCTAAATTCAAAGCCAAATACAATTTACCTTTTCCGTTAATCGCAGATGAGGATAGAAAAGTAATAGATGCTTTTGGTGTTTGGGGTCCAAAGAAATTCATGGGAAGAGAATTTGATGGCATTCACAGAACCACATTTGTAATTAATGAAAATGGAATTATCGAGGATGTGATTACTACTGTCAAGACAAAAGAACACGCTTCACAGTTACTAGACAAATAGTTTATTTAATGAAGAAAGCCAAGATTTTAAAATCTTGGCTTTCTCTTTTATACTTTCTGTAAAATCTTATTGGGGTTGTATCCGAAAAGTTGATGTTGCTTGATAATTTCAGCGATACCTTCCGGAAGCAGTTTTTCCCAGCCCGGTGTACCGTCGCTAATCATTTTAAGCACTTCACGTGAAAATATTTTCAAGTGCGCTTTATCAAAGTCGGTGATGTCAACTACTTTTCCGTTGTAGGCAAAGAACTTATACAATTCTTTCATACGAGGATGTACTTTCAGGTTCTGAGAAGTTATGATTTCACCATTTTCATCTTCCATAGGATATAGGAATACTTTCAGGTCACGGTAGAATAATTTCCCGAAAGCCTCAAGTATACCTCCACTTAAATGGCGATAGTATTTTTCATCAAATATGTCCACTAAATTATTTACACCCATGGCTAATCCCATACGGGCTTTAGTATAACTTGAGAAATATTCTACTACTTTATAGTATTCCTGGAAATTGGAAATCATCACGGTCTGTCCTAAAGAACACAACAACTCTGCCCGGTCCATGAAGTCTCTCTCGTCAATTTCTCCTTCAGAACGAAGATTGGAAAGTGTAATTTCAAAAATTACAAGCGTATTGTCTTTTTCCACTTTGCTCTCTTCCAGAAACATTTTTAGCGACTTCTCATACATATCCATGTTTACCTGTGTCACAGGTCGGAAACTACCGCGTAGTGCTAATATGTTCTTTTTATAAAGAATTGAGGCCGGCAATATGTTCTTTCCGTCAGGACCAAACATCACGGCATCAGTCATACCATTTTTCACTAATTGTAAACTCATCAATCGGTTGTCAACATTGGCAAATCGAGGACCTGAGAAGTTAATTGTGTCTATTTCTAATTGGTCTTTATCTAAATGATCGTAGAGATAACGCAATAATTTTTTAGGATCATTGTATTTATAGTAGGCGCCGTAAATTAAATTCACTCCTAAAACTCCCAGTGTCTCTTGTTGTAATCGGGCATCGGTTTCTTTAAAACGAATGTGAAGGGTGATTTCGTTATAATCTTCATCCGGCTCAACCTGATATTTTATACCAACCCAACCATGTCCTTTGAATTGTTTTGCAAAATCAATAGTAGCAACAGTATTGGCAAAACTGAAGAATATTTTATTAGGGTGTTTATCTCTTTTTAAACGCTTTTCAATGAGTTCTACCTCATGATTCAGCATTTTTTTTAAGCGACTTTCGGTAACATAGCGTCCATCATCTTCAATACCGTAAATAGCATCGCTAAAATCCTTGTCATACGCCGACATAGCCTTTGCAATAGTTCCAGAAGAACCTCCGGCTCTGAAAAAGTGTCTCACTGTTTCCTGTCCCGCACCAATCTCAGCAAAGGTTCCGTAAATGTTCTCATTCAGGTTAATTCGCAACGCTTTATCTTTGATAGCCGGAACCGACTCAATGGCCTTGTCGCCTTTCAATTTAATGTTTGAAACAATATTATCCATAATAGTTTATATACATTGCAAAGTTAGTAAAATAGCTATTTTATAAAAAGATAATTAAGTCTAAATTTGTAATTAATTACTTTTAAACTCAATAGGTAAAACTAATACCTCAAAAACCGTGCTATGATGCAAATTTATTTTTTAGGTACCGGAACTTCGCAAGGAATTCCCGTTATTGGCAGCAGTCATCCGGTATGTCAAAGTAAGGATTTAAAAGACAGAAGGTTGCGGGTTTCAGTTTGGGTGACTTGGGAACAAAACTCTATTGTAATTGATTGTGGCCCGGATTTCAGACAGCAAATGCTAACTTCAGGATGTAAGCAACTGGATGCTATTCTTTTTACACATGAGCATGCTGATCACACGGCCGGTTTGGACGACATTCGTCCTTTTTTCTTCAGACAGCAACATGATATTCCGGTTTATGCGCATATTCGTGTATTAAAAAACCTGAAAAAGCGTTTTGATTATATCTTTGAAACTGAAAATAAATACCCCGGTGCTCCCGGAGTACAATTATTTGAAGTGCGGAATAACGAAGATTTTTATTTAAATCAAACTAAGGTTACTCCGATTAATGTAAATCATGCAAACCTTCAGGTATTTGGTTATCGAATTCAGGATTTTGTATATTTAACCGATGTGAAATCAATTGATGAAGCTGAAATAGAAAAATTAAGAGGGGTTAAGGTGTTGGTAGTAAATGCCTTGAGGGAAGAATCACATCATTCTCATTTTAGTTTGCAGGATGCATTAGATTTTATACATTTGGTACAGCCTCAAAAGGCTTATCTTACACACATCAGTCATTTGATGGGATTTCATGAAGAGGTGCAAAAACGTTTACCTTCCAATGTGTTTCTCGCCTACGACAATTTAAAAATAACTATTTAAGTTTATGAAAAAATCTTTGTTTCTTTATCTTTTTATCATTGCTGTATTGATAAACGTTTTTACCTATAAATATTTTTCAAGTAAAAATGGTGCAGAATTACAGTCGTTGACGGAAACCAATAAAAAACTTACCGATAGTATTACTTCTGTCTCTAACCAGTTGTATGATGCCAATGCTTTTTCTCTCGAGAATAATGATAGAGCCCAAAATTATTTGAATCAAAATGATATAAAGGCTTTTGATGAAAAAGTGAAACAGGCTCTTTTGGCCTATAATGATGCTCCAGAAGGCAATAAATATACAGATCAGCCTAAAATGGGAGAACAGAAATACATCATTAATAAGGTAAAATTGTTGAATCATCGTTGGATTATTGCTAATTACAGCAACGGTGAAATTTGGGGGGAAGTATTGTTGAAATATTTTGTCAATGAAGACCAAACGATTTCTTTCGAGATTATGGATTCATACTTATACCCAAAAGCATTAAATTAGCCTTTTATAATTCAAATCAATGAAAAAAATAATTACTCTTTTTGCTGTTGCTTTTATTTTTTGCTCTTGTAAGCTTAATGATCAACAAGAAGGCAAACAGGAAGTTACTGTTAATTCAACACCAAAAGACTCTACGGTAGTAAACGATAAAGACGAAAACGGTTGCTTGGCTTCAGCAGGTTATATTTGGTCTAAAGTCAACAAAGAATGTGTGAAGGGTTTTTCCGGAATTCAATTGAATCCTGTGGATAAACCGGACAATGAAGACGAAACCTTGAGTGCTTATGTATTGTTTAGCGAAGATGCCAAACAAGCCGAAATATTTCTTCCAAGAGACACTACTTCCATAGTGTTGACCAGAGCAGCCGAAGGCAAGCCATGGATTCTAAATGATTGGCAATTGGTACCATGGAAAGGATATGTGTTGAAAAAAGGAGACAAAAGTTTATTTTCCGGAGATGGGGAAATAGGAAAAAAAGTTACAGGAACCGATACTGAACAGTAAATAAAAAGCCTTGATTGACAAGGCTTTTTTTATATTAGGATTGCAGCCAATTTTTAAAGTCAAAGAAATTTTGCGGAGCAACACCATGACCTACAGGATATTCTTTGTAAACGGTTTCTATACCCAAATTTTTTAAAACCGGAATGGCATGACGGGCCCAATCTACAGGGATGACTTGGTCAACTGTTCCATGTGAAGCGAATATCTTAAGATGGCTAAAGTCATTTTTTGCAAAATTATCTACGGCCATATCCGTATTCAAATACCCACTCATAGCGACCACACGCTGTACTTTTTCAGGATAAGATAAGGCTACGGCATAACTTAAAATACTACCTTGACTAAAACCAATCAGCGTTATATTGTTGGCATCAATAGGATATGCCGCAAGTAATTCATCAATAAACCCGGCAATGATATCTCTCGAAATTCTGGCCTGATTGATATCGGAAAACTTATTTTCATCTGCATCAAAATTGATGGCATACCAAGCATAACTACCATACATCAAATCATAAGGAGCCCTTGCCGAAACCACATAGTACTCCTGCGGAAGCTCGGAGGCAAAGGAAAACAAGTCTTCTTCGTTGCTGCCATAGCCATGGAGTAATAGGAGTAAAGGATTCTTGTCTTTTTTGATAATTGGTTCTCTGTGAATGTAATATAAACTCATGGTTTTGTTTTTCTGTCTTAAAATTAGTAATAAAATATTGGCATTTATAAAAAAAATATATCTTTGGTAAAGTTATCTGTTCAAAAAGTACAATCAATTTTTTAATCAAAAATATGAAAAAAACAGCTTTAAGCTTGTTATTCCTGTTTTTCTGCACATTGGTGTTTTCTCAAAATGTGGTTACCATATCCTATGGGGAAACCATTAATTTAAGCAATGTCAATGATAAAATGCAGTTTTACATTAACGGTTCACAAGGAAAAGTCCATTTAAAGGGAGAGCAAATTAACAGGTATAAATTTGAGAAACCAGGCAACTATCAAATTAAAATTGTTGAGCGCAGTTCAAAGAAAGCAGCCAGTTGCGAGTCTCATGTTTTTCCCGAAGAAATAACCGTAAATGTTAGTCCGGTCAAAATGATTTTTGACTCAAAAAATATTGCTTTTTCTGAACCAATTCGCAAAAATGTCAGTACGGAACATATTATAATGACCATTCCGGTAATAATAAGTACTTATAATCATAAACCGGTAAAATGGAGAAATACATCTATTGATGTTGCGGGTTTGGGGTCAACTATTGTTGCTCGACCGCTTGACGAAACCAGTGAGTGGGTTGAGGGTACCCATATTGTTAAATATGCGCTCAGTGGATTGGTAAATCTGAACTCCTATTTGATGTTTGATTTTAAGGATATAAATAATCAAATACAATCTATCTCTCTTACAACTCCTGTCACAAACTAATAATGAAAAAAATACATTTTATTACAGCATTATTATGCCTTTTCGCTACGAATGTTGTTCATTCTCAATGTGGTGATTCCGAATTTTGTAATGCCAATTCAGGTTTATATTCTAATGATGACGCTGCGACCATTGCTTATGATAATATGGGTTCGGGATACCATGCCAGTTATATAAAGGCGCCCAATGGGGAATGGAAAGTATGGGGAGCCTATCTTGGAAATGATGGGTACAGTTCGGTATTGTCTCCATTGCTTGTAAATTCAACGAACTATCCTGCATTGACCGGTACGATATACAAAATAGGAATTGGTGCAACTACTCAACTTATAGTGCTTACTTCAACAGGATTATTTGTTGTAGGTTGGGAAGGAGATGTTTTGAACTATGCTTTGACCACATCAAGCACTTTTCAAAAATTAACAGTAAACGGTAAAGCTGATGGTTTACCTTTAAACGTGTCCCCTTTAGATGTAAAGATGCTTTTTGTTTCCAGTGATACGGTGATGATAACTACCTGTATAGGTGAAGTATATGTATTATCGCAAAATGTGGCTATCAGAGGTACCGGGTCTGTATCAATAGGAAGTCCCGTACAATGGTCAAAAGTGATGCAGGATGCCAATACCCCATTAACAAACGTTATTGTGAGCAGAGGCTCCGGGAGGTTTGCTTTTGCTTTAAAAGCAGACGGTTCACTATGGACTTGGGGAGATGGTACTTATTTAGGTGACGGGTCGGTGGCGACAAATCGTTATTATGCCACTCAAATGACATTGCCTACCGGTATGCCGGGAATTAAGATGATTCAAGGGACCAGTAACAGTGGTGCCAATCAATCCTATTATGTCTTGGGCACAGATAGAAAAATATACAGTTTAGGCTTTAACTCTTCGGGTCAATTAGGAGACGGGACGGCTGTCACCCGTACGGTATGGGTAAATGCCAAAGCGCCTAACAATACAGTTATAACCGATGCTGCCTGGATTTCTTCCAATGAGCATGATACCCTGTACCCCGGATTAGGGGTTATCAGAGCAGGCGGGCTTTTGCATACAGCAGGTAGCAACAGTTATTATATGATTGGGCGTACCGTTGAAGGAGGAGTTAATTATTTAAATATACCCGGAGGAGTACAGAGTACAGATGTCATTACCCACTGTGAAGTGGGAGGTCATTCAACCGCTTTAATAAAATTAGGAAGTGTACGTTATGGATATGTAGGGCATCGAATAGACGGATCTATGGGGGACGGAACGGCTAATGATTATAATCAACATACGTTTGATTTTATTACGCCTCCCATTGTAGCGGTTTGTGGTACGCTGTGTGCTCAACCGGTTGTCACTTCCAATTCACCAATTTGTCCGGGTCAGGATGCTGTCTTTACTATAACCGGAACTATAGGCGATATTATAAATTATAAGTTGAATAGCGGAACAACCCAAACCGTGACCATTGGCTCCGGGGGGACTGCCACGATATCAATTGCTGCAGCGACAACAAATCAAACGCTTGATTTACTCTATATATTAGGTGGAACCGGTGCTTGCTCAAACGCTCTGTCTCTTTCCAATACCATAACAGTAGGTACTAATGTCAGCCCAATCTTTACCCAAATACCTTCTATTTGTGAAGGACAGACTCTGAATCCTCTGCCGACAACTTCGGAAAACGGAATTACCGGCACGTGGTCACCCGCAATTAATAATTTGACAACCACTACTTACACCTTTACACCAAGCTTAGGCTCTTGCCAGTTGCCGACTACGATGACCATTACGGTGAGCCCGATGGGAGCTACCCCAACTTTTACTCCGATTGCGGCTGTTTGTGAAGGAGAGGTTTTAGCTCCGTTGCCTACCACTTCTTTAGAGGGAATTACCGGGGCCTGGTCACCAGCAATTAATAACTTAAGTACAACTACTTACACATTTTCCCCGTCAACTGCAGGTTGTTTGAATTCTGCACAAATGACTGTAGCCATTACTCCAAAAGTAACACCTCAGTTCACTTTGCCACAATCTGTTTGTGCCGGTGAGACTGTAAGCCCTTTGCCTTTGATCTCTACTAATGCTATTAACGGAACCTGGTCTCCTGCTTTTAACAATTCACAAACTACCACTTATACTTTTACCCCAAATTCAGGTATCTGTGCTAATCCAGTATCAGCGACTATTATTGTTAATCCTAATGTGAATCCAATTTTTACCCCGGTTCAACCTATTTGTGAAGGAACAATATTGAGTCCGTTGCCTACGACCTCAGTTAATGGATATAGTGGTATCTGGACTCCTGAAATTAATACTACGGTTACAACAGCCTATACATTTACACCAGCCTCAGGATTGTGTGTTTCACCGTTTACCATGTCAATAACAGTCAACTCTAAAGTGCATCCGGTATTTTCGGAAATTACCCCACTTTGTTATGGGGATCAACAGTTTAGTCTGCCGGCAGTTTCAGAGAATGGTATTTCCGGAACATGGCTTCCGATTTTAGATACTACACAAACTACCTCTTATACTTTTACACCCAATGCTACTGAGTGTGCCTATGCAGCCAGTTTAAACGTACCTGTATATGGTGATTTTGATTTTGAGTTTCAAGGATATTGTGAGGAAGGGAATTATAATTTAAGAATTGTTCCTTTGGCAGCCAGTTATAATGCTGATGCAGCGAGTTACAGTTGGTCTCTTAATACGGTTACTATAGCAAACAGTTCTGTTTTCAACGTATCAACATACTTGAATACTACTACCGCTGCTGAAGAATTGCCTTTAGTTTTTTCAGTAACGGTAACGAATGCTAATGGTTGTGCCAAACAAAAATCAATCACTGTAGACAACATTTATTGTGGCATTCAGAAAGGAATTTCGGCTAATAATGATGGATTAAATGATTCCTTCGATTTGCGTTTGTTGGATGTTAAACATTTGAATATTTACAATCGCTATGGGATGAAAGTGTATAGCAAAGGGAATTATTACAACGAGTGGAAAGGTCAGTCTGACAATGGAGATGACTTGCCGGATGGTGTATATTATTATGTGATTGATTTTAATAACAATACTTCAAAAACGGGTTGGATACACCTCAATCGATAAAAGTATTTAAATACTTTTAAAAACACGTTGGAATAAATTTCCCAATAGCGGAAGCGGTGTGGTTTCGCCTTTGGCTGCAGTAAAAATGCCGTAAATGGTTAACACCGAAATGAACACCCACATGGGTGCCGCCACAAAAATGCTTTCAAAACTACTGATGGAGACCCCAAGGATGATAAAGGTCAAAGTTAATCCTAGTCCCTGGCGGATGTGAAAAGAAGCAAACGGATTTTTACTTTCGGAGTTCATAGACAATGCAATTAACACCCCTACGATTAATATGTAGCTGGTAATGGCGGCCGTTTTTCCTTCGTCGATTGTCTGTTTATCCATGGGTTACTAATTTTCCTTGATTGTAGATTCCGATAGCTTTGCCTTTCATGGATTGTCCCAAGAAGGCTGAGTTTTTGGATTTAGACAAAATATTTTCTTTGTTAAAAGTCCAGTTTTCCTCTGTGGTAAATAATGATAGTGAAGCATTATTTCCTTTTTCAATAGGATGACTTTCAATATTTAAAATGGTTTTGCCAAAAGTTAGTTTTTCTATTATTTTGTCTAAAGGCAGGACAGTTTGTAAGGCACCAAACGCACTTTCCAATCCGATGGTACCGTTTTTGGCTAAGTCGAATTCCATCTTCTTATGCTCAATATCTATTGGGTTGTGGTCACTGGTGATACAGTCAATGGTATTGTCTAAAACACCTGCTAATAGCGCTTTTCTGTCGGCTTCTGTTCGCAACGGAGGTGTTACTTTGTAGCGCGTGTCAAAGCCCTGCAGTTTCTCATCCGTTAACACTAAATGATGTACGGAAACACTACAGCTTACATTCAATCCCTTGGCTTTGGCTTCCTTAATCAAGGCCACTGATTTGGCTGTAGAAACAGTAGGGATATGTAATTTTCCGCCTGTATATTCCAACAGAAATAAGTTTCGGGCTACGATTAGTTCTTCGGCCAGATTGGGAATTCCTTTCAATCCCAATCGGGTGGAAACAATTCCTTCGTTAGCCACACCGTTTCCTTTGATATTTTCATCCTGCGAAAAGGCAATGACCAATCCGTCAAAATCCTGCGTGTATTGCAATCCTATTTTGAGCAAATTGGCATTTGCCATACTCTTATTGTAATCCCCGAAAGCCACAGCTCCGGCATTTTTCATGTCAAACAGTTCCGCTAAATCCTTGTCTTCGCTATTTTTGGTCAAAGCACCAATTGGGAATAATTCAGTGGCTGCGCCGGCCGCTTTTTGTTTTACAAAATGAATTTGGGATTGGTTATCCATAACAGGATAGGAGTTGGGTTGTAACGCAATACCGGTGAATCCGCTTTTGGCCGCCACGGATAATCCGTTAGCGATGGTTTCACGGTCTTCCCACCCGGGTTCGCCCAGTGAAACACTGGTATCAAACCAGCCTTGCGAGATGTGCAAACCTTCCTGTTGCAATTCTTCGTGCGTATCAATATTAAGTAGGGAAGTACCTATTTCCTCAATTACGCCTTGTGTAATTTTCACGTCTACTGTTTGATTGTGAAAGGGACTTTGCGGGTCAACAACTTTGGCTTTTCGGATGATTAGGTTCATTTTACAAATTTTTGAATGAGTAATTCTATAGCTAAAAAGAGCAAGGCTAATACCACAAACACTTTCCAGATTTGCGTATCGGTTCTATCAGTTTGAATGGTGTTGAAGACGGTTTCAATGTCTTCGGTTTCTTTGAACTCAGCGGCTATGTCCGGATTGGCCAGAGCCAAATTGCTTTCTGTACGGTTGTAATTAAAGCTGATGTTTTGCAAAACATTTGCGCCGTTAAAGATACCAAAATTTCCGGCAACCGTAGGGTTATCGTTGAACGTCATTTTTACTTTGGTATTCAATAGCTGTTGTACCGGAATAAAACTTTCGGTTGCATTTTTTACGGTTATGATTTCGTCTTTGGACAGCAAAGCATCCACGATAAATGGTTGGCTCTCACCAATAACAATCGCATTCACACCGTTTTTCTGACTGTTTTGAGCCATATTGTAAAACGTTGGAACAATCAATGGGGAGTTTTGGAAGTTGCTGTTGGTTTTATTGAGAGGTGCGGCAAAAACATAGACCGAAGACAAGTCATTTGGCAATGAGGTCAGGAACGCTGTTTGATCTTCATAACTTAAAACGGTCGGTGTTGTACTCGTTATCCCAAATGCTGTTTTGGTTGATGGATATTGAAAGTTATCGATTTTCTTTTCAAAAACGCTACTGAACAACGGGTGATTGAAATTGATTTTGGTTACTTTCTTTTCAGCTGGTGTGGCGGGTTTGAATTGCAGGGTTCCGAACTGGGCTATAAAGGCATTTAGAGCTGCCGGATTACTTTCCGGAGCCGGAATGAGAATGAGGTTTCCGCCTTTGGCCACCAATGATTTGAGCGTGGTTTGCAGGGCTTGTGGAATCTCTTTTACCTCATTGAGCACAATAGCATCCTGTTTTTCCAGCAGGTTGTAGTCTAAATTGGCCAACGGGAAATTGGTATAGTTGAATTCATCATTGGTGTAAATCCTTGCCAGGAAATTACTTTTGTCAGTATCTCCAATGCTGATCACATTGGTTTTACTTGGTTTGGAAATACTAAAGTAATAGGTGTTGTCGTAGTTCAATCCTTTGTCATTGACGGCCGCATAACCATTGAAATCTTCTTTTGGGATGGTGAAGTTGACGGTTTTAGTCTTGGTTTCGAAATTGATGAGTGTTTTGGCAATCAGTTTGTTTTTATTGTATAAAGCAATAGGCACCTCATTGAAATCATCTCCGTTTGCTGAAAGGTTGATGCCTATTTCATAGAAATTATCTAAAGTTTGCCGGATGTACACGCTATCGATAGCGACGTTATTTTTTTGTTCTGCCTCGGGAATGATGAAATAGACGTTGTCTTCCTTTTTGAAGCCTTTGGTTTGCTTTACTTCTGACCCGACGGCATCAGTAATGACTATAATGTCTTTGTTGAAGGCCGACTTACGGGCATTGACTTTGGCAATCAGATTGTCTAGTTGGAACGGAGTCGCGCTGTATTTTAAGTCCTGCAGGTCTTTTTGGATTGATTTGATATCGGTGTTCCAATAGTTCTCGGAACAGGTGATTAGTGAAAAGTTTTGCGCTTGAGGCGTATGTTCCAACAAGTCCTGAACGGCGCGTTTTAAGAGTTCTCCCTTTTTCCCTTTGGCCTGCATGCTGAAGGAATTATCCAAAATGATGTACAGCTCGTTGTTGGCTTTTTTACTGTCTTTGGCGCTGAAAAAAGGTTGGGCAAAAGCTAGGATTAAAAAGGTGAGCAATAGCAAGCGGGTGCAGAGTAACAACCATTTTTTGATGGTAGAACTTTTACGGGTTTGTATGGACAGTTCTTTGAGGAATTGTACGTTGGTAAAGTATTCTTTTTTGAACCGTCGCAATTGAAATAAATGCACCAAAATTGGGATTACCAACAAAAAGAGAAAATAAAGAATTTCCGGGTGTTTGAATTGCATTTATCTAAAGTTTACCTCATTAAAGGCTTGTTTTTATTGGAATTCGGTGCCTCTTCGGCTTGTCAAAGATAATTATAGTTTTCAGTTTTTAATCACTGTTTTCAAAATTTTTATAAAGTTCTAAAGCGTGGCAAAAACGGTTTTCAGGCAACTATTTCTTCTTCTTTTTTGCAGCTCTGTTCTTCAATATGTTACGGTTGACCGAGGTGCCTGTCTTTTTCTTTGTTTTAGAGGGGCCTCCTAAGTTTACTTTTTTGTTTTTTTCTTTCTTTTCATGAAAGGAAGCACCGCCTTCGAGCTTTGGTTTTTTGAGCAGGAACTTCATTTGTTTTTTCTTGTCTTTCTCAAATTCCAAGAGACGTTCGGCTATGACAACGGTATCGGGAAGGGGAGCGAAACGGATTTCTTTTTCCATCAATACTTCGGCTTCGATCATGATTTCTTCCTCGCGCGGACTGATTAGACTGATGGCAACCCCTGATTTATCGGCACGGCCGGTACGACCGATACGGTGGATGTACTGCTCGGGGATTTCAGGAAACTCTACGTTGATTACATGCGAGATGTCTGATATGTCCAACCCTCTTGCCATAACATCTGTAGTGACGATACCTCTGATTGCTCCGGCCTGAAAGGCGGCCATGGTTTGCAAGCGGTAGTTTTGGGATTTGTTGGAATGGATGATTCCAAATTGCTCCGGGTAGATTTCCTCCAATTTATCAGCCAGTAAGTCGGCTGTCTTTTTATTGTTGACAAACAGCAGTACTCTTTCTAACGCCTCGTCTTTAAGCAATTCGACGATTAGATTGACTTTCGTCAGGAAATTGGGCGCTTTGTATCCTTGTTGGTCTATCTTTTCCAAAGGTGTTCCGCTGGGGGCCAGGGAGACTTCTTCGGGGAACTCAAAGTATTCTTCCAACATTTCGTCTACCTCATCGGTCATGGTGGCGGAGAATAAGATGTTCTGTCTTTTGTTTTTGAGCATGCTCAGAATGGACGTTACCTGGAAGCGGAATCCCTGATTGAGGATTTCGTCAAACTCATCGATGACCAATTTTTGGAGGCTGTCAAAACGGATTACGTTGTCGAGCGCCAGGTCCATGATACGTCCAGGCGTTCCTACCAAGACATCAATTCCCTGATACACGGCTGTTTTTTGGGTATTGATATTCACTCCTCCGTATACGCCCAGTACTCTTACCGACATGTATTGTGTTAGTTTTTCCACTTCGGCGGCCACTTGCACGACCAGTTCACGGGTTGGTACAATGATGACCACCCTTGGGGTATCGGTAGCGACAAACTTCCATTGTTTTAAAATAGGCAACAGATAGGCAAAGGTTTTACCCGTACCGGTTTGTGCAATCCCCATCATATCACGGCCCGACATAATCACCGGAAAGGATTTTTCCTGAATGGGAGTAGGCGTGGTCAGCCCTAATTCGTCGATGGCTTTTTGTAATGATTTGGGTAAGTTGAACTGTTCGAAAGTGCTCATTGCGGATGTGATTTATGTACGCTGTTATGCCAAATGTTGGCAGCGGATGGCGCAAAGGTAATGAATTCTGTGTTATGCGCCGACAGCAGAAGCACAAGACCGGAGATTGGAGGCGGTCATGTCGCAGGGGCAGGGCGATTTGACGGCAGTAAGTAATAGCTTTGTTGGGTATCAATTATACGATAACTATACGACAGCTATACGATAGTTATGCTAAAGCTATCCTGTTAAAGTTATTTTAATGTTTATGATACGGCGTTGAAAATCAGTATCTTTAACTCTGATTGAGCAGTATTTATTTTAAAAGAAGAGGCTATGGCACAGTTGGTTGGATTGTTGAAGTTTATCGGTACGTTAGGAAATATTACCTCGGTACGGACCAAGGAGGGGAGTTATATAAAAATGAAGAATTTGGTCCCGAAGTATAAGTATCAGCATTCCGCTTCGTATGCTGATTTCAGGATGCATGGGCAGTATATGCGCACGGCGTCGCAACTGTCGCGTTCGTTTCGGGTTTTGGGAGGCTTGTATTTGCGGGCGGGGAGTAACAGCAGGATGTATTCGCGATTGAATGCGTTATTGCTCCGACTGATTCAGTGTGATCCGGTTTCCCGCAAGGGAGAATTTCGGGCGGAGCTTGGTGTGCAGACGGATGAAGGGAAGGCTTTGTTATTGGATTTCGAGTTCAATAAATTCCTGTCTTTCGGCACGGTATTTAAATCGCATTATACTTTAAGTGATGATTTAAAAACTATTGCTATACAGTCGTTTAATCCTAAATACAATTTGCTTCAACCCAAAGGAGCCACCCATGTGCAACTGCAAACGGCTTTGCTGCGTTTTGATTTTGGCAGCGGGGCCGGCCAATTTGTTAAGGGGACTCCGGTTTTGATGCCTTTGAAGGACGCAACGGTCGATTTGTCTTTGGTTTGTGCGTTACCGGATTCGGGACCGGGGACGTTGTTGTCTTTTTTACAGGTCACCTTTTTTCAGGAGCTTAATGGGCAGCCCTATGCTTTGAAAGGCGATGAAGGGACCGTGGTGACCGTGATGGGGGTTGTGAATGATGAATGATGCCCTTCGACAGGCTCAGGGTGACAAAGGTGCTCTTTAATAGGCTCAGGGTAAACTCAGCTCAGGGTGACAATTTTGAATGTTGAGTGGTGAATGTTGAGTGGTGAATGTTGAATTTTGAATGATGCCCTTCGACCCTTCGACAGGCTCAGGGTGACAAATGTACTCTTTAATAAGCTTAGGGTAAACTCAGCTCAGGGTGACAAAGGTGCTCTTTAATAGGCTGAGGGAGAACTCAGGGTGACATTTGTGAATGATGAATGATGAATGTTGAATAATCAATGGTAGCCCCAAGGTAAACTCAGCTCAGGAGGACAGAAATATCTATTCCCGGTATTTGTTGAAAAACCAAACTTTAAGCCAGTCTGCCGTCAGGATGTAGGCTGCTACAATCAAAAGAATTGCGGAGAGGTTGATCAGCGGCAGCGGGGTGAGTCCCACTTCTGCAGCCAGGGGTGTATAAGGTAATCCGAGGGTCATGACAAAGCCGGCGACACTGAGGATGAACAAATATTTTCCCGGTTTGCTTTTGAAGAAGTTTTTGTGGGTTCGAATGATAAACAAAATGAACAATTCGGTCAGTATCGATTCTATGAACCAGCCGGTTTGGAATGCCGATTCTTTTACTTTGAGAACAAAGTATAAGGTTATAAAAGTAATCATATCAAATACTGAGCTGTGAATTCCGAAGATAATCATGTAGTTTCGGATGAATTTCAGATTCCATTTGCCGGGTTTGTTTAATTGTTCTTCATCCACATTATCTGAAGCCACCATGAGAAAAGGGAAATCGGTAATAAAATTGGTCAACAGTATTTGTTTGGGGAGCATGGGTAAAAAGGGCAGCAGGAGTGAGGCCATGGCTACGCTGAACATGTTGCCAAAAGTGGAGCCAGTATTGATAAAAATGTATTTAATGGTATTGGCAAAGGTTTTGCGTCCTTCCATGATTCCGTCTACCAGCACCATCAGGTTTTTTTCCATCAAGACGAAGTCGGCTGCTTCCCGGGTAACATCGGCGGCATTTTCAACGGATATCCCGACATCGGCAGCATTTATTGCAGAGACGTCGTTGATGCCGTCTCCCATGTAAGCAACGGTATAGGATTTGCGTAATGCCAGTATGATGCGCTCTTTTTGTTGGGGTTCCACTTCGGCAAAGATGTGTACTTTCTTGACTAATTGTTTGATTGCTTCGGGGCTGGTTTTTAGGAGTTCTTCCCCGGTCATGACCACCGGATTTTCGATGCCAATGGCCACCGCTATGGATTTGGCCACATTGCGGTTGTCACCGGTAATGATTTTCAGTTTGATTTGTAACTTTTTGAGTTCTTCTATGGTCTCGACTATGCCTTGTTTTATAGGGTCCTGCAAGAGGATGAATCCGGCAAAAACCATGTCGCATTCCTCTTTTTTGGCTATAGCGTCAGGGGTGATTTTTTTGTAGCCTATGGCTATCACCCGCAATCCTTTTTCACCAAAGCCCTGAAATTGGTCTTCCAGTCCTTTTTGCTGTTTTTCCATGGCCACTGTGGTGCCATCGGCTAATCGTACCGAATTGCAAATACTGAGTACCTCTTTGAAAGCCCCTTTGCTGATTAACAAGCATTCGGTATCGGTTTTAACGGCAATGCTTAAGCGCTTGCGAATGAAGTCGTAAGGCACTTCACTTAGCTTTTCCGCTGTTGTTTTGTGCTCGGGCTGCAACTGTTTTAACGCTTCGTCGATAGGGTTGCTGTAGCCGGTTTCAAAAAAGGCATTCCAGTAGGCCAGCTGTTTGACATATGGGTCTTCCGTGCCTTCGCTATTGACTAATCCGGTCACTTGAATTACTCCTTCGGTGATGGTTCCGGTCTTGTCTGTGCACAGCAAATTGACTTCGCCGAGATTTTGTATTGAAGATAATTTTTTGACAATGACTTTTTTAGCCAGCATTCTTTTGGCTCCAAAACTCATAGCTATGGTTGTGATGGCCGGTAGTAGTTCGGGAGCCATTCCCACCGCTAATGCCAGGGCAAATAAGGCCGATTCAATGACTTTTTTGTGATTGATTAAATTGATGACCAAAATAAAAAACGACAAGACTAATGTGATCCGCATCAGGAAAAAGCCAAAGTCTTTGATGCCTTTTTCAAAAGAAGTTTCGACGGTGGCGGAAGCACTTTGTGCGATGGAACCAAAAACAGTATTCTCACCGGTTTGAATCACGATTGCTTTGGCATTTCCGCTGACCACGTTGGTTCCTTCCCAAAGGCAGTTTCTTCTTTTTGCCAATTCGGTCTGTTTTTCGAGCACCCCGACCTCTTTTCGAACGGGATACGATTCTCCGGTTAAACTCGATTCGTTGACGTGTAATTCATTGGCTTCTATGAGTAAGCAATCCGCAGGGATGATATTGCCGGCGCTGAGCAAGATAATGTCACCGGCTACTACCGTGTCAGACGCCACTTCAAGGGAATTTCCATTGCGTAAAACGGTGCTTTTTAATGAAATCATGGATTGCAGTTTTTCTACAATCCGACCGGCTGTGCGTTCCTGAAAAAAACTCAATAAACCGGTTGAAACCACTATAAAAAGAATGATAAAAACATCGGACGTATCGCCTAAAAAAGCAGACAATACTACCGCTCCAATTAAGATGAGCATTAAGGGGCTTTTGAATTGGCTGAGGAAAAGAATCAAATCCCGTTTGCCCACCGAGGAATGTTTCTTTTTTATCCCTTTTTGCTTTAGAATTTTGGCGGCGGTTTGAGGGTCAAGTCCGCCAGGTGGAGTATTCAATTTTTCCAACCAATAGGCTGGGGTGTATTGCCAAAACGGTTCCGAGGATGTTGGTTTCATTTGGTTTGGGTATCAATGAATGGATTTGGTTCTCTTATTCAAAGATACTAATATTCTCAGATGTTGTAACACTGCTGTTTCAGACAGGGAATCGTGTTCTTTAAGAATCAGCAAACTGCAGTCTGGAGAGGTTTTTATAGATTCCGTTATCTATTTGCAACAATTCCTCGTGCGTGCCTTGTTCGGCTATTTTTCCTTCGTTGAGTACCAATATGGCATCGGCATTGCGGATGGTGGAAAGACGGTGGGCAATGATGATGCTGGTACGGCCTTCCATCAGGGTTTCTAAAGCCTGTTGTACCAGTTTTTCGCTTTCGCTGTCGAGAGATGAAGTGGCTTCGTCAAGGATTAAGATGCTTGGGTTTTTGAGCAGGGCACGAGCTATGGCAATGCGCTGGCGTTGTCCGCCGGAGAGTTTGATACCGCGTTCGCCCACCAGAGTGTCAAATTTATCGGGGAAGCCATTTACAAAGTCGAGTGCATTGGCCTGCTTGGCCGCTTTGAGGATTTCTTCTTCGGTAGCCTCCGGTTTGCCGTAGGCAATGTTTTCGCGGATGCTGCCTCCGAATAAAATCACATCCTGAGGGACGATACTCATGTTTCCACGCAGGTTTTCGAGGTCGTAGTCGTAAATACTTTTGCCGTCGATGAGGATTTGTCCTCCTTCAATATCATAAAAGCGAAGCAGGAGTGATGATATGGTTGACTTGCCTGCGCCGCTGGGTCCTACCAGGGCTATTTTTTGACCGAAGCGGGCGGAGAAACTGACATCTTTCAGTACTTGAATTTCTTTGCGGGACGGGTAGGAGAAGGCTACATTTCGGAAGGCTACTTCCCCTTTTAACTTTTCAGTGGTCAGGTTTGGATTGGCTTTGATTGCTTCGGGTGTTTCTTCGAGCAATTCAAATACGCGCTCGGTGGCTCCGACGGCTTTCTGGATTTGGGCATACAACTCGGCTATCCCGCCAAACGAGGCGCCTACAAAGGTGGAATATAAGACAAAGGAGATGAGTTGTCCGACACTCATTTCGCCGCTGATGCTTAGGGTAACCCCATACCATACTACGGCTACGATGGAGCCAAACAAACAAAAGATGATGAAGGAGGCAAAGTATCCCCGGTATTGCCCGCCCTTGATGGCGATTTTGACAATCTCATTAATTTTCCCTTTGTAGCGGGCTATTTCATACCATTCGTTGGCAAAAGCTTTGACGTTGCTGATGCCTTGGAGCGTTTCTTCGACAATCACCTGACTCTGAGCTACCTGATCCTGTACGTTTTTGGAATATTTTCGAATGAATCTGCCGAAGATTACGGCAGCCACGGCTACCAAAGGGACTACGGCGAGCATCATCAGGGTGAGTTTTAAGCTTTGGGTCGCCAACAGTATCACGCCTCCGATAATCAGGATGAACTGGCGGAGGAATTCCGCTATGGTAGTGGTTAAGGTGTCCTGTATTTGGGTTATATCCGAACTAATGCGGCTGTTGAGTTCTCCCACCCGTTTTTGAGAGAAGAACGACATCGGTAACTTAATCAAATTGCTGTATAGGGCCAGTCGAAGGTTGGCCAAGGTGTTTTCAGTAAAGTTGACAAAAAGCGACAGGCGGAAAAATGAAAACAACGCCTGAAAAGAGAGAATCGCGACCAGACTTAAAGCAATTGTATTGGCTTCCTCGTTGTTTTTGTTTTTCACACAGTCTACCAGCATTCCCATGAGTTTGGGAAAGGCCAAGGCAGTGGCTCCGGTGCACAGGAGGAATACTAAACCGACGTAGAATTTCCATTTGTGTTGGTTAGCGTATTTGAAGATGAGCAGTGCGTGGTTGAGTGAACTCGCTGTGAGTTTGGCTTTGGGTAAATCGTTTTCCTGAAATCGGGCCATGAGATATTGTTTTTTGCAAAAGTATTAGATATTGGAGATTAAATGAGGCAAACGTTTCTTAAATAAAACAAAAAAACTCCGGCAACAGCCGGAGTTTTTACATTAAAAAAGATTTATTTCTTTTTAGGTTCTTCTTTGACCTTGTCTTTGGTATCCATCATTTCCATGAGTTTCATACCCAACAAGCCACTGATGCCTCCTTCGGAACCGTTAGCCCCTGTGATTAAGACATCCGGAATCACCTTGATGTTTCCTTTACCGATTTCTTCCGTAACTTTATAACGGGTGAAGTTGTCGCCGCCCATAGCGGAAACCTGTAACTGATAGGCTTCTGCGGTTGATTTACCGATAGCCATGATTTTCTCGGCTTCGGCCAAACCTGTTTTGGAGATTTTCTCGGCTTCGGCACTGGCGTTTAAACGGGTGGCTTCGGCTTGGGCTCCGGCTCGGGCTTTGGTCGCTTCGGCTTCGGCCTGAGCACGCATTTTAGTGGCTTCGGCTTCGGCGTTTACATTCAGTTTCAAACTGGTCGCGTCTCCTTCCGCTTTTTTTACCGTAGCATCTGCGGTACGTTGCGCGATTTCCACACTTTGTGACGCACGAACAATTTCTTTCTGCATGTCGGCAATAGCGGTTTCCTTTTCCATCCCTTGGCGTTGTTCTTGTGCCATTTTTTGGGTTTGATAGGTTTTTTGCTCTTCTTCCGCAATCTTTCTGTCGGTTAAGGTTTTCATTAACGAATCAGGTGGTACAATGTCACCAATTAAGGTATCCACAGCGTTTACGTTGTATTCATCCAATACCACTTTGATATGGTTTTTAGCCGATTCCTGACGTTCTTTACGGGTGCTCAGGAACGAAATCACATCGCTCTCCTGAGCCGAGTTGCGGAAGTAGTTTCCGATGGTTGGCTCTAACACTTGGGAAACCAAGTTGGTCATGCTTCCGAAACGGGCAATTACTTTAGGTGCTTCGTTGGCCGGCACGTGAATGATTTGTGATACATCCAGGTTGAAAGGGAATCCGTCTTTGGAACGCACGGTAATGGTGGATAAATTATGGTCCAAATTGTGTGCCTCACTTCGGGCATCGGCCCAGTTCAAAACTAAGTTGGTTGTAGGAACCGGTTCCAGTTTGGTGGTGTATTTGTTCAAGGCATACTTTCCGGGTCCCAGCGGTTCCATCCATACCCCGCGTTGTCCTTTGGATACGATGTTACCGTGTTTGAAATGCTCACCGGTGACATCCTGACCGTCTTCTCCTATATACGAAATGACAACCCCAACATAACCAATCGGTACGTCGGTCATAGGGTTTTGTTCAATTTGTATGGCCCAAGTGTTGATGTAGTAAGATCCTGCCAGCATGACTTGTGGTTGAAGTCCACGATTACCGCCCTGCTCTAAGAACGAGTCAAAGTCCTGAAAGTTGTTGTGGTTTTCTACAAACTTACCTGCTATTTGTCCTTGTGGAATTGGTTCTCCGTCTAAGGCGGTTACCACTCCGATCATGTTTTCGTAAATCTTTACCTGTTCAACGATTATGATTTCGAATAAAAAGGTGTTGATACGATAGGAACCGGTAGTGATGAAAGCCGTTTGACGTCCTTTTTGTCCACCATTATTTAAAAAAGATGTAGCATCCTGAAAGTTGTCACTCTCTACTTTACGTGCTAAGATGCGTCCGGTTGGGATTTCCTTTCCGTCCTTACTTAATACCAGTCCAATCTTTCCTTCGGGGATGATGGTAAACGGTGTCATATCGATAGAGTACTGCCAAATCCACTTCATCCAGTATAGCCCCGGAGCCAGGGTTTGCGCCTGGTATCCGGCTTCGCCTTTGGTGGCAATGATTCTGCCGTCGGGCAATGATTTGTCGGCTCCGAAAAGCACGAATTTTTTGGTTACCAAGCCAATTTTGTCTTCGGGAACAATCACCATTCCGAAGAAGACACGTAAAACAAATTTGTAAAGAATGATTGATAATGCCAAAATGATTATCCACCAATAAGATAAAATTCCATCCATTGTTATTAGAATTAAATTAAAAAATGTTCAGTGATTTTTAGGGTAGAACCAATAGGAAAATAAGGGAGGTTTACATCGGAAAGGGTTTCCTTGTGATGACACAACATCTTGCGTTATTTTTTATGGTTGAGCTAGGGTAAAAATCTGTAATTGTACGGAAGCCTTTATTAAATGTTACAAATTCCTGACAGAATATTTTTTATAAAATCGATAAGTGGTTTGAAATCAGAGCAATAAAAAATCCGTTCTGTTTTCACAAAACGGATTCAATCTCAATTGGATTATTATGATTGTCTTTATTCCTGCATGGTGTGGTAAACGTTCATCACATCATCATCTTCCTCAATTTTTTCCAACAATTTTTCCACATCGGCTACTTGTTCCGGGGTCAATTCTTTGGTGATTTGCGGGATGCGCTCAAAACCGGATGACAGGATTTCAATGCCGCGGTTTTCCAATTCTTTTTGAATGGCTCCAAAACTTTCAAAAGGAGCATAGATTAAGATATCGTCTTCATCGGCAAAGATTTCTTCGGCACCGAAGTCAATGAATTCCAATTCCATTTCTTCGATATCGATGTTTTTATTCGGAATGCGGAAATTACACGTATGGTCAAACATGAATTCTACCGAACCTTGGGTTCCCATGGTTCCGTTGCATTTATTGAAATAGCTGCGGATGTTGGCCACGGTTCTGTTGTTGTTATCGGTAGCGGTTTCAATCAAAATTGCAATACCGTGCGGGGCATAGCCTTCAAACAATACTTCTTTATAGTTGGCAGTATCTTTGTCGGTTGCTTTTTTGATAGCGCGTTCTACGTTCTCTTTAGGCATATTAGCGGCCTTGGCATTTTGCATTACCGCTCTCAGGCGCGAATTGGCTTCGGGGTTAGGCCCGCCTTCTTTTACTGCCATTACGATATCTTTCCCAATTCGGGTAAAGGCTTTGGCCATGGCAGCCCAACGCTTCATTTTTCTTCCTTTTCTAAATTCAAATGCTCTTCCCATTTCTAAGGATATTTAGTTTTGTTAAAATCGATTGCAAAAATAAGTGATTATTCGATTAATGCAAATACTACTTCAATTGTTTAATGTCGTTTAAGATATTCACTGCTTCAACAATATGGTAGTTTCTTTTGATGTCTTTACTTCTTTCGGTATTGCAGCTTTTTAAATAGTCATCAAATTTTTGATTTTCACTGTCTATAGAATTTTGTTCCAGAACCATCGGGTATTCTTTTTCGGTGGCTGATTCAATCTCTTTCCACAAGGTATTTATTTTGGAAACATCATTATACACGGCATCAAAATTGAGCGCTATGGGAGGCAAATCGTTATCGTAAATCGGATTGATTTTATTGTTTAAAGCGATGATGTCATTGGCTTCCTTGCTGGTCTGCACTCTCTTTTTACTCAAACTGATTGCCTGGGCATAGGCTTCGTTAGGGATTCGGTTGTATTTTACAGCGACCTGAATTTCATCATTTTTCAAGGCCGTTTCCTGACTGTCCTCCCGGGGCATTTGTTTGTCAAAAAGCAGCGGAATTTCCACATCGGGTGTTATGCCTATATACTGATTGCTTTTGCCGGTGATGCGATAGAATTTTTCCAATGTGAGTTTCAGAAATTCGTCGTTATTGTCATCTACCGGAAAAACTCTTTGCATGGTTGCTTTGCCCAGTGATTTGTTGCCAATTACAATGGCTCGATTGTAATCCTGCATGACGTTGGTGAAAAATTCGCTGGCAGAAGCGGAGAAACCGTTAATCAGAATCACCATAGGACCGTTGTAAATAGTGCCGCGATTTACATCTTTTAAAATTTCTTTTCTGTTGTGATTGTCATTCATCACAGCCAGCGGCCCTTCCTCAATAAACAATCCGGAAGCCCGAACGGCTTCCTCCATTGAGCCGCCGCCATTATTTTCCAAATCAATGATGATGCCGTCAACATAGTCTTTCTGAAGCTTGTAGACTTCTTTGGTCAGATCATTACTCACGTTCGATTTTCCGTTTTCAAAAGTGGAATAAAAGCTTGGGATTCGTATGTAACCGAATGTTGCTTCCCCTTTTTTAATTTTGAAACTGAAAACATTGTTCTGATAATCCTTCATTACCTTTTTGACCAACTGCACGCTGTAAATTTCGCCGCTTTTTTTACGGAATGTGAAATCGGCGGTTTTGTAATCGCTGGAACTGATGATTTCAGAAATTTTTTTCATTGAAGCACAGGCAATTTCGTATTCGTCATTTCGGTACTTAATTTTCATCAGTTGGTCACCTTTGTCAATTTTCTCCGTGAAATAGGCCGAACTCCCCGGAATGATGTCGTCTACCGTCATTTCATCTTTTTCGGTCATGGAGACATAGAGACCGAAAGTCATGTTGTCTGAACTTACTGAAGAGAAGAAGGAAGACTTTTCATTTTGTGAAAAATATTCGGTATGCGGGTCAAAATAGGAGCAGAACACATTGATAAAAATCGATTGAAATTCAGCTTCAGTATGTTGATAGCTTTCTATTTTACATTTGGATTTTTCAAACGTTTTGGCCTTACTTGTTTCTGCCAACAAATCGAAATTAGCCGTCAACGAATCTTTATTGGTGCTCAATTCCGCCACATCGCGAAGGATATTGAACAAAATTCGTTTTTTGTACAAATGTTTGATTTCGGCTTCGTCTTTGGCATACGGAAATGCTTTTTTGGAAAACACTACTTTTTCGGGGCTTGTGAATGCAAAAGGTTCTTTTTCGATAGTATTTACAATGGAAACATAGCGAGAAACCGTTTTGGTGTAGGCCACATAAAAATCGTGCAGAAAATCACAGTTCCCGGAATTGATATAATCGTCGATTGTATACTCGTATTTTTTGAGCTGGTCAATTTCGGGAGCTGTGAAGAGTCGGTTTTCCTCATCCAACTGACTCAAAAAGGTTTTAAAAACATAAACCGACAGACTGTCGTCTACCGGTTTAGGATGGTAATGGTTTTCCTGAATCATCCAATTTATTCTAGCCAATGTTTCACAAGGATTTTTTTCAGTTTGACCAAACAGAAAAACAGGAAACAATAGAAAAATAAACGGTTTTTTCAAGAGACTTATTTTTTATAGAAAGGCATTTTCACCACCTTTGCTTTTACTTTGTTGTTGCGGATTTGGATGTAAATGTCGCTGTCCACTCCGGAGAATTCGGTTTTGACATACCCCATTCCGATTCCTTTGCCCAACGAAGGGGCCATGGTTCCCGAAGTAACGATTCCGATGTTGTTTCCGTCAGCATCTACGATTTCGTAATCGTGGCGCGGAATCCCTCTTTCAATTAATTCGAAGCCAACCAACTTGCGGGTCACTCCGGCTTCTTTTTGTTTTTTCAGGTTTTCGGAATTGGTAAAATCTTTATTGAATTTGGTAATCCAACCCAAACCAGCCTCTAATGGGGAGGTCGTATCGTTGATGTCATTTCCGTATAAACAGAATCCCATTTCGAGACGCAAGGTATCGCGTGCCGCCAAACCAATTGGTTTGATTCCAAATGCAGCACCAGCTTCGAATACTTTGTTCCAAATCTGTTCCACATTTTCATTTTTGCAGTAAATTTCAAATCCGCCTGAACCGGTATAACCCGTAGCTGAAATGATTACATTTTCCACTCCTGCAAACGGACCTACCTCAAAATGATAGTATTTGATTTCGGATAAATTGATTTCCGTTAGTGATTGCATGGCTTCTGCTGCTTTAGGTCCTTGAATGGCTAACAGGGAATAGTCATCGGATATGTTTTTCATGTCCACGCCTACATCATTGTGTGAAGAAATCCAATTCCAGTCTTTTTCAATGTTAGAGGCATTTACCACCAATAAATATTGGTTTTCTTTCATACGGTATACGATTAAATCGTCTACAATTCCGCCATTATTGTTAGGTAAACAAGAATATTGAGCTCGTCCGATTTCCAAGGTCGAAGCATCATTAGAGGTTACTTTTTGAATTAAAGCCAAAGCATTTTCACCCGTAAGTAAAAATTCGCCCATGTGTGACACATCAAATACACCCACACCATTTCGTACGGTTTCGTGTTCGGCATTGACGCCTTCGTATTGTACCGGCATGTTGTACCCGGCAAACGGAACCATTTTCGCGCCCAGACTTTCGTGAATGTGTGTTAATGCAGTGTTTTTCATTGTAAAATTTAGTTGTTTGTTGAAGTATTATTTATTTGTATTGTTTTTTATTTTCTGACGAAAGGTGGTAACAGTTTGGTGGAAACTTCCCCAAAGCCAATGCGTACCGAACGGTTTTGGCAGTAGCCTTTCATGATTACGGTGTCGTTATCGTTTATGAATTTACGTTCACTGCCATCAGCCATTTTTAACGGATTTTTTCCGCCCCAAGTCAACTCAAGCATCGAGCCAAAACTGTCAGGGGTTGGACCCGATATGGTTCCGGAACCCATCATGTCGCCTGAATTTACACGGCAACCGTTGGAGGTGTGATGTGCCAATTGTTGTGACATTGACCAGTACATGTATTTGAAATTGGATTTTGAAATCAAACTCGGAGCCACATTTTCGGGTTCTATGTAAACTTCTAAATTGATGTCGAAAGCATTTTTTCCTTTTTGTTGCAAGTAGGGCAGTGGCATCGGTTCCTGATTCGGTCCTTTACATCGGAACGGTTCCAAAGCATCCATAGTTACAATCCAAGGAGAGATGGAGGAAGCAAAGTTTTTGGCCAAGAAGGGTCCTAGTGGTACATATTCCCATTTCTGAATATCGCGGGCACTCCAATCGTTGAGTAATACCATTCCGAAGATATAATCTTCGGCTTCGTTGATAGGAATATTTTCGCCCATGATGTTGGCATCAGTAGTGATGAAAGCGGTTTCCAACTCAAAGTCAACCAAGCGAGACGGACCGAATACCGGCGTGCTTTCGCCGTTAGGCAAGGTTTGTCCCATAGGCCTGTGGATTGGAATTCCCGACGGTATAATGGTAGAACTTCTGCCATGGTAGCCTACCGGGATGTGTAACCAGTTGGGCAACAAAGCATTTTCGGGGTCACGGAACATTTTACCCACATTGGTAGCGTGTTCTTTGCTCGAATAGAAATCGGTATAATCGCCAATTAAAACCGGCAATTGCATCTCTACATCTTCCATTTTAAAAATGACAATATCCCGGTGCTCTTTGTTGTCTCTCAGTTTCGGATTACTTTGTTCAAAGATGTCACTGATGCGGTTGCGTACCAAACGCCAGGTCTTTTTTCCGTCCGAAATGAAATCGTTTAATGTATCCTGCATGAACATGTCGTCGGTAAGATCTATACCTTCGAAATAATTCAATTGCTGCAAAGCGCCCAAGTCGATAGCATAATCTCCGATTCGGGTTCCAATGGTAATCACATCCTCTTTGGTCAGAAAAACACCAAACGGAATATTTTGTATCGGAAAGTCGCTGTTTTCAGGGACGGGAAGCCAGGATTTTCGTTTCGGGTTGTTTGTTGTGATGGGCATTTTATAAGGAATTAGTTGTTGAAAAATTAAGCAATCAAATATATCATTTACTATTAAAGTAACAAACCATTTTTGTAATTTTGGACTCAATTTAACGAAATAATTTAAAATGCAACGCGACGAACAAATTTTTGACCTTATTCTGGAAGAACAAGACAGACAAATCCACGGAATCGAACTTATTGCCTCTGAGAACTTTGTGAGTGATCAGGTGATGGAAGCGGCCGGTTCGGTATTGACTAATAAGTATGCTGAAGGTTATCCGGGAAAACGATATTACGGTGGCTGTGAAGTAGTAGATGTTATTGAACAAATTGCCATTGACCGTGCCAAAGTTTTATTTGGTGCTGAATATGTAAACGTACAACCACATTCGGGTTCTCAGGCCAACACGGCAGTTTATGCGGCTTGTTTGAAACCCGGAGATAAAATCTTAGGATTTGATTTGTCTCACGGTGGACACTTAACTCATGGTTCCCCGGTGAATTTTTCCGGAAAATTGTACCATCCCGTTTTTTATGGTGTAGATCAGGAAACCGGCGTTTTGAACTATGATAAAATTCAGGAAATTGCCACTAAAGAGCAACCAAAAATGATTATCGCGGGGGCTTCGGCTTATTCCAGAGATATGGACTTTAAACGTTTCCGTGAAATCGCGGACAGCGTCGGAGCACTACTATTAGCCGATATTTCGCATCCTGCCGGGCTGATTGCCAAAGGCTTGATGAATGACCCGATTCCGTATTGTCATATCGTAACGACCACGACCCACAAGACTTTACGCGGCCCTCGTGGCGGGATGATTATGATGGGCAAAGATTTTGAAAACCCTTGGGGCTTGACTACACCAAAAGGTGAAATCAGAATGATGTCACATGTATTAGATATGTCGGTATTTCCGGGTAATCAAGGAGGTCCATTAGAGCATATTATTGCCGCAAAAGCAGTAGCTTTTGGAGAAGCCTTGTCCGATGAGTTCTTTACGTATGCCATGCAGGTGCAAAAAAATGCCAAAGCGATGGCAGAAGCCTTTGTCAAAAGAGGTTACAACATTATTTCAGGCGGAACTGACAATCATATGATGTTGATTGATTTAAGAAACAAAAACATTTCCGGAAAAGAAGCTGAGAATGCTTTGGTAAAAGCGGAAATCACCGTAAATAAAAACATGGTGCCTTTTGATGATAAATCACCGTTTGTAACGTCAGGAATTCGTGTGGGAACACCGGCTATTACTACCCGTGGTTTGGTAGAAAGTGATATGGAAACGATAGTGGCTTTGATTGATAAAGTAATCCTAAACCACACTGATGAGGCTATTTTAGAAGAAGTGGCTGAGGAAGTAAATGAAATGATGAGTGAGCGAGCTATTTTTGTTTTCTAAATCTTTTCAGAACAATAAAATTAAGCCTTCAGGAGTTCGCTTTTGAAGGTTTTTTTTATGACAAATGTTAGATTTTGATTGAATCAATTGTTGTACATTTGAAAGACAAAATTCATAAAAACCAAAGTTTAATGAAATTGCTCAAAGTTCTCTCTTTTGTTTCTATCCTCTTTATTTTTTCCTGTTCCAGAAAAGACAATGGTGAAATCCAACCCACCAAAGGCAGTATTACCGAGAGCGTCTATGCTTCAGGGGTCGTAAAATCTGAAAATCAATATACGGTATATTCCACGGTGAACGGTGTACTGCAAAAAATCAATGTTACGGTCGGTCAAACGATAGTTGAAGGGCAGTCACTTTTTGAAATCGAAAGTGATAAAGCCGCATTGAATACGGAAAACGCCCGTTTGGCCTACCAATTAAGTCTGGAGAACAACCGTTATACCCAAGATAAAATTGCTGAAATGGAAACAAAGGTTCAGGCGGCAAAAGACAAACTTGCTTTAGACCAATCGGTGTATTTCAGAAACAAAAACATCAAGCAATACAATGTGATTTCGGAAGTGGAGTATGAGCGGGTGGAATTGGCCTATAAAAATTCCAAATCCAATTATGAAGCTGCCTTAAGACAGTTGTCGCAGTTGAAAACACAATTGCAAAATGAGCAAAACCGCAATCGGAATAATTTGAAAATCAGTGAGAAATCACAAGGCGACTTTAATATAAAAAGCGCTTTTTCGGGCGAGCTGTTTGATGTGCTGGTGAAAGAAGGGACACTGATTACACCCCAAACTCCTTTAGCGATTATAGGAAAAAAGAATTCTTATTTACTGGAATTGGATGTAGATGAAAATGATATGGTTCGCGTGCAATTGGGACAAAAACTAATCGTTACCATGGACAGCTACAAGGACCAAGCTTTTGAAGCTACTGTTGATAAAATTTACCCCATTATGGATGTGCGTTCCCGTACTTTTAAGATTGAAGCACATTTCACCAATACTCCCGAAAAACTGTATCCAAATTTGACGGCTGAGGCCAATATTATTGTCAGAACCAAAAAAGAAGCACTCACCATTCCCAGAAATTACCTGATTGAGAACCAATATGTGTTGGTGAATGGCGATGAAAAGCGCAAAGTAAAGATTGGGTTGAGTGATTACCAACACGTTGAAATTTTAGACGGATTGACAGCAGAAGAAACCATCTACAAGCCGAAATAATGAATTTTAAACTCATCATTAACATAGCATTGCACTTACTGCGTGCCCGATTGAAGCAGACTGTTGTGGCCGGCGTTGGCGTTACTTTTGGTATTGCCATGTTTATCACCTTGGTGAGTTTTATGAACGGAATGAACGATTTGCTCGACGGATTGATGCTTAATCGAACACCACATGTTCGTTTATATAATGAGATAAAACCTTCTGAAAATCAACCTATATCGTATTCTGAAAAATATAAAAGCAATACCAATTTTATTGCTTCTGTAAAACCAAAAGACAGAGGTAAAGCGATTTACAACTGTAAATCGATTATACACGATTTAAAACAAGACAAACGGATTGTTGATGTGGCACCGAAAATCACTGCACCGGTATTTTTCAATTCAGGGACCATTGAAATTTCGGGGGTCATTAACGGTATTGATGTGTTGGCAGAAGAAAAACTATTCAAAATCAGCGAATACATCATTGAAGGTCAGGTGCCCGATTTGTTGGAGAACAACAGCATTATTATCGGAAAAGGATTAGCCGATAAAATGTTGCTGAAAAAGGGAGATATTATCAAAGTCACCACTTCCAAAGGTAATTTAGCTTCTTTAAAAATTGTTGGGATTTCACAAGTTGGAATTTCAGACATAGATGATGTAATGAGCTATACCTCTTTGGTTACGGCACAAAAATTGTTGGGCGAACCTACCAATTACATAACGGATATTCAGGTGAAAACTTTTGATATTACTACGGCTCCGGCTTTGGCCAAAGAATTTGCCGTAAAATATGATTTGGACACCATAGACTACCAAACGACCAATTCACAATTTGAAACCGGAAGTACTATTCGAAGTATTATTTCGTATGCCGTAGGGATAGTGTTGCTGATTGTAGCCGGTTTTGGGATTTACAATATCCTGAACATGATGATTTTTGAAAAAATGGACAGTATTGCGATTCTCAAAGCCACCGGATTTTCAGGCAATGATGTGAAGTGGATTTTTATTTCGTTATCTATGTTCATAGGTATAGCGGGTGGTATTTTGGGATTGTTGTTTGGCTATATTTTTTCTAGCATTATTGATGTGGTTCCTTTCAATACTGCAGCGTTGCCTACTATCAAAACGTATCCTATCAATTATAATCCGATGTTTTATATCATCGGGATAACTTTTGCATTAATTACCACGTTTATTGCCGGTTTGTTTCCGGCGTTGAAAGCCAGTAGAATAGATCCGGTGGAAATTATTAGAGGAAAATAACATGAGCAATACCGTTTTAGAAGCCAGAGGTTTGACCAAATACTTTTACGATCCGATAAAGTTTCAGGTTTTGAAAGGCATTGATATGACCATCAACCATGGGGAGTTTGTGTCGATAGTCGGCAAGTCGGGTTGCGGTAAGTCGACGCTGTTGTATTTGCTTTCTACAATGGATACCGATTATGAAGGTGAACTGTATATGCATGAGGAACTGATAACCGGAAAATCAGATGCAGCTTTAGCCCAAATCAGAAATGAAAGTATTGGCTTTGTATTTCAGTTTCACTATCTTTTGTCTGAATACAATGTGTTGAAAAATGTCATGTTGCCCGGTCTGAAACTCAATAAATTATCTGAAGAAGAAGTGGAGTACAATGCCATGAAACACCTTCAAACCCTTGATATGCAGGATCAGGCGCTCAAAACGCCCAACCAACTCAGTGGCGGGCAGAAGCAGCGTGTGGCCATTGCCCGGGCTTTGATTAATAACCCGTTGATTATTATGGGAGATGAACCGACCGGAAATTTGGACAAGAAAAACAGTGACTTGGTTTTTGATATTTTCAGTCAACTTACGCAAGAACACAACCAAACTCTGCTGATTGTAACCCATGACAATGATTTTGCGGCCCGAACCCATCGTATCATCACTATGCAAGACGGGAAAATCATTTCCTGAACGCTTAAGTTATTAGCGTATACATGTTTTAATGTTAAAAAAACTTAATATTTTTTTGATTTCTTAAAAAAAATATTATTTATTTGTCACTTTAACACTAAACCTTTAAACCCATTATGAAAAAATTATTTATCAGATTATCAGTTTTATGCTTGACTATCGCTATGGTAAGCTGTAGTAAAGACGACAGCAGCAGCCAACAAACGTTTACCCCTAAGGTGTCAACGATTGACTTATCTAAGATTGCTCCGGCCGGAATGCAAGATTCAGCACCAGGGGCCTACGCAATGTTGTCACAAATGAGTGGCTTCATGGCTATGCCGGCTGCTTATATGCATAATCCTAACGGAAAAACAAGTTCTAATACCGGAACGTATACTTCAGGTGGATATACTATAACTTACTCTTACGGAGATGATGGTACACAATACGATTTTAGCTTTGTAGGTACTAATGGTCAAGGTCAACAATGTTTCAGCGTTGCCGGTTGGGAATACATGGATGGAACTGCAGGTTCTTGGGATTATACCATCAATACAGCTGTTTTAGGAGATCCTAACGGAGGTAACTACAATGTAAGTTTTGATTGGAATACCAATAACCAAGGAGGTTACCACTTTGACATGACATTTGACATGGGAGATATGGATTATCACTATGTGATGAATACTTACGCAAATTATGCAGGTGATATTCATATTTACTCAGGTAATCCTTTAGCTTTAACAGATACTATTGTTTGGACTGCAACAGGAGGAACTTGGACAGATGCTAATGGTGAGGTAACTGAATGGACTAATTAGTAATCATTTTTATATAGTATAAAAAAGGATGTTGATTTCAACATCCTTTTTTTTTATAAAACTATTTCACAACAATTTGGTATTTTTCCAAAAGTCCTTTCAGCCCTTCCTTAGAGAAGATGGCTTTCTTCAATTTATTTTTCTCGGGATCTATAGTATAATCATAGCTGGTATAAAAATCTGCTTTGTTGGCAACGGTATCAATAAAGACCGCTCTGCGCAGGTTGCAATTGTCAAAAAAAGCTTCGGTTAAATCGCTTCCCATAAAATCTACGGCGATCATGCTACAATTGATGAATTGCATTTTTCTGAGTTTTAATGCATAGAATTGTGCATAATCCAACAAACAGTCTTTAAAGTGAAATTCATAAATCACCTGATCAGTCATCGCAAAATTTACTGCAGTAAAATCACAGTTCGTAAACTGTACGCCACGAAGTGAAACATAATTGATTTTGGTTTCCCTAAAATTACAGTCAAAGAAATTACAGTCTACAAAGGAAACACTCTGAAAGGTACATTGGGTGAAATCACAATTGATGAAAGTACAACCTTCATACTCTTTGTATTTGATTGCTGTTTCTTCAAAGTGAATGTCTTTAAACTCGCGGTCAAGTAAATAATCAGAACTCATAGTAACGGATGATTGAGGTTTCAAAGCTAAGGCAAAAGCAATGGATTTTCTATCAAAGAGGAGACAAAATATTTTGTTGCAAAAAAAATTACATAATTGAGTGTAAGCGTGAACAACATTTTGGTTCAAACTGCCCGAGCTTGCATTGTGCTGTCTTTTGAATTGCAACAAGAAGCTTTGTCGCACAGTACTTTAAGAAAATACAGGCTGTTATAGTATCTTTTTTGATTATTTTTTTAGGTTTTAAATCAATTTTGATTTGCAGGTTTATCAAATATGTCTATATTTGCACCCACAAAAAGGCCTCGTGGCGCAACTGAATAGCGCATCTGATTACGGCTCAGAAGGTTACTGGTTTGAATCCAGTCGAGGTCACTAAAAAATAAAAGCTCATACGAAAGTATGGGCTTTTTTTGTGATCATTTGGCTGAGCATGTGCCTAAACCATATCAATCCAAAGCTCTGCAGGTAACATAATAGCGCCAAGCGATGATTGCCATTTGCCATTTTTTGGCTTTGGCCAAATCCAATTGTTGTTTCGTAAAACTCGGTAAAATCAAGTGATTGAGTTTCGCTAAGAGTTTAAACATCGTTTCTTTGTTTTTGTAAAAATAAAAAAGACCACTGAAATAGTGGTCTTTTTGTATTATGCTTTTTGCATTTTAATGCTTGATCTGGCTTTTTCCAATTCTTTCTTGGCTTCTTCCATTTCTTTTTTGGCATCCTGCATTTCTTTTTTTGCCTGCTCTAATTCTTCTTTAGTGGTATCGTCAATCGGAGGAGAGTTCCTTTTGGATTTTGCTTTCGGTGCTTTGGGAGCCAAAGGAGCCATTGGAGCCATAGGTTCTCTGGCCATCAATTGATTCATTTGTTCCTGCATTTTTCTCATTTGCTCAGCCAAATCTCCAAAGCTGCCGTTTTGATTGAAATTGAATCCGGGCATATCGTCACCGCTGAAAGATTCTACTTTGTTGTTCTTTTTTATTTCTTCCAATTCTTCAGCCGAATAATCGTCTCCGCCTTCTATAACGTTTCCGTTTTCCAATACTAAGGGTTTCTTGCCGTCTTTTTTAATAATAATTTTAGAACTCGATTGCCCGAATGCATTTCCGTTTGGAAATTGATAACTGAATGATTGACCCGGCAATCCGCCATTGTCATCATTGAATTGGAATTGCTTCATAAAATTGTCATTGCCAAAACTATTGCCCATCATAAAATCAGCACCTGCCGGTTCTCCGAAACCGAGTTCATCTCCTTGTTTGAAAAAACGGATGGTATTGATAGGTTTTTTATTATCGCATTCCATGGCTCCTTTGTTGCCGTTGGCATCACTGTATTCCAAACGAATACCGGTAATTTCGCCTTTATCATTTCGTTTTACATTCGAATACGTAATGATTACTCCATGATCGGCTAAGGCTTTTACATCGTCTTTCATCTCCTGCTCCGGAGTGTTTTTGTTCCAAGTCATGTAAATATCATCACTTGGCATTTTATCCTGTAAAGGGTGTGATTTTTTTCCTTGCCCCAAAATAGTCAGCGGCAGTAACGGAATCATCACCAACAAATAAAACAATTTTCGTTTCATACCTTTAAAATTTAAAGTGGTTGTTAAAGTCTTTTAAATCAGTAACAAACTTAAAATGTTTGTCTTTTTCGCAAAAAGGGTTTGACACTTTTTTAACTATTTTTTTCTTTTCTGTTTCATATCGGCTTTGGCTTTGTCCAATTCTGCTTTGGCTTTGAGCATTTCCTCTTTGGCCTGAATCATTTCTTCTTTGGCTTTGAGCATTTCCGCTTTGGCTTTTTCCATCTCAGGTCGGGAGCGTTCCGCTTCAGTTTGTGCCCGATCCATTTCCGGCTTGTTTCTTCTCATTTCAGCTCTGGCTCTGTCCATTTCGGCACGAGCTTGTTGCATGCCTCGTCTGACTTCGGCTCTGATTTGCGGATTCAGGCGTTTGATTTGCAGTTGCACATTGGCTATCCCCTCATCGGCTATTTTCATAATTTCTTTCCCGTTAATGATAATTTTAGGTCGTTCTCCGTCTTCGTCATCATTGAAGGAAAAATTAAAGTTGCCGTCTTTCATAATTTTATCAATTTCGCCGTTATCGGAAATTACTTTTCCATTGATAACAATTAATGGCTTTTTGTCTTTTCCGTTGATGATGATGTTTTTGTCCGCATTCTCAAGGCCTATGATGTTCTCCGGAATTTCTACATTGACATCAATGTCTTCGTTGATTTCGGGGATACTGTCCTCATTATTGTGGTAAACAAATCCTTTTACGGCTTCAGGATGTGCAAAACCGGCATTGACAAAAATTTGCGGATTTTTAGGATGACCAAAACCGATAGCTTGGTCATTTTTGTAGAAGTGAATAGGCGCGATAGGCTCGTCACCATTTACCTGATTTACCCCTTTGTGTCCGTTTTTGTCTTTGTATTCTACTTTAATTCCGGTAATTTCTCCTGAGGTGTTTCTTTTTACTTTCGATACTTTCAGTGTAACACCGTGATCTTTTTTGAGGCGTTCGGCTTCTCTTTTTAATTGTTCATCGGAGGAGTTTTTGTCAATTTTGACGCGAACTTCGTCTCCGTTATGAAATCCTTTGGCAAATGCCTTTACAAAAGCGTCCTCTTCTTTTTCTTGGGCAATAACTTTAATTTGAAACAACAATACAAAGCCAACCAAGGCAGGAATAACGAGAGCGTATTTCCATGAGTTTCTTTTTTGAGATTGATGAGTGTTTAACATAACGATTCGTTTTTTGATTAATGATTGATAAAAATGATTGGTAATGGATAAGCAGTTTTGATGAGAAACTACTTTAAGTAAAGCTCTTTGATAAGCCTGTCTGTCATCAAGTTGAGCTATGGCTTTTTGATCGGCAATGTATTCCAGGTTTTGCGCTATGGCTTTCTTGTAAAGCCACACAAAAGGGTTAAACCAAAATACCACACAGAACAATTTGGCTACCAGTATATCAAAAGAATGTTTTTCACGGCTGTGGATTTCTTCATGTAGCAAAATACTTTGTAACTCACTGTCGGAATAAAAATCGGAGTTGTACACTATATAACCAAAGAAGGAAAACGGCGAAATGTTGTCTTCCAAATCAACCAAAGTGTAACCGTTTCTTTTAAAAACAGGCTTGTTGTGCAGCATTCGATACAGCGAAGTTAAATTAAGCACAATTTTGATCGCTAGTACACAAACAATCAGCAGATAACCAAACCAAATGAATTGCATCCAATCGAATGCTTCCACAACAGGCTCTGTTTTGTATGATGTAGGAACGGATTGGGAGTAGGCCACCAATTGCTCCATAGAGATTTTAGGTTTTTCCACCAAGACAATTTTGGTGATAAAAAATAGAGGTAACAGCGCTGCTGTAAACAACCCGGATAAGAGAAACCAACGATTGCCATCAAAAAAGGTTTCCTTTCGGACTAAAAAATGATATGCCAAATAGAACATGGCTATCAGTCCGCTGGCTTTTAAAAGGTATATAAAAACGATTTCCATCTTACTTTTTATTTTCGATGATGGCCAGTATTTCTCTTAATTCCTCAGCCGATATTTTATCTTCTTCGGCAAAAAAGGAAACCAGATTTTTATAGGAACTATTGAAATAATTATCAATGGCCGTGCTCATAAAACGCTTTCTGTAATCTTCCATTTTTACAATAGGGAAGTACTGATGCGTGTTGCCAAAGGCATGGTGTGATACAAATCCTTTTTCTTCCAGATTGCGGATAATGGTGGAAAGGGTGTTGTAGTGTGGCTGGTCTTCAGTTATTTCAGCCAGTACTTCTTTGACGAAAGCTTTTTTAAGCTTCCACAAGATTTGCATGATTTCTTCTTCCTTGTTCGTTAATTTTTGCATGATTGATTTATTTGAAATCAAACTTACAACTATATTTTTAGTTGACAAACTATATTTATAGTTATTTAACTATTTTTTAAGGAATTTAACGAGGACTATGAGGTTGCTTTACGGTTTTAAAGTAACTTGTTTTCGTTTTGAATCAAACGAAATGCCCAAATACCAAAGCCCGTACCGACAAGTCCGAGACAGCCCATTACCAACCAATTGGCATTATATCCAAAATCCTGAATGATTTGCATTCCCACTTTAGAACTGATCATGTGGGCTACACTGAAACTCATGGTATAAATGGCCATGTATCGTCCCACGTGTCCCTTAGGTGCGCGGCTCAGCGTAACCGAGTTTGAAAACGGAAATGAAAACATTTCTCCGAAGGTCATAAAAATCATCATCACAATCAGTATGCCTGCCCAGCCGGTCACCAGCATCAAAAAGAGACTGACCGCCATGAGGAAACAGCCGGTGTAAGTTAGCTTAACTTTGCTGATGCCTTTACGTTCTACAAAACTGACAATGGGCATTTCCAAGAAGAAAATCAGCAAGCCATTCATGGTCAGTAACAATCCTGTTTGGAATTCGGTGAGATGGAAATGCTCTCCCTGGTAGAGTGGAATAGCGGTAAATACCTGAAAGAAAAGAATACCGGTCACCAAGCAGGTCACCTGGAAAATCCAGAAAGGCTTGTCTTTAAATACCGAGACCGGCTTCCCGTCTGCCATATGTTCCTGATGGGGTAGAGGGCTTTGTTTTTTTTCTTTTACCTTCATCCAAAAAATAAGAATAGCTAGAATACAGGTGGCACCGTCAGCCCAAAACAAACCGCGGTACCCTATGCCCATAATAATTAAACCGCCCAAGGCCGGTCCGGCGGCAAACCCCAAATTTACAGCCAATCGAACCAAAGTCAGTGCTCTTGTTCGATTTTCGGGTTTGGCATAGGCTCCAAGAGAAACAAACATTGCAGGGCGAAACATATCGGCTATTACCATCAATCCAAACATTGCAAAGCACAATCCGTAAAAGCTGGTTACAAATTCGATTAAAAATAAAAGAATACCCGTGGTCAGCAGACTGAAAATCATGATGCGGTAAAAACCTATTTTATCAGAGAGTTTTCCTCCCAACCATGATCCGATGAGGGAACCGATTCCAAAACACAGCATCACCCAGCCCACCTGACTGTAGGTAAAATGCAGGTCTTCCCGTAAATATTTGGATAAGAAAGGCAGTACCATAGTACCGGCCCGATTGATAAAAGTGATGATGGTGAGTATCCAAATCTCCCTTGAAAATCCTCGGAAGTTGTTGATATAACGTTGAAAAGCGGTCGTGAGCATGATTGATGATTGATTGCTGCAAAGGTAACAAACCTAAACGGCTCTGTGTGTTGCTTTTTCTTGTATTTTTGTTAAAAAAAACGATGAGAAAACTACACCTCGTTTGGGCCTTACTGTTTTTTTGTTTGGCTTCGGCACAAGACAAAAAAGATACCGCTGCGGCTTTTAAATTTCAAGAGGAATTGAATAAAGAGTTTGCTGATAAAACGACATCCCCTTTGACTGATGAGGATTTAAAAACTTTTAAAGCGCTTCATTTTTACCCGGTTACCGAGCAATTTATAGTCACGGCTAGATTTACCAAAGCCCAAAATGAGAAGGTTTTTGAGATGAAAACCTCTACCACACGTCTTCCAAAATACATTAAATACGGCGAGCTGGAATTTACCCTCGAAGGGAGAGTATTCAAGCTCAATGTTTATCAAAATATTGAGTTAATTAAAAAAGAAGGCTATGCAGATTATCTTTTTCTTCCTTTTTCTGATTTGACCTGTGGGAAAGAAAGCTACATCGGCGGGCGTTATATAGATATGCATATTCCTCAATCCGATACGGAGGTCATTGATTTTAATATGGCTTACAATCCGTATTGTGCCTACAATCACAAATACTCCTGCCCGATAGTGCCTTTGGAAAATGATTTGGATATTGCCATTTTGGCGGGGGTGAAAAAGTTTCACGACTAATGTCTTACTACAATCTCCATACGCACAAGTATACCGGCAATCCAGATGTGATAGAGTTGGTTAATCAATATCCGTGGGAGTTTGATGCTACTATACCCCAATATTCTATAGGGATTCATCCATGGTATATTGATGAAGTACGTTTGGAGCTTGATTTGAAAATCATAGCCGAAAAATTAGCCTTGCCCGAATGTTTGGCATTGGGTGAATGTGGATTAGACAAAAGAATTACTGTCCCTATGGCATTACAGACTCGGGTTTTTGAAGAACAAATTGTTTTGGCTCAGGAATTTCAAAAACCATTAGTGCTGCATTTGGTTGCGGCATATGATGAACTTATAGCCATTAAAAAAAGGTTTCAGATTACGGTTCCCATTATATTACACGGATTTTCCAAAAATGAGCAGGTTGCCCGACAACTGTTGGATAATGGTTTCTATTTGTCTTTTGGAAAATACCTGTTACGTAATCCGGAACTTAAATCGGCTTTTCTGTCTGTTCCTGACGACCGCTTTTTTCTGGAAACCGATACCTTGGAAGAAGCTTTGACGGAAGTCTATGAATTAGCTGCTCTTTATAAGGGAATAACCGTGAATGCTTTACAAGACAGAGTAGCGCAGAATTGGACGAAAATTTTTAACCCTATCGTGTAAAAATGATGTAGAAATGCTTAGCGCGGTCATTGCTGATTTTTGTTTACTTTTGCAGCTTATTTTTTAGTCTAAATCTAATTTATTTAAGAATCTAATAATGGCGCAGTGGCAGGAAAGAGCGGAGCTTTTATTTAAGAGCGAAGGATTAAACAATTTGAAAAATGCCAACGTATTGGTTGTTGGACTAGGAGGGGTCGGTTCTTTTGCTGCCGAGTTTTTGGCTCGGGCCGGTGTTGGTACTATGACCATAGTAGACGGAGATGTAGTTGATATAACCAATATTAACCGACAGTTACCGGCTTTGCATTCTACAGTGGGACTTCCTAAAGCAGAATTGATGGCTGCCCGTCTGATGGATATTAATCCGGAACTCAACCTTACGGTGTTGCAGGAATTTCTCTCGCCCGAAAGAGCCTATGAATTAGTGACTCCTGAATACGATTATGTACTGGATTGTATCGACAGTGTAACACCTAAACTCAATCTAATCATAGCCGCCAAACGCAAACATGTTAAAGTAATCAGCAATATGGGCGCCGGCGGTAAATATGAGGCTTCTAAAGTACGAGTGACTGATATTCGTCATACCGATTATTGTCCGTTGGCGAAAGTTATTCGTAAACGACTTAAAAAAGAAGGGATTTCCAAAGGGATAAAAGTGGTGTATTCTTATGAAAGACCTGATGAGAGCAGTATTAAAACTACCGACGGGAAAAATTACAAAAAGTCATTCTATGGTACCAACAGTTGGATGCCTTGTCTTTTCGGACTTCATGCCGCAGAAACTGTTGTAAAACATTTGTTGAAAAAGCAAAAATAAATGGAGCCCTCCGAAAGACCTCGAATTCAATTGCAACTCAGTATAGCTGATAAGATTGTTGAAGTTCTGGCTATTTTACTTTTACTGTTTTTTTGGATTTACACTCTGAAACAGTACAGTAACTTACCGGATATAATTCCTACTCACTTTAGTGGTGATGGAACCGTTGATGGTTATGGTGTCAAACAAACCATGTTTATTATGCTGTTCATTGCCACCGGTTTGTTTGTTATGCTTACTGTTTTTAGCCGTTATCCGCACAAGTTCAATTATATGACGGTTATTACCGAAGCGAATGCCTTAACTCAATACACTCTTTCTACCCGTATGTTACGTGTGATGAAGCTTTCTGTTACCCTCGTTTTTTTAGCTCTCGATTTCAAAACGATAGAGACGGCCCATGGCCATGCAGATTCTCTGGGAGGTTGGTTTATGTTATTGATTATGGGCCTCATTTTTGTTCCTCTATTTTACTTTCTAATTCAATTTTCCAAAAACAGCTAACGTGATACAAACTGTAATTTTCGATATGGATGGTGTTATTGTTGATACCGAACCCGTACATCATTTCGCCTATGCACAACATTTCAAGCAGTTGGGAATCAACGTAACTCCTGAAATGTATGCTTCTTTTACCGGCAGTTCTACTAAAAATATTTATGCTTTTATTAAAGCACATTTTGGTTTGTCAGAAGAAGTACAAACTTTGGTTGAAGGTAAGCGCCGTCTTTTTAACCAAGCTTTTGATGATAAAGAAGATTTGTTCCTATTGGAAGGCGTGGAAGGTTTAATACAAGAGTTGTATGATAATGGAATGCAGTTAGTGCTGGCTTCTTCTTCGGCTAATGAAACGATAGACCGCATTTTTACCCGCTTCCAACTCCATCCGTATTTTAGCTATAAAGTATCGGGGGAGGACTTTCCGGAGTCGAAACCGCATCCTGCGATATTCCAACAAGCGGCTTTTTTGGCTCAAACTCCTGTGGAAAATTGCCTTGTAATTGAAGATAGTACAAATGGTATCAAAGCAGCCAAAGCTGCCGGGATTTACTGTATAGGTTATGACAGTGTAAATTCAAAACTACAAGATTACTCTTTGGCAGACCAAGTAATCACTCATTTTAATGAATTGAATTACCATAAAATTGTAAACATCAAGGGTTCTTAAAGTCGACCTCTGAATTCTAAAAAAGAATCAACCAACAGCCTGCTTGTAAACAACCAAACATTTTTCTCGTGCTGTTTTATGATCTACTATCGGTTTGGGATAAGCTGCTGTAAGCAGTTCAGGAACCCATTTTTTGATGTAGATTAAATCTTTGTCAAACTTTTTAATCTGCTCAGTCGGATTGAATATTCTGAAATAGGGAGCGGCGTCCACACCACTTCCGGCTGCCCACTGCCAATTTCCTACATTGCTGGCTTGTTCGTAGTCCAATAATTTATTGGCAAAGTAAGCTTCTCCCCAGCGCCAGTCAATGAGTAAGTGTTTGCACAAAAAACTGGCGACAATCATGCGCACCCGATTGTGCATGTGTCCGGTGGCGTTGAGTTCGCGCATGCCGGCATCTACAAAAGGATAGCCGGTTTTCCCTTCACACCATTTTTGAAACAGTACTTCATTGTTTTCCCATGATATGGCATCGTATTTTGGCCGGAAGCTTTTGTTGACAGTATGCGGAAAATGCCAAAGAATCTGCATGAAAAACTCGCGCCAGATTAGTTCTTTTAAAAAAGTTTCGTTCCGACTTTTAGAGGCTTTTGCCACAATTTTACGAATGGAAACAGCGCCGAAACGTAGGTGAACTCCAAGTAACGATGTTTTATTGAGTGCCGGAAAATTGCGCGTAGCCTCATAATTCTCTATCAGTGAATCAGAGGTGTCATACGACATTACCTTGATTTCTGAAGGAATAAATCCAATGTCATTAAGCTTTAGAAAAGGATAGGTGTGGGTAGAAAAATTAGCTATATATTTTTCTGAATCATAGTCAGCTATTTGCGTTTTCTTGAAATTCTCTTTCCATTTATTTGCATATGGGGTATAGACAACATAAGGTGTTCCGTCGTCTTTGACTACTTCACTTTTTTCAAATATAACTTGGTCTTTGCTGGTTTTGAAGGCAATATTATTTTTTTTGAATAAATGATACATCTCCAAATCCCGCTTTCGGGCATACGGTTCGTAATCATGATTCGTATATACCGTTTTAATATTGTGTGTGGTAATTAATTTTTCAAATACCTCTAAAGGTTTGCCATAGAATACCGCCAATGATTTTCCGTTCTCTTGTAATCGACTTTGTATTTTCTCTAATTGTTCACTAATAAAAGTAACCCGAGCATCATCTTTTGATAATTGGGATAGTATCGTTTCGTCAAAAATGAACACAGGCAATACGGGTTCGCCGCTTTGTAAAGCGTGAAAAAGTCCCACATTATCTTCTAAACGCAAATCGCGTCGAAACCAAAATACATTCATTTTTATTTGAATTATGTATTCACTAATAGAGTAGACATTCCCCCGTCGACATGGAAAACCTGCCCGGATATCCAACTGCTTTTATCACTTAACAAGAATGAGGCCATTTGTGCTACATCTTCTGTTGTTCCCACTCGTTTGAGCGGATGGCGCTGTGCCGATTTTTCTCTTTTTTCTTCAGAGCTCAAAAACTTTTCCGCCAGTGGGGTATCGGTCAAGGACGGTGCAATCACATTTACGCGAATTTTCGGTGCGTATTCGGCTGCCAGTGCTTTCGCAAAACCTTCGACGGCACCTTTGGCTGAAGCCACACTGGTATGAAACGGCATTCCCATGCTGGCTGCTACTGAGCTAAACAAAACAATACTCGATTGCTCTGATGCAGTCAAATTGGGTAATACTGTTTGAATCACTTTTACTAAACTGAAGAAATTAATCTGCATATCGGCTTCAAACGCTTCCGTTTTTAAAGCTTTGAAAGGTCGCAGATTTATACTTCCCGGGCAATATACTAAGCCGTCTATTACAGATGGAAGCAAGGAAGTATCTAAGGATCCTGAGACAGCATCGAACGTGATGTGAGTGACTTTTAATTCGGCTAAATTTTCATTTGATCTCGATGCTACAAATACATTATTTTCTTTTTGTAACTCAAGAGAAAGTGCTAAACCAATACCATAAGAACCCCCTATTAAAAGTATGTTTTTCATTTTGTTAGCTTTTAAATTCTCCGAATAATTTTATTAGTTTTTTTTGACGATACTCAAAGATTTCTTTGAGTTTGGGTTGTACCAAAAAAGGATGTAGCCATTGACCCAAAAGTCCCATAGGTATCTTATAATGAACGATATCTTCCATTTCTACACCGCCGGGAATTGCTCTCAAAAAATGTTTGTGATGCCAAAATGCATAAGGACCAAATCGCTGTTCATCAACAAAGTGCTTTTTATCCACTACATGGGTGATTTCTGTTACCCATTTGACTGGGATTCCCCAAACCGGTGTTACTATGTACTCAATAATCTGACCGGAAAACATTGGCCTGTCATCACCAGAAAGGGTTTTAAAACCCATGTAATCAGGCGTGATCTCTTTTAAGTTTTTTGGATCGGACAGAAATTCCCATGCCGTTTCAATACTGATAGGGAGGTTTTGCTTCAACTGTAATGTGTATATTTTCATAGTGTAAAAATACAAAAATGTTTAATAATTTTCATATAAGATTAAACAAAATATATTTAAGTTATTCTTAACATCCGTCAATTCATACTATTTGTAAATTTGGTCAACATCTAAAAACCCTTAACAATGAGAAAAATTATTTTTGTGATAGCAACGTTGATTGCTAATTTTGTGCTTCATGCTCAGGTCAAAACACCACAGGCCAGTCCGCATTCAGTATTGACCCAAGTGGTTGGATTGACCGAAGTGACCGTAGATTATTCCAGACCCAGTGCTAAAGGCAGAGTCGTTTTTGGTGATTTAGTTCCTTTTGGGAAACTTTGGAGAACGGGTGCCAACGCTAATACTACAGTTACTTTCAGCGATGATGTGGTAATTAAAGGAACGACTTTAAAGAAAGGTAAATATGCTTTGTATACAACACCCAAGGCCGATATGTGGGAAGTGATTTTTTATTCTGATACCGACAATTGGGGAACTCCTGAGAATTGGAACGTAAACAAAGTGGCATATACAACGAATGTAGATCCTATGACACTTGGAAATGCTGTTGAATCATTTACCATTTCCATCAATAATTTGACTAATGATAGTGCTACTTTAGATATCGCTTGGGAGAAAACCATGGTATCCCTGAAGTTTGAAGTACCTACACAAAAAACTGCTATGGCAACTATAGAAAAAACTTTGGCGGGACCTACTGCCGGTGATTACTTTGCTGCCGGACAATACTTGTATCAGTCTAACGGCGATATGAGCAAGGCACTAGAATATGTGAATAAGGCTGTTGCTATGGTTAAAGCCGGAGAAGAAGTGCCATTTTGGCAATTGCGTACGAAATCATTAATTCAGGCTAAATTAGGAGACAAAGCTGCGGCTATTGAAACGGCTAAAGCTTCTTTGGCCGGAGCCATTAAGGCTAAAAATGATGATTATGCTAAAATGAACAATGATAGCATTAAAGAATGGAGTAAAAAATAAACGTCCAAATTCTTAATTTAATTCAACCGCAAATTCTAATGGATTTGCGGTTTTTTTATGCGATTGCTTTTTCTTTAGTGGTAAAAAACATTTGCAACAGCATCGATAAGAGTACTGTTAATGTAGCTCCAATGAAATTTAACCACAGGTATCCCAGTTTTTCCTGTCCGGTTGGGTAAATATGAATGGTATAATAATATATAACAAAGATGGTTAATTGGCTGATTACCGCACTGCAAAAGATGGCATTGGCTTTGACATATTTGATATAAAAACCGACCAAAAATACACCTAAAACGGTTCCGTAGAAAATAGACCCCACAATATTAACTAACTGAATTAAATTTTCAAACAGGGTTCCAACACAGGCGAAAAGAATAGCGATTACGCCCCAAAGTAACGTGAAATATTTGGTGGCATTTACAAAATGCTTTTCTGATTTTTCACCTTTGACATTACGTTTATAGATATCAATGGCGGTGGTGGATGCCAAAGCGGTCAATCCCGAAGCAGAAGAAGACATGGCGGCCGAGAAAATTACTGCCAATAAAAGGCCTATCAAACCTGACGGGAGATAATGGAGTATGAAATAGATGAAGACATAATCTTTGTCATTTGTTTCGGCTTTTCCGTCTACTTTTTCGATGATTTCTTTGGCCTGATCACGCAAATCTTTTTCTTTTCCGGAAAGTGAAATCAGTTTTTTTCTCAGGATGGGATTGTCGTAATTTTGATTTAAGTGATCAATATAGAGTAAATTGAACTCCTTTTTTTCTTCGGAGAGTTCGGCTAATTGTTTTTCGAGTACATGGTATTTTGCAGCGTATTGTGATTTTTCGACACTATTTTGATTTATTGGATTGAAATGCAGCGGCACCGGGTTGAATTGGAAAAATACAAATACCATTACTCCGGTCAAAAGGATGAAGAACTGCATAGGTACTTTTAGGAAGCCGTTCATGATAAGTCCCATTTGACTTTCTTTGTCTGATTTTCCTGAAAGATAGCGGCCCACCTGTGATTGATCAGTACCAAAATAGGAGAGCATCAGGAAGAACCCTCCGGTAATTCCGCTCCAAAAGGTATAACGGTTTTCCGGATCAAAAGAAAAATCCAGGATGTTCATTTTCCCGTTGGCACCGGCTATATGCAAGGCATTGGAAAAAGTCATGTCATTAGGCAACAAATGTAAAATCAGGAAAAAGGTGATGAACATTCCGCTCATGATGATAAACATCTGTTGTTTTTGGGTTACGTTTACCGCTTTAGTCCCACCTGCAAAGGTGTAAATGATTACCAGAATTCCAATGATAACATTCAGTAACGTCAGATTCCAACCTAAAATAGAAGACAATATAATAGCCGGGGCATAGATGGTTAATCCGGTTCCGAGTCCTCTTTGTATGAGGAATAAAACAGCGGTAAAGGAACGGGTTTTTAAATCAAACCTTTTTTCTAAATATTCATAGGCTGTGAATACTTTCAGTTTGTGATAGATAGGTATAAATGTGATGGAAATGACCACCATGGCTATAGGCAAACCAAAATAAAACTGTACAAATCCCATGCCGTCGTGATACGCCTGTCCTGGAGTAGATAAGAAAGTGATTGCACTAGCCTGAGTTGCCATTACCGATAAACCGACCGTCCACCAAGGCGTTTCTTTATTAGCCAAAATATAGTCCTCTACGTTTTGACTTCCTTTGGTTTTTTGAACTCCATAGATGACAATAAACAATAAGGTTACCGATAAAACAATCCAGTCCAGTTGTTGCATATTAAAAGAATAATTGCATTAAAATAAAAAAGATGATAATGTAGACGATATTCATAATGAGTACCCAAGTATAGCTGTTTTTCCAGACCGATTTTTTTGTTTCCATACTATTTTCCTATTGCTAACATGTTGGCTAATAATCGGAACGCCCCCGGAACGCCTTCGGGTAATTCCCTGAAAAAACTCAGCCCGGTATAAATATAATGCCCTTTACCATATTTGGCGATGAGCAAAGCTCCGTTTTTAGGTGTTTCTCCTTTATCATTGGCTGAAAGGATAGGAGAGAAGTTTGAATCCCATTCGCTTGGATAATATAGACCTTGTTCCTGTTTCCAACCTTTAAAATCTTCAACGGTAATTTTGTTTGGATAGTTTAAAACCGGGTGTTTTGGGTTTAAAAAGCGGACTTCAGCCTGCTCTTCGGTTACCCTGTCTCGTGATATTTTCAATGGAAACGGAGCGATGTCTTTGGTTACCAAATCATCGGTGGTATTGTATTGTACAATCAGAGTTTTACCATTTTTGACAAAATCCAATAAAAAATGTTGTTTAAAGGCTAATGTGTTTACGACGTTATAGGCCCTGATTCCGGTCATGACAACATCAAAGCCGGCTAATTTTTCAAGAGTGATTTCCTCCGGTTTGATGAGGCTTACTTCGTAGCCCATTTGAGTCAGGCTCTTTGGGACTTCATCGCCCGCACCCATAATATAGGCGATTTTTTCGTTCTTTGTTTTAATTTTTAAGCGAATGCCCCGGGCTTCGGCAGGTTTCAATACCATTTGCTTATAAATATGCGGATAATTAATGTCGGTTTTATTTTTGTCATAAATCTTACCATCAATCGTTACGATGCTTTTAATGGTTATTTCGCTGGCTTCTTGAGACGGTGTGATGCTGAACACAGCCATAACTTCCTGGTCTTTTTTGTCAATAGAGAATGGAATTTCAGACGGTATAACTTCCCAGCCTTGCGGCAGTTCCAGTTTAACATTTCCGGTGATATTGTCTTTCCCTGCTTTTACTTTTACTGTTACTGTTTTGCTACGGTCATTGTTAAATATGTATACTTTCTCTGCAATAGAAGAAGTAGCCACCGGAACAATATCAAAGGGTTGATATACTTCACCTTTCACATCATCATTGTATTTGTAGACTACGTTTTTAAGAAAAGGAATGCTGACTCCATTGATCTCCATTATAAAAGTCACACTCACTTGTCGTAACACATCAGGAATCCCTATGTTTTGTTGGTCGTCTACGCGATACATGCCCACAGTTCCGGTTTGATTCAACCAGTAGGGATTGGTATACTCAATGTCATTAGGCAGTACTAATTCAATGGTTCGGGTTATTGCTTTGTTATCAGGCAAAGGTGTAATCTCCATCGAATTCATGGTATTGGGAACTGTTATTATTGCGTTCCATGATATAGGCACGTTACATCGGTTAGTGGCTTCTAATTTGACCTTTATCGTACTTCCGGGCGTGGCTTCCTGTACATCGGCAACGGCTTCTAAATACAATCCCGCACAAGCACTGATGATTTTTTTAATTTCTTCTGATTTAATCTCTCTCCAATGTGTATCTGTTAGTTTCTGAATCAAATCATACGCTTTGACTAAATCAGGCAGGGAAGCTGAAGGATTTTTAAAATCAAAATTTTTCTCCACACCTGAGAGTAAATCCCCAATAGGTTTTCCACCTGCAATGCGATTCCAACTGGTATCTATACCGTCAAAAATATTATTTTTGGATGCCGGAGTTTCTCCTTTTAAAAATTCTAAATATTCGATATCATCCCCTCGGGTTCCTGTAGACCCAAATCCTTGTGATTGATGGCGACTACGGCTGAGCGCGGCAATTTCCTGATTGGATTTGCCTAAGTCTGAATAATAAGTACCTATTTGCAGTGGAATCAGATTCGTTTTATCGGCGGCATCAAATTTTTCTTTACTGCCGTAAAACCACCATGAGGTATTGAAAAATAAGCGTTTGGGTTGCCAGGGTTTTACGTATAATAATTGATTAGGAAATACCGAGGGATCATTTACCTTGTCAAAAGCTTCAACACTCAGCATTGCAGAAGAAGTGTGATGTCCGTGAGTAGTTCCCGGAGAACGATGGTCAAACCGGTTAATAATTACATCGGGTTGGAATTTTCGGATGGCCCATACGACATCACTTAAGACCTGATTTTTGTCCCAAATCTGTAAAGTTTCCTCCGGATTTTTAGAGAAACCGAAGTCATTCGCTCGGGAAAAAAACTGTTCTCCACCATCAATTTTTCGGGCTTCAATTAATTCCTGTGTTCGGATAACGCCTAATAATTCCCTCAACTCCGAACCAATCAGATTTTGTCCTCCGTCACCTCGGGTTAGCGATAAATAACCAGTACGAGCTTTGCTGTTATTTGATAAATAGGCAATTAAACGAGTGTTTTCATCATCGGGGTGAGCAGCAATATAGAGCACTGAACCCAAGAAATTCAATTTTTGAATCTGATGGTAAATTTCCACCGCATTTGGTTTTGCCGGTTGTTGAGCCCTACCACTAAAGCTCATTAAAAATAAAAAGAAGGCAAACAGAGAGTAGCTTTTTTGCATGTTATTTACGTTGTAAGTGCAATAGCTTCAAATATACAGATTAAATAAAAAGTTTGATTTTATTTAATTTGATTTTAACGAAATATTAGGGCAAAAAAAAACCACTTTATTAAAGCAGTTTTTCAAGTTGTAAAATTTAAAATTTATTCGGTACCACCAATAGTAGCATAGGTGAATCGTCCTTTTGAATTATAGGGGTAGCTTTTTTTGTGGAGTGGAAGCAACTGCATCGGATTTTCATCGTCAAAATTGTTGATGACAACATGAGCTTTGTTATACAATGAATAACCGCCATAGTTTTCCGGAAGTTCAGGAGCAGAAGTCCATTCTCCTTTTTCTTTATAATAAAAAACCATTTTAAGATTGTCAAAATACGCTTCCAAATTAGGATAGTAATAATAGCGTATGTAACAGTTGGTCTTTTTGTCAATAGGTAAAGACTCTTTTTTTACAGAAGCTTGCTGAGCTAATAAAGCATTGGTAAACAATGCTATAAACAGCGCGATAATGATTTTAGTCGGTTTCATGTTTTTGTAGATTTGGGATTAACAAAAATATTTGTCGGCATTCTCAACATAAATTCGATACAAATATATACAAAGAATTTATTATTAATCAGTTAAGTTGTCAATTTTGTCGATGAAATGCATTAATTTAACATAATGATAAGAATTTTTTTAACATTAATACGTTGACTTTAAGAGTGTTACGAAGTTTTTTAACGAATAAAAAAAGCAAAGAAATTACTCTTTGCTTTTTACTATGATTGAAATCTTCTATTTTTTTCCTCTACCGTGTCCGTGGCCGTTACCTCTGCCATTACCATTATGATTTCCGTTGTCATGACCATTTCTTTTCCAATGTCCGTTCCCTTTGTATTTTACCTTGTGAACGTGATATAATTCATAAGGTCTGTTTCCTCTGTAATCAGTCAAATAAACAGTTCGTCCGTGGTATAAATCATATCCTCTGTAACGAGGCGGCAGCGCAGCAGCTCGACACCATCTGCCATTACTGAAATAAATGTAGGCTCTTCCGGGAACATCATAATAGACCTCGATGTCAGGAAGGTAATAATAATGTACTTCCACCGGAGCTTCCGGAGCCCAAACGGGAGGAGTACCGATGTTAACGTTTACCGAGACTTGTGCCTTACCACTCAATGAGACCGAAAAAAGGGCTGCGATTAAAATTAACTTTGTTGTTCTCATAATGTCTAATTTTAGATTGAAAGCCATATTAATTTAATACAACGTTCAATCGGTTACTATAATTTTTGTTTTTGTATAAGTCAAAGTTACACAGTCAACAGGCTTGCAGTGTTATATGATTTTCCGGAAAAATTATATAATTAGAATTTAATCAGTAAATTCTGTGTCATCAAATCTCGGTTTGATAATTGAAATTCCCTTTTGCAGCAAGAGATTATTAGGATAAGTGATGCGTTCTCCTTTGTCATTTTTCAGGTAAACATGAAAGGCTTTAATATCTTCAATTTCAGCTTGAATGGGAAAGTCTTTGTCGTGGACAATTATGATGTCACCAATTCGGAAAGGAAAAAAGAAGAACAATATAATACCGGAAGTGATATTGCTGAGTATTGACCATTGCGCAAACATGGCAACGCCCACTACGGTAGTTACTGATGATAAGGTTAACAAGATGTCCTTTTTTTGTACACCCCAAATCACAATTATTCCTACCAATGTCATGATGTTAATCAGGAGGTGAATGTATTTGATGACCAAATTGGTTCGGTGCTCCATGATGGAAGAGAGCTTGGCGTAACGCCTGATGAACTTAGCAATAATAATTCGAAGGAAAATAACCAGAATTAAAAGGACCAGAGTAGCAATTACTTCTTTAGTCAGATGAGAGAAGAAATTCATGGTGTTAGAATTAATTAAACAGTACTGTCATTGGTTGTTGAATTTTCAGATTCTTCACTTTTCGGAATTTCGTTACTGAAATTGATTGTGGAGGTTGAATTGTCGTAATTATAACTTGGAATTCTGATTTTGTGCCATTCGAAAGTTTTGGGTAAATCATCACCAAGCACATAACCCCAAGGTTCTAATGCATCAATTCGATCAAAAATGACTTTAAAAATAGCAATAATCGGTATGGCTAAAAACATACCGGTAATGCCTCCCAAGACATTCCCAATGATGATTCCTACTATGGAAACTAGAGCATTGATTTGAACTTTGGAATTGACAAATAACGGTACCAATACATTGTTGTCAATAAACTGTACAATGATATTTACAATAATTACTCCGATGATGACAGACAAATCGGTAGAGCCGGTGAGTGAAACCACTATAGTGAGTGCACCCGCAAATAAAATACCGATGTAAGGAATCATATTAAGGATTCCGGTAATGATTCCCAATAAAATAAAATACTGCACTCCTATAAGATAAAGTCCAAGTGTAGTAAGCACTGATACTGCAACCATTTCAAACAGCAATCCTACCACATAACTCTGTACAGCTACTTTGATTTGCACCAATATTTCGCGCAGTTTCTGATGGTGTTCCGGTTTGTATAATTTGATTAAGAAATTGATAAAAAGATTTTGGTACAACAAAAACAAAAATGTATAAATGGGAATGAGTGTCAGATTCAGTACCACATCTGTAAACGAACTCAATGTACTGCCTACAATCTGCTTGCCGGTTTTGATACTGTCTATTTTGGCACTGTCCAGAATTTCGTTCTGTTCTTTACGACTCAAATTAAAGTTATCTTTAATCAGATTTTGGAGGTGTTCGTAATGATAATATAAATTGTCCTTTATTTTATCCCAATCGCTGGCCATATTGGTAACTTGGAGTGAAATAAAATAGAAGATTCCTAAAAAAATTAATACAAACAAGGTAATAGCAAAGACCACCGCAATAAAGTAGGGAAAGCGCAGTTTTTTATTTAAAAAGGCCACGACCGGACGCAAGATGATGGCAAAAAGTAATGATAACATTAACGGAAAAATGATATCCTGTCCGAAGTAAACAATAACAAACAATCCCATCAGACAAACTAATATGGCGGCTAATCGGATAAAAAAAGGAAGTTTCACAATTTCAGTCATATGTCTGCTATTTTACTGAAAGGTACTGTTTTTTTTAATTCCCGCTGAAATAATCGTGTAAATAGCGATAGACTTTTTCAGTGGGTAAGCCCACCACATTGGTATAAGAGCCTTCAATTTTGGAAATACCCACTAATCCTATCCATTCCTGAATTCCGTAAGCACCGGCTTTATCAAACGGCTTGTAATTCTCTAAATAATAGTGGATTGCTTCATCAGTGAGGAGATTGAAGGTTACCTTGGTCACATCAAAAATAATCTCTGTTTTTTGCCTTGTTTTGAAGCAAACAGAAGTTATAACTTCATGTGTTTCATCAGACAAAGACTTTAGTATGAGAAAAGCATCATTGTAATCTTTAGGTTTTCCCAAAGCTTTATTGTTGAGCCAAACGATGGTGTCACTCGTTATCAGTAAATCATTTTCCAAAAGCTCCTCAGCGAAAGCATTTGCTTTTAATTCGGCCAGATAATTGGTGATTTCAACCCCTTGTAGGTTTTCCGGATAGATTTCTTCAATGTCTTTTAATCGAATTTCAAATGCCAAATCCAAATCCTTGAAAAACTGTTGTCTTCGTGGTGAGCCCGAAGCCAAGATGATGTTATAGGATTTTAGCTTTTGGCTAAGCATGGTATCTTATGTTTAAATTGATTACCGAAACGGAAAGGATTCCGAAAAAAATGACCCATTTCAGTAGGTTACTCAACATGTGAAACTCTTTTTTGTGTTGGGCATTCCATATTTTGACAATGAAAAAAATCATGGGAGCTACTACAAAAAGCAAACAGTAAATTACCGCATAATACAATTGGTTGTTCATCAGGTATTCATTGATATACCAGAGTAAAATTACTGTAGCAACCACACCTAATCCGAAAACAATTTTGGCTGTTCGGCTTATGCCAAGTGCTATAGGAAGCGTATTCATACCTTGGTTGTAATCGCCATCAACATCTTCCAGATCTTTAACAATTTCCCGTATAAAATTAAGGATAAAAGCAAAAATTGCATAATCCATAAGGAGTGAAAAATAGACTCCCATTTCTTTTTGATTGGTTTCGAAAGTCAAGGGAAGCAAGTCGTATACGCCGACTATTAAAATGCTTATGGCCAAAATCAAGGCTACTATAGCATTGCCTACCAAAAGCATACGCTTAAAAGTAGTGGCATATAAGTAAAGTAATGTAACGATAATGATAAAAATACCGGCAAAAGTTGGTTTTTGAATCAAATTTGAAAGATAAAATCCAATGCCAACTCCCGTAACGTTCATTACAAAATACAAATTGTATCCCATGGCTTCCGAAATACTTTTCCCGATGATAACTCTTTCGGGTTTGTTGTCTGCATCCGTTTCCAAATCCATGATGTCATTGATAATATAGCCAGCTCCGGCAATTAAAATTGTGGAAAGTATCAATAAGCCGTATTGCCAATCATTCAGAAACAAATAAATCGCCTGATGTTTTAAAAACCCGAAGCGAAGAATTAGCTGCATAAAAGCTAAGAGTAAAAGGTTTTGGTATCGTATAAGTTTTAAAAAGTTCATTCTTCTTTGTATTAAAATCTAAAATCAGTCGTGTTTTCCGTTATAGTACATATGCCATTTGCCTTGTACCTTCATTACTTGTTCAATCATTTCCCTCACCGCACCTTTGCCTCCTTTTTTATGCGAAATGTATTTGGAAATTGCCTTGATTTCCGGACTGGCATCTTGTGGGCAAACCGGCATACCTACCAACTGCATCACATGAAAATCGGGAATGTCGTCACCCATGTACAGCACTTCTTCGGGATTGATATTATAGAGCTCTGTATATTCTTTAAAGGTTTCTACTTTATCAGGTGAGGCCAAATGGATGTCGGTAATTCCTAAATTTCTCAGTCGTATGCGTACTCCTTCGTTGTTGCCTCCTGAAATGATACAGACATTATAGCCACTTTCTACTGCCGCTTTCATGGCAAAACCATCTCGGATGTTCATAATACGAAGCATTTCTCCGGTAGGGGTTATGTGTACCGAACTGTCGGTGAGTACACCGTCTACATCAAATATAAAAGTGGTAATGTTGTTTAGTACTTCTTTATAGCTTTTTCCCATTATCAATAATAGATTTTGTTAGCAATTTATAGATTTCTTTTTGATTTTCATCAGTCAAAAAATTCAGGTGTGTATTGATGGTTTGTGTATCGTGTCGTTTAGCCGGACCCGTTTGAGCTTCCTGTGGTGAAAGCGTCATAATTTTATTAGCAGTCTCCTGAATAAGCGGTTTTAAAATCTCGAATGGCAATTGGTTTCCTTTGCATATTTCGTTACCCATTTGGTACAAATGATTGACAAAATTTGATACAAAAACCGCAGCCACATGCAATGCCTTTCGTTGTTCGGAGTTTATGGCGTAAACCGAGTTTGAAATCGTCTTCGCCACAGTTTCGAGTATTTGATAATCGCTCTGATTGGCAGCTTCCAAACAAATAGGTATAGTTTTAAAATCAACCGCTTTGGATTTGGAAAAGGTTTGTAAAGGATAAAAGACTCCCCGTCGTGAATGGTTTTGTAAAGCATTCATGGCCACACTGCCCGAAGTATGAACGACCAGTTGATTTCCAAGAATCAGTTGCTGTGATACCTCTTTAATAGCGTCATCAGTAACTGCTATAATTGTGATATCAGTTTCTTGTAATTTTGAAAAATTGCTGATGATTTTTTCGGTCGGAATCAAATGGGAAACAGATTCGATTTTTCTGGAAAAAACTTGAACTAATTCAATATCAGCAGTTGTGCTGAAGGCTTGAATCAGATGTTGGGCGACATTTCCGGAACCAATAATTGACACTCGAATCATGCCGCTAAATTATCGAAAATTAATTTCACTTTTTATTTTAAATCAAAGATTCTCACAACTCTTAAAAAAGTATTAAAACCCAAAATAAATGCAGTTGAAATCTATTTATTTACGCTATTTTTGTAGCTCTTTTAAAAAAAAATTCCAACTTCTATGGAAAAAAAGATATACGCTTTTTTATTCTCTACACGATTAATGGCGGTTTTGTTTCTGGGTTTTGCCGTAGCCATGGCAGCCGGTACTTTCATTGAAAGCAAATACAATACGGATACAGCCCGAATTCTGATTTATAATGCCTGGTGGTTTGAAGGAATCATGTTGTTTTTTGTGATTAATTTCATCGGAAACATCAAACGATACCAACTCTACAAAAAAGAAAAATGGGCCACATTGTTGTTGCATTTGGCCTTTATTTTTATCATCGTTGGGGCTTTTATTACCCGTTACATCAGCTATGAAGGGATGATGCCCATTCGGGAAGGAGCCGTTTCCAATCAGGTGTATTCCGACAAATGTTATTTGACAGTCTTTGTAGACGGGGATTACCAAGGGAAATTAATGCGTCGTATTTTTGAGAAACCGATGTTGCTTTCACCCGCAACTACCAATGATTTTTCGATAAATGAAAAATTTGCGGATATCCCGTTTGAAATAGAATACAAGGACTTTCTTCTGGATGCCAAAGAAACCATCAAGGAAGATGAAAAAGGGGAGGTGTATCTGAAATTAGTTGAGTCAGGTGGAGGCATGCGTCATGAACACATGCTTAAAGAGGGAGATATTCAAGACATTCACAATGTGCTTTTTGCTTTGAACAAACCAACCAAAGGCGCCATTAATATTGATACAAAAAACAATACAATAACCTCTCCGTTTGACGGTCAGTTCATGCGAATGGCTGACAAATTGCAAGGCAAAGTGACCAAAGATTCTGTTCAGCCTTTGATGTACCGTTCGTTGTACAATGTTGGAGGAGCACAATTCGTAATTCCGGATCAACCTAAAAAAGGAATAAAAACCTTTGAATCGAGCGGGAATTATAAAAATAAAAAAGGGGAGGATGTTCTCATTCTGAAAGTAAGAACAGGTGGTAAAGAAGAAGAAATTACACTCAATGGATCCAAAGGCAAACCGGGTGAACCTAAAGTAATTAAAATAGGGAAACTCGAATTCACTCTAAGCTATGGCAGCAAAGTATACACACTTCCGTTCAGCATCAAACTAAACGATTTCATAGCTCAAAAATACCCGGGAACCGATAAGAGTTTTTCTTCGTTTGAAAGTAAGGTAACAGTACAAGATCCCGAAAAAAGCTTCGATGCCCGTATTTATATGAACCACATTTTAGACCATAAAGGGTTTCGTTTTTTCCAAGCTTCTTTTGATCCGGACGAAAAAGGAACGGTGCTTTCAGTCAATCATGATTTCTGGGGTACCACCATTACTTACATCGGATATTTTATTTTATTCTTTTGTTTGATGGCTATCATGTTTGTCAAAAAGTCACGCTTTGCCGACTTAAAACGCAAGTTAGATAATGTGAAAAAGAAGAAAGCCAAATTATTGTCTTTGGTCATTCTGTTCGTTTCGTTTAACAGTTTGGGTCAAAATCATGGGACTCATGCTAACAAAGGTTTGCCGACCCAAAAACAGATTGATTCGATTTTGAAAAAATATACCGTTCCCGAGAAACAGGCTGCCGCGTTTGGTCGTATGGTGATTCAGGACGAGGGCGGAAGAATGAAACCTATCAATACATTTTCTTCGGAATTGTTGCGAAAAGTAAGTCACAGTAATACCTATCAGGGAATGAATTCGGATCAGGCATTTATTTCGATGACACAGTTTCCTACGGTATGGTTTGAAACGCCTCTGATTTATATCAAAAGCGGTAACGACAGTATCCGAAAAATATTAGGGATTCCGGCAGATGCCAAATACGCTACTTTCCGTTCCTGCTTTGACGAAAGAGGTAATTACAAGCTGTCACCCTATTTGGATGATGCTTATAAGGCAGCCAATCCCAATCAGTTTGAAAAAGACTTTGTGGAAACCGATAAGAAAGTCAATTTGTTGAACGCTGCTTTGAGCGGAAAAATATTAAGAATTTTTCCAATTCCCTACGACAGCAATAACAAATGGGTTTCGTATTTAGAAATAGAGCATGCTACAGGTACCGCATTGGATACTATTAAAAATGCATTACCACTGTATCTCGATGAGTTGATGAAAGCCACACAAAATCATAACTACACCATGGCGAATACCCTTCTGATGGGGATGAATAATTACCAAAAGAAATTTGGTAAAGCCGTACGTCCTTCCGATGAAAAAATCAATTATGAGATTTTGTATAACCATTATGATGTGTTTCAAAAGCTGCCTTATGGATATTTGACTGCAGCTGCATTAATGTTTGTCCTGGTTATCATCCAAATTTTTAAAGACCGAAAAGTGTTGCGCATTGCCATCAATGGGATACACATTGTTATCGGATTGCTTTTTGTATTACATACTGCAGGCTTAATTGCCCGATGGTATATTTCCGGTCACGCTCCGTGGAGTAATGCCTATGAGGCAATTGTATATGTGGCTTGGGCCACGATGTTCTTCGGATTGGCTTTTGATCGAAAGTCAAAACTTACCGTAGCATCGTCAGCTTTTGTTACCGCCATGATTTTAACGGCGGCTTATGCCAATTGGATAGATCCGGAAATTGCCAACCTGCAGCCGGTATTGAATTCGTACTGGTTAATGATTCACGTGGCGGTTATTGTGGCCAGTTACGGACCTTTTGCATTGGGTGCTATTTTAGGATTTGTAGCCTTGGTATTAATCTTTTTCACCAATGAAAAGAATAAAGAGCGAATGGAATTGAATATCAAAGAGATTACCTATATCAATGAAATGTCTTTGACTATCGGACTCATCATGTTGACGATTGGTAACTTTCTCGGTGGGCAATGGGCTAATGAGAGTTGGGGGCGCTATTGGGGTTGGGATCCGAAAGAAACATGGGCATTAATTAGTATTATGGTGTATGCTTTTGTCATTCATGCAAGATTTGTCCCTTCCTTGCGAAACAAATGGATTTTTAATTTAATGGCAATGTATGCTTTTGTTTCCATTTTGTTCACCTATTACGGAGTGAACTTTCACTTAGTCGGACTGCATTCCTACGCCAGTGGTGAAGCCAAATCATTAAGTTGGATATGGGAAACTTTGGGAGGCATGACCTTAGTTGGTTTGTTGGCTTACCCGAAATATCGAAAACATTATAAAAGAAAATAACTAAAAAAGGTTCACAATTCGTGAACCTTTTTTAGTATCAAGTGAGAGTACTTATACTTTTCCTAAAGTATACAATTGTTCCATAGTTGGTGCTGCACTACCACCTGCAGGCTCCAGAGTAATACCGAAGGCTTCGGCTCCACTGGTTTTATCCACAGCAAATACTTTACTGGTGCTGGCTTCGAAATTAGTTAATAGTCCAATGCTGGTTGGAGTTAACGCCGGTTTTAATTTCAGAGACCAAATTTGATATACCTTGCCTTTTGGTGGTTCCGGTAATCCGCTGGCATCGACGTAAACTACTTGAGTTTGTTGGTTCCAATAAATCTTAGCTTTAGCATTAGGAGCTGCTGCCTGTCCGCCCAGGGTGATTACAGTGTTATTTTCATCCCGAATAACATTTAACACTGTTTCGGTGGATTTATTCTTGTTTTCTAAGGTTACTACTGTTTCCTGTAGTTTTGATTTTTGTTCTTCAATGATTTTAATTTGGTTGTTGTTTTCATTTAATTTTGAATATTGTAAACCAATACCAATCAACAAGGCAACGGACGCTGCCCAACCAATGTAAGTAGACCAGTTATTTCGGGTTTTTAAATCTACCACTTTGCCGTGTTTCAGTTCCAGTCGGGTCTTGATTTTTTCAAACTGACTGTGAGAAAGGAAAGGAGAAAAACTACTGGAGAGATTGACAATTGCCTTTTCTATAGCTATAATTTCTTCTTTCACTTCAGGGTGTTTGAAAGCCATAGCCGTAACTTCATCGTTTTCAGTTTCGCTGAGCAAACCGTATACGTAGAGTTCCAAAATTCCGGATTCGATATAGTCTTTAGTTTCCATTTACTTTTAAATAATTACGTAGGTCATTCATACACATTCTGTTTTGGGTTTTAACCGTTCCTAACGGAATGGCTAATTCTTCAGAAGCTTCCTGTTGGGTAAATCCTTTAAAGAACAAGAGATCAATCAGCTGAATGCATTTTGGTTTAAGTTTTTTTACAAACTCTCTTATTCCGATACTATCTATTAGGTGGGTTAACTTGTTGCTGTCATCCAACAGATGTACGAAATTATCAGAGGACAGGTTTTTTTGACTATTGTTGAATCCTTTTGACCGCAACTTATCAATAGCTGTATTTCGAGCGATGTTGAGCATCCAAGTGTATAGACGCCCTTTGCTTTGATTGTAAGTGTCAATGTTTTTCCAAATTTTCACAAAGACTTCTTGAAGCACATCTTCTGCCTCTTCGCGGTCTTTAATTAAATTGGTAATAATGGCAAACAGGCTTTTTGAATACATATCATAAAGCTGATTAAATGCCCTTTCTTCCTTTTGTAAAAGCAAGGGCAATAGTTCTTCTTGTGTCATACCTAATAAGTTTAATTAAGGTAAAAGTAGAAATCTTTTCATGGAAAAGCTACAATTAAGTTTCTTTTAAAAGAATTAACAATTGTTCAATTTACTACTGAATTTATTTTGTAAATACTTTTGTTACAGTAAAATTTCAGTGTTTTTCAGGAAAAAGTCTATTTGATTTTATGGAATGAAAAAGCAATGTATTGCTTATTTTGAGAATGATCACTGACCCTGCATTTTTAACAAAACATTATGAATCAACGCTTAGGGAAAAATAGTTTCGATTTGTTTCAATAGCAGAGTTAGGGAAGAGTCTTGCTATGAGATTGTTCATTTTGTTTTGGTTGGTAGAAAATAATTTTCTACTTGTTTGTTGGGAACTCAGCGATTGATTTAGTCGCTGAGTTCTTTTTTTAGTAAAACTTTAGGATATGTATAACGACAAACCATTTCGGAATTTGTAATTTTATAAAAAATAAAAAGTATGAAAAAAATCTTCCTGATCAGTTGCAGCGTCTTTCTATTATGGAGCTGCCAAAACAGTGCACAAACAAAACCGGTTACTACCACTCAAGAAAAAAGGAATACTATGAATACAGATGTTAAAACAGAAACCATTTACCAGTTTAAGGTAACGGATCTTTATGGCAAACCATTTGATTTTGCCAGTTTAAAAGGCAAAAAGATATTAGTAGTTAATACTGCTTCGGAATGCGGTTTGACTCCGCAATACAAAGATTTGGAAGCAATTTATGAGAAATACAAAGACAAAAATTTTGTGATTGTCGGGTTTCCTGCCAATAATTTCGGGTCGCAAGAACCCGGGAGTAATGAACAGATAGCTCAATTTTGTCAATTGAATTACGGCGTAACCTTTCCTATGATGAGTAAAATCTCGGTGAAAGGAAAAGACCAACACGAAATTTATCAATTTCTGACTGAGAAAAGCAGAAATGGATTGCAGGACAGTGAGGTAGAATGGAATTTTCAAAAATATTTAATCAATGAAAGAGGAGAGTTGGTTAAAGTGCTTTCACCAAGAGTCTTGCCGACCGACCCTGAAATTGTGAATTGGATTAACGGAAAATAGACTTTATTATCCTTTATACTATGCAACCTGATGAAGTATTTCATCAGGTTTTTTATTGATATTTTATCGACGAACGTCACTGCTGTCGTGATTTAAAGAGTTTTTTTTCCTTTAAACGATTTTTAAATTATTGCTGCCAAATAGTTAATAGCTTTGGATTAACAATAAATGCCACAACAGCCTATTTATGAAAGATATATTTAATCCTATCTACAGACAAGATTACTTAGAAGGATACACATACGGTCAAGACCCCTACGCAAAATTTGATACTAAAACCAAAAATGAAGCTTTTAATGATGGTTTCCATCAAGGGCGATTAAACTATGAAAGCATGAACGGGAGTGTCAGGTTTGGAATACCGCAGCTCATCGTAACAAACAAAGTGCTTGAAGATTTTTTGTTGGCCGGAATGCTCGGCATGAGTATCAGTGCTGAAGGATATTCCCCTTTTCAAATTGATGTCATCCAGAAATGGTACCAAAGCGGGGTAGAAAAATATGATGCCAACCAAAGTATCTATCTCTTAGCTATCTTAGAACAAAACGGAATAGAAATAATTTAATTCCTCTTACTCAATTACATAACCCAATTTTTAAAACCTGATGTCCCTACATCAGGTTTTTTTTATAGTGTACAGATTACTCACTTTTTGAAAGGAGAAGGTAGTGGGACAAATTCTTTTTCTCCCGGTATTTTGGGAAATCTTTGAGCAGCCCAGTCCAGTTTGGCTTGTTCAATAACAGCTTTGTCGGTGTGAACAAAATTCCAATAAATAAAATGTTCTTCAGGAAACGGCTCACCTCCAAAAAGATATAGTGTCGTATTTGCACCCATTTCAAAAGCACAAAGCGAACTTTCTTTAGCTACTAATAGCTGTTTGGTTCCATAAATATTCCCGTCATTTTTGATTGTTCCATCTAAAATATAAAGAGCACTTTCGCCAAAAATCTGATGACCTATTTCCAATACAGTTTGTTTAGTACTTTTGATTTCAATACAATACAGAGGGCTGTAAACCGGAACCGGAGCCGTTTTGCCAAATGCAGTTCCGGCTATGAGTTTAAAAGTGGCACCGTCTTGTTCCCAAGTGGGTAAATCTGGAGCTTCAATATGAGCAAAAGAAGGCTCCATATTTTCCAACGCTTTAGGAAGTGCCGCCCAAATTTGCAATCCGTGGAGCTGTTTGTCCGTATGCCTTAAATACTCGGGTGTCCGTTCTGAATGTACGATGCCTTTTCCGGCTGTCATCCAGTTGACGGCCCCCGGTTTAATTTCGATTTCAGTACCCAAGCTGTCTCGGTGCATGATGGCGCCTTCAGACAAATAGGTTAGGGTAGAAAGCCCAATGTGCGGATGTGGAGGAACATCCATGTTTTGATAGTCTTTTAATTGAGCCGGCCCCATATGGTCAATAAAGACAAACGGGCCTACGGCTCTTTTTTCCCGAAAAGGCAACAGACGCCCTACCAAAAAGTTTCCGATATCGGCTGCGCGTTCCTCTATAATCATTCCGATATTTGACATAATTGCAATGGTTTTAAAAAGAAGTACTAAGGTACAATTTCTCCGTTCATAAAAAAAGCCACTCTGATTGTAGAATGGCTTTGTCAAACAAAATAGTCTAACCAATTATTGTTTGATCATTTGTATTTCGGCGTTTAATTTAATTTCTTCTCCCACCAAAACGCCACCGGTTTCCAAGGCGGCATTCCAGGTTAAACCAAATTCTTTACGGTTGATTTTTCCGCTCACGGACAAACCGATTTTCGTATTCCCCCAAGGGTCTTTCATTAGACCGCTGTATTCGGTTTCCAGCGTGATGTTTTTAGTCACGTCTTTGATTGTTAAATCACCACTGATTTGGTACAATCCTTCGTTTACTTTTGTTACAGAAGTGCTTTTGAATGTAAGTTTTGAAAAGTTCTCTACATCAAAAAAGTCAGCGCTGCGCAAATGATTATCGCGGTCGTCATTCCCGGTGTTGATAGAATTTACTTCTGCGCCGAAGTTGATTACTGAAGTTTCAAAAGCATCGTCTTCGTTTTCGATAGCCGCATCAAACAAATTGAACTTTCCTGAAACGTTAGTAAACATCATGTGTTTTACTTTAAAACCTATTTCTGAATGTGTTGGGTCGATTGCCCAGGTTGATTTTGCCATGATTTTTATTTTTTAAATTTATTTTATTTTTAAATACATGACAAAGTTATGGTGGGTATGACTCTCTGGCACTTAACCTAGATTAAGAAATCTAAAAATGGAAGTATACCTTTAAAGTTCCTGAAAAAAAGACATTCAAAAAGACAAAAGGGAAGAAGGTGACTCATTCCAGTATCAACTGCATGAAAACAGAATGCAACCAGCGATTAAACTTGTAACCGCTTTCCCGAATAGTGCCAACAGTTTTGAATCCGAATTGTTCATGAAAAACGATGCTGCTTGTGTTTTCTGCATCGATGACTCCTATCATGGTGTGCAGTTTTTGTTGTTTAGCTAAAGTAATCAAGGATTCCATAAGGTGTCTGCCAATTCCTTTCCCGTGTTCATTCGGCATCACGTACACCGAATGTTCAACGGTGAATTTGTATGCTTCACGGAAACGGAATTCGCTGTAATAACCAAAACCCACCAAGCGGTCATCAATAGTAGCCACTATAATAGGGAATCCTTTGTTGAGTTTGTCTTCAAAAATAGCGTGCTGTTGTTCAAACGTGCGTGGTGTATAGTCATACAAAGCCGTCGAATTGGCGATGTAATAATTTAATATCGCCACTATGGGTTCCACATCTTCGGGACGGTAAGGTCTTATAACTGTTTTTGTCATATCAGAATTAAAAGTTAAATTTAAAAAATAACTTTGAACCTTTGTACCTTTGTTTTTTTGAAATCCAAAATAAATGATCTATCCCAAAATACCTCTGGCTCAAAGCATCATTGAGATATGCAACGCCAAAGGAGTTCATGATATCGTAATTTCTCCTGGCTCCCGGAATGCCCCTTTAACTATAGGATTTACCAATAATCCGAATTTTCGTTGTTACAGCATAGCTGATGAGCGTTGTGCCGCCTTTTTTGCTTTGGGTATTGCACAACAAATTCAGAAACCGGTAGCCGTGGTTTGTACTTCAGGATCGGCCTTGCTCAATTATTATCCGGCTTTTGCTGAAGCATTTTACAGTCAGATTCCGTTTGTGGTAATTTCCGCAGACCGTCCTCATGACAAAATTGACATTGGCGATGGGCAAACCATTCGGCAGGAAAATGTGTTTGTTAACCATTCGCTTTACAATGCTAATCTCCTCGAAGAAGCGTCCGAAGAAAATGATGTTTTTATCAATGAAGCCATTAATGTTGCTGTAGCTCACAAAGGTCCGGTACATATCAATGTTCCGTTTGAAGAACCTTTATACGAAACTACAACTAAACTGGCCGTAGATGTAAATGTTACCAACATATTTAAAGTTCAACGCAACGTGAGGGTGGAAGACATTATTGCCTTTTCTACGTTGTGGAATCACAGTCAGAAGATTTTGATTTTGGTAGGCGAATGCGCTCCAAATACGATCGAAAAAAAATGGCTGGATCAGTTGGCTGCTTTTCCTTCGGTAGTGGTCATGACCGAAACCACTTCCAACCTGCATCATGCCTCTTTCATTAATAACATAGATACACTGATTACTCCTTTTTCGGCGACCGAATTCAGCGAATTGCAACCGCGAATTTTGATCACTTTTGGAGGAATGATTGTGTCTAAAAGAATAAAAGCCTTTCTCCGAAAATACAAACCAAGACATCATTGGCATATTGATGAATTGAGAGCCTATGATACTTTTGGGATTTTGACCAAACATTTCCATGTTACTCCAAATCATTTTTTTGAACAGTTTCTGCCTTTTGTAAAACCGATAGAAAGTGGTTATAAATCTTATTTCGAATCTATTATGAGATTGCGAAAAGAGAAGCACAGCCAATACCTATCCAAAGTACCTTTCTCTGATATAAAAGCGTTTGAAATTGTACTGTCGGCTTTACCTGAAAACATTCAGTTGCAAATCAGTAACAGTGCAGCCATTCGTTATGCTCAGTTGTTTGATATCGATCAATCCATTGAAGTCTTTTGTAACCGAGGCACGAGCGGTATTGATGGAAGCACTTCCACTGCTATCGGCGCGGCGGTGGGAAGTGGTAAACCGACCGTTTTAATCACCGGTGATATCAGCTTTTTGTATGACAGTAACGCCCTATGGAACAATTATATTCCGAAGAACTTCAAGATTATTTTAGTGAATAATGGGGGCGGCGGTATTTTCAGAATTCTACCCGGTCATCAGGAAAACGAAACGTTTCATACTTATTTTGAAACTTCCCATTGTTTAACAGCGCAGCATTTGGCCAAAATGTACCGATTTGATTATGCCACTGCCAGCGATGCGCAGTCGTTGACCAAAGGACTGAAACAATTATTCCGCCAGAATGAGCAACCGATGATACTCGAAATATTTACTCCAACGCGTGACAATAATAAACTCCTGTCGCAATATTTCAGGGAATTAGTATAAATTTATACATTTACCAAAACCAATTCAGCTTTGAGTAGTACCAATAAACTAAAGATATTCAACGATCCGATTTACGGGTTCATTACCATTCCCAATTCGTTGATTTACGATTTGATTCAGCATCCTTATTTTCAACGCCTTCGTCGCATTTCTCAAATGGGATTATCGTATCTGGTCTATCCCGGTGCGCATCATACCCGTTTTCACCATGCATTAGGTGCCATGCACATGATGCAAAAAGCAGTCGAAGTTCTGCGCTTTAAGGAAGTGAACATTTCCAAAGAAGAAGAGAGTGCACTGTACATTGCGATCCTTTTACACGACATCGGGCACGGGCCCTTTTCACATGCCATGGAACACAGTATCGTAGAAGAGGTGAATCATGAAGCCATTTCGCTGCTGTTTATGAATAAACTAAACGAAGCCTTTGGCGGCCAGTTAAGTTTGGCCATACAGGTTTTTAAAGGAGAATACCATCGCAAGTTCATGTTGCAGCTGATTTCCAGCCAACTGGATATGGATCGCATGGATTACCTGAAGCGTGACAGTTTTTATTCGGGTGTGGCAGAAGGCAACATCAATTCCGACCGTTTAATTCAAATGATGAATGTGGTGGATGATGTGTTGGTGATGGAAGAGAAAGGCATCTACTCCATAGAAAAATTCCTGATGGCACGACGTCTGATGTATTGGCAGGCCTATTTGCACAAAACCAGCCTGGTAGCTGAGCTGACCTTAACCAAGACATTACAGAGAGCCAAAGAACTTTTTCACAAAGGAGTTGCTGTCGACTGCAGCAAACCTTTGAAATACTTTATGGAACACAAAGTCACTTTGGAAAGTTTCTCTACAGCTGATTTGGATACTTTTGCGCAACTGGATGATTTTGATATCATCAGTGCTTTGAAAAGTTGGCAGTTTCATGATGATTTTATCCTGAGCAGTTTGAGTAAAATGATTATCAACCGTGATTTATCCAAAGTAAAACTGAACAGCGAGAAATTCCCCGCCGAAGTTTTGGAGGAAATGACCGCTCGTTTTGTCAAAGAACATCACATCACTCAGCAGGAAGCCAAGTATTTTATTTTTAAAGGCAAGATCAAAAATCAGGCGTACAGCAAAGAAGCAGAGCCAATCCGTATATTGAAGAAAGACCGTTCGATAGAAGATGTGGTAGAAGCTTCCGATCAATTGAATTTGAAAGCGTTGTCCAAACCGGTGACGAAGTATTATATATGTTTTCCAAAACAACTTGCGGAAAATTAACATTAAAAATGATTTTTTTATACTTTTGTGCCAATGAAATTTACAGCAGCTCAAATAGCAGGAATTCTGGAAGGCGAAGTGGTGGGAAACCCGGAAGCCGAAGTATTCAAATTAGCTAAGATAGAAGAAGGAACCGAAGGTTCGCTGACGTTTTTGGCCAACCCTAAGTATGTAAATTACATTTATACTACCGACGCTACTATCACCATTGTTAATCATTCTTTTGAACCCGAACAAGCGCTTAAGACTACTTTAATCAAAGTGGAAGATGCGTATCAGTCGTTTTCCAAATTGTTGGAATACTACAATCAAGTCAAATTAATGAAGTCAGGAATAGAACAACCTTCTGTGATTTCGGAAAATGTGACTTACGGAGCGAATCTCTATTTGGGAAGCTTCAGTTATGTGGGTAAAAATGTGGTCATTGGAAATGATGTAAAAATATATCCGAATTGTTTTATTGGTGATAATGTGACGATAGGTGACAATACCATTTTGTTTGCCGGAGTGAAAATCTATTCAGAATCCGTCATAGGAGCGAATTGCACAATGCATTCCGGAGCCATTATCGGTTCAGACGGTTTTGGTTTTGCACCAACCGAAGCAGGAACTTATAATAAGATACCACAAATTGGGAATGTCATTTTGGAAGATTATGTTGATGTGGGAGCTTCAACCACCATTGACAGAGCTACATTGGGCTCTACCATTATCCGAAAAGGCGTTAAATTGGACAATCATATTCAGATTGCCCATAACGTGGAAATAGGCGAGCATACCGTGATTGCAGCTCAAACCGGAGTGGCTGGTTCCACCAAAATCGGAAGTCATTGTATGATTGGCGGACAGGTGGGTATCGCAGGACATTTGACCATAGGGAATCATGTTCGGGTGCAAGCACAATCGGGAATCGGAAAAAACATAGCCGACGGAGAAGTAATACAAGGCTCACCTGCCTTTAATTATGGCGATTACAGCAAATCCTATGTACATTTCAGAAATTTGCCTAAAATTGTTGCCGATTTGGAAGAATTGAAGAAGAACAATACTAATACAAACTAAACTAAAATAAGCATACTCATGGTTAAACAAAAAACCATCCAGAACGAAATTTCACTTACGGGCGTTGGACTTCACACGGGAAAAGAAGTCAAGATGACTTTTAAGCCGGCACCGATTAACAACGGTTATACTTTTGTGAGAGTAGATTTAGAAGGAAGTCCGGTGATTGAAGCGGATGCTAATTATGTAGTGAATACCCAAAGAGGTACCAATTTGGAAAAATTAGGCGTTAAAATACAAACTTCAGAACACGTACTTGCTGCTTTTGTGGGCTGTGATGTAGATAATGTGATTATCGAATTAAACGAATCCGAGCCACCTATCATGGATGGTTCTTCTAAGTTTTTTGTAGAAGCCATTGAAAAAGCCGGTATCGTAGAGCAAGATGCACCGCGTAACTATTATGTGGTTAAGGAAGTAATTTCTTTTATGGATGAAGCCACCGGAAGTGAAATTTTGGTGATGCCCGCTGACGATTACCAAGTGACGGCTATGGTCGACTTTGGAACCAAAGTAGTAGGTACTCAAAACGCCACCATGAAGAACATTTCAGAATTTAAAACTGAAATTGCCGATGCCCGAACTTTTAGTTTTTTACATGAGTTGGAAACGCTATTGGATAACGGTTTAATCAAAGGAGGAGACCTGAACAACGCCATAGTATATGTTGACAAAGAGATTTCACCTAAAACCATGGAGAACCTTAAAGTGGCTTTCGGTAAAGAACACATTTCGGTTAAGCCTAACGGTATCCTGGATAACTTAACACTGCATTATCCAAATGAAGCGGCACGCCACAAACTGTTGGATGTGGTAGGTGATTTGGCATTGATTGGAACGCGTATTAAAGGAAAAGTGATTGCCAACAAACCGGGACATTTTGTGAACACGCAGTTTGCCAAAAAAATGTCTAAAATCATCAAGATAGAACAACGAAATCAAATTCCGGTGTATGATTTACACAAGGAGCCTTTGATGGATATCAACAAGATCATGACCATGCTGCCTCACCGTCCGCCGTTTTTATTGGTAGACAAAATCATAGAAATGAGTGATGAGCATGTGGTAGGATTGAAAAATGTGACCATGAATGAAGATTTCTTCGTGGGGCATTTTCCGGGAGCACCGGTAATGCCGGGCGTTTTGATTGTAGAAGCCATGGCACAAACCGGTGGTATCTTAATCTTAAGTTCGGTTCCGGATCCTGAAAACTATTTGACGTATTTTATGAAAATCGATAATGTAAAATTCAAGCACAAAGTGTTGCCGGGAGATACATTGGTTTTCAAATGTGACCTGATTTCTCCAATCCGACGTGGTATTTGCCATATGCAGGCCAATGCGTATGCGAATGGAAAGTTAGTCGCCGAAGCTGAATTAATGGCGCAAATTGCCAAAAAAAATTAAACAGATACTTATGAATCAACCGTTAGCTTATGTGCATCCGGGCGCTAAAATCGCCAAGAATGTTGTTATAGAACCTTTTACTACGATTCACAATAATGTTGTCATCGGAGATGGAACTTGGATAGGTTCCAACGTAACCATTATGGAAGGAGCTCGTATCGGGAAAAATTGTAACATCTTCCCAGGAGCAGTTATTGCTGCCGTACCTCAGGATTTGAAATTCGGAGGAGAAGAATCCCTTGCAGTAATTGGTGACAATGTTACCATCAGAGAGTGTGTGACCATTAACAGAGGAACGATTGCCTCGGGTCAAACCAAAATCGGAAACAATTGTTTGATTATGGCTACCGCTCACATTGCCCACGATTGCCATATTGGTGATAATGCCATCATTGTAAACGGTGTGGCTTTGGCCGGACACGTGATTGTAGGCAACTATGCCATCATTGGAGGTTTGGCTGCGATTCACCAGTTCATCCATATTGGGGACCACGCGATGATTTCCGGAGGGTCTTTAGTACGTAAAGATGTACCGCCTTATACTAAAGCCGCTAAAGAGCCTCTTTCTTATGTAGGGATCAACTCGGTTGGATTGAGAAGAAGAGGATTTACTTCCGAAAAAATCAGAGAAATACAAGATATTTACAGAATATTGTATCAAAAAAATTACAATACGTCTCAAGCTATGGGCATTATTGAAGCGGAAATGGCTGCTTCGCCGGAACGCGACGAGATTTTAGATTTCATCCGAAACTCTTCAAGAGGAATCATGAAAGGGTACTCAGGTTCTTACTAAACAGAAAATGAATTAGAGAATAAAAAATAAATTAAAACAAACTACAATGGCATCTACATCAGATATTAGAAACGGATTATGCATTAAGTTCAACCACGATATTTATAAAATTATCGAATTCCTTCACGTAAAACCGGGGAAAGGACCGGCTTTCGTAAGAACCAAATTAAAAAGTTTAACCAACGGAAAAGTATTGGACAATACCTTTTCGGCTGGGCACAAAATAGATGTGGTTCGCGTTGAAACGCATACATTCCAATTTTTATATTCCGAAGGAAATGATTTTCACTTTATGAATACGGAGTCTTACGAACAAATTACCTTAAACAGAGACGTGTTGGACGCTCCGGATTTGTTAAAAGAAGGAACCAATGTAATGGTGCAAATCAATACCGAAACCGATATGCCATTGTCAGTAGATATGCCGGCTTCTATCATTTTAGAGGTTACTTATACTGAGCCGGGTGTGAAAGGAAATACGGCTACTAACGCCACCAAACCGGCCAAAGTAGAAACCGGTGCTGCAGTCAATGTTCCTTTGTTTATTAATGAAGGAGACAAAATCAAAATTGATACTGCCAGCGGTAAATATATGGAAAGAGTTTAATCCAGTCAGCAGTATGCAATGGTCAGTATGCAGAAATTAGTCAATACTGAGCACTGAAAACTGAACACTAAAATATGAAGTTCCCAAGAATCCATACTTTAAAAGAAATTGCAGCAATCATCGGATGCCAATACGTTGGTCCCGATGATTTTGCTGTTTATGGCATGAACGAAATTCATGTGGTTACGCCCGGTGATATCGTTTTTGTGGATCATCCCAAGTATTACGATAAGGCGTTGCAATCGGCGGCTACTATTGTTTTAATCAACAAAGAAGTCGAGTGTCCGGAAGGGAAGGCTTTGTTGATTTCGGACGATCCTTTCCGCGATTTTAATACCCTGACCAAGCATTTCCGCCCTTTTGTAGCGGCCAATGTAAGCATTGCAGCTTCGGCTGTTATCGGAGCAGGAACGGTGATTCAGCCCAATTGCTTTATAGGGCACAATGTCACTATCGGTAAAAACTGTTTGCTGCACGCCAATGTGATTGTGTATGACAATAGTGTTATCGGGGATAATGTGATCATTCATTCGGGTACGGTTTTAGGTGCCGACGCCTTTTATTATAAAAAACGTCCGGAAGGTTTTGACCAATTGCTTTCGGGTGGGAGAGTGGTAATTGAGGATAATGTGGGCATCGGAGCGCTTTGTACTATTGACAAAGGAGTTACCGGTGATACCACCATCGGCGCGGGAACCAAAATTGACAATCAGGTGCACGTGGGGCACGATACCGTTATCGGTAAGAAGTGTTTGATTGCTTCACAAACCGGAATCGCCGGTTGTGTAGTGATTGAAGATGAAGTTACCCTTTGGGGTCAGGTAGGAACTACCAGCGGAATTACTATTGGTGCCAAGGCAGTGGTTTTGGGGCAAACCGGCGTAACCAAATCAATTGAAGGCGGTAAGAGTTACTTTGGAACACCGGTTGAAGAATCGCGTGAAAAACTAAAGCAACTGGCCAACGTTAAAAGGATACCGGATATTCTTAATAAATTAAAATAAACTATGAGCGCTAAAGACATCGTTCAAAATTTTTACAAATCAGATGTGTTACTGGAAACCGACACCGTAAACGCATTTTTACACCCCGAAGTGGTTTTGGAATGGCACAGTACCAAGGGGTTTCTCAAACTGAATCACGATGAAATTATCGGACTGGCCAATGAACTGAGTAAGGCTTATGTCCGCTCGAAATCACGCATTTCTCATATTACGGAAGAAGGCAATACGGTTGCGGTACGGTATTCTCATTATGTAAAAACTATGGAAAATCCGAGAGAAGAAATGCTCTTGGCTCATTTTATGGTCATTTGGGAATTGAAAGACAACAAGCTTTATCGCGGGTATCAAATGAGTCAGCTATAACAAATTTGCAAAAAACTAACGGCTAATTACCAATTACTAATTACTATTTTCTACTTTTGCAACACAAAAAATAAACACCAATAAACAAACACAAACATGAGCGTTTTAGTTAATAAAAATTCAAAAATAATAGTTCAGGGATTTACAGGAAGCGAAGGAACTTTCCATGCTTCACAAATGATTGAATACGGTACCAATGTAGTCGGAGGGGTGACGCCGGGAAAAGGGGGCACTACCCATTTGGACCGTCCGGTTTATAATACAGTAAAAGATGCCGTAGAGCAAGCCGGAGCTGATACCACCATTATTTTTGTACCGCCGGCATTTGCTGCCGATGCGATTATGGAAGCTGCTGATGCCGGTATCAAAGTTATCATCACGATTACAGAAGGTATTCCGGTAGCGGATATGATCAAAGCGTATAATTTTATTAAAGGTAAAGACTGTCGTTTGGTAGGACCTAACTGTCCGGGTGTGATTACTCCGGGAGAAGCCAAAGTAGGGATTATGCCGGGCTTTGTTTTCAAAAAAGGAAACGTAGGGATTGTGTCTAAATCAGGAACATTGACTTATGAAGCGGCTGACCAAGTGGTAAAACAAGGGATGGGAATCACTACTGCCATCGGTATCGGTGGAGACCCAATCATTGGAACGACTACTAAAGAAGCGGTAGAATTATTAATGAACGATCCTGAAACAGAGTGTATCATCATGATTGGTGAAATCGGGGGTCAGTTAGAAGTTGATGCTGCCCGTTGGATTAAAGAAGACGGCAACCGCAAACCGGTTATCGGATTTATTGCCGGAGAAACTGCTCCGAAAGGAAGAACGATGGGTCACGCCGGTGCGATTGTAGGTGGTGCTGATGATACAGCAGAAGCAAAAAAACGCATCATGAGAGAAAACGGCATTCATGTGGTAGACTCTCCTGCTGAGATTGGTAAGAAAGTAAAAGAAGTGATGGGATAATCCCATTACCAAGATGTTAAATATAGAGCCTCACACTTTGTGAGGCTTTTTTGTTTAAAAAAATTCTTATATTTGAGATAAAAACTCTGCTATGAAAAAACACTACACTTTTTTTGCGTTATTTTTTATTGTTTTGGTTGGGAAAGCCCAAAATGTATCCTTTACAGATCCGGATTTAAAAGCAATACTACTTCTTGCATCCCCGGAATTACCTATAGCAAAGGATCTTTCAGATAATTTTTTTAAGATAGATGCTAATAATGACGGAGAAATACAGCTTTCAGAGGCTTTGCAAGTCAGTTATATTGATTTGCATGTTATTTCAGAAATTGAAGACATGAATGGGATAGAAAATTTCACCAACCTTAAAACATTACTGGCATCTAATAATGTAGCTGTAGTAAATTTAAATGGCTTGGTTAACCTTGAAACTTTTGATTGTACAAACAACCAATTGACAGCATTGGATGTCTCAGGGTTGCCCAACTTGAAAACTTTAAATTGTAGTTGGGGAGATATAGCTTCATTAAATTTTACTGGCTTGACGCACCTTGAGACCATTAATGCCTATGATAATGATTTAACTTTATTGGATGTGAGCGGTTTAACTAGTCTGCATACCCTAAATTGTTCTGAAAATAACATAACATCATTAAATTTAGGTGGATTGTCTCAACTTCAGGAAGTGTACTGTAATAACAATCAACTGACCGGTTTAGATACAACCGGTTTGACTAACCTTCAAATCTTACAGTGCTCTTCAAATTTAATGTCAACATTAAACGTTAGCAGTTTGTCTCAATTAACTAGTTTAGGTTGCGGAAACAACCAACTCACTTCGTTGAATTTGAATGGCCTCAGTAATCTTTCATCGATCGATTGTAACCAAAACCAACTGACAGCATTGGATCTGACGGGCCTGACCCAACTTACAGGAATCTATTGTTCACACAACCAATTGACTTCGCTGGATGTCAGTGCACTAAGTCAATTGGAAGGCTTGTTATGTTCTGATAACCAGCTCACTTCATTGGATGTTTCGGGCTTGAGTCACATGACCGCCTTAGAATGTGCTTATAACCAATTGACTACTCTAAATGTAGCCGACTTACCGCTTTTAAGTACCCTTAACGCTAACAACAATCAAATTGCTTCCTTAGATGTAGCAGACTCAGTTAACCTCCAATCCTTTTTGTGCAATGATAATTTATTGACTTCATTAGATGTGACTAGCTGTCATTCCTTGTCAGATTTATTATGCAACAATAATATTTTAACTACGCTCCTCATCAAGAACGGTACTTTTGAAAATATTAATCTCTCAGGGAACCCAACGCTTCAATATATTTGTACTGATGAAGGCTTTGAGACCGAAACTGTTCAAATGATGACTGCCAGTTTGCCTAACTGCCATGTCAATTCCTATTGTAGTTTTACACCCGGAGGAACATTTTATACTATTCAAGGAAATGCGCACTATGATGGTAATAACAATGGATGCGATGTAAGTGATTCTAATTATCCTAATTTAAAACTCTCTTTTTCGGATGGCATCAATACAGGAAATTTAATAGTAGATACCTCCGGATCGTATCACTATGATGTACAAGTTGGTACGCAAACGGTAACCCCGGTTTTAGAGAATCCTGCTTATTTTACCGTTACGCCAGCTTCAGCAACCGTTGATTTTCCAACGACTACCAGTCCGTTTGTTCAGAATTTCTGTGTGTCAGCCAACGGAACGCACCCTGATTTGGAGGTTACTTTACTGCCAGCTGCTGCAGCCCGTCCCGGTTTTGATGCTAGTTATATAATCATTTATAAAAACAAAGGGACCTCAGTACAAAGCGGAACCGTTGCACTTTCTTTTGATGATTCTAAATTGGATTTGGTTTCTGCTGCACCAACAAATACCAGTTCTTCAATTAATGAGATAGTATGGGCTTTTTCAAACCTTCAACCGTTTGAAACCAGAGAAATTATGATTACAATGAATATCAATTCGCCAACCGAAACCCCTGCTGTTAATGGCGGTGATGTTTTGCCATATACCGCTTCGGTAAACGGCGCTACCGATGAAACCCCAACAGATAACACATCAACATTGAATCAAATAGTCGTAAATTCCTTTGATCCAAACGACAAAACTTGTTTGGAAGGAAATACCATTGCTCCTGATATGATTGGCAAGTATGTGCATTATACGATTCGCTTTGAAAATACCGGAACGTTTCCGGCACAAAATATCGTGGTAGCCGATGTGATTGATGCGGCTAAGTTTGACCTTTCTACTTTAGTACCTCTAAGCAGCAGCCACGAATTCTTCACCAGAATCAATGGCAATAAAGCCGAATTCATTTTTGAGAACATCAACCTGCCGTTTGATGATGCCAACAACGACGGGTATGTAGCCTTTAAAATCAAAACCAAACCAACATTAGTAATAGGCGATACGTTTAGCAATACCGCAAATATTTATTTTGATTATAATTTCCCGATAGTTACCAATACCGCTACTACAATCATCGCTGCTTTAGGATCTCAGGATTTTGATTTCAATACCATGGTTAGTTTATCTCCGGTACCGACTAAAAATCTATTGACGATTACTACTAAACAAAAGCTAGTGATAAGCTCAATAAGTATATACAACACATTGGGGCAATTGGTGCAGGTGAATACCAATCCGAATGAAACGATTGATGTTTCGGAATTAAAACCAGGAAGTTATTGTCTCAAGATTGTCAGCGATAAAGGAACGACGAGCACTAAGTTTATTAAAGAATAGAGAAAAAGCCCCGAGGAATCGGGGCTTTTTTATTTTACCTCAGCAATAGCCAAAACCAGTAATAATCTTGGCACTTTTTTTGTTTGTAATAAATAAATTGCAACAAACTCAATTGTTATAAAGAAAAATGTTAATGATGGCAAAGAAAGAGAACCTCAGAAAAAAATTGAACCTTACGCAGGCTGATATGGCGATGATTTTAAATATCAGCCGCAGTCAATGGGCGCTTTATGAATTAGGGCTTCGGGATTTATCCGCAGCGGCTTTGATAAGGCTGAATCAAATAGAAAACTTTTTTTTAACGAAAGATGTTGACCTGTCGAAACACGCCGGGAAATTTGAAGAACAGGAACGGATAAAAGCAAAATGGCTTGCTTGGGCTGTAAAGGAAAATGAATACCGGCAGCTGACAGACCGACTAAAAAGGGACTTTGAGGCGGTTATGGACCAACTTACTCTTATTGATTTTCTTTCTGAGCCGGCAGATGAAAAAGACGCGTTGCATCCCGGAGCAATAGCAATTCTAAAAGAAAAGGCATACAAAGCTTTCGATAAGAACAGCCCGCTTCAATTATTGAAATTAGAATTACAGCAGAAGAAACTGCAACAGGAGTCAGTGTTGCTTAATGCCTCATTGAAGGGACCCGTGCAGTAGGATAAGAGCTTTGCTGTTACTGAATTGTATTTTTTACTTTTTATCTTACAAAGTTTTTTTGTATATCTTTGACCTTCAAACTTATTTTATGAAAAATCTTTACGCTCTACTGGTTGTTGTATTATCAGGATTTGTTGGTCATGCTCAAATTGTCAACATACCCGATACTAATTTTAAAGCTCGGCTTATTGCTCTTGGAGTAGATTCCAGTGGTAATGGGCAAATAGAGCAGGAGGAAGCACTTGCTGTTACTAGCTTGGACGTTTCTGAATCATCGATATGGGATTTAACAGGAATAGGGACTTTTCTTAACCTTACCTATTTGAATTGTAAAGGTAATGTCCTCTCGTCATTAAACGTTTCAGATTTAGTAACGCTTCATCAATTGGATTGCAGTGCTAATCAATTGGTAAACTTAAATGTCAGTGGTTTATATCAACTCCTTAACTTGAATTGCTCAAATAACAATCTCAGTTCAATCAATGTAACCGGAACAAGTCTTCAGTATTTGAATTGTAATAATAATCAACTACAAACATTAAATGTTGACGGATTGGCTTCTATGATTCAATTAAAATGCGAAAGCAATCAAATTAGCTCTTTAGATGTTAGTAGCTTGCATAACATTAATTCTTTATATTGTAGCGGCAATAACCTGACGGCATTAGATACTAGTGCACTGGTAAACCTCTCCCTTGTATTCTGTTACAATAATCAGCTATCCACCTTAAATTTAGGGCCAAGTATTCAGGTTTTACTTTGTTATAGCAATTCATTAACATCATTGGATTTTAGTAATTCGCCCCATATCACTGATTTGAGATGTTCTGAAAATCAGCTATCCACTTTAAACTTGGCGGGTTTAACAAACCTTCAAAAATTATATTGTTACTTAAATCAACTTACCACCCTCGATGTGAGCGGATCACCAAACCTTCAGACACTACACTGTTATCAGAACCAACTTACCTCACTAAATATAAGTGGGTTAGTAAATCTTCAGTCTTTGCTATGCGATAATAATCAGCTTACCTCATTAAATCTTAATGGGTTATCAAATCTTACTTATTTGCGTTGTTCCCATAATCAAATACCAACCTTAAACCTGAGCGGATTGGTTAATCTTCAAACCTTCGAATGCCAATACAATCAACTTACAAACATTGATGTTAGTAACCTGACGAATCTTGCTAATTTTAACTGTAGTTATAATGCTATTCCAACTTTAGCGTTAAGCAACTTAACTCAGCTTAACAATTTATCTTGTGAGGGGCTGTTAATTAATACCCTTAATGTAGAGGGTGCTAATAATCTTTCCTATTTATCAGCTTTAAATAATTATAGTCTTACCACTGTGTTTATGAAAAACGGTTCAAACGAATCTAATGGTATCAATTTAGGAGGTAATCCAAACTTGCAATATGTGTGTGCTGATGAGTCTCAGATCATGACAATTCAAAGCTTACTGACTCTCTATGGCTACACCAACTGCCATACGAATTCCTACTGTAGTTTTACACCTGGCGGAACATTTTATACCATTCAGGGAAATAATCGCTGCGATGGTAATAACAACGGCTGTGATGTTAACGATTACAATTATCCCAATTTAAAATTATCTTTTTCGGATGGTATCAATGCCGGAAATTTAATAGCAGATACCACCGGATCGTATCACTATGATGTACAGGCCGGTACGCAAACGGTAACCCCTGTTTTAGAGAATTCTTCTTATTTTATAGTTTCACCTGCTTCAACAACCATTGATTTCCCAACGGTTACCAGCCCGTTTGTTCAGAATTTTTGTTTGTCGGCCAACGGAACGCACAATGACTTGGAAGTGACGCTGCTACCAACTACAGCAGCCCGTCCCGGTTTTGATGCTACGTATAAAATCATTTATAAAAACAAAGGAACTAATGCACAAAACGGCACTGTAAACCTTGTATTTAATGATGCCATAGTAGACGTTGTTTCAGCATCGCCAATTCCATCAACTGCAACAACAAATAACCTGAGTTGGAGTTTTAGTGGCTTATTGCCATTTGAAACCAGAGAAATTATGATTACAATGAATGTGAATTCGCCTGTTGAAACCCCTGCTGTTAATGGCGGTGATGTTTTACCATATACCGCCACGGTAAACGGCGCTACCGATGAAACCCCAACAGATAATACGTCAACATTGAATCAAATAGTCGTAAATTCCTTTGATCCAAACGACAAAACTTGTTTGGAAGGAAATACCATTGCTCCTGATATGATTGGCAAGTATGTGCATTATATGATTCGCTTTGAAAATACCGGAACGTTTCCGGCACAAAATATCGTGGTAGTCGATGTGATTGATGCGACTAAGTTTGACCTTTCTACTTTAGTACCTCTAAGCAGCAGCCACGAATTCTTCACCAGAATCAAGGACAATAAAGCCGAATTCATTTTTGAGAACATCAACCTACCGTTCGATGATGCCAACAACGACGGTTATGTAGCCTTTAAAATCAAAACCAAACCGACATTAGTGTTGGGTGATACTTTCAGTAACACAGCGAATATTTATTTTGACTATAATTTCCCGATAGTCACCAATACCGCGACCACAACTATTGCCGCTTTAGGAAGTCAGGATTTTGAGTTTAGTACCCTGTTTAGTTTATCACCCGTTCCGACGAAAAATAATTTGACGATTACTACTAAACAAAAGCTAGTGATAAGCTCAATAAGTATCTACAACACTTTGGGGCAATTGGTGCAGGTGAACACCAATCCCAATGAAACCATAGATGTTTCTGGATTAAAATCAGGAAGTTATTGTCTCAAGATTGTCAGCGATAAAGGAACGACGAGCAGTAAGTTTGTTAAAGAGTAAGCCAATTATTCTATATAAAAAGCCCCTCAACTGAGGGGCTTTTCGTTTTAATTAGGGAAGGGATTAGACCATTTGGCGTCGATATATACGTTGGTACCCGAGAGTGTTTTCAAAAATGCCATCATGGCATTAACCTCTTGAGCCGTGAGATTGAGTTTTTGTCCATTGCCTCCCGGGCGTAATTTTGGGTCTAAGGCTACTGCATTACCCGGTGCAATGTTGATGTTGCCATAGTGGCCAATAACGGTTTGCAAATCGGTAAATACTCCTGTGTGCATCAGCGGGCCGTTGAGCGTACCATCTGTTTTTACAATATCGCGCAACGAAGGAGCACGGGTAACGCTAACATCAATGCCGGTACCGTTCAAAACACCAATGATGCCGTTATTCCCCGAATTGGGTGCAATATCAAATTCAGGTGCCGCATGACAACCGGCACAACCTAAACCTCCACCGGTTCGGTTACCGGTAGCATCAAACTGTGGTGGCGCTAAAAACAGTTGTTTTCCTTGGTTTTCCTGATTGGTGAAATTAGGAAAAGGCTGCCCATCATTCGCAACCTGTGGTTGGGAACGACCAATATCATATTTGCTGTCAAAGGATTGGATACTGCGCACAAACTGAGCCAGTGCTAACTGTATTTTACTTTCGGTAATTTCTTCAGTCCCGTAAACAAATTTAAATAGTTCTTTATAATAGCCCAATTGACTGAGCTTGGTCACTAAATTGCTGAAATCTTCATCGCCATTGGTTCCGCTGTAGCCCATTTCAGTATGATTGCGAATGGGTTGGGTGGTTTGAATTTCCAGGGAAGCCGCGCGTTCGTCCCAAAAGAACTTGCTTTCGTTGGCAAATCGGGTATTGATCAAACGCATGGTATGTCTTGCCGTAGTACCGTTGACTCCGTTGCTGGCCACCTGGGTGTCGCTGAAGGCATTGGCCTGCTGGTGACAACTGGCACAGGAAATGGTATTGTTGGACGATAAATTTTTGTCATAAAACAAAACTCTCCCCAAGGTCGCTCCCTTATCTGTGATGGGATTGGCCATACCATTATCTTTGGTAATGTAGGTAGGAATGGTTTGGTTGGCATAGTTGGCCAAATGCTCTAAATCAATACTGCTGCCGAAAGTAGCTTTTACATTGGCGTAAGGGTCTACATAATCGTCAGTTTTGCTGCATGACCATAGCGAGGCAATGGCCAAAAAGGAGATCCACTTTGTTTTCATAAGTTATTTGGTTACGATGATTTTATAGGTTTTGGCGTTTTCTTGCTGTCCGATTTTTAGAAAATAGATGCCGTTGTTTACGGACTTTAAATCAAAAACACACAAGGTACTGCCTTGGAGGATTTCATTGGCTTGAATTAGTTTACCCAATTCATCCACCAATTGAACCGGTACATTTTCCGTCATCATATCGGTTTGTATGGCTACAAAATCCTGTGCCGGGTTGGGATATACTTTTATGTGTAAGGCGGAGGCATCAAAATCAGTTGTTGCCAAAGTATATTGGGTCGTAGGTTCGCTGATGGTTGTGACTTTTGCGGCAGTTTTATTCCCATAAAATGTCGGTCCAACGGCATAAGGATAAGCCGAATTGTGATTGGTATCCACGGTGGCAAAATAGCAATAGGTTCCCGATGGATATTCCGGGGTTACACAAAATCTCCCATTGTGAACATCCAAATAGCTTGGGTCAGACGGATGTGCTACATATTCATAATCTTCTCTGAAATAACCCAACGGATAGGTGGTACTCACCGGTGGTCCGTCTAACACATCCGTGCCATCAGCCCATACGGTTCGGGTGGTGATGTTGCGCAACTGATAGCTCGATTTCATACGGACAATACCTCCGGTACCATCGGTATTGGCGTATCCGTAGGCCCCATAAATAGGGTAACCGTCGTAAGCAAAACCAATCAGCGGAGAGTGTTCTGACGGATTGATGACATACAATCCATCTGACGGATAGGTATCGCAAATGGTTGAAATAACGGCTAAATCCAAGTTGAAAGCACTTGGGTTTTGGTGGTGGTGGTAGTTCCCCATAGCCGGATGGGCTTTGGCACAATCAAATCCGCCTTTTTCGGCCACTACCGCATCGCGATTCCATTTGCCGTCGCCTGTACAAGGGGGTTGAATAGGACCACCACATAAAGAGTTGGTTGCATTTTTCCAGGATACTCCATCGCGGTAATCAAATAAAGCGACTCCATTGATGAACAATCCAATGTTACCTCCGGTAGTGGCTGTAGGCGTTCCGGTATTGGGAGTGGGATTTAAAGGAAATTTAAAGATGGCTCCGTTTTGTGTCGTGGCCAATGACGGATTTCCGTCCAGAAAAGGACCGGTAATGTACGCCGGAATGCAATTGGTTGTAATGTATGCCCAGTTGGTCGAGTATTGCACCGACTGAACATTCGCTGCTACAGCATCTGTAATAGGAGTGGAGTTGCCCGATACATAATGGCGTCCGGTAATGCCGGTAGTGTTACGCAACCATTTGGTAATGGCCGGATTGGTTTGTGAAAACATCACTCCGGTAGTCATAAACAGACTGAGAAGAAAAACTCGTTTCATAATGGGTTGATTGGTTAGTAAAGGGTTAGACGAAAGAACTTTATGTTTCTTGCGGAGATGAATGTGAATTTATTCCGGGCGATGATCACGCGGTCTATCAGGAGCAAAAATGCGGGCCAATTCCTCTGTCAACTCATTGAATTTCTCCATTTGATCAGGATGGCATATTTTTTTGATGTCTTCAAAATGTTTGAAATGGGTTTGCTCAATCTGCTTTTGAACCGAATTTAAAACGGTAATCAAACTGTCTTTGGTTTGCACATTCACTTCAGAATTTGCCAATAGTGCGTACAATTCTTTTTTGGTTTGACGAATTGTTTTGTCCAGTCGTTTGATTTCGCTCTGATGCCAACGGATTATTTTATCGTACTCTTTTTGCTGAGCAGCATCCAAATGCAATTTCTCTGTGATGATTTCCCTGGGTTTCGGATGTTCCATCCCTCCGGGTGGAGGCGGACGATGTCCTTTCGGGCCGCTGATAAACAGGAAACCTAAAGTTCCTATGTTGAGCAGTAATAATCCAATGACACTGATTGTTAATAGTCTTGTCTTTTCCATTTTTATTGGTATAACTGATTGCTTTGATTTAAAGTGGTTTCAAAATAGGCTGTGGAGGTGTCTGAATTTTGTTGCGATTTAGAGGTTCTCAACAAAGTAAAATTCAAGAATATCAGAACAAGTATTGAAGCAGCCACTAACCATACAGTTTGTGGTGAAACGGTATCCTGTTGTTTAATTTTTTCCTGGATTTTAGAAAACAACGTTTCGCTGGGCGCCACCGCTTGCATGCCGTTGGTGCTGTCGAGTATGTTTTGTATCCATTTTTCGGTTTCCATATGCTTATAGACGAAGGTTTTTATTTTTTCTTGCGGTACTCTGTAAATTTTTCAGCTAATTTCTCCTGAAGAGATGCTTTGGCCCTGAAAACCAATGATTCTACTGAGGAAAGACTGAGCTGCATAATCTCGGCAATTTCAGGATTGCTTAGGCCATCGAGTTTGGATAACAAAAAAACGGTCTTTTGGTTTTCGGTTAAGGTGTTGATGACTTCAAAAAGAATTTTGGCCTCTTCTTGTTTTTCCATTAAAATACCGGGATGTTCAAAATTGGATGTATTGAGGTATTCCTGCTCGTTCTGACTTTTTTTGCCGAAAATAAAAAAGCGTTTCTGACTGTTTTTCTTTTTGATAAAGTCTAAAGACTGATTGATGGCAATCCGGTAAATCCAGGTTTTATGGGAAGACTTTTGATTGAAGGTTTCCAAGGAATGATAGACTTTGACAAAGACATCCTGCGTGATTTCTTCGGCATCTTCGGTGTTTTGCACATAATTCAATGCCACATTGAACACGAGCAGGTGGTACTCGCGGTAGAGTTTTTCAAAATGGCTTTGGTTTTCAATCATTTGGTTCGTGTTGGCTGCTTTGACATGCAAGTATAGCAAAGGTTTAAATACAAATGATTTTTTGGTGCGTATAAATTATGCTATATTTGACCATTCATAAAATTATCAAACTAACTTTTTACACTTATGAAATTATTAGAAGGAAAAGTAGCCATTATTACCGGTGCGAGTAGAGGAATAGGAAGTGGTATTGCCAAAGTTTTTGCCCAACACGGCGCTAATGTGGCTTTTACTTACAGCTCGTCAGCTGAATCGGCTATGGTGTTAGAAAACGAATTATCGGCCTTGGGTATCAAAGCCAAAGGATACAAATCCAATGCTGCAGATTTTAATGAAGCGCAAAAATTGGTAGATGATGTGATGGCGGAATTCGGCAATGTGGATGTATTAATCAATAACGCCGGAATTACCAAAGATAACCTTTTGATGCGTATGAGCGAAGAAGATTTTGATAAAGTTATTGAAATCAACCTGAAGTCTGTTTTTAATATGACTAAGGCGGTTCAAAAAATTATGTTGAAAAACCGAAAAGGATCTATCGTTAATATGAGTTCGGTGGTAGGCGTGAAAGGAAATGCCGGTCAGGCCAACTATGCTGCGTCAAAAGCGGGTATGATTGGGTTTACCAAATCCGTAGCTTTAGAATTAGGTTCGAGAAATATTCGTTGCAATGCTATTGCGCCGGGCTTTATTGAAACCGAAATGACCGCTAAGTTGAATGAAGACGTAGTACAAGGTTGGAGAGACTCTATTCCGTTAAAACGCGGTGGTACTCCGGAAGATGTAGCTAATGCCTGTTTGTTCTTCGCTTCAGACATGAGCGCTTACGTTTCGGGACAAGTATTGAATGTTTGCGGAGGAATGCTTACTTAGTAGGCAGTGGTCAATGGTCAGTTGGCAGTAAAGTTTCTTTGTAAAATACATTTTCAATTATGACATTTCAAGACTTATTGGCTTATCAAAAATCATTTGAATTAGCTATGCGTATTTTTGAAATTTCTAAGTCTTTTCCAAAAGAAGAAACCTATTCCTTAACTGATCAAATCAGGCGTTCATCAAGAAGCGTTCCTGCCAATATTGCTGAAGCTTACCGAAAAAAAATTTATCCGAAAAGTTTTCATAGCAAACTAACAGATAGTGATGCTGAAAATTCGGAAACTCAAGTTTGGTTAGAATTTGCTTTAAAATGCAATTACATAAATCAAATAGATTATAACGAACTAGTTGCTTATAACATAGAAGTTGGAAAACTTATTAATTATATGATATTAAATCCTAATAAGTTTGGCGTAAAAACTGACCACTGATCACTGACCACTAAAACATATGAATACAAACACTATTTTATTGGTATTGCTTTCCTTAGGAGTAGCGTTTGCATTATCATTTTATCACTATTTATATAAAGTCAAAAGCAGGTCAAAAGTAACTTTGCTTTTGACTTTTTTGCGTTTTTTCAGCATCTTCGGACTCTTGTTGTTGTTAATCAATCCGATTATTTCGCGCAAGACAGTCGAAACCATGAAAACGCCGTTACCTATAGTGCTTGACAATTCGGCTTCCATCAAAGATTTGAAGGCGGATAAGTCGGCCATGGAAGTGTTTCAAAAACTATCGGAAAACAAGGAATTGGCCGATAAGTTTGACGTGCAGACGTATCAGTTTGCTACAGATTTTACGCCTTCGGACACGATTGATTTTAAAGGAAAACAAACCAACATTGATGTGGTGGCCAAGAACGTAAAGAGCGTCTATAAAAACCAGCATTTTCCAACGGTTTTAATTTCAGACGGGAATCAAACTTCTGGCGAAGATTATGTGTTTGGCTTTAATCCCGACAATAAGGTTTATCCAGTAGTGGTGGGGGATACCACGACGTATCTGGATTTGAAAGTGACCCAACTCAATGTGAATAAATACGCCTTTCATAAAAACAAATTTCCTGTAGAAGTCTTCCTGAATTACGCCGGCACCAAAAACATCAATGCAACGTTTAAGATTACACAAGGCAATTCGGTTTTGAACGAGCAGACGGTTGCTTTTTCTCCTTCCAAAAAATCAGCCACATTGAATGTGCTTTTGCCTGCTGATAAAGTAGGACTGCAAATCATGAAAGCTGTCATCTCTTCAAAAGAACCGGAAAAAAACAGCTACAACAACACCAAGAATTTTGCCGTGGAAGTCATTGACCAAAAAACGGAAGTCGCTTTGATTTCCGCCATGGCACATCCTGATTTGGGCGCTATCAAACGCAGTATCGAATCTAATGCACAAAGAAAAGTAACAATTGTTAAACCTGATGATATCAAATCATTAACCGATTATAATATTTTAATACTATATCAGCCGACGGCTGCATTCAAATCGGTTTTTGATCAAAATCAAAATGCGAAAGTCAACACCTGGATCATTACCGGAAACGATACGGATTATACCTTCCTGAATCAAAATCAGAAGCTATTCACGTTTCGAATGAGTGGACAGAAGGAAAATTACCTGGCGGCTTTTGACAGTCAGTTTAATTTGTTTGCCTTAGACAATATCGGGTTTGAACGGTTTCCGCCTTTGGAGAATCCGTTTGGGACGATTACCGCTGCCGGGAATGTCAATACGCTGTTGTCTTCCAACATTCACAATATTGCAACCAACCAGCCTTTGTTGACTTTTTCAGAAGAGCAAGGCAGAAGAAGTGCCTTTTTATTCGGAGAGAATATTTGGAAGTGGCGCGCGGAAACCTTTGTAAACAAAAAGAGCTTTGCTGATTTTGATATTTTCTTAGATAAAACCATACAGTACCTGGCTTCTAATAATACGCGTAAGTCTTTGGTTGTAGAGCATGAACGCTTTTATAATTCGGGGGAAGGCATTGAAATTACGGCACAATATTTCAACAAGAACTATGAGCTGGATGAAAAGGCGCGTTTGACCATATCGGTAACGAATACCAAAACCAAGCAGGTAAAAAACTATGATTTGCTCCGAACCTCCAATGCTTTTAAAGTAAACCTGGACGGATTGACGGCAGGGCATTACAGTTTCACGGTAAAAGAATTGAACTCCAATTCCGCCTACAGCAGTAGCTTTGACGTATTGGATTTTGATATCGAAAAGCAATTTGTGAATCCGGACTGGAATAAATTGAGCCAATTGGCATCGCAAACCAAAGGCCAAGCCTTTTTGTCCAATCAGGCAGATGCTTTAATCAAGCAACTATTGGCGGACGACAGTTACAAAGCTGTTCAGAAAACCATAGTTAAGAAATCTCCTTTAATTGATTGGATTTGGTTATTGGTCTTGATTGCCGTCTCTCTGGCAAGCGAGTGGTTTATTCGCAAATACAACGGATTGTTATAAAACAAAAAAGCGAAAGAATGATTCTTTCGCTTTTTTTATTCGATCAAACAGATAGATTACTGAATATTCTCCGCTCTGAAGGTGCCTTCTGTTACGGTGATGGTATTCCCGTCTCCATCCGGTGAAGTAAAAGAAAAAGTTCCTTTGATTACATTGGCATTCACTTCTGTAATGGTCATGCTTCCTGAGGCATCCTGAGAAGAAATACTGTTGTCAAAGTCGCTGTAACCGGCTCCGTACGAGTTTACGTTGGACGGCTCTTCAGTGATGGTGTGCGTTCCTACTGTTACACCAAGAGGCATCCACAAACTCACGGTTTCCTGATGAGTGTCATTGTTATCACTGATGGCAGTGATGGCTTTAGACAATGAATTACCTACCATAGGGTCAGTACAGGTAAATTGTACCCCGTTGATTTTACATTTCAAGTAAAAGGTAGTTTCTCCTGAATCACCGCTGCTGCTACTGGAGCTGCAATTTACCATTAAGGTTGCAGTGATAGCCAATACTAAAATGGCAATTGATTTTTGAATTAATTTCATAATGGTTTTTTTAAAATGTCGTCAAATATAGTTTTTTCATTCTATCAAATGGAAAATAATTGTGTTTTAACATGTTATCGCGTCGCATTTGCCCAAAGTATTGGCCTAACACCATTATTTTTTTCTAAGTGCTATTACCCCGCCTAAGTAGGCCATAGGAATATAAGCTCCTACCACATCTACGATGGTAAACCATAGTGGAGAAGGGAGCATTACAACGTTCATAATACCGCCTATGAGGAAAAAAAATCCCACGGCTAGTGCCGGACCTGTCTTTTTGGAGATGACTGCGGCTATAAAAGCGCCTAATAGGGTTCCTAAGGCATGGGCCAGGAACGGCATCAGAAAATGTTTGGGTTCCATAAGAGCCATCGCGGCTTTGAGTCCTTCCATGGTCGTCAAATCTGCTCCTTCGGGTGGCGGGATGATTTTTCCGCTGACCATTATAATGGCCATGTTGAGCGCTCCGCCAATCAGAAGCCCGATGATGACGGCCAGGATGTTTTTGAGTGTTTGGTTCATATTGTTGTTGGTTTGGTTACAGGTTTCTCGATGCAATAGGATAGGGATACAACCCTATCATTGGGTTAAAAATAGTAAAAAAAACGAGAGCCTGTATTTTAAGGCTTTACCCCAACACCGCTTTTGCTTTTCTGCCATTGCTCTACAAGCAGCACTATAGCGATGCCAAGAATGTAAGTTAATATATCCAACCAACTGAACGATGATCCGATGACAATGCGGGCGATTTTGTATTCGGACAACCCCAAAAGTTCGACTCCGTTTAGGTATTGAAGTGTTTCAATTGAAAAGGAAAATAAAAGCGTGTAAAGTGCTGTTTGTTTAGAACTTAATGTAGTAAAGGTTTTTACAAAGCAATAGATGAGAATCACCACCAATACATCTCCCATGTAGGGCCTTATGTATGTATCGTGTACGTAAAGCGCAATCAGCACTTCGGTGACAAAGAGGCAAAGGGTAAGCAGGAAATACCGGGGGTGAAAACGAAACATTTAATCGATGATTTGCGTGAACACCGTTACCGAAACACTGTATTTGATGAGTTCGCCACTGGCCGTAACGCCACGACCGCCCATGCCTTTGCCGTAGGATTCAAATTCATAGGAGTTGCCGCGGGTGTTGCCACTATCATTGGGACTTCTGTCAGACTCCATGTAAATGATTTTACCTGTTTTCACTTCGCTGGCTTTGGCCAATCGGTTGGTGGTTTCTATGGCGTCTACCACAGCCAGTTCCTGTGCTTTCTTAATCAATTCCTGCGCTCCGGTGTTGAAATAGGTGATGCGTTCTATTTTATTGAATTTTGTTTTGAGTAACTCTTCGGTAAAGTCCTGCATCCGTTTTAAATCCTTGAGGGTAAAGATGAGTTTTTGTGTGGATTCAAAGCCGAGAAAAATGTCTTTGTTGAGTTTCTCATCCCAGCGGTTGGATTTGCCGGTAGCGATTAAGCTTGTTTTGATATCCAGGGTGTCGGCGACATATTTACGGACAATCTTTAACACTTCAGCCGTAGTGGCCTGGTTGTCATTAATAGCCTCCCGCAATGTGGGCTTGACGTGCTTGAAGCTGATAGTAATTAGAGCGGCATTGGGAAAAGCGGTGGTGGTGCCTACACCAACAGCGCTGATTTTAGGAACATTGTTTTGTTCTCGTTGCGCGAAGCCAATAGTACAAAACAACAACGACAGGAATGCGATACATCCGTTTTTCATATAGTTAGGGTTTTAGAGTGTTACGTATATAACGCAAAAAAGCCTCAAGTAGTATCTTGAGGCTTTTATTTTAGCATGATAGTTCGATAACTCTATTCTTTAACTACTTTATAGTTCCAGGTTTGTCCGTTGCTTTCCATGCGAATCATATAGATGCCGGATGCCTGATTGCTCAATGAAATTTGTTCGTTCACCAAACTGCTGTATTGGTTGCTGTAGACGCTTCTTCCCATGACGTCGTATACCTTTAGGGATACTTTATCCAGCGGTGTGTTTTTTACCGCAATGGTAAAAATACCGCTCGTTGGGTTGGGATATACCGCAAACGCAGTTGTTTCAAACTGTGGCGTGCCCAATAATTGTCCGCCGGCGTCCAAATACAAAAAGGCAAAAGCCTGATAGTATTGGTTGGCGATGTTTAAGTCGTGGACGACCAAAGTGTTTTCGTCGTTTTTATTCTCGGCAGAGCTGCTCCAGTTGTGGGAACCTAACAATACCAAAGGATCTGAAGTGGCGTTGAAATTATCTACCACCATAAACTTATGGTGCATCACCCCGCTGTTGGTAAATTTTACGACATGACCGGGTGTTAAGGCGGCCTGAAGGGTATTGAATTGGTTTCCGCTTGGATTTTGAGTGTCTGTCACGATGTTGATATTGGTCAACCCCGAATTGTACTTGGCGGTCAACGCGCTGCTGATGTCGGTGCGGGTGAGTACCATGGTGGCTATATTGATATCGCTGTTGGCTGAATTGATTGCGTCAATAATTTTACTATTGGTACCGTCACTTGGACTGAAATAGCTGTCGATGGTTTTTCCGCCAATGATGTAATGGTGGGGGGTGTTATCGATTTTATAAGGACCGAATTCCGAAACAACGGTGTCAGGGGTGGCGGTACTGCTGCCCCACATTTCTTCAAACTCTATCTTGTAGCCCTGAGCCAAGGCCTGGTCCTGTATCATGATGGCACTGTTGCGGTCGGGGCCGTCAATTTGCACTACGGTCCAGTTGGTTGAACCGGTCCACACGTAAGGTTTGTTCGGGTCGCTGTTGTCGGCATCAAAGATGACAAACTTGTTGTGCATGATGCCGTAGCTGGAACTGGTGGGACTTGCCAATTTAGGAATAGCGGGATTCAACAGCGGAATCATGTTGCTGCTGGTACTGCCGTCATAGATTAAACGCACCTGAACGCCTCGATTGTAGGCGGCGTTAATAGCGCCTGCGATACCGGTGTCGCTGCTGGGTGAAGAAGAATTGTAGATGGCAATATCCAATGTGCTTTGGCAGGCATTGATATAGCTGATGAGCATGTCGTCTAAGGTGTCGGCTAAGTTGATCGCGGGTTGTATTTGTGCGTAGCTTGTATTGACGGTGTGGTTAAAATACACGTTTATCGTTCCGGTGGATTGGGAAGACATGGCCACGTAGGTGGTTTTGGGTGTATTGTTTTTGCCCTCGGCCAATTGATACTCTATTTTAATAATTTCTGCCGGATTCAATTGGTCGAACACGTAAGCGTTTCCTTGTTTGTAAAAGGCCACCGGGGCTTTGGTCTTGGCGTTTACCGCTTTTGTGATGCTACCCGAAGCATAGTCTGCGTTGAATTGCAACACGATGCCGCTCTTTTGGTACACCAAAGAGTATTCCTTATCTTTTATGGTTTGTTGTCCGTGAGCAGACAACACAGCAAAGGCTATCATCGCGATAGCCAGCCTTTTGAAATGCTTTATCATTAATGTGGTATTTGCTACAAAAGTAGTTAAAAAGGTTCAGATGGTTTTCTTTTTTAACACGGAAGCTTACATTTTGTCGGAAGTATGAGGCATTTATGGCTAAATGGTAACCGAAAACGGGTTTTAATGCGATTGATGGCTTTTGCGTCTGAAGGCCAAGAGTTGGAGGCGGAAGTAATCGTATAGGAGGGCAATTAATAAGATAAAAGAGGCCACAAACAGCGTTTTCATTTGGTAGGATTGGTATAGCAACCCGCCGCCGATGCATCCGATAAAGAAAAAGATGATGATGGAGAAACGTAGGTAAATGCTGGTTCTGAGGCGTTTTACTTCTTCGGTCTTTTTGTAGAAAAAAAGTTGGGAGAGTTCTATGCCTAAATCAGTGAAGAGGCCGGTGAGGTGAGTGGTTCTTACGGTGGATTGCGAAATTTTGGTTACCAGTGCATTTTGTACCCCCATGGCAAAGAGCATGGCAAAGGCAATGATTTTTGCTGAGGAAGCGGTGACGGGGTTTGTGGTTCCGTAATAGCCCACGGCGATGAGCACGGTCATTTCAATAAGTACCGGGAGAATGTGGGCGGAATGCGGGCGGCGTCTGAGCAACCATTCGGCCAGGAGGTTGGCGGTAAAGGAACCCAATAAAAAGAAGAGTATGAAAACCAAAAAGGTGAGTGCCGCTGCGTAGTCTTTTTGTAAAAACTCTTCGGCAAAAAAGGCAAAATGCCCGGTGACGTTGGTGGTAAGGGTTTTGAGGGCGAGTACTCCGGTAATGTTAACCATACCCGCCACTAAGGACAATAAAGTCGCTAAGCGCAGGTTGTGAATGAAAGTTCTGTTTTTTCCGTGGTGCCGAAACATAGGATAAAGATACTGAAAAAAAGGACAGTTGTGCTGTGGGTTTTCAATTTAACAAAACGGTAGCACGTGTTTGAACGGACAGGCTGAAAAAAGGATTTGAAGTTTTGGATGCTTTTATAGAAGATAGTATAGGCTACAGCAGGAAACGGATAGGCTATAACAGGAAATGAATAGCTTACAGTAAGAAACGGATTGACTATAGGAGGAAATGCATGGATTATAGCAGGAAACGGATAGGCTACAGTAGGAAATGTATAGGTTACAGCAGGAAACGGATAGGCTATAGTGCGAAATGGATAGCTTACAGCAAGAAGCAGATGGGCTACAAGAGGAAATGATAAAAAAACAGTCTTACCGAAGCGGGATTACCGATTTTTATTTGCGGGAAATCGTCTTTTGATGTCGTTTTTTGACAGAAAAAAGGTTATGATAATTTGTAAGTGGCTGTTTACAAGTAATTTGGTTTTTAGTAAAAGTAAGATTTTATTGTATATAATTTATTACAGCCCTAATTTCTGATGTTTTAATTGCTTGATTTTGAATGAAATGCGGGATTTGATGATAATATAATAAAAGTGTATTTTCTGTCATTTTTTGCTTGTTTTGTAGGAAATTGTTTTTATAACTTTGGGACGGAAGTGGCGCCTAAATCACTGTAGTTTAATCAATTAAAAGTAAAAGTTATGAATCAAATGCAAGAGCGCAAGCGCTCTATGTACTATGTTGTTGAAGATTATTTGGCAACAGTACCCGCGGCTACGATAGCCAGTATGCCTGAGTTTGAGGCCAAGTTTACTGTATTTATGAATGTGGTAGATAAAATAAGAACACAAAGTGAAAGCCAGACGACTAACCGTATAGGTTACCGAATGGTAAAAGATGATTTGAAGCTTGATATGACTAAGAAAGCCATAGATGTGGCTTCAAGGGTGAAAGCGTATGCCATTAATACTAATGATGTGGTATTGCGTGAGGAAATGTACCAGCGCATTAGTAACCTGTACAAACGACCGGACACGGTTTGTGCTGATATTTGCCAGTTTATTTACAATAAAGGGCAGTTGCTCCTGACGGCACTTGCTGCTTATGGTGTGACTAATGAGCTGCTGGATGCTCTGAACGACAGTATAGGGGCTTATACCTCGTATATTCCTAAACCGAGAGCGGGGATTGTGGAACGCAAGCAGGCTACCGAGGAGATGATGCGATTGTTTAAAGCAAGTGATGCTACGCTTAGCAGTTTAGATGCTTTGATAACGATGCTTCAGTTTACGGATAAGGAAGTTTATGATGCTTATTTTTCAAGTCGGAAAATTATCAGACCGAGCTATCGTACTATAGCTTTGAAAGGTATTATTACCGATGCCGAGGGGTTGCCTTTGAGTAAGGTGGATGTTCGTGTGGACGGTACTTCCATTATTAGAAAAACATCGAGTAGGGGTGGTTTTGAAATAAAGGATTTGGATAGTGGTACTTATACCGTGGTTTTACAAAAAGCCGGTTATGCAGCCACCACAACGGAAGTTGCTATTACCGCTACGGAACGAACGGTAGTTACCGTTGTCATGGAACCAGAAGGTGGAACTGATAAAGATGTTGCTTAGTTTACAAAAACCACGCTAAGGGCACCCTGCGAAGGGTGCTCTTTTTTTTTGTATTGCAATTTTTTGTGAAAGCATGATCATCTTCCGCATAAAAACCTTGGTAAAAAGTTTGTTTAATGATTTGTAATCTTTTTTTACTATTTTTGATAACCAGATAAGCGAAACAAACATTCGCTTATACACTCAAAACAAGGTAGCTTGGCGACTGTTTATGGCGCCTATATACGAGTTAGCAGTAATTCTTAAACAACATCGCAAATGAGAAGAAGATTTTATGCATTTCGATATCTAATATCAGAAAGTGATCAACTTAATTTATTTGGAGAAGAACTCACCAAAGAGCAAATTATTATCGACATTCTAAATAGATTGGAAAAGGATAGAAAAACTATTTGGTCCAACGCTTCAAAAAAATACTTATTTGCAGGCGTAGAAAAACACAAAGAAAATCTGTTTTTTGTAAAGTTTGCAAGAGAATCAAATAATACAGTCTACATTGAAGATGAAGATGATATTATGAAAACAAAAATTCTTGAAGCTCGCTATATATATTTAATAATTGATACCGATTATCAAGTAATATTAATTGAACAGAATAAATCAATTTTCCAAAATTTTAAAACCGTCACAGGATTGCTTTCTAAATATTTTAATGAGGGTTTGGTCAATCATTTTTATCGTTTAAATATTTATCCTTTGGCAACTAAATATACTTTTTGGCATCAAGTTGAAAATGCTGATAGTATTTATCAACTTGTATTGAAACTTAATGCTCCAAATATGGCATTTTTTGCTGACCGCCATACACAGAGGATATTAAAAATTATAAAAGCTGAAACGAATAACGAGCAACTTGACATCGCTCTCAAAAACACAGATGGGAAACTCGAAATTAAGAGAAGTGGAATTGGAAGATGGATTGATTATGTTAGAGAAATAGGAGGTAAATATATTATGAAGTTTAAAGATAACGATGAAGATGAAATGAAAAGCATTTCTAGTTCAGACGATGTTTACAACACCGAATTGAATATTGAAGATGATTTTATAGATGAAAAAACAAAAGAAAATATTTCTGAAAAAATCGCAAATATTTCGGATATTGAAAACCGAGAATAGATTATGAGAATGTTTTACTTCATAGGCTGCATTGGGTTATCCATTTTCCTTGTACACTCTACTGGAATAATGGCAGAGCAGTTCTTTCAAATAAATAACCAAATAACATATCTTGGTGTTCTTATAGGTTTCGCCTTGACCCTTTACACTTTTGGTTTATCAATTTTGAAGGATATTTATGAAGCGATTGAAAAAATTTCCTTCACAAAAATAGAAAACAAAGAAGAAGTTTATAAATCATTAAAAGACGCATTCGATGAAATTAAAAGCGACATCTTTCTCATATTTGTTTGCATAATCTTCCTTTTTATAAATTCTATCATTGCAAACACAATTAATCCTTTTAATTGGAATGTTGAATATTTGAAAATTCCAGATATAATGAGTGTTTCTGTATTTTTGTTGAGTTCCTTTGCCCTACTTGACATTATGAAAGCTTTGTTTGGATTGTCGAAATTAATATTCAAGGATTAGAACTGCTGGTAACAGCGGTTTTCAGTTTACCGCTTTACATTTTTTCTTAACTTGCCGTTGCTGCGGGTAGCTGCGGGGCGTTAGCGACTATTTTATGAACACTGCACAAAAAGAAATACTTGACAAATTAAGAACCTATTTGGAAAAGAATCCGAACCAGAGATTTGGACAAGTACTTTTCAATTTAGGAATTAACGAGTTTATGGAAAATAAAGAATTTCAGTTGCGTGATATTTATGGCGATGCAGATTCAGAAATCCTAAATAGAATTAAAAAGCGACTTGAACTATTTGACTTGGAAGAGAAAGTGAAAATTGGAGTTGCAAAAGTTGATGGAATTGGAGGAATGACAGTTAACGAAAGGTTATATGCTTCAGATTTGAGTGAACTCTTTGATGAAGTGAAAGAGAATAACAAAGAGCACGCAGAATTTATATTGAAAGCTCTAAAAGTTGATGAAGAATCAATCATGAAAATATTGAAATAAAAAATAGTGCTAACAGCGGTTTGGCCTCGCTCAGTTAGGCCTGTGGCCTTGGGTGTGTCGGTTTTCAGTTTACCGTATGCTATTTTTTATTAACTTGCCGCTACTGCGGGTAGCCGCAGGGCGTTATGAGCAATGCTATAGAACTATGCAAAAATTTTCACTTTATATTAAATCAAACAAATTTTATTGGAGTGCCAATAAAATAATATATTCAGCAATTTTTATATGTTGTGGAATTCTTCTTTTTAAACAGAAAATCTTAAATATAGAAAGTAATATTTTCGATAAAATTTTTGGCTGGATAATAATTTGCTTCTTTATCAGTGGTTTAGTTACAAAATTCAAGGGCTTTTATCAGATTGAACCAATTCATGGAAAACTAGAAGGCTACTTAATATTGGAAAAAGAAGCAATTATTGTTGGAGACGAAATATATCCAATCGAAAAAATAAGAACAATTAAAATTTCAAATGACGATTATAGTGGTGCATTTAAAAATATATCTAAAGGAAATTTAGGACCAGCACTTTCAAATGGAACAAATAACTTTATTGTAATTTATCTTGTGTCAGGTGAATCGAAGAGATATCAGTTTGAGTTAATTAATTCAGATGACTTTCAAAAAGTGAGAGAAACATTAATAGATTACAATATAATTGGAAAAATTGATTATTGGGAATTAGCACAAGTATTAGGTGAAAGAAGTACTTCTGAGACACTTGCTCTAACTGATGAAATTGAAAAAAGGCGCACTACCGCTAACAGCGGTTTACTTCGTCAGTCGGCTTCGCCTCGTGTCGCGCAATAGCTCGTTAGCATTGCGCCGGAAACCAAAACTTGTTCTTCCGTATAACATTTTTTCTTAACTTGGCGCTACTGCGGGTAGCCGCGGAACGTTAGCAGACATTGCTCCTGGCCAACGAAGGACAATAGAAATCGAAAATAATAACTTAAACATTTGAAAAATGAGAAGAGAAAATTTGAACACTTTTTTACTTTTAATTTGTGTTGCATTACTTAGTCTATGTGTATACAAACTTTATCAAAAACCAACTTCGCCAACTTTGGAGCAAATAGATGAGAGAATACAACATTGGGGACAGCACTACGGAGCAGCTTTTTCTCACTAGTTTGTTTGTAAAGTTTGCCGCATAACATTTTTTCTTAACTTGCCGATACTGCGCGAAGTCATGGGACGTTAGCGACTATTTTATGAACACTGCACAAAAAGAAATACTTGACAAATTAAGAACCTATTTGGAAAAGAATCCGAACCAGAGATTTGGACAAGTACTTTTCAATTTAGGAATTAACGAGTTTATGGAAAATAAAGAATTTCAGTTGCGTGATATTTATGGCGATGCAGATTCAGAAATCCTAAATAGAATTAAAAAGCGACTTGAACTATTTGACTTGGAAGAGAAAGTGAAAATTGGAGTTGCAAAAGTTGATGGAATTGGAGGAATGACAGTTAACGAAAGGTTATATGCTTCAGATTTGAGTGAACTCTTTGATGAAGTGAAAGAGAATAACAAAGAGCACGCAGAATTTATATTGAAAGCTCTAAAAGTTGATGAAGAATCAATCATGAAAATATTGAAATAAAAAATAGTGCTAACAGCGGTTTGGCCTCGCTCAGTTAGGCCTGTGGCCTTGGGTCTGGCTGTTTTCGGTTTACCGCATAACATTTTTTCTTAACTTGCCGCTACTGCGCGAAGTTGCGGGGCGTTAGCAGAAACTTTTTACTCAACATTAAAAATAAAACATGCCCAAAATAGACCGAAGAATATTCATAACTGAAAATAATTCTGAACATTTTCAGATTATGAGTATTTCTCAACATATTGATGGAAGTATCTATTTTAATTGGCCTAATTTTGATAAAACAACTTGGCACTTTTTAAAAGATTCAGAAGATGGAATTTTACCATTAGAAGCCAAGTTGCCAAAAGAGGGCAAATTTACAATCCATGGTTCAGGAATGACAGGATTTAGAGAACATAATGGACAATATATTCCAACTGTTGTTTTTCATGGTAACGAACTAAAAAATACGTCTAACAATACAACTGGAATTAGGCATTTACTAACTGCACAAATTCCTCAGCCTAATTTTATTCCATCTCAATCAAAATATCTTAATAGAAAAACAGATTATTTAATTTCAGCATCTGCTATTATTCCTTCAGTTCTTGTTTTCTTTGCTTTTCCAAAGCAAGACTTTTCATTATCTATGCAAATCAAGTTTGACAAGGAATATATGGCTTATTCCGAGGAAGGGTTAATGATTAGTTTTCTTGGAAACATTTTTATAGAACTTGACACACATGTAATTTTATGTACTTCATATTTTACTAAAAATATGTTTTGGCCATCAAATATGCATATCTTTTATGATAATGGATATAAGGTTCCTATAGTCTTAGGGATTGGTGATAGAAAATGCAAAGCTGAATTTAGAGAACCTGAATACAGTAAATCAGATAAAGGTGAAATAATAATCAAATTGTGATAAAAGTTTCTTCTAACAGCGGTTTAGCTTCGCTCCATTTGACTGCTAAAGTAGTCTCGGGTCTTCGCCGGAAATTACTACGTTGGAATTTTTGTTTACATTTACAACTAATCATTAAAAACACGCCACCTTCGGTTAGCTGTAAAACGTTGTGTAACATTTTGACCGAACTACATGAATAACGGTAATGAACAATATAGCTTATCATAAACTTAATGTAATTCTCTACTTTTTACTTGGAATAGTATTTTACTTTTCAATAATAGTTTTAATGCTTTTGAAAGCAACGAAGATTGTCCATTTTATATTTCCTCTAATTTTAATATTCATTGGTGGTTATTTCTATTACCGAATCGTTAAAGCAATTTTTCATATAATAATTAAAAAACCAATGATTGAATTGACTAGCGAAGAGTATATAGATAATTTTAATGGTGTGAATGTAAAGTGGAAAGACATTAAACTACTTTTATTTGAAGACGGCAAAGCTCCTTTTGTTGTTTTTTATTTAAGCCAAAACTCATTATTCTACAATCAAATAAAAAATCCTTTCAAACGTTTATTCTATAAATTGGAAGCGTTTTCCGGGAAATCTTTGCAGACAAACATTCGTTTTGCTAAAGGAAAAAACTCAGAGATCTATAAAGAGATAGAGAGAGAATACAAGAAATCGCAAAAATAAATGCATGACATAGCAGCGGTTTGAAGCAATAGTTGAAGTTACTAATTTGAAATTTTATTTATCTTTACAGTTGCCACTCTTTTTGCCAAGCTGCGAAACGATAGTGGACCGGCTTTGCCCACGTAGGATTCACTTTTATTGTAAACGATATGCTGACTCAAATTTGTCCAAAATTACCCATGCGGGATAAAAACCAAACCAAACGGTTTTATCTTGAAAAGTTGCACTTTTCTGAAATAGCCGATTATGGCCATTATCTTATTTTGCAAAAAGATGCTATGGAATTGCATTTTTTTGAGTTCTCAACACTCGATCCAACCGAAAATTACGGACAGGTTTACATCAGGACTACTGAAATAGAACGTTTGTATGCCGGCTTATTGGAAAATAAGGTTGACATACATCCGGCAGGGCATTTAGAGGTTAAGCCCTGGGGACAAAAGGAATTTGCGGTGTTGGACCCCGACCATAATTTATTGACTTTTGGGCAAAGTGTATAGCGAACGGATGCAATAAAGTAATCGGTCAATATCAACAGCTTCAAAACCAAGCTGCTGTTGTGTGCTCGTCCGATATGATAGATAACCTAACCCTTAAAACAATAACATCATGAAAAACATTCTAAAAAACAGTCTTTATTTGTTTGCTTTTGCCGGAGCCGGTATTTTATTTCAAATCAGTTGTTCGAATTCAGAGGAGAATTCTATAAGTACGGCAATGACCAATAAAGTCGTTTATATTAAAGTAACGAGTGGAATTCCTCATATTTTCACGTGCAATTATGATGGTTCGAACCAAACAGAAGTGGTACTGAACATGCCTCCCGGTGTGGAAATATGGAATCTAGCGTCACAACACAACAATCCGAGAATTTCTCCTGACGGACAAAAAATATTCTTTCTTGCTCAAGACAACTCTGACTTAAATACGCATATCTATTCTGCCAATATCGATGGGAGCGGGGTTACACAGATTGTGAACAGCAGTGACGGACAGATTGAAATAGGGAATATCAATTAGCACCCACCCGGGAGCGGTGTGTGTATTCCCCTAAAACGTCATGACAAAGGCACCTCCTAATTGCTTGCCGTCAAAAGTAGGGGTGAGCATGGCGGTGGTTTTACCGGTAAGCTTAGGAAAGATGTGCCGGTTGAGCCAAGGCGACATCCAATAGGCGGCTTTGGTGCTCAAAATTCCGAAGCCGGCACCGGCGGCTACATCTGTCAACCAGTGCTTGTTGTTGTAAATGCGGAAGACTCCGGTGGCAGAGGCCACGACGTAGCCCGAAACGCCATACCAAACCGAAACGTCTTTGTATTCCTGGTATAAAAATTCGGCTCCGGCAAAGGCGAGGGCTGTGTGTCCGGAAGGAAAGGACTCGTTGTTGGACCCGTCCGGGCGTTCTTCTTTGGTGATTCTTTTCAGTGCCGTTACAGTCGTAGCCACCAAGAGCATCGAGGTACCTATAATCACGGTGCGGTCTTTGAGGTTGTGCTTGCTCGGTACGCCCAAATTGTTGAGGGCGTATACTGAAACGGCCGGGGTGTATTGCATAAAGTCATCGATGGTCAGCTTTTTGTCAATGTCTTCCACCACCTCAGTTCTGATGTCTAAGTTTAAATCTTTTAACTGGTCACTTTCTATTCCGATGACTCCATATCCGATTAATACTGTCGGAATGATGATTTGCTTGTAATTGAATTTGGTGTTTTTAGGCGCTTTGACGGTCACCGTATCTGTTGTTGCCGGGGTTTGGGCGGTGACTGAGAGGCTTACAAAGAAAAGAATGACTGAGAAAACGGAATGTATTTTCATATAAAACAGGTGTTAGCATAATTGAGATTACAACAGTCTATCAGGTATTCACCCTCCTGCAGGTTCCTTTTTATTGTTCTTTTTAAGGATTTGGGTTTCATATCCTACTACTATCAAAAGTAATACAAAAAGCAATAATGAGGTGCCTTTAGTGCCTAAATTCAAACCGCCCTTATCGGCAGACTTTGTCAACACATCTCCGAAAGTGGCTCCGAAAGGACGGGTGAGGACAAATGCCAGCCAAAACAAGATTACCCCTGAGATTTTGGTGCTGTAATGAACCAGCAGTACTATGCCTAACGCCAATCCGATTAAAGCGGCTCCACCGGCGAATCCCAGTCCGGAGTCATCGGCTAAAAAATCCCCCAATGCTGTGCCTAAAGTGTTGGATACCAATATGGCTGTCCAGTAAAACATTTCGGTACTCCGACGGGTAATCTGGGTTACGGATAATGACTTTTCGGAGAATTTCCACACCAAGAGCACCACGCATAACAGTGTCGCAATACACAAGCTGCCTGTAGCATAGCCCAGTTCTAAAGTACGATCCATATAGTCGGAAAGGGTAGTCCCCGAGGTGCTGGTGGCCAAAACAACCAACCAATATATCCAAGGCGTGTATTTTTTGCTGAACAACTGAATTGCCAACAAAACTAAGAAGCATCCGAAAAGCAGCAGCGAACTTAGGGCATAGCCCACATGCAACGTTATTGATACTAAATCGCCGGCGGTTTCCCCCAACGTAGTTGCGATGATTTTAGTTAACCAAAACAGTGCCGTTAGTTCGGGCAACTTTTTCATTATTATTCTTTTTGGTATATCTTGTTTTTAAGCAAATAAGCAGAGGTTTGATAGTAAGCAATGGTTTGATTTACCAAATCTTCGCGCAGGGTAGTCATCGGTTTTTCTTCAAAATACAACTGAAAATTAGGCTGTACTTTAGGATTGGGTTGTGGAATCAATTGGAATTGCTTGGCTTTTTTAACCGGAGAGATGATGGTGAGGATGTTGTCTTTGATTAAGCCTAAATCCTGATAGGTGGCCACAAAAGCTCTGGGCTGATAACCGGGCTGAAAGATATCCTGACCATAGAATTTGCTATCGTAGTTGAAGTGCAACAGGCCGAACAAGGTAGGCATCACGTCAATCTGCGACATTAGGGTATTGACTTCTTTCGGTTGGATCATCTTTGGCGCAAAGATAAAGGCCGGAATGCGGTATTTGTCCATAGGCAGTTCTGTTTTTCCGGAGCTGGAAGCACAGTGGTCAGCCAGTATCACAAAAACAGTGTTGTGGAACCAGGGTTGTTTTTGTGCCATGGCAAAGAACTGGCGGAGGGCGTAATCGGTATATTTTACCCCGCCCATGCGGGATTTGGCTTTGCCGGAAATATCAATCTTCCCTTCGGGATAGGTAAACGGACGGTGGTTGCTCACAGTCATGATGTGGTTGAAGAACGGCTTGTTTTGCTGTGCTTCGGCATTCATCACCTTGATGGCTTTACGATACATGTCTTCATCACAAACGCCCCAAATGTTGGAGAAAGTAATCTCCTGTGGGGAAAACGTTTTTTTATCGACGATGTCATAGCCGTTTCCGCCAAAGAAATCGCCCATATTGTCAAAGAATGCATCGCCTCCGTAAAGGTACTTGATAGTATATCCTTTTTGTTTGAAGATGCTTCCGGTAGAAAATTTGTTTTTATTGTCTTTACGTTTGACCACACTTTCCGCAGCGCTGGGCGGCAGGCAGAGTGTAACGGCTTCGAGACCACGCACGGTGCGATTGCCCACAGCATACAGATTGGTAAACTGGAGACTTTGGGTGGCTAATGAATCGAGGAAAGGGGTGACATTGCTCTCGTTTCCATAAGCTTTCATAAACTCGGCACTGTAGCTTTCTATAGTAATTAATACCACATTTTTGCGATTTTCGACAGAATCGCTGACGATTTTACGCATTGATGTTTCGCCTGTTGTTCCCGGGGTTTGTTTTTGGAGCAAAGCAAAGGCTTCAGCATCGGGCATGGTTTTATAGAATTTATGGAATTCCAATTCGTTATTCATAAAGGCAATATAGAACTTGTACAGCCCGTCAGCCTGTAGCTCATTGGTGAATACATTAGAGGAATTCTCTTGTTTGGCCAAAAAGGGAATTGCCCAAAGTGCCACTAACATTAGCACAACATAAGCCGTCAGGCTTTTGATTTTATCGGCAAATGAAGGTAATTTGGCCAAGAACGGTTTGGTGCGTCTGACCACGATAAAAGTAAAAAAACCGGCTACCAATCCTACGCCGGTAAAGAGCGGCACCACCGGATAGGATTCCATAATGTTCCCGATGACGGTATTGGTATACACTAAATAGTCGACAGCGATAAAGTTGTAACGCACTCCGAATTCATTCCAGAAAAAGAATTCACTGATGGCGTTTTGGATGATGACCAAAACAAAAATAAATACAGTAATGGTGTACAACACCAAGCGGATTTGTTTGCGGTAGCGGGGTAAAAACAATAGCAAACCGAATAAAACCGTTTTGAGGGTGATGAAAGTAATTCCTATTTCGGGTAATGAACCTCCGTATTCATTCAGGATGGTGTTGCCAAAAGTAACATAGAGCATCAAAGCGACCAAGCCGGCAAAGATGGTATAACCCCATGGTTTTTCATATTTGCTGTCAGATAAAAACAACAGGTAAAGCCACAACAAAGCACTGGCTACCGTAAAGACACAAACATCAGAAAGGAATCCGAAAGTGAAAATCTTTCCTATTTCTAAAATACTGAAGGAGGATTGTGTAATAGGATGGAAGAGGAGTACGATTCTGAGAACGATATTGGCGATTACGAAAAGAACCAGCAAGTTGATAAAAGGCGATGATTTCCTGAAGAAGTGCATGTTTATGAATGTTTTGTACAAAAATAGCAAAACATTGGGTCGGAACGTTAAGCGACAAAAAATATATTGTTTGAAATTTCTATTCCGACAGCTAGGGTAAACGGTTTCCCTAAGTGTTTTAGTCACATGAAATAATAATAATCCAAATAATAAAATTATGACGCGTAAAGAATTTTTTTCGAGAGTGGGTTTTGGAGCGGCCGTAGTGTTGGTTCCGGCATGTATTGGAGGTTTAGCCTCCAGTTGTTCAGAAGACGAGGGGTCGCCCGTACCGGCACCCACCAATGTTGATTTTACGTTAGACATCAGTACCGGTGCACTCGCTACTAACGGAGGATTCTTAGTGCATGGCGGCATAGTGGTGGCCCGTACGAACACGGGTGATTTTTTGGCCGTTTCCGCTTCGTGCACCCATCAAGGAACCAACGTGAATTATAATGCGGCAGGCAATAATTTTATTTGTCCGAATCATGGCGCACGATTCAGCAGTACAGGTGTCGTTACCCAAGGACCGGCTACGTCTAATTTGCAACAATACAATACGGAACTGACCGGGAATTCACTACATGTATATTCTTAAATTATGTCTTTCCTGTCTGGAGAAAAACAAGAGTGATGATTAAATTTTGATTAAAATAAAACCTTGGCAATTGCTAAGGTTTTATTTTTAGGTTATATTTATCCAATGCAAAATCAAACTAAAATGAAGCATATACTAATAGTGGAAGATGAGGAAGGAATTGTACAATTTCTGAAACAAGGCTTAGAAGAAGAAGGCTATGAAATATCTTATGCCACGGATGGAGCAGCGGGATTAGCCCTTTTTAAGCAACACAAATTTGATTTGGTTTTACTCGACTGGATGTTGCCCAAAATGACCGGAGTAGAGCTCTGTCAGGCCATCAGGCAATTGAATACAAAACTCCCGATTATTTTTTTAACGGCCAAAGACACCGTTCAGGAAACGGTGGAAGGACTGAAAAGCGGTGCCAATGATTACATCAAAAAGCCGTTTAGTTTTGATGAATTGGTAGAGCGCATCAAAGTACAGCTTCGTGATAAAAGCGAACAGGAAGTCATGACCTTGGGCCCCATTGAAATTAATGTACAGAAACATCAGGTTACGGTGGATAAGAGAGAAGTATCGTTGACCCAAAAAGAATTTGATTTGCTGAGTTATTTGGTAAAAAACAAGGGCAATGTTTGCTCGCGTACGCAAATTATACAGGATGTATGGGATATTCATTTTGAATATGATACCGGAGTGATTGATGTATTTATGAATTCCATCCGAAAAAAACTCAATTTGAAAGTGGATGAGGATTACATCAAAACGATTCGCGGAGTAGGGTATATTGCTAATGAATAAGAACTAATGCAGCAACTTTCGTTTAAAAACAGAATCGCCTCCAATTACATGATTACCACGGCACTACTGATTTTTGTAGTGTTTTCGGTTATTTATGCTATTGTAAAATTCAGTGTTTACATTCGGGTGAATAATGACATTCAAATTGAAGTCGCCAAACACATGAAGGAGATTGAAGTTAAGGAAAACTGTGTTTTATTGGTCAGAGAGCAACAGTGGAAACAGATTCAATTCAACAAGGTAGACGTCAGTCCGGCTTTTATACAATTTGTGGATGAACTTGGTGCTTTGGTCAACAAGTCGCCCAATTTGAAACAAAAAAAGCTAACTTACTATCCTGATGCCATTAACAATGAATTATTTGACGGGAAGCTTGATAATATTTCTGTCCGACAGATTCAGGTACCCTTGTATCAGGGAACCAAGATTATCGGCTTTTTGATGGTGGCCATGTCACTGGAAGATTCCAAGATGGTACTGAATAACCTGTTTGTAATTTTGGTGGTGGCTTATCCTTTGATATTATTGGTACTATTCTTAATCGCCCGTTTCATCGCCGGAAAAAGCATTAAACCTATCAGTGCTATCATTGAGACTTCGAAGGTTATTACCAAAGACAATCTGAAATCGAGAATTCCGTTACCGCAAAACAAAGACGAGTTGTACTTGCTGTCGCAAACCATCAATAACCTGCTGGATAGGGTAGAAAATGCTATTGAAAGAGAAAAGCAGTTTTCTTCGGATGCTTCCCATGAATTGCGAACGCCTTTGGCCGTAATTAAAGGAACATTGGAAGTTTTAGTGCGCAAACCCCGTAATCCTGAAGAATATAAGGAGAAAATTGATTTTTGTATTACCGAAGTAAACCGGTTGAACCATTTGGTGGATGAATTGCTGCTGTTGGCCCGATTTGAAGATCAGAAGCAAACCATCAAGATGGAAAGAGTTTCACTGAATGCTATTTTTTTAGAGGTAATTTCCAGAAACACCACTATTATCAGTGAGAAAAAAATTAATTGTATTGCTCACTTTACCCAGGATTTTTATGTGAATACTGATGCCTATTTGTTATGCATTATTGTGAATAATATTTTAACGAATGCCATAAAGTACTCTAAAAAAGGAGGTACTATTACCTTTGATATCATTGAAACCGAAACGCGATTGCTTTGCTCTGTTTCCGATCAGGGGATTGGTATTGCTGAAGAAGACTTGCAGAAAATTTTCGATCAGTTTTACCGTTCTAAATCCAATCAACATCCTGAGATTAAAGGAACAGGACTGGGGCTCTCCATCGTAAAACGGTTGTCCTCGCTACTTCAAATTGATTTAGATATAGAAAGTCAGGAAAATGTCGGAACCAAAGTCATCTTAAGCTTTGTCAAGTAAACTGTATTGATTCTAAATTGTTGATTATGACATTTCTCATGTATTTGAAACCATATAAATGTTAAATTTGAGCAACACTTTATAAATCTTATCACTTATGAACGATGCACACTTACACTTATTAGTCAACCATTTTCCAATTATCGGAACGATTTTTGGATTGGGAATCTTAGTTGCCGGAATTGTCTTAAAAAACAATGTGGTTAAAAATGTAGCCTACTTGTTATTTGTTGTAGCGGCTGTAGCTGCTGCAGTTAGTATGGGTACCGGGGAAGGTGCTGAAGAGGCTGTGGAAGAAATGCCGAATATCGGAAAACAAATCATTCACGAGCATGAGGAAATGGCTGAGAAATTAGCTTTGGTGTTGTATGTACTTGGAGCGGTTTCGTTATTGGGACTTTACACTAATATCAAAAAACACAGCAAAGCCAATATGATTTCGTATTTGGCAGCACTAATCGCATTAGTGGGTGTGTTTTTAGCCAAAGAGACCGGAACCAGCGGTGGTGAGATACGCCATACTGAAATCAGAAGCGGAGCTGCTGTGCAAAACAATAATGAAGCCGGAGAGGAAGAGCACGATTAATTTTGAACAAAATCTATTCCAGACATAATTTTCACAATCGTACCTTTTGTGTTTGGCAGGAGGTAAAGCTTGAGGCTATTGCCGGCTTGGCCATCAGCTATCAAAGCCCGTCAGGAAGTAAATATATTTTTAACGATACCGGTGTGTACCGCATTTCTAATCATTGGGGAAGAGCTGCCAATTGTCGGTGGCGGTTAGAACCCTTGGAAGCTTACAAGAATCAGCATGTAAAAGTTGGTTTTGCGCTCTGGACCGATTTTTATCCCAACGATGAAAGTTCCAAGTTGTTTTACGTCACAGCCAATTTGGAGACCAATGAAGTTAGCTTTCATCACAAAGATGCCCAACCTTACGATGAAAAATCGGTTTTGAGGAATGCTGCTGAAACTGCCAAAACAATCAAAGCAGTCCGACAGGTTTTAACTGAAACGCATTGGGCGAACCATTTACAATATGATCAACTGTCGACGTTGCGAAAGGAAATTGTAAATGAGTTGATTACTACTGAGAAGCCATTTATTTTGATTAAACAAAAATACCATCAAAACTGATGGTATTTTTTTTATTCGACAATCAATAAAACCTGACTCTTGAGTCTTTCGATGAGCATGTTCATCATCCGCTTGTTAAGATTGGAAGAGTTCTGAATGTATTCGGCATACTCATCCAAAGTGAATAAGGCAATTATCATCCCTTTTAAGGCATTTCTGAACTTGATGTCACGCTGAATGACATTTTCAATGTAAGCCATCTTTTTTTCGGGAGTAAGGGAGAAAAAAACATTTTTCTGTTTGACAGCATAATTGATAAAAACCTGAACGAATAAATCATTTTGCATCTTAAGAATAGGACGGAGCGTTTGGTTTTGAAAAGTTTCCTCCATTGATGACTGACTTGTGATTGTTCCTAAGGCTTCTCCTCGGAGCTCAAGAACGTGGGTATCTCTGGGTTCCATGTTTTTCTTTTAAAGTTAAAAAAAAAACCTCTGTTGGAAACAGAGGTTTTTTATAGTTATTAATAATTAATTGTTAATTATTATTTGATTTTGAACACTACTTTGCGTACTAAACGTCTGGCGTAATCAGAGTTTTTATCAACTGAGTCATCGATACCGTTTCCAACAATTGTTAAACGATTAGGGTTGATCCCTGCTTTTGCTAAAATAGCTTTAACGTTAGCAGCTCTGTCACCTGATAGTTTGTTGTTGTATGCTGTACTTCCTAACTCATCAGCATAACCAATAATTTCAATTGATTTATCCGGATTGTTTTTCAAGTAGTTCAAGATAAACCCAATGTTGTCAGAAGAAGCTGTAGTTGGTTGTGTTTTATTCGGGTCAAAGTATGCCGCAACATAACCATCGTTAATCAATTGTTCTAACATACCATTAGTAACGGTAGCGCTGTTGGTATTGTTATTGTTTGTAATCGTTTTGTCAACGTATTTTTCTAACTCATCCGGAACACCATTGTTGTTTTTGTCAACCATTCTTCCTTTGGTATCTACGGCTACACCAGCAATAGAGTTGTTTTCTGCATCTAAATAATCCGGAACACCATCTTTATCAGAATCGTTCATTAAGGTTTCAATTTCACCTATACGATTGTTAAGAGCGTCAATTTCTTTATCTTTCTTATCTTGAATAAGTGCCCAGTCACCATGAATTTTTTGTTTTCCGAAGGCGTAGGAAAATCCTAATGATGTGGTGAATAAACTTCCGGTTAAGTTATTGCTTCTTTCAGAATAAGAACCGTCCCAGTTGAAGTGTTGTCTGATATTGGAGTTGATGGCAATATCAGCAAAAAGACTTAGGTTATCAAACAGCCTGATGGCAGGAGTAACTCCAACAATGACACCACCGTTTAATTCTTTTTTACCTTTATTATTCGGAGCAGCAGCCGTATTCATTTTTGGAGACATTTGAGAGGCCTGAATACCAAAGTGGAACAATAAACCAAAACGTTTAGCCTCATCCTGAAGATCAAACAAGCGAACTGCATTTACTACTCCTTCAAAAGTCATTTGAATGTGTTGTACCTTGAAATCTAAACTTTCCGAACCCGGAAGTTTTTTGATATCATCATACGAAAGGTGAGTTTTAAGACCAAATTTTGGACTTATCATATAACGAACACCAAAGCCATAGTGATTCAATTGAAAACCACCTAACACTTTGTCCGGATCACTCATATAGTAACCTTCGGCGTAGGGCTTACCTCCTTTACTTTGACCTAAATCAATCTCGACTGACCATTTGTTGTAAGTATCTCCGGTGATTTCTTTATCGGGCTCAGCCGCAATAAGTTCTTTGTCTGCTTTTTTGTCGTCTTTCTTTTTCTGCGCAGTAGCAGTCAGGGAAACACTTAAAAGAGTGATTAGCAATAGTAGGCGATTCTTCATACTCTATGATTTTGTATTTTATTTAATGAAATGTTAAAAATCAATGCAAATATAAAAGTTTCCGCCAAATAACCAACTTTTTTGCCGATTATTGATGTAGCGATTTTGCAAAGGTATTCCTCTCTGAAATCACTGAAATGATCCGTGTTTTCACGTCTTTGTTATCAGTAAGCGCTGTTGTCTTTTAAACTATTAACAATTAATTCAAATTTGTTGTTGATAAAAAGATATTATGCGTTGATTTTAAAGGGTATCTACATGGCAGATAATGGTTGTAGATGATAATACTTTACCTATTTGCCAGTGTTGCTGTTTACCCAAACGAAATCATTAATTTTGCTTTATCAAAAAAGATACAGAACCATGAGATTCCATACCAGAAAATGGGTAAAACCTGAAGATTTAAATCCCAACAGCACTTTATTCGGTGGACGATTGTTAGCCTGGATAGATGAAGAATTGGCCTTGTATTCGGTCATTCAGTTACAGAATAATAAAATTGTTACCAAACATATGTCAGAAATCAATTTTGTCAGCTCGGCCAAACAAGGCGACATTGTTGAAATTGGGATTGATGTGGTGAAATTCGGAATCACATCCCTTACCTTGACCTGTCAGGTGCGTAACATGATGACACATGAAGTAATCATTACATTGGATAATATTACCATGGTAAGCTTAGGAGCAGACGGGAAACCGGCACCTCACGGTAAAACCAAAATCGAATACATAAAAGACCGGTTGAGTGAGAGTTAGTCTATGATGTTCCGAAATCTTTGTCTGAAGGCAGTTCGTAAACTTTTAAATCAAAATAACGGACAGAGGCAAAAATATGATCAAATATATCGGCCATGATGTATTCATAATTCTCAAATCGCTTATCGTTTGAGAAGGTGTAAATTTCCAACGGAACCCCTTGAGGGGTAGGTTGTAATTGGCGACAAAGCAAAATCATGTCTTTGTTCAATCCCGGGTACTGGCTCAGGTATTGGGTGATATACTTTCGGAACAAACCAAAATTGGTCATGTTTCTGCCATTAATCAAAACAGATTTATCAACATTGTGATTTTTGTTAAATTTATCAATCTCCGTTTGACGATGTTCAATGTAATTACTGACTAACTCAATTTTCTTTAACTCTTGGAGCTCTTTTTCGTTTAAGAACCGAATGCTGTTGGCTTTAATCAGGATATGACGTTTGATACGTCTACCGTCAGAATTCAGCATACCACGCCAGTTTCGGAAGGAATCCGAAATCATACTGTAAGTAGGGATGGTAGTGGTCGTATTGTCAAAGTTTCGAACTTTAACCGTAGCTAGATTGATTTCGATTACATCGCCATCAGCGCCAAATTTATCAAACGTAATCCAGTCACCAATGCGAACCATGTCGTTTAAAGAGACCTGAACGCTGGCTACAAAACCCAATATCGTATCTCTGAAAATTAAGATAACAATAGCCGAGATGGCTCCGAATGTTCCCAGCATGGAAGTCGTGCTGATGTCAAAAATTTTGGATACAATGATAAAAAAACCAAAAATCCACAGCACAATCATGATTACCTGAATGTAACTGTCTATGGGTTTATCGCTGTATCTCGGATTTTGTTTCAAGTGATCCCGAAGCGCATGGAAAATAGTTTTGGTAATCCACAAACTCAATAAAACAATATAGATCCCTACCAGTTTCCCAAAAATGGATTCCCAATACACAAAATTTTCCAGAATAATGGGAACACATTTATAAATAAAAAGCAGCGGAATAAGATGGGCAATGTACTTCGCTGTTTTGTTAGAAACCAGTAAATCGTCAAACTTGGTTTTGGTTTTTCGAGCCAATATAATTAAGGTTCTAACCAATAAAAATCGAAATATCAAAAAGATACCATACGATAAAAAGGCTAAAACAACTATATTTATAGCCAAGCTCAAATAGGAGGAAAGTGTTTCTCCAAAATCCCATTTTTTAAATAAATGGTAACTCCAGCCGAATATTTTTTCAACGAGTTTATGCATTTTTCACATATTTTCTTTCCACATAAAAAGTAGCGAACGGAAGGAGGGAGGCTACTTGTATTACCGCGAACTGTTTCAGGTTCCAATTCTGTACCTTTCGAATCATAACTGCAAATAAAACATAGCTGATAAACAATAAACCATGAGCCATTCCAAAAGGAAATAAAAGAGATTTATACAACTCGGGATGTGAAGGTTTTATAACCAGCATATTGAAAAATAAAACTAAATATGAGATTCCTTCTGATACAGCAATTAACTTAAAGAGTTTGGTCATGATTTTTGGATTTGAAGCAAAATTAAACAATAACATTAAAAAAGCCTTTACTTTTGTGGGCTTATTCCTGGTCATGAGTAAAAGAGATTTAAAAAAATACCTGAACGAACTCGGTAAAGAACAACTGGAAGCACAAATTTTGGAGCTTTACGACAAGTTCTCCGATGTAAAAGTGTACTATGATTTTGTTTTCAATCCCAATGAAGACAAACTAATTCGTGAAGCTAAAATTAAAATTAGCAATGAATACTTTCCGGTAAAAGGTAAAAAAGCTAAAATGCGCCGTTCTGTGGCTCAGAACTATCTTAAGCACTTCATAAAGCTGGGAGTTGACCCTTTTATGGTAGCTGATGTGATGCTTTACAATATTGAAATCGCTCAAGCTTATACGCTTGAAAAAACAGTAAAACAGGATTCGTTTTTTAACAGTATGCTGACTTCTTTTCAACAGGCGGTTTTGTTCTTAATTGATAAAGGTATTCAGATGGAATTTCAGAATAGAGTAATAGCCATAAATGAGGAAACGATGCACCAAAATTGGAAGAATCACTATGAGTTCAATACCGTAATTGAGCGATTGGAGTATTAATTTTTTGTAAATTAATCTGAAAATTGTGCGATAACTCTTTTTTAGCTGTACTTTTGCAAAATTGTACAAATCGCCATGACTCATAAAGATTTTAGTATCGAAATTGAAGAAAAAAAGGAGCTTTACGGTTACCAAAAGGGCGATATTGACAAAATTTTTGACCGGCTGGATAATGCTCCGAGTGATCATCATTTACTATATCAATTGCCAACCGGTGGCGGAAAAACAGTAATTTTTTCTGAAATCGTACGACGCTACTTGGCGCAACACAATAAAAAAGTTGTTGTTTTAACGCATCGTATTGAGCTTTGCAAGCAAACTTCTAAAATGCTGAAAGGCTTTGATGTCAAAAACAAAATCATCAACAGCAATATTAAGGAACTGCCTGATCAAGATGAGTATTCTTGTTTTGTGGCTATGGTGGAAACCTTGAAAAATCGATTGAATGATGAGAAGTTATTGATTGACAATGTTGGCTTGGTAATTATCGATGAGGCCCATTATAATTCGTTCAGAAAACTATTCAGCCAGTTTAAAAAGTCATTTATTCTGGGTGTTACAGCCACTCCTTTGAGTTCTAATATTAAGTTGCCAATGCATCATAACTATGATGAATTGATTGTTGGGGACACGATTCAGTCTTTGATAGACAAAGGTTTTTTGGCCAAAGCCACCACGTACAGTTACGACGTGGGACTGACCTCTTTAAAAGTCGGAATTAATGGGGATTACACGGTAAAATCTTCTGATGACCTGTACACCAATATGGTAATGCAGGAGAAATTATTGCATGCCTATACTGAAAAATCTTTAGGAAAGAAAACATTGATTTTCAATAACGGTATCAATACTTCATTGTACGTATATGAAACATTTAAAGAAGCAGGATATCCTATAAAGCATCTTGACAATACAACATCTGCCGAAGATCGAAAAGATATTTTGCATTGGTTCAAAAAAACACCCGATGCCATTTTGACTTCGGTAGGAATATTAACCACCGGATTTGATGAACCTACCGTGGAAAGCATCATTTTAAATCGGGCAACCAAGTCATTAACGCTTTATTTTCAGATGATTGGTCGGGGTTCCCGTAAGCTGCCACACAAAGATAATTTCACAGTAATTGATCTTGGAAATAATGCGCTGCGTTTTGGATTGTGGAATGACCCTGTGGACTGGCAACATATTTTTAAATCACCGGAATATTATCTGGAAAGTCTTCGTGACGATGCTGAAATTGAAAATAACTTCAAATATGTAATGCCGGAAAGCGTTAGGAAAATGTTTGCCAAGTCAGCTGATGTGAGTATGGATATGGAAGATGAATTCCGGAAGAATGCTGCTCAAAATAAACGCGCTAAAGATGTATTGGAAAAATCCATAAACCAACACGCATTGATGTGTGTTGAAAACGCCACTGAATTACAGGAAGCTCGAATGCTGTCCAAATTATTATCAGATGATATTGAATATCGTGTTAAACGGTATGTAAGTTGTCTTGGGAAAACCAGTAAAAATTACCGAGAATGGTTGATTGAAGATTATAAAACCAAATTGAGTTTGGCCATAGGTAAAAAATACAGAGAACTAAATTTTTGATTTTTTACTTTAGAAGAATAACTTAAAATAACTGTAAAACAATATTTAAGAAATATTTATCAGTTCAATATAACGACTTTATAAAAGCGATTAATTAAAACTATAATTTATAGTATGGAAAGCTGAATGAATATTTTTTTCTATATTTGTAGACATCATTTTATTAATTAACCGGCGAGCATGTGCAAAATGCGTTTGAGCCGGTTTTTTTTATTTAATGTTAAACCTTTTTTTTGGTAGTTTAAAAAATTTAGATCCGGGAAGCCGGTAATTTTTTTAATGTATTGAAATAAAAAAAAGGTCACCACAATAAGTGGTAACCCTATGACTGATTAATTAAAATCCAAAATGTAGTGAATTGTTATCATTTTATTAGGTTTTAGGTTATCGGAGTGCAAATCCGAATGCTAAGATAATAATTAATTTGTATCAGCCAAATAAAATAGTGAAAAATTACTTTTTTGGGAGTTTCTTTGATACTTCAACAAGGCTTTGAAGAAATACCGCAGATAGTAATGAGGTTGATTTTAAATAAGCAGATTTATAAGCACAATCAAATTTTTCAAGTGATTTATAGTACTGTTGTGTTAAATCCTTATTTAATGGAATAGCTACAACGTAAAAATTGCCGTAAACAGATTTTGAGAGACAAATAACACCAACGGGGGTATCATTCTTTTCAAATAATTTGTATTCAAATTGGTAACCGTCTTGATTGTCGGTAAAAATATTTTCCACTTTATAGCCTGATTTGATATCCAAGCCTTTTGTGATAGTTTCTAAATATCCATTTTGCATATAATTAAACTCTTCTTGAGTTGTTTGTGATTTAAGAGTGCAAAAGGGGATAACCAATAATAGTAAATAAATTTTTCTCATAATTTTTATGTTTATTCGATAAAAGTAAGAAAAAATTTGAACCGACGGAGATAATCCGTCGGAAAAGCCACATTTGCGCGGGGCTGTTTGTGCGCCCCGCACAATCGCGCCTTTGGGGGCAAAAAGGGTGAAAATTCAATCTTTCCTTTTTTATATATTGCCACCTCCGGTAGGGTCATGACTTTTTGAAAAAAGTCATCCAAAAACTTTTATTAATTGAATGACTAAGGGGTAAACTCGAATAAATATACAGTTTCACCGGCATTTCTGAAATGTGAGGGCTGTATTGGATATTGAGCATTAGAATTTACCTCTTTAAACAACTTATAATAAGTAAACTCATTGTTATTTAAATGGTCGGTGCTTATTTCAATGTTCGGAACATCTACAGCACCACCTTTGCGAATCAACAAAACACAAGGCAATAAAAATGCTTTTTCAGGAAGTATAATATCGATTTTTTGATGCAAATAAGGGTCATCTGTTGTTTCTGAATAGGAATTAATAAACTTTATGAGACCACTTTCTGAAATGTAAGGTAAAGTGTGTATAACTTGTCTAGGTTCCATATTATAAAATATTTAACTGTTGTAATTTTTGTACTTGTGCGGTTGTAAGGTAATCTAAGCAGTCATTTTTTAAATTCCTGCGTGGTGTATCAACATAGTAGTATAGTTGCTCCAAAAGGTGAAAATTATACCTTTGATACATAAGGTAATTAAATGCTTCCTCTTCGCCCCATTCAAACCAATTTGTTGGATTTAAATAATAAGTCCAACTGTTATTATCAAACTTAGTACGAAAGACATTTGCTATTGCAGTTGAGGCAGTTTGTATATCTTTTCGTTTAGTAATTGAATCAGCTGTTACCTGAGAGGTTACCGGATTTAGATTATTAACATATTGTTCGGTAGAAGCGTTGTCGTTTTCATTGACTGCATTTTTAACCGTTTGGTTACGAGACCAACGGCGTAAAATTGGCAATCCAACAACGAAAAAAACAATTATTGCCAAAACAACAATCCACTGTTTTTTGAGAAAATCAAAGACAGTGGAAATATTATTTATTTTGTTGTTTAACGCCATTTTTAACGTTTTTTTGGTTTGAAATACCACATCCCAATTAGGAAACCAACAGCCATACATACAACGGCAGAAAGTACCGGAGAATTAGTCATGAAGTTTTTTAATGTTTGCATATCGCTTTTTTTTTTAAAGTTGATTAGTGAAAAATTTTCTTTGTAATACTTTGCGAAATAATCGGTTACTTCGTGCTTGTATATTTTATTATCGTGAGGATTATTGTCGAAAATTGGATTTTGTTGTGCAATCAAAGAAGCACTTAAATTACTTGTTTGGAACAAATAATCATCAGGTTTACCCAAAGCCAAGGGAAAGAAAACAGCCAAATATAAATCGGTATAACTTTCGATTTTGTCCTTATATGGTTTGAGATACAAATAAACTAAGTTTAGTTGCTCTTCAAAACTCATTGATTTAATTACGTCTAAATCATATTTTAAACCTCCAATTGTCTTATAATTTACACCGGCTTTATCCCTTGTAAACTGAATCAGGCCAACAGCACCCGAAACGGGGTTTGTTTTAGTTGTAGAGAAAGTACCGGCAGTTTCAAAATACATAACACCCAAAATTGAATTAAGAGTTATACCAAGTGGTTTTGAAACAATGTTATAAACAGAACTTAATTGCGCTTCGGTTAGTTTGTTTGTGAAAATTGCCGGTACTGACATATTGAATTGAAGAATTTAAATTTTACTTATCGTTTTTGTATTCGGGCAACTCCTGAATTTCTTCAATAATTGATTGAACACCTTTTACAACGATTGCGATAATCGCACCATATTTTACCACAACGGATAAAACATTTATAATACCTTTAATCTTTTGCATAACTCAAAAAATTACATCGACTGAGGTCGATTCTGTTTTTTTACATGAGTTACACGAACCCAAAATGAAACACCATCTTTGTTTGCCTCGGATGGCTCAAGCTTGTAAAGCTTGCCCCCAAGCTCAACATAACCAACGGCGAAATCAGGATTCTTTTTTGATGGTTTACAACCAATGACCTGATAAGAATTACCAAAACGGTCTGTACTAATTGAACGTGCCATAAATATTAATTATTTTTGTTACGGTTCCGATTAAATTTTATACCTACTATGGTAAAATAAGTTACAAGGATGGAACCTAAAATCCTAACAACTTCATATAATAGACCCAAAAAGGGTAACATTCCAAATAAATTGATAACGGTTAAACCGATTGTACCAATTAACCAACTCTTACCGTGCATAACGTCTTTGAGTTTGTTTTTTATTAGCCAACTTAATTACTATGAAAATAGCAAAGAAAAAGCCCACTAAATAGATCCAATTCTTTTGGAACCATTGAGCAACTGAATTTTGTAAAACATTTGCACCCAAATTTGACAAGGATTGTTGTACATTTTGTTGTCCGGCTACATTTTCAACCGCTGAATTAGTTACTGTGGAAACAACCGTATGAACGGCAGTATCTAAAATATTACCTAACCCACTTTGCACAGTATTCCAAAGATTTCCAAAAAAAGAGCCGGTATCGGATGTTTGAGGGGCAACAACTGTTTGTACCGTAGTAGGTGCAGTATATTGCAATAAAGGAGGTATAGGCGAATCAACCGAAGGTTGTATATTCGTTGCCTCAGTAAAAGCCGAAAAATTCGTAATTTGCTCAGGTGTTAAATTTAAAGTAGGCATTATCTGCGTGTTTTTCGTTTGTTAGAAAATGCTAATTTGTAAACCAAAAAGGAAACAAGAGCAAGCCCCAAAATGACCCAAAGCATATTAGCTTTTAATTGTTCCAAAATTGTTGGTTTAAAGGCTTCTGTACCGGTTTGAGAACCCGCTCCGGTATATGGTTGTAATGTTGTTAATCCCGTTTGTTGCATCGATTGTATTTTTAATTGTAAATAACTTGTAAACTGTGGAGGGGTTGACATGGATTTTGAAGCAAAATAACTTTGCAACTGCTGTTGTGTAGTTATTTGCCCGTTGTCTATCATTGTTTTTGCAGTTTGCAACCATGCTTGCAATGTTGATTGTGATACTGAGGGAACCGAGTAGTTTTGACCTTTGGTACCCAAAGCACTTATAACCAACTGCTGACCAACGGGACCAAGCAAAGAAGAAGCACCGCCCAAAATACTTTGCAAAGAAATCCCACTCAAACCATTCTGTAAAACCTGTTGAACAAATGAACCGGCAGGTAGAAAATTTGTTCCGGCTTGGACTATGTTATTTAACGAAAATCCGCTCCATCCATCCTGAATAACATTATTTATCAAAGAACCCCCAGGTATTGTATTGAGTACCGTTGATGTTAAATCACCAATGTTGATATCGTGGATAGTATCAGTAACACTATTAACAAGACCGCCAAGAGCGCCCCCGATACTATCCCCAATGTCAGAAAAGAAACCCATTTATATACCTAACTAATGAATAAAATTTTACTTTAATTAATCGTTTGACTGTACGATATATCTGCCGTAAAAGTTAACGATTGTTGTATTGTCCTTTTGAACATTAACACTCTGTACCGAATGAATAGGCAAAGCAAAAAAGCCGGTAATTTGTGTTAAGGAATCAGCCCAAGCACTCGAATAATTAGCAATAGGTCGAGCAGTTTGTGACAACATTTTTAACTCGTCATAAGTGTACTTTGCCTGACCGGTTGGATAGTGAAAAGTCATTTGAGCAACCGTATTTGTGTCCGTGAACGATACTACATCGTAAATTGAAGTATTTACATTGTAATCAATTTCAGCGGCCGCAATAGGCTTCATTTCATACTTAAATAATTTGTTTGTGCTTTGTGCATCCTCGAAACCGTCAACCATGTAAGTTTTAGTAGCTGTTAAACCACTTAAAGAGATTACAATTTGTTCTCCCGTTTCTTTTAACTTGTATGCCTTTCCGTCAGGTGTAAATGGAATGACAACCTTTACATTGTAATCAGCATCAGAAGTAATGACGCCACGATGCAAAGAAATCAATTGAAGAATTGGAACGAAACCACCGGTAACATCAATATTACCGTTAGAGGCTTGTTTTACAACCTCAATTTTGATTTTAACTCCGGTCAAATCGGAGGCTTTTACACCGGCCATAATTGAAAAAGCGGAAATACCTTTTGTTGTATATCCGGTTGCTGTTGTTGACGCTGTTGTAGGTGCTGAAATAATTCTCATATTTTTAATTTTTTTATTTGCTTTTGTTGAGTCAAATTTCATATAAAAAAAAACCCCTATTTGAAAATAGGGGAATCTATGGTAATTTTAAGTCAATTTAAAGTATTCTTTGACATGACCAAAGGTAACAACCTTAATATTAAAATGCTTCCTAATATCTGTATAGTACTCTTGTGCTTTGCGCATTGACATATTAACGAAGATCGTACAAAGGTCTTTAGCCTTGATTAATTGGTGTGGGTTTTGTTCGTTGTACATAATTAAAATAAATTTAATTGTTTTGCTTTTTGGGCTTGTATAGCTTCTTTTTTGGATTTTTGTTTTTCGGCTAATTCAAACAAATTTTTATAATATTGGCTTTTTTCAAGTTGCCAACATTTGGCGTTAACTTCTGACCCGTCGACAACCATACAAAAGCGCAAGCAATGACCGACGGCGTTATTAAAATCTGATATCTCATAATTTCCACATGATTGACATTTCAAATCGGGTAGGAGCGAAATTTTTTCGTTATTTACAACCTCTTTTTTCTGCGGTTTTTCAACCCGATTGAAATCGGGGTTAAAGAGTATCATAATGATTTTTAACAAGGTTTTCAAATCCTCTTAAAACAATATCTGTTGTTATATGGGAAACTGAAACTAAATTTGCTACACAATCTGATTGATTAATATAACCCTCAGAAGATGCAAAAATTATTTTACCGTTATCGGATTTAATTTGAATGCGCCATTCTTTTTTATTATCCTGATATAATTTTACTATTGCCATAATATCAATTTTTAATTAAGTATTTATTGATTAAATAGATCAACACTTTTACAACCATGTTAAGTAAATAATTACGTGTTGAAAAATTGCTTTCAGTTGTTTGGTTGAAATTGTCAACCATTGAAATCTGATGTACTCCGTTTGGTTCTACATCGATAGTAATTCTTTTAATTTCGCTTTGTAACATTTTATTAATTTTTTAAGTTTATTTTTTATTTTCTTTAATAAATTTTTCAATATCAGCAGTATAAAATTGCTTTTGTAAATTGAAAATAGTTAATGAAGCAGAAATAAGACCTTTTAATTTAAAATAAAGTTTGTCAGCTTCTTCACCACGTATGTAAAAAAGTTTTTCCTCTAAAGCCTTTAAACGGTCGTATTCTTGCTTTGCTTGTTGGTCAGTCATAATTTTATATTTTTTAATTAAACTATAATTGGTACATCATATTTATCATAAATAATATCGATGTTTTGAAAGTCTTTGAAATAAGTAAGAAGATTGTAAACCCCGTCTAAACCGAACTGAGCAAACTTGTTTATTATCAATGGTTGCAAATCATTTTTGGAAACTTTACGCCATACATTGAGAGAGATTCTTAATTCAGGAGTAGAGTCCTTTTGTTGTTCGTTTACTATTTCCTCATCAGTTTTTTGGAGGTCTTTTAACTCATTGGAGTACATCAATTTGAGGGAATTTGAAACACTTATATAGTGTTTACCTTGCATTGTTTCGACAAATTCAGAGTAAATACCTTTTAAAAGATGTTTTTCGTTTACATCTTTATAATCATTTACCGCTAATTTACCCAAAGCAGTAAAAGGAGTTAAACCATCATAGGATTTTGAAGTTTTAGAAGTGAAAGAAGTCATTTCTGAGGCAATATCATATTTAACCATATAGCCGGCAATTTTCTTTTGAGTATCAACTATTTGTTGATTTTGTGACTTTACCAAAGCGTTATTTTTACCGTATTGTTTAGTTTGATATTTTGCCCATTTGGATAATAATCTCTTTTGCATTGCTTCTATTTCCTTTACATCGGAATTTTTATCATAGAAGTACAATAAATGTAAATGAGGGTGCCAACCGCCTTGTTTTGTGAAAGTTACTTCTAAGGTTTTTACTTGACCTATATAACCTGAATTGGCACGCATATTTTGAAAGAACTTTGTATTTTGAAACGCTCGATAGTTTCCTAAAATTTTATCGAGATTTTCGGTAAGTCTTTGTGTACGCTTATGTCGTACCGTTAAAGTGATGAAACCCAATTTAGCACCGCTGTTAAAATGACTTTGTACCAAAGTTTCAATAACCTTTTTACGCTGTTCAGCGATTTTTACCGCACAAACGGGACAACGCCAAAAAGAACCACAAGAAGCAACACCCTCAAAATAAAATGAATTATCAACCGTCTTTTTGAGGGTTATAGGGCTATTATCGTTTGAGTGTACGGAGTAGCCACAGAACTGAATACGAGGTTTGCGTTTTTCCCTTGTTTCTTGTAGTGTATAGTTGCCTTTGGCAACGTTACGCATTTTGAAGTATAGAGTACGGTAAACTTCTGATAATCCCTTTGAATGCTTCAATGTTTTATCGATTTTAGAACCTTGTTTTTGTTGTACAATGATACGTTTTCCGCATACGGAATACGTATCATTATCGAGGCGCTGCGCTTGTTTGTACTTCAAAGTATTAAAATGTTGATTATCAAAGATTTTCGCCAATTGTTTAGCACCATAATTTATATTATGTAAAATAAAAAATATTTAAAACAAAGAAGATCTCCGTTCCATTTAGTTTTAAAATGTTTTTAACAATTACCTACTTGTTGCCTAAACCTTTAGTATTTTTGTCAATGTATTTTTCATTTTTTTCAAAATAACATGAGTAATTCAATCGCAGAAAATATTGCTAACTTTTTAAAAGAATATCCGCCGTTCAATCATTTAACTTATGATGAATTGATTCAGGTTGCTACCAGCATTAGCGTCGTGAATTTAGATAAGCATAAAATTTTATTTCAAATTGACGATAAACTGCATGATAGTTTTTATGTAGTAGCTTCCGGAGTTATCAACTTGAACGTTGTGGCGGACGCTGAAGAGACATTACTAAATAAATGTTATGCCGGCGATGTATTTGGTTTGCGTCCCTTTTTCGCTAAGAACAACTACATGATGACTGCTAAAGCGCGAGAAGACAGTATTGTTTATGCTATTCCGATTAATACATTCAAACCGTTTGTAGCTCAAAATCAACAAGTACTCGATTTCTTGTTGGAAAGTTTTGCAACTAACACAAGAAATCCTTTCGATAAGGAAAACCGAGGTAAATTGATTACTGATAATGTTTACACTGAACACCAAACTAATGAAATTCAGTATTTTCAATCATTAGCCTATAATAAAACTCCAGTAAAAGTAACCGCAGGAACCATTATTAAAGATGCTGCCCAACTGATGACTGAAAATTTAATTGACAGTGTTTTGATTACGGAACAGAACTTCCCTATCGGAATCATTACTGATACCGATTTCAGAAGTAAAATTGGAACCGGAAGAATTCCGATATCATATACGGTTGATAAAATAATGTCCTCACCAGTGATTACAGTTCCTGAAAATGTTTCTGTGGCTGAAGCACAGCTTTTATTACTCAAACACAATGTAAGTCATTTGTGTGTCACAATTGATGGTTCGGATAAATCGGATGTTAAAGGAATTATATCAGAGCATGATTTAATCGTTGCTCAAGCCAACAACCCAGGAGTTTTAATAAAGGAAATCAAACGTTCGCTTACTCCTAAAGAATTAAAACAAGTCCGTGAAAAATTAACAGATTTAATTCAAACCTCAATAGCCAAAAACATCCCTCTGCCTCATATTTATAATATTTCGGGTGAAATCATTACTGCGATTGTAAAACGATCTGTAGAGCTCGCAATTTTGGATTTAGGTTCTCCTCCTGCCCGTTTTGCTTGGTTAAGTATCGGAAGTCAAGGAAGAAAAGAACAACTATTACTGACTGACCAAGACAGTATTTTGGTCTTTGAAGATGTTGCTGTAGAAAAGTATAGAGATGTTAAAGATTATTTCTTAAAACTCTCCAAAAGAGCTACGGCAATATTGGAAAAAGTAGGATACAGTTATTGTCCTAATGGGCACATGGCTAGTAATATGTTGTGGTGTAAATCGCTGACAGACTGGATTAAGCAGTATAACAATTGGATGAAAACACCAGGTGAGAAATCGAATGAAATCAGCAGCATTTTCTTTGATTATGAGATTGCATTTGGTGAAGGAAAGTTGGAAGATGCCATTACGGATGTTATCTTTAAAGATGTGAAAAGCAATACACTTTTCTTTGATTATTTAGGTAATGATACACTTCGCAAAAACCCTCCGCTGAATTTTTTCAAGAAATTTAATTTAGAAGAAGAAGGAGAGCATAAAGGAAAATTTGATATTAAAAACAGAGCCATAATGCCTTTGGTAGATGGTGCTCGACTCTTTGCCATAAGTATGAATTTAAGAGGAATCAACAATACTTATCTTCGATTCAAGCAATTGGCAATGGTAGATCCAAAATTTTCTGAAATCTATTTGAGCTGTGCCGACGCATTTTTGGTTTTGTCAAAATTCAGAACTTTAGAAGGCTTAAAAAACGATAGTACCGGAGATTATATCAATGTTGATGAGCTAACCAAAGCAGATAAAGAAAAATTAAAAAATGCCTTAGCTCCTATGCGTGAGCTTGAAGAATTAATAAAAGATAAATTCAGATTGACCCAATTTTCTTAGATATGTTAGATTGGATTAAAAATATCAGTAAAGAATACCCGGAATTTTGGAAGTTATATTTGGCCAAATTTGAAACCAAATCCAATCGTTATGTTATTCTAAGTACTGAAACCACCGGTTTGAATCCTAAAAAAGATGTTATACTATCTTTCGGAGCCATTGGAGTGGTTAATGATGTAATCAAAATCGGAGACAATTTTGAAGTGGTTATTTTGCAATACAAGTACTTGCATGACAATGGATTGTCTAATGAATTTTTGATTGAAAGTAAGTTGACCAAATTAGCCGAATACCAAGCAGTTCAAGCTTTAGTAGAATACATAGGCAATGCTGTTTTAGTGGGTCACCGCATTCATTTTGATATAGAAATGATTAATGAAGCACTTGAAAAAATGGAATGTGGCCGATTAAAAAACGAAGCGCTGGATATTGAAATTATGCATCAAAAATTACTGGATGTAACCAAATCTTTTTCTTTGAACGATTTGATTAAGCATTATAAAGTGCCTGAAAACGAAAAGAATTCAGCTTCAGATGATGCTTATGCCATAGCTTTATTGTTCTTGAAACTCAAAACCAGGTTGGGTTTTAAATAAAACAAAAAACCCGCTGGATAGCGGGTTTTTCTAGATCTGTCAAAATCAAACAAAACAATAATCAAACTATTATTTTCTCTTTGTACGCATGGTTATTATTTCTTTTTAATAAACATGTTCGTGTAATATTTTCTTCCAGTAGCTGGATCGGTGGTAACGGAGATTCCGAAATGGGTAAAGTCTCCTTCAATGTTGGCTTTGTGTGTCGGACTGTTCAGCCAGGCATTAAAAGCACTTTCGGCGGTTAAGTAATTGTAAGCAATGTTCTCTCCTACTTTCTCGGCTCCTAATACTTCGATTAAGTTCTCGGAACGATCGTAAAAATAATCATGGTTCACCACTTTGTTATCAATCATGTATTCATTGTGCTCTTCTGATTTGTAAGAGATGTGATTGATTACCTGCAAGGTGTTTAAACCGATGCTTTGACGATAATTGTTGATGAGGGTTACCAACTGCAACTCGGTGTCGTTGTAATTGTAGGTCGTTACAAGTTTGTTGTCAGCTGTAGTACTTTCTGAAGAATCAGAAGAACAAGATACCATAGTGAGCACAATTGCTATCGGCAATAATGCTCTGAACATTTTTGCTTTCATAGTAGTAGGTTAAGTTTTTTGAATAAAGTAGATGTGGGGCAAACACTTTATCGGATTAATAATGACAGAACGTATTGTTTGATTTGGTTTGACAATATTAGGCTAAAACAACGTTTAAATACAAATAAAATCGATGAAATGCATTGTTTTATTGTTTATACATGTATTATTCTTACTTATATTATATTTCAACATGATTACCTTGTCTGCTTACAAAACTAAAAAAACGCTTCGATGAGTGTTAAGCTAGAAATTATGAATGACTGTTATCGGTAAAGACACATAAATTCCATCAAATTCAAAAAGGGGAAACAAATAAATATTTATTTTTCCCTTACTACTAAAAAAAGTAAAAAACACAAATACAAAAAGCACTTCCTAGAGTGCTTTTGATTTTATGCCGATTTATAAATTCGGTTAATAGGTATTGAATGACCCTGTTTGAGAATAACCCGTTGATCGGTGACGGCCCAAACCGTCGTTTCAACAACTTTTTTAGACTGGTTGTCTTCAAAATAGATTCTGATTTTAGAATGTTCTAAGTTTCCCAACGCCAGCGCGCGATTTAAGTCAGAATGCCGTTGTTGCATTTCTTCAAAAGATTCTAAAACATCAGATTGCGGAAAGGAAAGAAGGTGTATTTTTTCCTTTTCAATAGTTTCGAAATTTGGCTTCATACTAAGTAGGATTAAATTAAAAATAGATTAATGGGCAGAATAAAAGTAGTAAAATATTTTTTCTAAACAAGTTTTTTTGAAAATAAATAAAACATAACTGTTTAAATTTCAATATGTTTTTTAGTAATTTCAAATGATTGGTACTTAATATTGTTACATAAAATTTAGAATATCCCTCTATACCCAATTGAAAATTGCAATACATTTACATAAAAAATAATATGCTGACCATCAACTTCCACCCTTTTCAAAATTTAGAAACCAAGCGTTTATTGTTACGTCGGATAGATGAAAATGATGTTGATGAAATACTGGCACTTCGGGGTAATTCGGAAACCATGAAATATATTCCCCGTCCATTGGCTAAAACCAAGGAAGATGCCTTGCAGCATATTGCAATGATTAATGAAAAAATTGAAGACAACACCGGAATTAATTGGGGAATCACCATTAAAGGGAATCTTAAAATTATTGGTATCATAGGCCATTACCGCATCCAACCGGAAAATCATCGCGCTGAAATTGGTTATATGTCGTTGCCGGAAACTTACGGTAAAGGTTACATCACGGAGGCTATCAAAGCAGTAGTGAAATATGGTTTTGAACAAATGAATCTTCACTCTGTAGAAGCCGTAATCGATCCGGACAATATTGCTTCCGAAAAAGTGTTATTAAAGAATGGCTTTGTAAAAGAGGCACATATTCTGGAAAATGAATTGTGGGATGGAAAATTTTGGGATACTGTAATCTACTCCTTGTTGCGTAGAAATTTTAAAGAATAGCTATTCTTTGTTCAGTTTGGGCAATGTTCGAATGTACAATTCTTCTACTTGCTTTCTCGCCCATTCGGTTTTTCTTAAAAATGTCAAACTAGACTTAATGCTCGGATTGCTGTTGAAACATCTTATTTTTATCAATTCACCCAAAGTATCAAAACCGTAAAATGCTTCCAGATCTTCGAGCATCATTTTAAGTGTAATCCCGTGAAGCGGATTATTTGAAGCTTTATTTTGCATAAACAAATATATACAAAAAAACCGCCATTCAATCAAGAATGACGGTCCTCCAGATTCGGTTTCCCGAATACTAACCATTAACTATAAATTAAAACACGAATTTAAATCCGAATGATAACGGAGTGGTCAAACTTCCTCCACTTCCATACAATGCATTGTTGTAGGCTGATTCTACATTGGCCACATGAGCAACTGAAAAATCTGTAATCGTTGTTTTTTCGCCACCGTCCGGTTTTAATGTTGTTTGGCTGAAATTCACCAAATTATATGAGAACTCAACAGAGAAGTTTTTAGTAACAAAGAAATCAACCCCACCCGACATAGTAGCACCAAATTGAGAGATTTTTAAGTTGGTAGTTTCTTCTTTACCGGTTATAATTGGTGTGGCTAACTGGCCGAAGAAATAGAAATTCCCGGCTACATTCCAATATTTACGTGCCAAAGGTTGGATAACGTAGAGCTTAGAGTTTAAGTCAACGGTATTTCCGCCTACGTCGGCATTATCGGCTTTGATGTTAAGGTAACCAATACCAGCTCCAACGGCTACTGTAGGAGTAACAAAGGTCCCCACAATTGGTAACACCATTACGTTAGTACTTTTAACATCTCCTGATTTTGATTGTTGATAGCCAATTTGTGAAGTGGCAAACCACGCTCCTTTTAGGCCTTGACTTTTTTCTTGTGCTTGAGCAGTAAACGTCATTAATACAATTCCTGCTGCTAATAATAATTTTTTCATTTTGATTATTGGTTTAAAATTACACTTCAAAAGTACCGTGAACATTTGGCCCAAAAACTGATATAAATCATAGTTTGACTATTTTTTTTATTGCTAATTTCATATCGAATAAGCTCAATAATTTATACATTTGCCATCCTATGTTAAAAACAATAAACATACTGAACAAGCGGGCTAAGTTTGATTATGAAATAATTGAAACCTATACGGCCGGCATCGTTTTAACCGGTACAGAAATCAAGTCGATTCGTTTGGGTAAAGCCAATATAACGGAAGGATTTTGTGAATTTCACAATGGTGAGTTGTTTGCCATCAATACCCAAATTGATGAATATCTTTATGGTAACCAGTTCAATCACAAAGCCAAAAGTGAGCGTAAACTATTATTGAACAAAAGAGAATTAAAAAAGCTGGAAAGAGCCTTCGATACCAAAGGTTTAACAATTATTCCATTGAAATTGTTTACTAATGAAAAAGGACTGGCCAAGCTAGACATAGGGCTTTGCCGAGGAAAGAAAACGTATGACAAACGAGAATCGCTTAAGGAACAAGATACCAAACGGGATTTAGACCGAATCAAGAAATCATTTTAAAATAAAAAATCCACCCTGAGGTGGATTTTCATTTTTATTTGAAGCCTACAACCTGTTCTTCGTTGGCGATTACTTCTTCAACATATTTTTTATAATCCGGGTACTCTGCAGCAGTGATGTTGTCCCATGGGGTGCTTACAACTCGAGTTACTTTAAGCGAATTAGGTTTTACCAATTCAAAACTGATAGAATAACTGTGGTTTTTATAGGTGTAGTTTTTGTTTTCCGGGATTTCAGTAAACTTTTTATCAGCCGGAATATTCATTACAATTGTTGAGTTATAATTGTAATTGTTCTCATAAGTAATGTATTTAATATCATAATTACGGGTTTCCTTGGCTACGATATCACGGGTATATACTTTATCAATAAAAGGCAAATCCACGATTTTAAGGTTTCCTACGCTTTTGATTTTTTCATTGACTGACAATTGCGTTTGAAACTCAATACTGTCATCAAAGGCATTGTTGGTAATAAGTTTGGCGTTTTCAAGTTTTAAACTTTTTTTCAGTTTGTTGTTGTAATCTTCTTCCAATTCCTTTTTTCTGACATCTTCAGAAGTCGCCGTCGAAAATAATTCATTGAAATACGATTTATTGGCCCCTATAATCTTTTGGGTATTGATGAGTTTGATGTCTTTATCACCCAAATCGACCACGCTGTTGGTAATGACTTCATTTTTCACAGCATTATCAAACGGAATATTGATTAAAGAGGACTTCTCATTTTCGTTTTTATCAAAAGAGATTACCAAAGCATTGGCTTTATACAAAGACATCGGTAATGCTTTATAAGGTAAGTATTTATCAGTCAGTTCCAGGAAAACCTCTTTTCCGTCTATGATTGTTTTCACAATACAATGATTGAATTCTTTAGACGGCAGCGACATCAATTGCGAACTGTTGTCGTTGGTAGATACCAAAACCAAATTGGCTTTCATATTCGCCAATTGAGCCAGAGCCACAAAAAGCGTCGACACATCTTTACAATCGCCTAATTTAGTAGTAATGGTTTTAGATGGTTTTTGCGGTACATAGCCGCTTTGTCTGAAATCCTGTGAGCTATATTTAATGTTTTCTTCTATATATGTATATATTTTTTTGGCAATGGCATCTTGCGTCATGCCAGCCACTCCATTTGGAAAAATCCCTTCAAAAGTACTTTTGGTCACTTTGTCCAATTTCAAGGTTTTTTTAACTAAATCAGCATACCAGTTAGATATCTCTTTCCAGTCTTTGATTGAACTTACGTTGATAGAGTTGGTCAAATCATTATAGTTCTTAGAGTTGGGTTCTAGTAGGGCCAACGCCGGAATTTTGGAACGTTTCCAGATGGTGCATGTTTTGTTGTTGATTTTTTTAACCGTAGGTGTAATATCGCCATTGCTGAATTTAAAATTATATTTAATATCCGATGGATTGATGATGGCAAAAATAGATTCTACCGTTGGAAACGTACTGTTGAAATAACAATCCAAATTGAAATCTTTGTAGAATCGGCCGTACGAATTGCTGAAGGATTCGTATTCTATATAAACCACATCCCCTACTTTCAGGTTAGGAAATACCAAGGTTCCATCGCCCTCATCGGCAGGAACCAAACTTCCGTCTTCTTTTACAATTTCAGATTTTTGTAATGTGATGGAGTATGTATTCAATTTGTATTCTTTCATTTCCTCAATACCGTTTTCGGTAGTGATTTCATATGCTAAAGCGATTTTTGATTTCCGTCCTCCTTCCGGCAGAATATTTACGATATATTCGTCCAAAAGTGTCACGACACCATAATCACTTTTCATATCCGAATGTCTGCGCTCTTTGATGATTTTATATTTGTCTTTGATATCGATTTCTTCAATTTCATCGGGCGTCTTGGTAATGTCGTATAATTGTTTTCGCAATGAACTGTTTTCTGAATTGTGTGTCAAGGATTGACGCATGTATTTTTCGGCTTCTTTTACATTATTCATATAATTGTAAACCTGACCTTTTTGTTCTAATAAATAAAACGAATAAGGGAAGTTTGCCAATGCATTATTAATTTCTTCCAAAGCTTCAGTATACTTTTTCTCTTCAATTAAAATGCTGATGTAGTCCGAAGCTACTCCATTGAAATAAGGATAGTTTTTCTTTCTTTCCAAAAACAGTCGCTTCACATCTTCTTTTCGGTTGGCATCACGGTAATACCCAATTAACTTGGCCAGTGCGGTAAAATTTTCTTTTTTATCTAATAATCCTTCGAGTAAAGCAATCGTTTTTTCCTTTTTCTTTTCCAAACTGTCATAAAGCGGAGCTAAACTGGTAAGATAAAATTCGCTGTTGTTTGACTTGGCAAATAAGTCATCCAGATTGCTAATCATTGCTTCCATATTTGAATTTCGTGCATTGATGAAAAAATCATACAACAGTCCAACCATAGGAGAATTTAACTTTTTAGCCCGGTCTCTGTATTTTTCAAGTTCTGCAATACTCACAGAAGAAATCCAATCGCTGTCTTGTGCTTTGTTAACCAAAGTAAAATAGTAATCAGGATCCTGAACTTCTATGTTTTTCTTTACTTCATCCAACTTTTGATTGTCATCTTTGAAGTTATAGTATTTGGCCAAACGAATTTTTATCATTGAACTGTTCGGATATTGTCGGTCTAAATCTTCAATAATATCTTGGGCTAACTCTACTTTTTTGTTATGAATATAGCAGTCAAAAAGCAAAATCTTATTCAGTACATTTCCCGGGTCTGCTTTAACTTTATTGCTAAAATATGCCTCATAATCAGGTGTCTGTTCTTCTACCTGAAGTGATGACAAAGTAGATTTTGTATACTCTTTATAAGTGTTGTAATAAGTCAGATTCGTAATAGGTTTGTTCTGCGTATCGGTTAGAGCAAGGAAAAAATAACTGTTTGCTTTCGAAATGGCGGTTTTCATCAAAATACGGTTCATGCCTTTTGGCAACAATAGTTTGATTTTATAAGCATTTAAATCCGAAACTCGGTTTAAGGTATTAACATAAACTTCCACATCATTTACAAATATTTTCATAGAAGCACTCATACCAAAATTAAAAATCACTTCCTGATCATTTGGATTGTCTACAAAAACCTGAGAATACATTATGGCATTGCCATATTCGTCTTCATTAGAAAACGTTTGATACCCTTCGTTTTGAATGATTCCAGGATTGTACCATCCCACTACTCCATTGCTGTTCGCATCAAAAGATTTGTCGTTTTTCGGATAAGCTTCGGGCTCGTATTCAATATCAATACCGCTGTCATTCAGATTTTCAAACGGACCACACAATTGCCAATCCATAATGGAATGCAATTGTTTAATTGCATTGGCATAACCTGTATAATCTTTTCGGTTTCTGTCAGCTATGGCCTTATAGTAAATAACCTGAGGATTGTCTTTAAAAGCGGCTAACTGTGCTAAAGCATCTATTTTTTTATAGGTGTTGTCGTTAAAACCTACCGTTTGAATTTCATCCAAGATAAATTGTCTTTTTACCAACGGGCAGTAATAAAAACCACTCTCCGGAAAAGTTGCCAGTGTTTTGACAAAAGTTTCATCATAATCACTCTTGCCGCTTTCCAAATCAATAAAGTTGTCTAACAGAAAAAGGTCAATAGTTTTATTTTTTTTTGATTTCAGTTCTTGATCAAACAGTTTTCTGGCTTCTGTTCTTTTGTTGCTCAGTAATAATTTCCAGACCTTGGTTTCTGTATTCTGAGCTAAAGCGAATTGGGAAATAAAAAGACAAAAAGTAATGATTTTTTTCATACAAATTCAGGTGTTATTATCTGTAGGGTAAGATACTAATTTTTATTTTCCAATAAAGGAACAAAACGGAATTCCCCAAATTCATGTTTTTCAAATTGAGTTTCATTCTTGCGAATCAACAAAGTCATAATTTGTTCATTCTCACCCAACGGAATCACGAGTCTTCCTCCTATTTTCAGCTGGGCCATTAATGGTTTCGGAATTATTGGAGCTCCTGCTGTTACTATGATGCTGTCAAAAGGAGCAAAATTTTCCAGTCCTTTGTATCCGTCACCAAAGGATAAATGTTTAGGACGAATTCCCAGTTTTGGTAACAATGCAGAGGTAATTTTGAACAATTCGTTTTGTCGTTCAACAGAATAGACTTTGGCTCCCATAGTCACCAAAACGGCTGTTTGATATCCGGAACCTGTGCCAATCTCCAACACTTTGTGGTCTTTTTTTACCTGAAGTAACTGCGTTTGAAATGCCACTGTATAGGGTTGGGAAATAGTTTGTCCGGCCGCAATAGGAAAAGCCTTGTCCTGATAAGCAAAATCCTCAAAACCCGAATTCAAAAACAGATGTCTCGGGATTTTCCGAATGGCTTCTAAAACGTGTTTATCTGTAATTCCTTTCTCTTCTAATTGCTTAGCAAGTTGGTTTCTGAGTCCTTGATGTTTGGCAGTATCTTTCAATTTGGGTAGTGATTAATTTTGGTAAAAATAGACGGAAAAAATCCAAAAAACAAATAACAAATTCCAAAAAAACTTTAAACTTGAAACCTAAAACTCGGAACAATTATCTTATTTTTGGTAAAATTTTATTTTATGCTTAAAGTTGGCGTTTTAGGTGCCGGTCACCTCGGAAAAATACACTTACGATTATTACAACAATCTGAAAAATATGAACTAGTAGGGTTTTATGACGAAAACCCGGAATACGCAGAAAAAATAGCAACTGAGTTTGGATACAAAAGATTTGATACCATTGCCAAATTAATTCACGCTGTTGATGTTATTGACATTGTAACCCCTACACTTTCGCATTATAAATGTGCTAAAGTTTCCATCAAATCAGGGAAACATGTATTCATTGAGAAGCCTATTGCTACTACTGTAGAAGAAGCTGAAGAAATTATAGCATTGGCTAAAGAATACAATGTCAAAGGACAAGTGGGTCATGTAGAACGTTTTAATCCGGCATTCATTGCTGTTAAAGATCAAATCGAAAACCCAATGTTTATTGAAACGCATCGTTTGGCTGAGTTCAATCCGCGCGGTACCGATGTTCCGGTGGTATTGGATTTAATGATACACGATATTGATGCCATACTGAGTGTCGTTAAATCCAAAGTTAAAGCAGTACATGCCAGCGGCGTTTCAGTTTTGAGTCAATCTCCTGATATTGCCAATGCCCGTATTGAATTTGAAAATGGCTGTGTGGCTAATATTACTTCCAGTAGAATCTCTATGAAGAACATGCGTAAATCCCGCTTTTTTCAAAAGGATGCTTACATCTCTGTAGATTATTTAGACAAAACCTGTGAAGTAGTAAAAATGAAAGAGGCTCCGGAAGTTCCGGGTGACTTTGATATGATTCTTCAAAATGCAGAAGGTGATCGCAAACAAATTTATTTCAACAACCCCGAAATACACAACAATAACGCCATTTTAGATGAGTTGGAAACCTTTGCCGATGCTATAACAAACAATACAAATCCTATAGTAACTCTTGTAGACGGCACCGAAGCCCTGAGAGTTGCCTATATGATTATCGATTCAATGAACAAACAATAATAACCTAAATCAATAGAATGAAAACAATTGCTGTAATAGGCGCAGGAACTATGGGCAACGGAATTGCTCACACTTTTGCACAAAGCGGATTTACCGTAAAATTAATTGACATCTCTGAAAAATCACTGGAAAAAGGAATGGCTACTATAGCAGCTAATCTTGATCGAATGGTAACCAAAGGAACCATTTCTGAAGAAGATAAACACCAAACGATTTCTAATATTATCACCTATACCGATATGAAAGACGGTGTAGTTGGAACTGATTTAGTTGTGGAAGCGGCTACTGAGAATGTCAGTTTGAAACTCAACATCTTCAAACAACTCAGCGAAATCTGTAATCATAATGTCATTTTAGCTACTAATACGTCCTCTATTTCCATTACGCAAATCGCAGCCCAAGTGGTACATCCCGAAAGAGTAATTGGAATGCACTTTATGAATCCTGTGCCGATTATGAAATTAGTTGAAATCATCAGAGGCTATTCTACCTCAGATGAAGTGACTAAAATCATTATGGATTTGTCTGTAAAATTAGGAAAAACACCAACTGAAGTTAATGACTACCCCGGTTTTGTGGCTAACAGAATATTGATGCCAATGATTAACGAAGCCATTGAAACATTATATAACGGTGTAGCCGGTGTATATGAAATTGATACCGTAATGAAGCTGGGGATGGCTCATCCTATGGGGCCGTTACAGCTAGCAGACTTCATCGGACTGGACGTTTGTCTTTCTATATTAAACGTAATGTACGATGGTTTCAAAAACCCGAAATATGCACCTTGCCCACTCTTAGTTAACATGGTTATGGCAGGAAAGCTGGGAGTAAAATCAGGAGAAGGATTCTATGATTATGCTGAAAGTAAAAAAGCAGAAAAAGTTTCAAAACAATTTAACTCGTAAAAATTACTAGCATTTAATCTTAAGTTTACATCTTTTGGTTATTGTCTGTTATTTAATCTTCCAATGGCAAAAATAATTCCTTTCAAAGCAGTACGTCCTACCCCAGATAAAGTGGCTTTGGTTACTTGTCGCAATTATGATGATTACAGTTCTGCCGAGCTTGCCGCCTGGCTGAGTTTTAATCCGTATTCCTTTTTGCACGTCATCCATCCGGCTTACATGTATTCGCAGAAAATTACCCTGGATAAGCGGTTTAAAGGAGTAGCCCATAAATATCAGGATTTCAAAGATGATGGTGTTTTTATGACGGAAGACCAACCTGTTTATTTTTTATATGAGATTCAGACCAAAACAGAAATTTTTACAGGTATAGTCGCCGGGACATCAATTGAAGATTACAAAAACAATCGTATCAAAAAACACGAAGATACACTGCAATATCGTGTAGAATACTTTAAGGATTACTTACACCAAACCGGATTTAACACCGAGCCAGTCTTGATTACCTATCCCGATAATATTCAGATTAATGAATGGATAGCTAAAAAAAAGAAAGATCAACCGGTCTACAATTATTCAACGACCAATAAAGAAAAACATCAGCTTTGGAAAGTTGAATCCGCAGAAGAAATTCATTGGTTGACCCAACAGTTTGAAGACATTCCCGAGTTGTATATTGCAGACGGACATCATCGCTCGGCTTCGGCAGAATTGCTGTATGATGAAGACAAGCATTTGGGCAACGAAAACCTTAACTATTTTATGAGTTTTCTCATAGCCGAAAGCAATGTCAAAATTTATGAATACAACCGTATCATAAGAGATTTGAATGGTTTTAGCCGTGAAGACTTCCTTGAGAAATTATCGGAACATTTCATTATCAAAGACAAAGAACAGGAATTGTGGAAACCTCAAAGCAAATTTGAATTCGGTATGTATCTCGATGGTCATTTTTATGCTTTGTTCTACAAACAACAAGGAATGTCTGAGAGTATGTTGGGGAATCTCGATGCTCAGATTTTATATGACACGGTATTACTACCTTTATTAGGGATTGAAGATTTACGCAATGATGAACGCATTGAATACATCCCCGGAAAACAATCGGTAGCTACTATAAAAGAATTAGTAGATGAAGGAGAGTTTGAAGTAGGTTTTATGCTTTATGCTTCTGACATCAATGAAATTAAGGCTTTGGCCGATAACAATTTAATCATGCCTCCTAAAAGCACTTACATTGAACCCAAATTCAGAAGCGGTTTAATGGTATATGAATTGTAATTTGGAGAAATGCCAATTTGAAAAAAATTAAAATGTCAATAAAAGAAAAGCTCCTTGATATAAAATCCTCCCTCCCACCACACGTTACGCTTGTGGCGGTTTCTAAAACCAAACCGGTAGCTGATTTAATGGAAGCTTACGAAGCGGGGCAGCGAATCTTTGGAGAAAACAAAATACAGGAAATGACCGAAAAGTGGCAGCAATTGCCAAAGGATATTGAATGGCACATGATCGGTCATGTGCAATCCAATAAGGTAAAATACATGATTCCTTACGTGAAGCTTATTCACGGAGTAGACAGTTTGAAATTATTGAAAGAAATCAACCGTCAGGCGGTGCGTTGGAGAAAGAACATCCATTGTTTACTTCAGATTCATATAGCTGAAGAGGAAACCAAATTTGGATTAGACGAAAATGAACTGAAAGATCTACTTAATTCTGAAGAATTTAAGGCAATGGCTAATATCAAAGTGATTGGTTTAATGGGGATGGCGACATTTACAAATAACCAACTCCAAATCAAACGCGAATTTCAGCATTTAAAATCTATTTTTGACCATTGCCAACAATTTACCAGCGACAACCTGCAGCTAACCACTCTTTCGATGGGAATGAGCGGAGATTACCCGATTGCTATCGAGTGCGGAAGTACGATGGTTCGGATTGGAAGTAGTATCTTTGGTGGAAGATAATATAAACTGTTAATTACAACACTGATTTGTACGCCATACTCGACATAGAAACCACCGGAGGCCAGTTCAACGAAGAAGGCATCACTGAGATTGCAATTTACAAATTTGACGGTCATGAAATTGTCGACCAATTTATCAGTTTGGTCAATCCCGAGAAGCCAATACAGCCTTTCGTGGTAAAACTTACCGGTATTAATAATGCTATGTTGCGCTCGGCTCCCAAGTTCTATGAAGTAGCCAAGCGCATTATTGAAATTACTCAGGATTGTATTGTTGTGGCTCACAATGCCTCTTTTGATTATCGCATACTGCGTACCGAGTTTGGCCGATTGGGTTATGATTACGTCAAACCGACGCTCTGTACAGTCGAATTGTCGCAAAAGCTGATTCCGGGACAACCTTCTTACAGCTTGGGAAAACTGGTTCGTTCCTTAGGCATACCTGTTGCTGACCGGCATAGAGCCAATGGTGACGCCATGGCTACCGTAAAACTTTTCAAAATGCTTTTGGCGAAAGATGTCGAAAAAGAAATTCTCATCAGTCTTATCAAAGCAGAAATCAAGAAAGGATTATCTCCTAAATTATTGGATATAGTGGAAAGTATGCCTAGTAAAACCGGAATCTACTATATGCATAATGAGAAAGGTGATTTGATATATATTGGTAAAAGCCGTAACATTAAAAAGCGAATTAGCCAGCACTTTACAGGTACTTCGGGCAAAAGTAAAAAAATCCAACGGGATGTTTTTGCCGTAACCTACGAAGTAACAGGTAGTGAACTAATTGCTCTTTTGAAAGAAAGTGAAGAAATAAAAATCAATAAACCAATCTATAACCGTTCTCAACGCAAAACCATTTTTCAGTATGCCCTTTATGCCGATAAAGATGAAAACGGTTATTTAGCATTAAAAGTTCAAAAAGCTGATGGACGCAAAAAAGAGATTACCTCATTTGCTTCTTTACAAGAAGGGCGAAACTTGCTCTTCAAAATAACAGCGGAACACCAATTGTGTCAAAAGATTAATGGTTTATATGAAACCAAAAATGGTTGCTTTCAGTTAAAAATTAAAGAATGTTTGGGAGCTTGTTTAGGCAAAGAATCCCCGGAAGATTACAATCAACGCGTGGAGGAATTCATTCAGGAAATGAAGTTTAACAACAGCAATATGGTCATTATTGATCGAGGGCGTACTGTTGATGAACGTAGCGCCGTTTTGATTGAGAACGGAGTTTATAAAGGGTATTGCTTCTTTGATTTAAATTACCAAGTCAATAACATTGAAATCCTGAAAAACATCATCATTCCTATGCAAAACAATCGGGACACACGTACTATTATTCAGGGATTTTTACGTAGAAATAAGGTGATGAAAATTATTAAATTTTAATTGACAGGGAGCTATTTTCGCTGTCCGCGCTACACGGTAGCCTGCTTCCATCGGGGCTAAAAAATATATTGTGAACTACTTAATTGTCATTGTCGGACCAACAGCCATAGGAAAAACTTCTTTAAGTATTGCCTTAGCAAAACATTTCGGATGCGATATTTTGTCCTGTGACAGCCGGCAGTTTTATAAAGAAATGGCTATCGGTACAGCGGTTCCAAGTAAGGATGAATTAGCTTCTGCACCACATCATTTCATTCAAAATAAATCTATTTTTGACAGCTACACTGTAGGCGATTTTGAACAGGAATCCATTGCCTTGCTCGACACTTTATTTCTAAAAAATAAAGTCCAAATTATGGTAGGTGGTTCCGGTTTATATGTAGATGCTGTACTCAAAGGGTTTGATGATTTTCCGAATATAGACAAGTCGTTAAGAGATGAAATAAATGCTGATTTTGAGATATTTGGATTAGATTATCTTCAGCAAGAATTGAAAAAAAGAGATGCTGATTATTATCAAAAACTCCTCACCGAAAATCCCCAAACCCTTCAAAATCCGCAACGCATGAAGCGCTTTGTTGAAGTATGTTTGGGCACCGGAAAGCCTTACTCTTCATTTGTCGGACAAAAGAAAAACCGTCGAAACTTTACTCCTATCATCATCGGTTTGGAAGCTGACAGAGAAATTATGTATGAACGTATCAACCAACGGGTAGACATTATGATGAAAGAAGGTCTTTTGAGTGAAGCCGAAGTTTTGTTTCCGTACAAGATGTTGAATGCCTTACAAACTGTCGGTTATCGCGAATTATTTGAGTATTTGGACGCAACTGTAACATTAGATAAAGCAGTAGAGAACATTAAAATGAATACCAGAAGATTTGCGAAAAGACAAGTAACATGGTTTAAACGCAATGAAAATACAGTTTGGTTTGATTACCTGACAGATATGGATAGGATTACAAATTACATTGAATCTAAAATTAAGTAAATGTCTATATCTTTCGGTTTCACATCTATTTTATCTAAAAATTGGGAAATTAATTTTCTCCAATGTTATCCAAACGGTTATCTCAAATACACTGATTTGTGCAATATTTTACAATTGACGGCAGGTTTGCATGCTGAAATGGGAGGTATTAGTTTTACGGATATGCAAGTTCATCACCAAGCATGGGTACTCAGTCGTATGAGAGTGGAAATTTCAGCCATGCCCAAATGGCGAGATGTTATTACGATAAAAACCTGGATTAACTCATTAGAGAATTCACGTTCCATCCGCTGTTTAGAAGTATATCTTGGTGACAAGAAAATCGTTGGATGTGAAACATTTTGGGCGGTTTTCAATACCAAAACACGAAGACCCGAATCTTTAGTTTTGCCGCATCAACATTTTCAAAAATATTCTGACAGAGCAACTGTGCAATCTTTCAGTAAAATTGACTTTCAGCAGGAAATGCAAAATAAAGGAACACATGTTGTTAAATTATCGGATTTAGATATTGTGAATCATGCCAATAGTGTCAAGTATTTGGAGTGGTGTTTGGATACGGTTGATTTGAATATCCTCATTAATCAAAAAATTGATAGTTTTGAGATGAACTATCTGAAAGAAGTTGCTATGAGCGATATAGTTACCCTCAACCAAAAAGAAGAGTTAAACACTGTTGTTTATACTGTTGAAAAGGATGCTAAAGTTTGCTTTGCCCTGCAATTGCATTTAAAATAACAAGGCTCCGGTTTCCCGAAGCCTCTACCTTTATTTTTTGATAACCAATCGAAATCCTTCTCCATGAATATTGAGAATTTCAACGTTTGGATCTTCTTTCAAATATTTACGTAATTTAGCAATATACACGTCCATACTTCTCGAAGTGAAATAATTATCTTCTCTCCAAATTTTAGTTAACGCCAATTCCCTTGGCATTAAATCGTTTTCATACATTGCCATCATTTTCAATAAATCTGACTCTTTTGGCGATAATTTGATTGGCTCTTCATTTTCAAATTTTAAATATCTTAATTTAGAATTTAAAAGAAATTTACCTATTTGGAACTCAAATTTAGCTGGCTCATTTTTGCTTTCTACCGATTTTCTCTGAATGATAGCCTTAATTTTCATCAATAATACATCAGAATCAAAAGGTTTATTCAAATAATCATCAGCTCCAACTTTATATCCTTTCATTACATCTTCCTTCATCGATTTAGCCGTTAAAAAAATCAGAGGTACGTCCTTGTTTTTTTCGCGTATTTCTTTGGCTAAGGTATAACCGTCTTTGTAAGGCATCATAACATCCAAAATACACAAATCGAAATTGTCTTTTTTGAATTTTTCAAAGCCTTCCATGCCGTTTTTAGCTAGGGTTACTTCAAAATCATTTAAGGTCAAATATTCTCTGAGAACTATTCCAAAGTTCTGATCATCTTCGACTAAAAGAATTTTTTTGTTTGTTTCCATATATGTTAATTTATGAGTGGGACTTTAATAATAAATGTGCTTCCTTTTCCTTTTTCACTTTCAACGAAGATTTCGCTGTTGTGGTCTTCTACAATTCTTTTTACGTAAGCTAAACCTAAACCATGCCCTTTTACGTTGTGCACATCACCGGTATGTTCACGATAAAATTTTTCAAATATTCTTTTTTGAGCCGCTTTTGTCATTCCGGCTCCTTGATCTTTAATTTTGATAATGACAAATTCCTTTATGTTTTCAGTGTAAATGTCAATCATGGGTTCGTTTGGCGAGTATTTTATAGCGTTATCCAAGATGTTCACCAATACATTGGTAAAATGAACATCGTTTAATAAGACAGACGTTCTGGTGGCGTTTAAATGAGTAGTAATTGAACCGTTACGGTCTTCAACAATTAAATTGACATGCTCAATAGCATCTTCAATGATATCGTGAATATTGTTAGATTCTTTATTTATTTCTAATTCTTTCTTTTCCAGTTTTGAAATACGCAACACATTTTCCACTTGGGCATGCATGCGTTTGTTTTCATCACGTATCATCTGCAGGTAACGGTGTACCTTTTCTTTATCTTCAATGACTTTTGGATTTTTAATAGCATCTAAAGCCAAATTTATTGTGGCGATAGGTGTCTTAAACTCATGTGTCATATTGTTTATGAAATCGGTTTTAATTTCCGAAATCTGACGTTGCTTAATTAATTGGCTTAAAGCACTGGAATAGGCAATGATAATCACTAAAGTAAATATGATAGACAGTAGGCAAATCCCGATTAATTCCGAAAATAAGAATTTCTTTTTTTGAGGAAAAGTAACGAGTAACTGATACTTATTATTTCCTTCGTTATCAATAAATATCGGAATGGAATAAGTAGATGATTTGTCATACTTAAAACTTTCTGATTTTATTTTGGTGGCTAAACCGTTGCTGTAAACATTATATTCAAAAGGAGTTTTTACCCCGTACTCATTCATTTCATCGGCCAACAACTTTTGCAATTGTTCGTTAGTAACTCTTTCCTGTATAGGCTTGAGAGCGGCCAAATCTTTGTAAAGCATTTCAAACTGTGAATCTGTCCAGGTGTCTAATGATTTTGTTTTTTCAATTTTAACATCGGGCGCTAAATTTTGCTTCATTCCCGAATTGTCCACACCTTTACTGTAAATCTCAGTTTTGCTTTTTGCCGAGTAATTTTTAATTGGCGTCTGATTATCTGTTTTTTTGTCAAAGAGCGATGATGAAGTAACCCCGTAATCTTCAGAAATAATATTGTTGGTATAAACTATCGTTTCGTTAGTTCTGGTGTCTCGCTGATAGAGATACAATTCCAAGAAGTCACTTCTTTTCGGAACTTTACCCATACTGTCTTTAACGTGATTATACTGCTCAAAAAACTTATAGGTTTCTTGTTTTTGTAGTTTATCCGCAACATTTCCTAGAACTTGCTTAACGTGAAACTTAAATTGCTCTTCATTGTTTTCAAAAGATTTATCAAACCAATACACCTGAACAAGTATAATGCCTATTAAAGACAAACTCATTAAAATGACAAGTAATCGGAAAAACAATTTATTCATCGAACAAATTTAACATTTTAACATTTAAGCAATAAATACATTAACCAAACATTAACATCTCAAATATTAATTATTGATTTTTTAATAATTTAAGAATTCTATCAGTTTGTCTTTGGGTTTCTTTAACAGAAATATTGTTGATTACATAATTGCTTTTTGCAATACGCTCTTCGTCAGTCCATTGATTTTTCATTCTGTTTAAGACATTTTTCGCATCTGTTTTGTCACGCAATACAACTCGTTCAATGCGGGTTTCTAAAGGTGCTGTAACCGTAATGATGCTGTCACAATCTTTATAACTTCCGCTTTCAAAAAGTATCGCGGCCTCTTTAACTACAAAAGGAAAATCTTGATGTTTACTCACCCAGGAATCAAAATGCTTTTTTACTATGGGATGGACAATAGTGTTGAGCTTTTGAAGTTTTTGTGGATTATTGAAAACCAACTGAGCCAATTTTTCTCTGTTGAGTATTCCATCTTTTAGAATATCATCCCCAAATTCTTCGACAAGAGTTTTGAGGATATCATCAGACTGCATTAGCAATTTAGCTTCATCATCAGCAATATAAACCGGTATACCTTTTGACTTCAGGTAATTTGCAACTAAAGTTTTTCCACTACCAATACCGCCTGTTAATCCGATTATCTTAGCCATTATTGTACTTTAAAGAATAATTCCGGAAAAGCGACTTCCGGTTTTTGTTTCATCAATTTTATTTTAATATAAGATATTAAATAACCGCTTCCGTAACCTTTGAACTGTTTATAAACAGCTATCATTGATAAAAAACCTATCTTAAAGCTCTTATTTTCAACCGAAGACAAAACAAAAATTGCTATAAAATAAAGCGCATAGAAGAATATAGGCCACATTATGTTAAACAACAATAAAAAACAAGCCCCAACAAAGCCTAGGATAAAAAATGTAGGAAAGAAAAAGGTTAGCTTCGAATATTCGGGATACCAGCTGTCCAATATCGGTCGAGCTTTGCCGAATTTGTTTACCTGTATCGAAAATTTATTCCAATCTATTCTTCGCTTGTGATATACAAAAGCTTTTGAAAAAAGTCGGGTTTGAAAACCTAATTTCCAAAGTCTTATTGACAAATCCGGGTCTTCTCCGGGATGAATATTGCCAAAGCCATTTGATGCCTCAAAAGCATTCTTAGAAATTCCCATATTAAAACTTCTCGGTTGAAATTTGTTCAGTTTTTCAGAACCACCTCTGATTCCTCCTGTCGTCATAAAAGAAGTCATGGCAAAATTAATAGCTTTTTGAATATCCGAAAACGAGTCCAAAGCGGCATCAGATCCTCCAAAACAGTCTACGTAATTTTTGTTCAACTCCTGCTCTACTTCAGCTAAATAGTTTTTGGGAATAATACAATCCGAATCAAAAATGATAAAATAATCTCCTTTTGCCACCTTCATTCCAAAATTTCTGGAATCTCCCGGACCGGTATTGGTTTTAAAATAATACGAAATATTTAATGAAGATTTAAATCTTTCAATTGCTTCTTTGCAAGTTACTGTTGACCCATCTTCGACTATAACTATTTCATAAGGCTTTTCAAAATCCAAAATCAATAAGCTTTCTATAAGCTCAACAATTTCATCAGGTCGATTGTAAACAGGTATAATAACAGAAAACAACATGCTTAAAATTTTAACAAAGATAAGTTTTATAAAAAACAAAAACCACCTATTTTCTGGTGGTTTTTGTCATAATCATTAGATAAAATTATTGCTTAATTACTTTCAGAGTTTTTACCTGATCTTTGGAAGTCACTCTTACCATATAAGCTCCATCCGATAAATTGGACATATCAATCTGAGCCTGATTATCATTACATTTATTAGAAATAACCTTTTGTCCTAATAAATTAAACACTTCTACAGTTGAAATTCCTTGAGCATAGGTTAAGTTCAAAATATTTTTAACCGGATTTGGATAATAGTTAAAATTGGAACTGTTGAATGCGTCACTTGAAAGAGAGGCATCATAGGCTGATATTCCGAAGCCTCCCACTCCATCATTGTTGTATTCATAAACTCTTATTAACAAAGTCGCTCCCGGAGTCTGTCCTGTTAACGATAAGAAGGAATATGATCCGGTATCTGCACCGTCATCATCACAACCTACCTGAATCGGAGTAGTACAATCTCCTGAATAAACTGTAATTACTGTATCTAAACCAGTTTCTCCTGTAGAAGAATCTCCTGTTTCAATAGTCAACGATCCACTGGCCGGTACCACTACACTATACCAAACATCACCTCCTGCATAACCAAAACAAGTAGTTGGATCCGCTTGTGTAGAGTTCGTTGCTCCTAAATTAGTTCCATCAGTTAAATGATCTCCATAAACACCTCCTACTGTTAAAGCAATAGCATCTGTACAATTATCATTTGCTGGTGCTGGTGGTGGTAAAACAGTTAAAACACCGCTTAAATAAGTTGTACCATCCCAAAAGTTACCATCATTAGTGGCATTAATACCACCATAAACATAACCTCCAGCATTTAAATTGAATCGGGTTGCATAATAATAGGTTCCGGGAGGTAATGCATCACCAAAAGTCACCATATATTCATCATTGTTATTGTTAGGTCCTGTTTCAATGTTAAAAGTTGCCGGAATCCAATTTGACCATGAATTAGGATTGGTGTTGGATGTACTGTAACCCACCCAAGCATTAATTCCAGCAGCCTGACCGTTTGTTCCTTCGGTTAAACCTGCTTCATATATCTGACCATAAACCGTAAAACTTCCCCCTTGAGGAATTGTAGCCGATGGTGGCCATTGTAAATTAACGTAATCTGGAGAATCAGCCGGTGGTAATCCACATACAACCGAACGTGTTCTTGGATTTGAATCTGCTCCACATTGTTCGTCTAAATGTGTATAAAATCGAACCTCTCCAGTCACATCAGCAACCCAAGTAACCGGATTTGGTCCATAAGCAGTTGCAGTGACTCCGTCATCAGAACTAATAGTGATTAAATCAGTTGGAATAGAGCTTTTGAATACATAAGTTTGGCCCGCAGTCACATTTACTAATGAGTATTCACCTGCATAACCATTTTCAGTAACTATATTTTCTGTAAGTCCATCACAAGTATCAGGGGTAATAACTCCCGAAGGCCATTGACCATTAGGGGCATCTAAGCAATATCCGGGAGCATCAATAGTAGTAAAACTCCATTCAGCACATCCAATTGAAGAACCTCCTATGTTTTTAGGTACTATTTTCCAATAAAAAGTTGTACCGTATCCAGAAACATCAATAGTAGCCGAGGTAGTAAGATAGTTTCCAACAAAAATATTTGCACTACCCGGAGTTAATCCATAATACATATCGTATGACTCCGCCGGATCTCCTGTTGTTGGTGCATCCCATGAAAATAATACTGAACTCGGTACTAAAACATCAATAGCTCCATCAGCAGGAGTTAAGTTCGTTGCACAGCCCGGAACTTGAGTTGTATTAAAAGTATATGGCCCGGCCCAAGTACTAAAATCAGCGCCATCTGTACATTCTCCTCTCACATAAAACTCATAGGCAGTTTGTGGTAACAGTAGACTTGCTGAATAGCTGTTACCTGTTACGTTAACGCCGGTATCGTTTGCTGTAGCAGGAATACTCAAACCTGCCAATTGAACAACCACTTCAAAATTAGTTGCTCCCCCAGAAGTCCAGCTTAAATTAGCTGTAGTTGAAGACGTTACTGTTGATAGTCCGGCAAAAGGAGGTAAACATGTTGGAGGTGTCCCCTCAGTATAATTAAATTTAATATTAGGTCGGTTAGCACTTGTTGTCCCTGTTTCAGTATTACATGCAACATCTCCATCAACACGGTATCTTCTGGAACCATTTGTCATAGCGGTAGCTCTGACACCACCATATGGATCTGTGAAAGCATTTGGTCCTTCAGAGCAAATCTCAATTACAATATTATCAACACCATTCCAGATAAACGGAGTGTCAAAATTAATCATATCGAAATCACCAGCAACAGTTTCAGTCGGGTCATAATCAAATGAGTTTTTGACTACTGTGGTTGCATTAAAATTGTGTGAGGCAGAATTGGTAGCTGTTGTGTGTCCCATTTTTATGGTATACCCATAAAGAAGACCCCCTCCATAATCTTCATCAATTGAGAAGCCCAAGGCTGTAATTTGATCATAAGGGGTTAATGAAGCACTCAATTCTGCGGCTGTATAGACTATCTGATATCTGAATGATTCAAAATAGCCATCAACCGGATCGCTTCCTGTTCCTGCTGTTGACACTGTTCCAGTGCCGATTACGATTGATTGTGCCTGCATCTGGACACAAAAAAACAGTAATAAAAATAAAGTAATTTTTTTCATTGTAACTGAATTTGAAATTAAATGTTCATAAAAATAAACTAAATATAAATGTAATACAAATAATATATTAAATAAAAAAGCCATCTGATATTCAGATGGCTTTTGGTATAGCAGTTTAAAATATTATTGTTTAATTACTTTGATTGTTTTAATCTGTTCAGCTGAAGTAACTTTCACCATATAGGCTCCGTCTGACAAATTAGACATATCCACTTGCGCTTGATTTGCACTGTAATTAGTTGAAATCACTTTTTGCCCTAGTAAATTAAAGACTTCAACATTTGAAATCTGTTGAGAATATGACAAATTCAAGATGTTTTTCACCGGGTTTGGATAATACAAAAAATTTGCATTATCAAATGATGAATTTGATAACGAAGCATCATAAGCAGAAATTCCAAAACCTCCGGCATTATCATTATTATATTCATATACTCTTATGTACAAAGTAGAACCCGGAACTTGACCTGTTATACTTTTTAGAGAATAAGCTCCCGCTCCTGAGTCATCATCGCAATCAATTTGAGTCAAAGCACCGCAATCACCACTATAAATTGTGAATACGGTATCCAAACCGGTTGCTCCCGCTGTAGAGTCTCCTGTTTCTAAGGTTAAACTTCCGCTGGCCGGTACTACTACACTATACCAAACATCTCCACCAGCAAATCCGAAACAAGTTGTAGGAGCAGATTGGGATGATGTTGTCGCACTTGATGTTGTTCCATCAGTGATATAATCTGAGTATACGCCACCTGGAGTTAAAGGAATTGCACCGGTACACTCATCATTAGCAGGTGGTGGTGGTGGATCTGCTGTTGTAAAACTCCATTCTGCACAACCGGTTGAAGAGCCGCCGTCATTTTTAGGAACAATTTTCCAATAAAAAGTAGTACTGTAACCTGTGATTGTGATAGAAGCTGATGTGGTTAAATAGTTCCCAACCAAAATAGTAGCACTTCCGGGAGTTAACCCATAATATAAATCATAAGATGTAGCAGGGTCCCCTGTTGTCGGAGCATCCCATGAAAAGAGCACAGTTCCCGGAACAATATCAACAGCACCATCAATAGGAGTTAGATTTGTTGCACAACCTGGAATTAAAGTAGTGTTGAACGTATAAGCAGCAGACCAACTGCTATATCCTGAAGCTCCACAATTTGATCTCACATAAAAAGCATAATTACTCTGTGCCTCTACCGTTGCAGTGTAAGGATTTGTTATGTTAGTGTATGTTGGGGTACCTGTTTGAGTTTCTCCGTTTGTCAGATTCACCAACTCAATATCCCAAGTTGTTTCTGTTCCTCCAGCAATCCAACTTAAGTCAACAGTTGTAGCAGATGTTACATTGGCAGCTAAACCTGTTGGTTGAATACAAGAAACGGACGATATAACTGGTGAATCAAAGCAAAAACCCCAATTCCAGTCAATTCCGGCTAAACTGTCATCATAATGAATTCTGTATTTAAACCCACTTAACTGAGTTGATGTAAACCCTACCATCGATAATACCGGAGTAGTAAAAACTGTTTTGGGAATTGTACAAAAATCATCATAAACACTGGTGCTGTTTCCCGGGAGATTACCGCCCCAAACAACCCAGGTAGCTGCATCAGCATCCCAATATTCGAATCTTAAAATGTCATCGGCTAAGTAATTATAACCGTAGTTAACCGTAACGACTAAACCTATATCTCCTGCTGTAAAAGCCGGTGTCAAATCAATCACCGGTGATTCTGCGGCAATATTGTCTTCGTGTCCTGAACCTGCGTCGTCATCGTCGTATGCAAAATTTGCAGTAGTAATCGGATTGCTCTCAAAAGTACTGGCTCCGGCATTATAGGACCCTGTAATTGTCCATGCCGGATTGGGCCAACTCGCACTCTGATTAAGCGATTGAGAATTGATTTGCCAAGCGCAGAGGATGGCAAATAGCAAAGTAATTTTTTTCATGTGTTTTTAGTTTATAAGTTAATTGACTATAAATTTAGAGTAAATAAAAAAAACTCACAAATATTTGTGAGTTTTAATGCTTCTTTTTAAAATATTTCTAACAGAATTCAACTTTTTATGCTCGGAACTAAAAATAGTTCATTTGCATCCGCTTGATAGTCTACTCCATCAAAACCAAACCCAAAAAGATTTAAGAAATCCTGTTTGTATCCTGCCAAATCTCCAATTTGAGAAAGATTTTCAGTGGTAGCGGTATCCCACAAAGCCTTTATTTGAGCCTGTATGTCTTCGCGCATCTCCCAATCATCAATTCTTATTCTTCCCTTTTCATCTGTCGGTACAGTTCCTTCAGCGTATAATCTCTCAGCAAAGAGGCGTTGAATTTGTTCAATGCAGCCTTCGTGTACACCTTCAGCTTTCATTATTTTGTACAATAAAGAAATATACAATGGAATTACCGGAATCGCCGAACTCGCTTGGGTAACCAATGCTTTATTAACCGAAACATATGCTTTTCCGTTTATTTCTTTTAAAGCATCAGTAATTTCAAAGGCCGTAGCTTCTAAATGATCTTTGGCTCTTCCAATAGTTCCTTTTCTGTAAACGGCTTCGGTTACTTCAGGTCCAATATAAGAATATGCAACGGTTGTGGCACCATTTGCCAAAACTCCGGCAGCTTTTAAAGCTTCCATCCACATAGCCCAATCTTCCCCTCCCATAACCACAACAGTGTTATCAATATCTTCCTGACTGGCAGGCTCAATTGAAACCTGAGATACGTTACCTGTATGAAAATCAACCGTCTTATTCGTAAAAGTATTACCTATAGGTTTTAAAACTGAACGATGCAGAACTCCGGTCACCGGATGCATTCGAACAGGTGAAGCCAAACTGTAAATCACTAAATCCACTTGTCCTAAATCTGCTTTGATTAAATCAATTGTTTGTTGTTTTACTTCATTAGAAAAAGCATCTCCATTAATGCTTTTGGCATACAAACCAGCCTTTCCGGCTTCTACTTCAAAAGCGGCAGAATTGTACCAACCCGGAGTAGCTGTTTTCCCTTCTGCAGGTTCTTTTTCAAAAAAAACTCCAATGGTAGCCGCTCCTGAACCAAAAGCACTTGTGATTCTGGAAGCCAATCCAAAACCGGTAGAAGCACCTATGACTAATACTTTTTTGGCACCGTCAATAGAACCTTTTGATTTTACATAAGCTATTTGATTTTTAACACTTTGCGCACAACCATCGGGATGAGCTGTTAAACAAATAAATCCGCGCATTCTAGGCTCTATAATCATATTTTTTTGAAATTAAATTGTAAATTTTTTAGTTAATGGTGGCACAAAAATAATAAATTAAAACGGTTAGTTAAGCAAGGCTTTAGCATGATTCAACGCTGAATCTGAAATTTCTTTACCCGAAAGCATTTCGGCAATTTCAATTATGCGCTCCTCGCCTGTCAGTAGTTTTAATTCTGAAACGGTAGTTTCTCCCTGAATTGATTTGAAAACTTTGTAATGTTGGTTTCCTTTGGCAGCGATTTGCGGTAAATGGGTAATTGCAAAAACCTGCATAGATTTACTCATATCCCGCATTATTTCTCCCATTTTATTCGCTATCTCACCTGAAACTCCCGTGTCAATTTCATCAAAAATGATTGTCGGCAATTTTGTATATTGTGATAAAATAGATTTTACCGCCAGCATAATTCGCGACATTTCCCCACCGGAAGCCACTTTTTTCAGCAGCCCGAAATCGGTTCCTTTATTGGCAGAAAACAAAAAAGACAATTGATCTTTCCCGTTGTTGTGGTACGTCGGTGAATCTGAAATTTCTATTTTAAAACGAACGTTAGGCATTCCTAACAGGCTAAGAATTTCGATAAGTTTCTCACTTAGACTTGGTATGGCATTCTTTCTGTTTTTACTTATTTCAGAAGCAATTCCATCCAGTTGAAGCTCAAAATCTTTGATACTCTCTTCAATTGTTACAATCTCTTCTTCAAATTCGGAAACCGAAACAACTTTATTTTCTAATTCCGTTTGAATATCTATAAGTTCTTCAACAGTGGCTACATTGTGTTTTTTTTGCAAACTGTAAATAAGTTGCAGCTTTTGATTGATTAATTCCAGTTTTTCCGGATCATTGAAAACTAATTCTGATTCTCGATTCAACTCTTTAACAATATCATCAAACTCAATCAAAACTGAATTAGTTCTTTCAAAAAGTGCTAAATATTCCGAGGAAAAGTTAATGTTCTTTTGTAGTGCAACTTTGAACTCTTTTAAATTTTTCAATACCCCAAATTCATCTTCATTCGCCAGTGCCAATAGTCTTTCAAGGTTTTCCTTAATGAATTCAACATTGTTCAGTGCCTCATAGGTTTGTTCGAGCTCTGCTTGTTCCCCGGCTTTTAGACCGGCTGACTGTAATTCGTTAAAAAGAAATTCATTATAATCTTTCTCTTTGAGAATGGCTGAAAAACTACTTTTTTTATCTTCTAAAGCTGATTTTGCCGTTCGATATTGTTTTAAAACATTCTGATATTCAGCAACTGTCCGCTGATTGTCAGCAATAGCATCTATGATTTTGAATTGATATTCTTCCTCAGACAATTCTAATGTTTGATGCTGGGAGTGTATATCAATAAGATACAAACTTAAATCCTGCAGCTGTTGAAGGTTAACCGGAGAATCGTTTACGAAAGCTCTTGACTTTCCGGAAGGAAGTATCTCCCTCCTGATGATGGTTTCTTCTTCGTAATCCAAATCATTGATTTCAAAGAAATTTTGTAAATCATATTTGCCAATAGAAAAATGAGCTTCAACGATGCATTTTTCTTCTTTATTTTTAAGCGAAGACAAATCGGCACGTTTGCCTAAAACTAATCCTAAAGCGCCTAAAAGTATTGATTTTCCGGCACCGGTTTCTCCGGTAATGATTGAAAAGCCATTGGAAAAATCAATATCTAATTTTTCTATCAATGCAAAATTTTCGATTGAAAGAGTTGTAATCATGCTTGAATGTAACAGGAAAAGTTCGAATAGTAAAAGTACTAATTATAACTTAATGGATGCCCACTTGCTGGAGTTGATTGGAGAAAGTTTATTCAAAGTATCAACAGTATCTGCTATAGGAACGCTGGGACCACCGGAAAGTATTGATACAATTTCATCAGCCTTAGCATCAAAAAAGATTCGCGTCAAAAAGGCATTTGGACGAATTTTATAAATGGCATTCAAGGCATTAACCGATTCCAAAATTTTAGTTTTGGCCAATTTTAAATCTTGATTCATCATATCCAATCCCTCTCTGTGGTATTCGTAGCTTGCTTCTCTGAACGCATCAAATGTCCCGGAAAGAACATCGTTAACCAGGAAATATCTGTTTTGTGTACTGTCTGATTGACTCCAACCTTTATATCCTCCTTGTTGGGCTACAGTTAGAATTTGCTGGGCAACATTAAACCAGTTTGTCCCCCCTTTAAGCGCATAGGTATCCGAATCAAAACCTAATATCATATAGCTGTAATAAGAAAGTACGGAAACCAAATTAGAATTAAAACTGGCCGGATCAAAGTTCAGATTTTCAAACTCTACATAACTAAAATTAAAATCTTTATCATAATAATTAAATACAGGTGTAGAATAAGTAGAATTAAAAACAGGTCGCGAAGATTGAACTTGTATGGTAGCCGAATATTGATTGGAATCGTAACTGTTTAAATTGATAATCATGGAACAGCTTACTTTCTCATTTTGTTTCAGGGTTTCCCCAGTAAAGTCAGTTTTATTGACAAAATCACTGATGGCATTTTGTAATGTTTTAAATACCTGACTGTTGGTAGAAGCCAATTTTTCCGTATTCACTTGTACGGTACAATTTAATTGCTGAGCTTGAAGTGCTCCAATAAAAAACAAAAAAAGAAAACTAGCTGTTTTTTTCATAGTGTACTATTACCTTATTTATTATATCATCCGCTACTGCTTGTTTTGATTTTAAAGGCATGGGTTCAACAACAAAGTCTTTATTTATAAAAGTAATTTTATTCGTTGACTTTGCGAAACCGGCTCCTTCATCCTGAAGCGAATTTAAAACAATCAAATCTAAGTTTTTTTTCTGAATTTTCAACTTGGCATTTTCAATTTCATTCTCTGTTTCTAATGCAAAACCGATTAGCAATTGATTTTCTTTTATTTTGCCCAAAGAAGCTAAAATATCTTCTGTCTTTTCGAGTTCAATGGTAAAATCATCAGCGGCTTTTTTTATTTTCTGTTCCGCTACTTTTTTTGGTCTGTAATCAGCAACCGCCGCAGCACAAATAGCAACATCCGTATTGTGGAAATGTTGATGACAGGCTTCATACATTTCTTTTGCTGAAGTAACCCTTATTAAATTGATATTGGGATGGGATACAGAAAGTGCGGTAGGACCGGAAACCAAAGTCACTTCAGCCCCATTATTAGCTGCGCTTTGTGCAATGTCAAATCCCATTTTGCCCGAAGAGTGATTCCCAATAAAACGAACAGGATCAATAGCTTCATAGGTTGGACCTGCAGTAATTAAAATTTTCTTTCCACGAAGCGGTAGCTTACTCTCCAAATCATTTTCTAAAAAAGTAATGATGTTTTCAGGTTCCGCCATTCTACCTTCTCCTGATAAACCACTGGCTAACTCTCCACTTTCGGCAGGAATCATGATATTTCCGAATTTCTGCAAAAGCGAAAAACTTGAAATCGTGGATGGATGTTTGTACATGTCCAAATCCATTGCCGGCGCAAAGTAGACTGGACATTTAGCCGATAAATAAGTAGCAATTAAAAGATTGTCACAATTGCCATTGGCCATTTTGGAAAGCGTATTGGCAGTGGCCGGAGCAATCAACATTAAATCAGCCCAAAGACCCAATTCTACGTGATTGTTCCATTGAGCATTTTCGTCTTCTTCATTGAAGAAAGCGGAATGCACCGGGTTCTTGGAAAGAGTGGATAAGGTTAACGGAGTTACAAAATCCTTAGAAGCCGGTGTCATAATCACTTGGACCTGTGCACCGGCTTTTATAAATAAACGGACTAAAGTTGCAGTCTTATAAGCAGCAATTCCTCCGGAAACGCCGAGTACTATTTTTTTACCGCTTAAAACAGACATCCTTATTAGTCTTTTGTAGTATCTCTGTAGTAAATTTTGTCATCAAGCCATTCTTGAACAGCCAATGCGTGTGGTTTTGGTAATTTTTCGTAGTATTTAGAAACTTCGATTTGTTCTTTGTTTTCAAAAATTTCCTCAAGACTATCGTTGTAAGTAGCAAACTCTTCCAATTTTTCAGTCAATTCTTTTTTGATTTCAGAATTGATTTGATTTGCTCTTTTAGCCATAATTGTAATTGCCTCGTAAACATTACCTGTTCTTTCTTCAATTACAGTTTTGTTGTAGGTAACTGTATTTACCGGGGCATTTGTCTTTTTTAAATCCATGATTTAATTATTTAGAAAATTGTTGTAAATCTTTATCTATTCGGGCCAACATTTCGTCAGCTTGTGCTTTGAATTCTGTGTCTGCTTTGAATTTTATCAAAGTTAAATAAGCTTGTTTAGCATTTTTTAAACGCTCTTCCATTTTTGATTGAATACTGTTAATGGCCAACTTGTAAGCCGAATCCAATTTATAAAACAGTGCTTTTTCTTTATAAGGTGTTCCCGGATAATTGATAATAAAGTTATCAAAAGCTACCATGGCTGCTTTATAATCGGCAACGTTATTATATATTTTAGCATTCTCGTATGCTTTCTTTTCCAGTTTTTCTCTTAATGTTTTGGCCATGGTATTGGCTTCGGCAAGATTGGAAGATTGCGGATATGTGTCAATAAAGCTCTGTAATTTATCAATAGCTTTGTATGTATCGGTCTGATCCAAGCTGTAAACCGGAGATAATTGTACAAAACACTTAGCACCTAAAAAAGATGCTTCTTCCATTTTTTGGCTTCTTGGATAACTGGAAGCAAAACTTTCAAACTGATAACCCGCTAAATAGTATTGTTCTGTTTTGTACAGCGATTGACAATACATATAAAACATCTTCTCTGCAGATGGTTTTCCTTTGTAAGCAGGCGCTATTTGCTCAAAAAGACGAATCGCTTTGCCGTATTTCTTGGCTTCATACATTTTGGTTGCCACATTGAATTTCATTTCAACATCTTCTGATTTCAATGCTTTTTGGTATTCACTACACGAAGAGAAAAATACTATTACTGCAAAAACGGCTAAAAATTTCTTCATTTTTTGATTTAATGCTGCTGATTTTAAAGGCGTTTTGCCAAGTAAAAATCAACTGCAAATTTAGTTATTAATTGTAGACTACAAAATATTTTTTTTGACTTCACAAAAATTACATTTTTGAAATTTTAGTTGTGAAATCATGTATTCTGTGAGCCAAATTTTCATCAACATTCACCAGTGGTAATCGCACCACATTTTCTGATAAGCCCAGTGATTTAAAGACTTCTTTGATTCCGGCAGGATTACCTTGCTCAAAAATCATATCGATGGAATCAGCAATTAGGTAATGCAATTTATAGGCATCGTCCACTCTTTTATTTAAACCTAAATGCACCATCTCAGAAAATTGTTTTGGAAAACCTTCGGCAATTACAGAAATAACCCCTGCTCCACCGGCTAAAACCATTGGCAGTGTAATCATATCGTCTCCTGAAATCACCAAAAAATCTTTAGGTTTGTTCTGAATCAATTTCATGGCTTGAACCATGTCACCGGCAGCTTCTTTAACAGCTACCACATTTTTAAAGTCATTAGCCAATCGAATGATGGTTGAAGGCAACATATTACTGGCCGTTCGGCCGGGTACATTATATAAAATAACAGGAAGTGGTGAGGCTTCGGCTACAGCTTTAAAATGCTGATAAATCCCTTCCTGTGTAGGTTTATTATAGTAGGGAGAAACAGATAGAATAGCTGTGAAATCTGAAAAATCTCCTGTTTTCAATTCTTCAACAACTTCAGCAGTATTATTACTCCCTACCCCCAAAACTAAAGGCAATCTACCGTTATTGGTTTCCACTACGGTCTTTATTACCAATTGTTTTTCCGCTTTTGACAATGTGGCGCTTTCGGCTGTTGTTCCTAAAACAACTAAATAGTCGATTCCGTTATCAATTTGAAAATTTACAATGGCTTTTAAAGCGTCGACATCTACTGAGAAGTCTTTTTTAAATGGAGTAACAAGCGCAACGCCTGTTCCGATTAGTGATTGCATGTTATAGTTTGTTTAGAATTTTCAAATATTTAAATAATTCATCCATGAAAACCTTGTAATTTTCAGCGTTGGTATTAATCATAAAATGATTCAATCGCTTATCAACCGAAGCGAAACCAACTTTAAAACTTGCTTTAGATAAATGAGAAACCAACAGCAAAGCTGCTTTTTCGGTGTCGTAATAATTTATCCATAAATCAAAGGGCTCAGCGATAAACTCTTTTACTTCATTTTTATCAAAGGTTCCATTCCAGCTCAAGTCTTTGTGGCTGAAAACCGGATAGTCAAAAACTTCATTCTTTTTTATTTTGTCTTTGAACACCAAAAATTTGATGTTATTTTCCTCAATTCCATTTTGAATTAATTCCTGGACCAAGGCTTCTCTTTCATAAAAATAGCTTTCGTCAAAAATAATTCCGACGGTCTTAATCACTTTATCGGAAGCAATAGGCTTAACATTGGATAAACTTTTTTTAACTATTTTTTTTGTTGAAAAATCCTTGAAGTAATTTAAAAACATACTACTTTTACTTGAATTACAAAATTACTAAAATTAGCGCCAAAAGCGATGGTAAAACTAAAAAACTATAGCGTTTTAATGAAACATTTTGTTTTATTATTAACATTTTCAGCTTTTCTTTCCTGTGCTGAAAAAAAATACACGGTAACAAAAATTGAAGGCAAAGAAATAGGCATTACAGACAAAAATGCTGAAGTAGTTGATATTGAAAATTTTATAAAACCATATCGGGATAAAATTGATAAAGATTTGAGTATTGTTTTGTCCACAGCTCCTGAAACTATTGACAAATCAGGCGAATGGCAAACCCCCATGGGAAATTTTTTATCTGACATTACCTTCCAAAAATCAAATAAAATTTTTCAATTGCGCGAAAATAAATCCGTTGATATTTGTTTATTAAACCATGGTGGTATTCGTACCGTCATTCCTAAAGGGGATGTTACTGCTCGAAATGCCTTTGAAATAATGCCTTTTGAAAACAGTTCTGTAGTGATTGCCTTAAAAGGAGAACAAATTTTGGAAATTGTCAATTATATCATTTCTGAAAAAAAACCACACCCCTTGTCCGGTATGACTTTTATCATTGACAAAAACAATCAACCTAAAAATATTCAGGTTCAGGGAATGCCTTTAGAAAATAATCGTGTTTACTATGTGGCCACATCTGATTACCTATCCAACGGAGGAGATAATATGAATTTCTTTAAAAAAGGAATTCAGAAATTTGATTTGGAATACAAATTACGCAATATCATCATCGATTATTTTAAAGAAAATAAAACAATTACAGCTAATAAAGATATTCGAATTTCCAAAGAATAGTTTGGAAACTAAATTACAGTATTAATAATGAAAAGAAGAGATTTTATTCAGAATACAGCGTTAACTTCAGCTTTTTTAGGATTAGGAGGCCTATCGTTAAGCAGCTTTAAAACATTTGATACCAAACACTTGACCATACTGCACACTAATGATGTGCACAGCTATATTGATCCGTTTCCTCCGAATCACCCTAAAAACCCTAATATGGGTGGTGTGGCCCGAAGAGCAGCTTTGATTGAAACCATTCGAAAAGAAAACCCCAATGTTTTATTGTTGGATGCCGGTGATATTTTTCAAGGAACTCCTTATTTCAATTATTACGGAGGAGAATTGGAATTCAAACTAATGAGCATGATGAAATATGATTTGGCAACTATTGGCAATCACGACTTTGACAATGGTATTGACGGGCTTTATAATCAATTACCAAACGCTGATTTTGAATTTGTTTCGGCCAATTACGATTTTAAAAACACGGTTATGAATGGTCATGTTAAACCCTATAAGATATTCCATAAAGATGGAATTAAAGTAGGTATTTTTGGCCTTGGTGTAGGACTAGAAGGATTAGTTGATAAGAAAAACTATAAAGAAACTGTATACAATGACCCCGTAGAAATCTCACAAGATATGGCTCGTATTTTAAAGCATGAGCAAAAATGTGATTTGGTGATTTGCCTATCTCACATTGGTTACAAATATAAAGATGAACCTGAAAAAATATGCGATATCAAACTCGCCGGACTCACTAAAGACATTGATTTAATTATCGGCGGTCACACTCACACATTTCTTGACAGACCTACTGTTCTGAAAAATGCTGACGGTAAAGACGTATTGGTGAATCAGGTTGGTTGTTACGGAGTAAACTTAGGACGAATTGATTTTTATTTTGATTCTGAAGCTAAAACCGCTGTAGGTAAATCAATTATTGTTGGTTGATTTTTCTGCGCTAATGACATATTTATACAATGAGAAAAAGGCTAAAGCGTTCAGTGCCATGGCCAAAGGACGAAACAACTGTTGAAACTCATTTGCTAAATAAAATTTTTCCACAAAAACACTAAACTGTAACATTACAAATAGCAAAGCACTTATGAGGAGTATTGAGTTTTGTTTATTATCATCCATCACATAGCTGGACAAAGCGACGCCCGCAAAAAGTGAAATCAGGATGTTTTGAATGACTAAAAGCATATAACTCTCTTCGGGAATATCTTGGGTCTCCATAAAAAGATAAAAGAAAATAAGCATGAAGGGTGCCGTAGCAATGATGAGCGGGATATAATCTTTAACTTTTTGCAAACTAAAAATCAGATACAATTCCAATACTCTGTGGATAGTAAACACAATTAAAGCATAATACAAGTAAATGGGTTTATTGGGGATGAACAAGAGGTTTGTAACCAATGAAAGCGACAAAACCGTTACAAATAATTTACTCGGTTGCTCCGATTTGGTGCAATACAGCACTAAAAGCAACATCGTAACGAAAGGCTTGAGTACGAAAATAAAAGATTTAGCCATAAAATACTCCGCTATAACTTCTAAAACAGCAGTTATAAAGTAAATGATTGTTAAAGCCTTTACTATGCTTATGAAGGTTTTTTGCATTGAATTTTAAATTTCTTCTATTTTATTAGTAATGACAAACTTCTGTTTTTTCTTTTCGGTATAAAAAATGTATTTAGTCAATAAAAATTGTCCTAATATGAACAACACCATAGCAATCGCCTGAAATAAATTTGCGGAATTGTAATAAAATTTCAAAAGAAATATGAACTGATTGAAAGCCATAGCTAACGTACTCAATAGTAACAAAGAATTTTTTTTATCGGACATCAGTATATAATTTCCTAAACTGAATCCTCCTAAAAAGATGGTAAATATACTTTGGGCTAAAAAAAGGTATACATTTTTACCTAAGACATCATAAGTAAAAATGGTAACAGAAAAATAAATAAACATGAAAGGAATTGACCCCAGAATTAGAGGAACAATACTGGGCATTTTTACTTTGTTTATTATAATATAGATAACCAAGATTCGGTATAGATTAAAGAAAATCACACCATAAATGATTAAATTAAAAGTACTTTGTATAAAGAGCATATTAGCAATCCAATTAAAAAAGAGTGCTAAGATGAAAAACCAATTTATTCTTTTTGAACGCCTAATGTAATAAGCCGCCAATAAAGGTAAAAGCAATGGTTTCGTGATCCAAATCCAAGTTGTATCCCCTCGATATTCAGCAATTATTTCCATTACTGCAACCAGAAAAAAGGCCATCAGCAGTTGACTTGTCATTTTGTTTTTTTTCCAACTATTGGGGTAATATCCCATCGGCTACTTTTTTATATGTTTAAAAATACAATATTATTTGGGGATTTGAATTCCTTATGCAGTTTGTTTTAAATCATTTCTTAATTAGGATGAATTATTCTTTCGTGGCAATCATGAGTAAAAAATCATCCTCCGATATAATCGGAACTTTTAACTGAACCGCTTTCTCTAATTTTGCGGGTCCCATATTTTCACCGGCTACAACAAAATCAGTCTTGGCCGAAATTGAACTACCTACCTTCCCTCCGTTATCTTCAATGGCTTTCTTTAAATCATCTCGAGAGAACTTTTCAAAAACTCCGGAAACAACAAAGGTTTTACCAATTAAAATTGTTGTGGCATTTGGATTGTGTTTTTCAATCAATTCCAACTGAACACCATATTGCCTTAATCGTTCGATAATTTTTACATTTTCCGAATTGTCAAAAAACTCAATGACCGATTGGGCAATCTTATCTCCAATTTCATCCACCAAAATCAAATCCATCATAGATGCGTGTTGAAGGGCATCAATAGATTTGTAGTGTTTAGCCAATTTCTTGGCTACGGTTTCTCCAACGTATCGAATTCCGATTGCATACAAAACCCTTTCAAATGGAACCTCTTTTGATTTCTGAACACCATTGACTAAGTTCTCCGCCGATTTTTGTGCCATACGTTCCAACGGAAGAATTTGTTCCACCGTTAGTTGGTATAAATCTGCATAATCTTTTACCAATCCGTTATTGTATAGCAATGCCACAGTCTCACCTCCCAGTCCTTCTATATCCATCGCTTTGCGCGATATAAAATGTTGAATTCGACCAATAATTTGTGGCGGACAACCATAAAAATTAGGGCAGTAATGATTAGCTTCTCCTTCTGTTCGGACTAGTTCCGAATGACATTCCGGACAATGGGTAATGTATAGTGTTGGTTCAGAATCTGTATTTCTTTTTGCAAAATCTACTCCTATTATCTTCGGTATAATTTCACCTCCTTTTTCTACAAAAACCGTATCTCCAATTCGGATATCTAATTTCTCAATTTGATCGGCATTGTGTAACGAAGCTCTTTTTACAATAGTACCAGCCAGTTGCACCGGCTCCAAATTGGCTACCGGTGTTATTGAACCTGTTCTTCCTACTTGATACGAAATCGAATTCAATCTCGTAGAAACCTGCTCGGCTTTGAACTTGTACGCCATGGCCCAACGTGGTGATTTTGCGGTATAACCGAGTTCATCCTGCAAATGAAAATCATTTACTTTCACCACTACTCCATCGGTTTCATAAGGCAATTGATGACGATGTGTATCCCAATAATTAATGTATTCAAAAACTTCATCTAATGAGTTGGCCAATTTGGCTTCTTTTGGAACTTTAAATCCCCATTTACGGGCAGCTTCCAATCCTTCAAATTGAGAGGTTATGTTTAAATTGTTTCCAACAATAAAGTACAACAAACATTCCAGTGGGCGTTTGGCCACTTCAGCACTGTCTTGTAATTTTAAACTGCCCGAAGCAGTGTTTCTGGGATTAGAATAAGGGGTTTCACCAATTTCTATTAACTCCTGATTCATTTTCTCAAATCCTTCAAAAGGAAGGATAATTTCCCCACGAATATCAAATCGGTCCGGATAATTTCCTTTCAGTTTCAGCGGTATCGATTTGATGGTTTTTATATTCGTTGTGACATCATCGCCCTGGAATCCGTCTCCGCGGGTGACTGCTCGTTTGAGTTTGCCATTTTCATAAGTAATGCTAATGGATGCTCCGTCATATTTTAACTCACAGGTATATTGCAACCGCACATTCCCTAAAACTTTTTGAATTCGGGTTTCCCAATCAATCAAGTCTTCTCTAGAATAGGAATTGTCTAGGGAATACATGCGATAGTCATGAACTACTGTATTGAAATTTTTAGTAATGGCCCCTCCAACGCGTTGTGTTGGGGAGTTTTCATCATAATATTCAGGATGTTGAGCTTCTAATTCTTGAAGTTGTTTTAGTTTTTGATCAAATTCAAAATCAGAAATAGTGGGATGATCCAACACATAATAGTTATGGTTGTGTTCGTTAAGTTCATCTCGTAAATCCTGAATGATTTTTGGAATATCCATAAAAAGAAATTGGCTATTTTAGTTACAAATTGTGTGCACTAAAATAGCCAATATTTTTGAAAAGTATAATCTTTACGATTGAATTATTCCGTTGATTTGGAGGTATAATTGCCCATCACTAAGTATAGCTCCTTGCTTTATTAAATCAAATATAGCCTGATTTCTTTCTTCTTGGTATTCCTTTTTTCCCAAATGAATTTCAACCGTGTCGGTAAATAAATTATCACTCAACCATTGTAGCCCTTCTTTCTCCATCAAATTTACTTCAGACTCTAAAGCTTTTAAAACAATCGACTGTATCAATTTTTCTTGGCAATGGAAAAGGAAGATATGGTTTTTGGAAAAGTGCTCTAAATATTGTGCGTTAGTCAAAACACCTTCCCAAATCAAATCGGAAAACACGTCTAGTTCTTGTTCTGCCACTTCGGGCTGGTTGGCTTTAATCGAATCCCATTCGGCCTTGTCTATAGACTGCGTCGCCAGAAAGTTGCTGAACTCCTGATGCAGGGCTTCGAATTGCTCTTTGGTTAATCTTTTATATTTCACTCGAATTTGTTTATTGTTTTTAATCGTTCAAACTATGCTGAAGTTACTGTGTCAATTTGTTTTTTGTAATTAATTTTGACACGCTTTTGTGTCAATTAAAAATTTTTTCTTTATTCTGACACTTCTTTGTGTCAATTATTTTTTTTTCATTTCAATTTGACACAAATACATTAAAAAAAATCCCGATTTGCATCGGGACTTTCTGTTTTGTATGTTGAAATATTATTTCTCAGCTACAATTTCGTATGGCAATTCGATAACTACTTCTCTGTGTAATCTCACAGAAGCAGCATATTTACCGGTACGTTTTACTACACCGCTGGTGATAAATTTTCTATCGATTGGTTGACCGGCAGCTTCTAAAGCAGCAGCTATATCAATATTAGTAATCGAACCGAATAATTTTTCTCCACCTGCTTTTGCAGTGATTTTAATTTCCAAAGCTTTTAAGGCTTCAGCTAATTTTTTAGCATCGTCAACAATTTTAGCTTCTTTGAAAGCTCTTTGTTTTAAATTTTCAGCTAAAACTTTTTTAGCAGAAGGAGTTGCTAAAGTAGCAAAGCCTTGCGGGATTAGGTAATTACGACCGTAACCATTTTTTACTGTTACTACATCGTCTTTAAAACCTAAGTTTTGAACGTCTTGTTTTAAGATCAATTCCATGTTGTTGTCCTTTATTAGAGAAGTTAGTCTCGTTGTGTTGCAACGAGACAACAACTATTGTTTACATATTATTTTAATAAATCGGCCACGTATGGCATTAAAGCTAAGTGACGGGCTCTTTTTACAGCTACCGATACTTTTCTTTGGTATTTTAATGAAGTTCCGGTTAAACGACGTGGTAAAATTTTACCTTGCTCGTTTACGAATTTCAATAAGAAGTCAGGATCTTTGTAGTCTACATATTTGATTCCTGATTTTTTGAAACGACAATACTTTTTAGTTTTGTTAGTTTCGATGTTTAAAGGCGTTAAATATCTGATATCTCCGTCTTTTTTTCCTGAAGCTGATTGTTGCAAATTTGCCATGATAATTAAGCTTTAGATGATTCTTTTAATTTAGCTCTTCTTCTTTCTGCCCAAGAGATAGCGTGTTTGTCAAGACTTACAGTCAAGAAACGCATTACTCTTTCGTCGCGTCTGAACTCAGTTTCAAAAGCGATTAACGCTTCAGGAGACACTTGGAATTCGAATAAATGGTAAAAACCACTTTTCTTGTTTTGGATTTCGTAAGCTAGTTTTTTCAAGCCCCAATCCTCTTTCGATACCATCTTTGCTCCTTTAGCAGTAAGAAAATCTTCAAATTTGCTTACTGTTTCCTTTACCTGAACTTCAGATAAAACGGGATTTAAGATGAAAACAGTTTCGTAATGATTCATAATAAAATGATTAAAATTTTAAATTGGGCGCAAAAATATAAAATACTTTTGAATAAACAATGGGTGATGGTGATAAATCGGCTAAAAGTAAAAAATACCGTTTAAAAGCAAAAAAAATCGATAAAATGTTAGGTGGATTAAAAAAAAGATTCTATTTTTACAACTCCAAATCTATAAAAATAAAATTATGAAACTAAATTGTGTTGTTGTTGATGATAGTTCAATCCAAAGGATGATCATCGCAAAGTTAGTGAATAATCATCCAAATCTACATTTAGTTGGTGATTTTTCTAATGCAATTGAAGCAAAAAATTGCATGTCTGTACATACTGTTGATTTAATATTTCTAGATATAGAAATGCCGGTCATCAGTGGTTTTGATTTTCTGGACGGATTAAAAGTAAAACCCCAAATTATTTTTATCACGTCGAAAGCCGAATATGCTATGAAAGCATTTGACTATGATGCTACGGACTACCTACAGAAACCGATAGCTCTGGATCGTTTCAATGCTTCTGTGAGAAGAGCAATGGATTTCCATATGCTGAAAAAAGAAAATCAGGAAGAAGAAGGTGAACACATTTTTATTAAAAGTAATCTCAAAAAACTTAAAGTGTACACCAACAAGATTAAGTGGATTGAAGCCTATGGCGATTATGTAAAAGTAGTTACCGAAGAAGATAGCAATCTGGTACTTTCCACAATGAAGTCTTTTGAAAAAGATTTATCCAAAGATAAATTTATACGCGTGCACAAGTCCTATATTATTAATATTGATAAAGTAGAGCGTTTTAATAGCAAGTTTGCCGAAATTGGAGTCACAAAAATTCCGTTGAGTCGAAATAAAAAAGAAGATTTAATTAAGGCATTGGCTATTGCTTAATAAAAGTCCACATTTACAGTAACTTTAATAGTTCTGTACGGAGCAACCAAATCAAAACTATTCAGTACTTTCTGGATAGTTTTTTTTGTGCTTTGCAGCGGTGCTTCTCCGGGGATTTTAACCATAATCACACGGATATATTCATTGCGAACACGACTCACTACAGGTTCTTCCGGACCAAGTACCGGAATTGACAAATTTTGCTTTAATACCTGATACAACCACATCGAACCTTCTTTTAGCTTCTCAAAATCGCGATGTTTTAAGGTTAGGCGAATCAAACGATAATACGGAGGATAGTAATAAATCTTTCTTTCATAAAGTTGCTCTTTATACATCCCTTCATAATCGTTGTTGGTGACTTGCTGGATTATATTATGTAGAGGATTATACGTTTGGATAATCACCTTCCCTCTTTTCTCTGAACGCCCTGCCCTTCCTGAAACCTGTGTCATCATTTGAAAACTTCGTTCAAAGGCTCTGAAATCAGGATGATACAACATATTATCAGCATTCATAATCCCTACCAAAGACACATTATCAAAATCCAATCCTTTGGCCAACATCTGAGTACCCACTAAAACATCAATTTCCCTGTTTTTAAATCCATCAATGATTTTTTCAAAACTGTATTTCCCACGGGTAGTGTCCTGATCCATACGTTTGATATTCTTTCCGGGAAATAATTCTGCTAATTCCAATTCGATTTGTTCGGTTCCAAAACCTTTCGTTTCTAAATCCACACTCGAACAAACATGACAGTTGGTTGGTTTGGCCATTGAATATCCGCAATAGTGACATCGCAGTTGATTTTTATATTTATGATAAGTCAAACTTACATCGCACTGTGAACACTGAGGTACGTGACCGCAACTCATGCATTCCAATACCGGAGAGAACCCCCTGCGGTTTTGAAATAAAATTACTTGTTCACCATTAGCAAAGGCTTCAGTAATAGCCTCTATAAGAGTCAGACTGAAATGACCCTTCATTTTCTTTCTGAAATAACTGTCCTTAAGATCCACCAATTCAATTTCGGGCAGTTGTACTTTTCCAAATCGTTCTTTCAACGTAACCAACCCAAACTTACCGGAAGTCGCATTATAGTAAGTCTCAATACTTGGCGTAGCTGAACCTAGTAAAACTTTAGCTTGATGAGCATTTGCCAATACAATAGCAGCATCTCTGGCATGATATCTTGGCGCAGGGTCTTGTTGCTTGAAGGTAGCCTCATGCTCTTCATCAACAATGATTAATCCTAAATTTGAAAAAGGCAAAAACAAAGCTGAACGTGCCCCGATAACAATCTGAGCCGATGCGGCATTTTGGTTCACATTATTCCAAACTTCCACACGTTCGTTATTGGAATATTTGGAATGGAACACAGCTACTTTGTTCCCGAAATGCTTTGTCAAACGGGAAACCAATTGGGTGGTTAAGGCAATTTCGGGCAACAAATACAACACTTGTTTCCCTTTTTCGCTATACTCTTCAATCAATTTGGTATAAATCTCCGTCTTCCCGCTCGATGTAACACCGTGGAGCAAACAAACGTCTTTTTCGATAAATTTATCTTTAATTTTAGTTAAGGTGATTTTCTGAATTTCACTTAAAACCAATTCGTTATCAGATTTATTTTTATCAAAATTGACACGATCTTCCTGAAGATAATATTCTTCAAAAACTTGCTTGTCGACTAAGGCTTTTACAATGGCTGCTGACGATTTGGTTGTTTCTGTTAGTTGTTTGACTGATATGGGCTTTTTTTCCTGAGCGTGTAATTGAAAGTACTGCAAAACCAACTCTTTTTGTTTATTGGCATTTTTATTAAAGTTATCCAATAGACCAATCAAATTAGCTTCCGATTCATACTGCTTATGCAAACGAATGTACCGAATGAGTTTGGGCTTATATGCCTCCTGAATTTCTTCCTGGAGAGTGACTACTCCTTTATTTATGAGTCTTTGAATAACCGGCAATACCGTTTTTTTGTTAAGGATGCCCATAATGTGCTCCACTTTTAAAGAAGACTGGTGTTGTAAAGCCTCATAAATTAAAAACTCATCGTCTGTCAAAGTAGCTTCATCAATGAGAGCTTCCTGTTTTTGGGAAATAATGGTTTCGCTTTCAAGCAAGAGAGCCGATGGTAATGCTCCTCGATACACATCACCAATAGTGCACATATAATAAGACGCAATCCAAAACCAATGATTAATTTGAACTTCATTAACTATCGGTTGTTCATCCAGGATTTGGTGAATCTCTTTGGCTTCGTAAAGCGTTGGCGCCGTTTGATGCAAGTCAATAACTAAAGCGGTATAAATTTTATTTCGTCCAAACGGTACCGCTATTCGCATTCCTTTTTTTATAAAAGCATATTCAGCTTCTGAAACCTTATAAGTAAAGGTTTTAGGCAGTGAAAGCGGCATGATGACTTCAATAAAAAAAGACATAATAAAGGTGGTTTGTAAAAATGGGGACCGTTGGTGTTTAACCCTGAATGAAGAACTACCATATAGCTTCTACAACAGGAATCAGGTCGATACAAATGTTAAGGTTGGAGTTCTAATTCTTTTTGTTTTTCGCGCTTGATGTGTTGTATAGAAGCATTTAGATCAAATCCCAACAGCAAAACCATACAGTTAATCCAAATGTAAAACATGACTACCAATAACGTACCAATGGAGCCATAGAGTTCATTGTATTTTGAGAATTTCACTACCCAAATTCCAAAGAAGTAGGATGAAATAATAATCAGTATGGTTGTAAATACAGAACCAATAGAAATAAAGGGGCGCTTTCTATCGTGCTTGATTCCAAATTTGAATAACAATGAAGTGGCAAATAATATCATTAGTATCACAAAAATATAACGTCCCATTTCTATCAGCGGAATGTTATCGGACAAGACATCCTGTATTTTTGTTTTTTGAATAAATACCTCAAAGATTACGATGGCTGCCACCGTTATGAGCAACAATAACGATAATAGAATTGACAAGGCCAAGGCAACAATATACTGTCGAAAGAATTTACGCTTAGAAGTTATATGCACATGATGTGAGCTTTCAAACCCGCCAAGAATAGCATTAACCCCATTGGTCATCAACAAAATAGCCATCAAAAAACCTACTGATAACAAACCGCTGTGACTGTTGTGCAAAATATCATTGATGATTTTATAGATAGCGTCGTATGTAGTAGGCGGCACACTCTGTTGTACAAATCCCAAAAAATCATCCTGAAATCCTTGAATCGGAATGTACGGGATAAGGTTCAATATAAATAACATAAACGGAAACAAAGCCATAAAAAAACTCCAGGCAATAGCCGAAGCTCGGTAAGAAATGGCACCCTCTACTATACCCACAAAGTACAAATCAATCAATTCGTATAACGACAGACCATGAAGCCACGGCAGCTTTATTTTGTGCAGCAAAAGGGCAAGCTGTCTCAATATTGGAATTTTGGTGATTTTATCTTCGGTTTCCACTGGCATTTAGAAGGCTTTAAGGCTTAAGTCCATATTGTATATTGAATGTGTCAATGCGCCGGAAGAGATATAATCCACACCGCATTCTGCATACTGACGAATCGTATTTTCATTGATGTTCCCGGACGACTCTGTGAGGCAGGTATCACGAATCAAATCAACGGCTTTACGGGTATCTTCAAAATTGAAATTATCAATCAGAATACGATACACTCCTTCATTTTGAAGTATTTCTTTTATTTCATCCAGGTTTCTGGCTTCGACAATGATTTTTAAATCCAGATTGTTTTCCTTTAAAAAAGCTTTGGTTTTGGTAATCGCTTGGGTGATGCCTCCGGCAAAATCATTGTGATTGTCTTTGAGCATAATCATGTCATATAACGCAAAACGATGATTTTCTCCTCCCCCTATTTTTACTGCCCATTTTTCACAGGCCCGGAAACCAGGTGTGGTTTTGCGGGTATCTAATATTTTAGTCTTGGTCCCTTCCAATAATTTAACGTATTGATTTGTTTTGGTTGCTATGGCCGACATACGCTGCATCGAATTCAACACCAAACGCTCTGCTCTTAAAATCGACTGAGAGCTGCCCGAAACATGAAAAACCACATCACCGTGTTTTACCTCGGCACCATCATTGATAAAGATTTCTACTTTTAGCGTACTGTCGACTTCAGCAAATATCATTTGCGCAAATTCTACTCCGGCTATGATGCCGTTATCTTTGACCAAAAGCTTTGCTCTTCCGGTGGCGGTATAGGGGATACAGGCTAACGAACTGAAATCACCCGGTCCAATATCTTCCCGAATGCCGTTTTCTATAATTAATTGGAGCTCATGCTCAAACTGTTGCTGTGAAATCATGTCAAAAAAATTGTTTTGCTAAAATAGAATATTATTTACCGAATAAAAAATGAATTTGATTTTCTATTTTTGCACTACAACAACACTACACATGTACAAACTACTCATCCGCCCGATTCTTTTTTGGTTTGACCCCGAAAAAGTACATTATTTCTCCTTTGGTTTTATTCGGTTTATTTCTAAAATCCCTTTTGTTTCCAGTATCTTGAAGTCGATTTACGAAGTCAAAGACCCTCGTTTGGAACGTGAAGTTTTTGGCTTAAAGTTTAAAAACCCTGTGGGTTTAGCTGCCGGTTTTGACAAAGATGCCAAATGTTATCAGGAACTGTCCAACTTTGGTTTTGGTTTTATCGAAATAGGAACCTTAACTCCCAAACCACAGGACGGCAATCCCAAAAAACGATTGTTCCGTTTAAAAGCGGATTCTGCCATCATCAACCGTATGGGTTTTAATAATGGCGGCGTGGATGCTGCTGTACTGCGATTAAAGAAAAACAAAGGTGTTTTAATAGGTGGCAATATCGGAAAAAACAAAGTTACCGATAATGAAAATGCCACCTCTGATTATATGATTTGTTTTGAAACACTCTTTGATTATGTCGATTATTTTGTGGTCAATGTAAGTTCCCCAAACACCCCTAACCTCAGGGCGCTTCAGGATAAAGAACCGCTGACCGCTTTACTGCAAACCCTGCAAAATAAAAACCTGACCAAACCCAAACCTAAGCCCATCCTTCTGAAAATTGCTCCCGATTTGAGTGATGATCAATTAACAGACATCATTGATATTGTGAACACGACCCAAATTGCCGGTGTGATTGCCACCAATACTACGCTTTCCCGCGAAGGGCTTCATTCGGAAAACAAAACAGAAACGGGTGGTTTGTCCGGGAAACCGTTAACCAAACGCGCTACTGAAGTGATTCGGTTTTTGTCTGAGAAAAGTAACAAGTCCTTCCCTATCATTGGCGTGGGCGGTATTCACTCGGCTGAAGATGCTATGGAAAAATTAGAGGCAGGAGCTACTTTGATTCAACTCTATACCGGGTTTATATATGAAGGACCGGTTTTAGTAAAGCAAATCAATCAGGCCATTTTGAAAAAATCTTAGTAACTTAGCCCTTTTGCAACCCGAAGCTTTGAACACCAACGTAAAAATCATCGAATGTCCGCGAGATGCCATGCAAGGCATCAAGACTTTTATTCCTACTGAACAAAAAGTACAATACCTCCAAGCCCTGCTACGCGTAGGGTTTGACACCATTGATTTCGGGAGTTTTGTATCGCCCAAAGCCATTCCGCAAATGCAGGACACTGCTGAAGTATTGGCCCAACTGGATTTGTCACAAACCCAAAGCAAACTGTTAGCCATTATTGCCAATACGCAGGGAGCACAACTGGCTTCCGTTCATAAAGAAATTCAATATTTAGGTTTTCCCTTCTCTATTTCTGAAAATTTTCAGATGCGAAATACCCATAAAACGATTGCTGAAAGCTTAGTTACCCTCAAGGAAATACTCGACATTGCGGCGGCTTCTGACAAAGAAGTGGTTGCCTATCTTTCGATGGGCTTTGGGAATCCGTATGGCGACCCATGGAATGTAGATATAGTGGGAGAATGGACCGAGCGCTTAGCGAACATGGGAGTCAAAATCCTTTCGTTATCGGATACCGTAGGTAGTTCCACACCGGAAGTGATTGATTATTTGTTCTCGAATTTAATTCCAAAATACCCTCAGATTGAATTTGGTGCCCACTTGCATACCACTCCGGATAAATGGCATGAAAAAGTAGATGCCGCTTACAAAGCGGGTTGTGTACGTTTTGACGGAGCCATCCAGGGCTTTGGAGGCTGTCCGATGGCCAAAGACGATTTGACCGGTAATATGCCTACCGAACGACTGCTTTCTTACTTTACCGAACAAAGGGCCCATACCAACACGAGACCTATGAGTTTTGAAAGTGCTTATAACGAAGCGACTAAAATTTTCAGTCAATACCATTAAAGTTAAAAACTTCGTAAATCGTACTACGTACTTCTAACTTTTACCGTATATTTGCACGCAATTTAACTACAACTACAAATTGCAATGAACGCACACAACACAAAAATCATCGGTGAGGGTTTAACCTACGATGACGTTCTTTTGGTACCTAATTTTTCTGAAGTATTACCAAGAGAAGTTTCTATTCAATCCCAATTTTCCAAAAACATCAGTCTTAATGTTCCTGTCGTTTCTGCGGCTATGGATACTGTTACGGAAAGCGCTATGGCTATTGCTATGGCTCAGGAAGGCGGTATCGGCGTGTTACACAAGAACATGACCATTGAACAACAAGCCGCTAAAGTGCGCAAAGTAAAACGAGCGGAAAGCGGAATGATTATCGATCCGGTAACTTTGCCTTTAACGGCTACCGTAGGTGATGCCAAAGCAGCCATGAAAGAATTCGGTATCGGCGGAATCCCAGTTGTAGATGACAATCAAATACTCAAAGGCATCGTAACCAACCGTGATTTGCGTTTTGAAAAGCAAAATTCCCGTTCTATTTTGGAAGTCATGACTTCTAAAAACCTTGTCACTGCTGCTGAGGGTACTACTTTACAGGAAGCAGAAGGTATTTTGCAACAAAATAAAATTGAAAAGTTACCGGTAGTAGATGCACATAACAAACTGATAGGTTTAATAACTTTCAGAGATATCACCAAATTATCCCAAAAACCCATAGCCAACAAAGACCGTTTCGGTCGTTTGCGCGTGGCCGCTGCTATCGGAGTCACTGCCGATGCTCTTGAACGCGCAACAGCATTGGTCAATGCCGGTGTAGATGCCGTCATTATTGATACCGCACACGGACATACCAAAGGAGTAGTCACTGTGTTGAAAGAGGTTAAAGCTAAATTCCCTGAGTTAGACGTTGTGGTAGGTAATATTGCCACTCCCGAAGCCGCCTTGTATTTGGTAGAAAACGGTGCCGATGCCGTAAAAGTAGGTATTGGTCCCGGGTCTATTTGTACAACCCGCGTGGTGGCCGGTGTGGGATTCCCGCAATTCTCTGCTGTTCTTGAAGTAGCAGCTGCTTTGAAAGGAACCGGAATACCGGTAATTGCTGACGGAGGGATACGGTATACGGGAGACATCCCGAAAGCCATAGCCGCCGGTGCCAGCTCCGTGATGCTGGGTTCACTCTTGGCCGGAACTAAAGAATCTCCGGGAGAAACCATCATATTCGAAGGACGTAAATTCAAATCTTACCGTGGTATGGGGTCTGTTGAAGCGATGCAGGAAGGCTCCAAAGACCGTTATTTCCAAGATGTGGAAGACGATATCAAAAAGTTAGTGCCTGAAGGTATCGTGGGACGCGTGCCGTATAAAGGGGAACTGAATGAAAGCATGCAACAATTCATTGGCGGACTGCGTGCCGGTATGGGCTACTGTGGTGCCAAAGACATCCCTACCCTACAGGAAAACGGACGTTTTGTTCGCATCACTTCCAGCGGTATTACTGAAAGTCATCCGCATAACGTAACCATTACAAAAGAAGCTCCGAATTATTCGCGTTAAAAGTATTGCGTTTACAGTCGCAGTCGCAGTTACAGTATGAAATGCAGTCAGGAGTGGTAATATCATCTCTTTAATTTGTTTTTTACAAGGCATTTTAGGTGCTTTTCAAACAAATTGACTTCATTAACTATAGAAAGCCGTGACTGAAAACTGCGACTGCAAACTACATCTTTAACGGTAAACTAAACACCTGCCCAAAGGATAACACTCGGGTTAAACGCTTTATGGTTCAGGCTGTACCTCCCGCTTACGGAATTGGTAGCATAATAGCCCAATTGCGCCGTCGCTACCAGTACACTTTGCTCCGGTAACAACTCGCTTATCCATATTTGTTCAGCTAAAGTAGTAGTTGATTTAGTCATTGTAAATACCATACTTACAGTCTTTAGTAATTCTCCTGTTATGATGTCTGTTGCCGTGATACACACCCGCAATTCGGCATTTGTACAACGGTCAGGATAACGAATACTTTGTGCCGTATTCAGCTCGGGCAGGGTAATTTTCAAGGTACGGTTAGGCGTTATTTCTGTCGTTATAGCGGCTTTGCAATAGGTTTCAAACAGCGATTGGGTATTGCATTCAAATCCTTTCAGGCTATCCAAAGGAGTATTGGACCAAGTGCGTTCCCCTTTGGGTTGGGTCGTATTGTGCTGCAAGGCAGTATACAGTGCGGAGGTAAGCCGTTGACTCACCCTACTGTCGGTATTGCCGAGCCATAAAGGGTATAGCCCCATTCTCAGATATTTGCTCCACGTACTGCAATACCGAAACTCTGTGCCGCTCACCCGGGTGGCTTGGGTTTGTTTCACCTTCGTCGGTTTACTGCGTACTACTGTTTTACCAAACTGCTGCTGAAAAATAACAGGACCTATTGTGCCGCTCAACTGATTTTTATACCCTTGCGTTGCCATCTTGTTTTCATTTAAGTTACTGTATATCAAATCATATCAAAATGCGTACCAAGTCTAATCAATAAAAGCATTTTATCAGACTTGCCTTAGACTTGGATTAGACTTCCTATAGTGTTGGTTGCTGAAAAGGCAGCGGCTGTCATTCGTAAAAATTGGGTTTACTTCCCGTTATCTCTTTCGTAAGTTGTTATTTTCCGGAATTGAAATAGCCCTTAAGCGAGGACCGGACCGAATTTTATATCTGATGGGATTTTAAGAAGTTCAGAAACCACCAAGACAAGCGGTTTGAATAACGCTTTCTGAGCGGCTACACATAACTATACAGACTAAAAAAGGCATAAGAATACTACTTATGCCTTTTTGTTGGTCTTATGATGGTATTGCGTTAAATCCCGGTATAATTGGACGGGCTGATATGAAGTAATTCTTCCTTAACAGTCTCAGATACGGCCAAGGTTTGTATAAAAGTCTGTATGGCTTCTTTATTGATTACGGTATTGGTACGGGTGAGTTCTTTTAATGCTTCATACGGATTAGGGTATCCTTCCCTTCTCAGTATAGTCTGGATTGCTTCCGCCACTACGGCCCAATTGTTCTCAAGGTCTTCGGCAAACTTGCTTTCGTTTAAGAGCAATTTGTTTAATCCTTTTAAAGTCGCTTCAAATGCAATAAGGGTATGTCCCATCGGCACGCCAATGTTGCGCAACACCGTACTGTCGGTCAAATCGCGTTGCAATCTTGATACCGGCAGTTTGGCCGAAAGATGTTCAAAGATGGCATTGGCCATGCCTAAATTACCTTCCGAATTTTCAAAGTCTATCGGGTTTACTTTATGAGGCATGGCAGAAGAACCAATCTCTCCGGCTTTAATCTTTTGTTTGAAATAGTCCATGGATACATAGGTCCATATATCGCGATCTAAGTCAATCAGTATGGTATTAATGCGTTTTAAGGCATCAAAGAAAGCCGCAAAATGGTCGTAATGTTCGATTTGGGTAGTGGGAAAAGAATGGTGCAATCCCAGGGTGTCTTCCACAAAATCGGTACCGAATTGTTTCCAGTCTACTTTAGGATAAGCCACATGATGGGCGTTGTAATTTCCGGTAGCCCCACCAAATTTGGCAGCAAACGGAATGTTGAACAACTGACGCATCTGCTCTTCCAGACGTTCCACAAAGACCAATAGTTCTTTTCCTAAACGTGTCGGTGATGCGGGTTGTCCGTGGGTGCGTGCCAGCATAGGAATGTCTTTCCACTCCATGGAAAGTTCTTTTAACTTAGCTATAACCGCAACTAATGACGGTAAATACACTTTTTCAAAGGCTTCCTTCGTAGATAGCGGAATAGCCGTATTGTTGATATCCTGAGACGTTAACCCAAAGTGGATGAACTCTTTGAATTCACTTAAGCCCAAAGCTTCAAACTTGTCTTTGATGAAATATTCTACGGCTTTGACATCGTGATTGGTGGTCTTCTCGGTTTCTTTAATCCAAAGAGCGTCTTCCGTGGTGAACTCCGTATACAGCTTTCGCAAATCGGCATAAACGGATTTATTAACCGCTTTTAACTGCGGTAATTCTACCTCGCACAAGGCGATAAAGTATTCAACTTCTACCAGTACGCGGTATTTGATTAAGGCTTCCTCGGAAAAGAAAGCAGCCAGTCCTTTCGTATTCTTACGGTAACGGCCGTCTATAGGCGAAATGGCATTGAGTGTAGTTAGTGACATGAGTAGTGTGGTGTTTAGTGCTGCAAAAATAACTATTAGTTATAAGTTATGGCGTATGAGTGGGCAGTTTTTTAAAGCAAATAACGCAATTTTTCTTTCAGATAAGGAACGCCTTCGGTGGCTGTCATCGGGATGATTTCTAATGGGTTTTGCAAATCGTAAATGGTGGCCGGCTTTGGATCGATGTAAAAAACAGGAACAGCACTATGAGCATAATGCATCAAACCTGCTGCAGGATACACCTGAAGTGAAGTGCCAATTACAGCTAAATAATCTGCTTGTTGTGTGATACTTACCGCTTTCTCTAAAGCAGGAACCATTTCGCCAAACCAAACAATGTGAGGACGCAATTGAATTCCTTGGGCATCGGTATCTCCAATGTGCAAATCGGCAGTCCAATCGAGAATTTGATTGGGAGGATTGCAGTCGCTACTCACTTTGAGTAATTCGCCATGCAGGTGCAATACCTTGCTGCTTCCCGCCTGTTCATGCAGGTTGTCTACATTTTGGGTAATGATGTGTACCTCAAAATCTGCTTCCAGTTCGGCTAAGGTATAATGCCCCTGATTGGGACTGACTTCCTGTAGTTGGCGGCGACGCTGGTTGTAGAAATCCAATACCAAGGCTTTATTTTGAAGCCAACCGTCATAAGAAGCCACTTCCATCACATCATGACCTTCCCACAATCCTCCAGCATCACGAAAGGTTTTGATGCCACTTTCCGCAGAAATCCCGGCACCGGTTAATACGACTAATTTCTTTTTCATCAGGATGAATTTTACTTTCAAAAGTATCAATTTTAGGCTAACTCTGTTGTTCGCCAAAGGCATTTATGGCACTATTTGAAGTCTTACCGCAATGTTATGGCACTCTAACAGCACTCTAGCGGCAATCTAGCAGCACTCTAGAGGCAATCTAGAGAAATTAAAAGAGTCTGTTCCTTTCTTGTAGCGTGCTATTTGTTCAGGAGTAGACAAATTAGTATTTTTGGCAAAATGACTACCGTGATTGATCTTAATTATCTTGCTTACCTCGAAACATTCCTAACGGATAATCGCAAAGAGCGATTTGCCGCTGTATTAGCCAACCGAACCAATCATTTTACCATTGCCATGGAAGATGTATACCAACTACACAATACCAGTGCCGTGATGCGCAGTTGTGAAGTTTTTGGAATACAAGAATTGAATGTGGTGGAGCAAAAATTCGGGAAGCGCATTGACAGTGAAATTGCCATGGGCGCTCAAAAGTGGGTAGATGTCAACCGGTTTTCCAACAATCAGAATTGCATTGATGCTGTAAAGGCCAAGGGCTATCAGATCATTGCCACTACCCCTCACAATGATTCCTGTATGCTGAGTGATTTTGACATCAGCAAACGTTCGGCTATTTTTTTCGGTACCGAAAAAGCCGGGCTATCGGAAGAAGTGCTGGCACAGGCTGATGGGTTTATTAAAATTCCGATGGTAGGCTTTACGGAGAGTCTGAACATATCGGTATCAGCTGCCATTATCATACAAGACATTACTACACGTTTGCGTCAGTCAAACGTAGCCTGGCAACTTTCGGAAGACGAGCTTTTGGAAAAAAGATTGCTTTGGGCAAAGAACTCGATAAAAGACATTAAACGCATTGAGGAGCGTTATTATGCGGAAAAAATGAACCAATAACCGTTTAGTTTTTCTTCAACACTTTATACTGCTCGTAGCATTCGCTGATGGCATCCATGATTTGCAGGTCATTGGCCGTTTGGATGAAAGATTCGGAATAGTTACACCGTTGGAGGATTTCGGCAATTTCCTTTTTATCTACCCCCAGCAGTACTGCAATGGTTTCGCGGTCAAACTTGGACTCCAACAGGTTGCGAACGGTGTCATCCTTTTTCATCTGTTTGAGTTTCTTGAGTTCCTTAGGTTTTTTGCCAAAGAAATTATACAGCATATCGGCCGGATTGAAGATGGAACCCAACACACGTGAAAAAGCATTGGGAGAGCTCTCCCCTGCTTCATAGCCTTGGGGTAAACCGGAGATGCTGTAACGGTAGTTTTCTTTTTCAGGAATTAATTTGGAATCAATTTCGAGGTAACCCGTTAAATCGTATTTTCGCACGATTACTTCTTCGAGGGCAATGGCTTTTTCAGTCAGCATGATTTTGGCCGTACCGTTTTTGAGCCAGTCGTTGGTTACTCTGATACGCAGTGATTGATAGCCTAATATGGTGATGTGTAGAGTATCGCTGACGCTTACTTCTAATTCAAAAAAGCCTTTGGCATTGGTTACTGTACCTTTTACTTTGTTCACATTAATGACGTTGGCATTGGCAATAGGCAATAACGTATTGTCATTAATAACGGTTCCGGTTACCTTTTGAGAAATGGGATTATCTTGTGCCAGCGCAGTAAAAGAAACTAAAAATAAAAGTAAAAAGGCGAAATATTTCATAGCATATTTGATGGTTTAAAAGTATGAAACTCTTTTAAGATATAACAGCCTTTGACGAGAGAATTAGAATAAAATTAACAAATTGAAGTATATACCTCAAAAAACTCCGTTTTCACCTCAAATGTTAAGAGAAAACGGAGTTTATATTCTATACTGAAAGTACGTTTCAGCGATTAGCTTCTTCTGGGTCTGCGGTTTTTAGCAGCTTCAAAAGAACGTCCTGCCGGTCTTTCATTGTGATCGGATGAACGTCTTGGTGCTCTTTCCTCTCTTTGAAAAGAACCCGGTTCTCTTCTTGGTCGGTCTGAACTTCTTTCGCTTCTAAAACCACCTTCTTTTCTCGAACCGAAACTTCCGCCACTTCTTCGTTCACCTCCAAAGTTTCTGTCGCCTCTGAATCCGCCACTGTTTCTTCCGTTGTGGTCGCGTCTTGAGCTGCTTCCGCCATCATTTTTAGAAATTTCTACGTTGATGCGACGACCGTTTAAATCGTAACCGTTTAGGATAGACATTACTTTATCCGTATGTTCTCCATCGGTGTTGAAGAAAGAGAATCCTTCTTTTACATCTACTTTGAATACGTCATCACGACCTAAATCTAAGGTTTCTTTTAAGAAGTCTTTTAATTGCATCCAATCGAAATCATCACGTGATCCGATGTTTACAAAATAACGTACCGGGTCACCCGCTCTTATTTCTCTAGGCTCCGAACTTCTTTCACCTCGGCTGTCACCTGATAAATCACGTTTCTTTTTGTAGTATGCAATGAATCGGTTAAATTCTACCGAAACCATTTTCTTGATTAATTCTTCTTTAGACAAACCGTCCAATACTTCATTGATGGCCGGTAAATAATTGTCTATTTCGTGGTCTACTTCGGTATCTTTGATTTTATTGGCTAAGTGCAACAATTGGATTTCACAGATTTCGATGCCGCTTGGAATCGTTTTCTCTTCAAACTTTTGTTGGATGATTTTTTCAATCGCATGGATTTTACGTACTTCACTTTTGGTAATAATTACGATAGAAGTCCCTAGTTTACCGGCACGACCTGTACGGCCCGAACGGTGGTTGTAGGTTTCGATTTCATCCGGCAATTGGTAGTTTACCACGTGTGTTACGTTATCTACATCAATACCACGGGCAGCTACGTCTGTGGCTACCAACATTTGGATTTGACGACCGCGGAACGACTTCATTACCCCGTCACGTTGTGCCTGGGACAAATCGCCGTGCAATGCCGCTGCATTGTAACCGTCTTCGATTAACTTTTCAGCTACGGCCTGCGTATCTCTTTTGGTTCTACAGAAAACTACTGAGAAAATGTCGGGATTGGCATCGGCCAATCTTTTTAAAGCTTCATAACGATCACGAGCATTTACTACATAAAATTCGTGAGATACTGTTTTAGAACCTGAGTTTTTATGCCCTACCGTAATCTCTGCAGGATCCGCCATGAATTTCTTAGCAATGCGAGCTACTTCAGCCGGCATGGTTGCTGAGAATAACCAAGTGTTTTTATCATCAGGAGTATCTGATAATATCGAAACGATATCGTCATAGAATCCCATGTTTAACATCTCGTCTGCTTCATCCAGAATACAGTAGTTGATGTTTTTAATGTTGACAAGACCACGATTAATCATGTCCTGCATTCTACCGGGTGTGGCCACAATGATTTGGGCGCCACGTTTTACCTCTCGGGCTTGTTCTGTAATGCTTGCACCACCATAAACTGCCACTGTATGTAAACCCTTTACATATTTTGAGTATTGTTTAATTTCGTTGGTGATTTGTAAGCAAAGCTCACGCGTTGGTGATAAAATTAATGCCTGAGTACTTCTGTCATCGGCATCAATTTTTTGAATTAGCGGAAAACCAAAAGCTGCCGTTTTCCCTGTTCCTGTTTGTGCTAAAGCTACTAAGTCAGTGTTTTGTTCCAATAGTACCGGAATCGCTTTTTCTTGCACTTCTGACGGATTCTCAAATCCTAGATCCTTGATCGCCAGCAGTAACGATTCATTCAGACCTAATTGTTCAAATTTATTCATATTGTATTTTAAATTGGGTGCAAAGGTAGTCTATAAATACCACATACCCTAATTTAAAATTAACTGAAAATCAATAAATTAAACTATTTAACGATTTATTCACAATCAAAAGATGTTTAACAGGCCTATTTTTGAGAATTTTTTATTGCAAAAAAGAAACCAATTGACTGACCGCTAAACCGCGATGACTGATAGCCGACTTCTCTTCTATTGACAATTCAGCAAATGTTTTTTCATAACCATCCGCTACAAAGATTGGGTCATAGCCAAAGCCATTGGTTCCTCTTTTGGTATCGATAATTCTCCCTTTGACAAGGCCGGTAAATAAGGTTTGCTTTCCGCTTAAATTCAAAGCAATTACCGTTTTAAAATGGGCGGAGCGGTTTGGTTTGTCGGCAAGGTTAGCCAATACTTTATTCATATTATCCTCTGCATCCCGCTGTTCACCGGCATAGCGGGCGGAATACACTCCGGGTTCCCCATTGAGGGCCTCCACTTCCAATCCTGTATCGTCCGCAAAGCAATCATAACCATATTTTTCGGTAACATAATTGGCCTTGAGAATGGCATTCCCTTCAATAGTATCGGCAGTTTCGGGGATTTCTTCCAAGCAGCCTATGTCTTCGAGGCTGAGAATATGGATGGAATCCGGCAATAACAATTGTATTTCTTTGATTTTGTTTTGGTTATTGGAAGCGAAAACGAGTTGCATTTTGATACCTTAAATTATTTGACTGCAAAGATGAAAAGAATATTAAAATAAAAGAATTCCTATTCATAAAAACAATTTGCTCTTTCTTCTTAAGCCATAATTTCACTTGTAAAAAAGAATGATTTACAAATTTAATCATAACATTTTCTCGATTTTGGGAATTGTTTAATCCATATCGTTTTTATATTCGTAAATAATACCACAATGATGCCCCATGAAAAAACCAATTACATTACAAAATTGGAATATTTTGTTATGCCTTACAGGCTTATTTCTTTTACTGTCACAAAATATTTCAGCACAATTCATTTTACAAAAAGAAAATCTTACCGATAAAATATCCATTCATAACAAAGCCGAATATGTTGATGTTGGCTTACTCAATATTTCTTTGGAACAAGTAATGCATTCAAAAGCGCTTGATTTCAAACCCATGCCTAATGAAAATACCGATTTTGGGTTTACTACGCACCATTTTTGGATTCGATTTCAACTTAAAAATACTACCGATGAAGAATTGTTTTACTTTTTTGAAACCGCCCGTCCCATTACAGATGTTGCCGAACTGTACACCCTAAAATCAGACCGTCAAGTCACTAAGTATGTTAGTGGAGATGCTATTCCGCTTGCTAAAAAAAGCTTTGACCATCGAAAGACAATTTTCAAAATCGGATTGAAACCAGGCGAAATGCAACAATTTTATCTGCACGTTAAAAGCGATGGAGAGATGCTCACCATGCCTTTAGTGCTCCATAGTTTTGAAGGGTTGATGAAAATCACTTCGTTTGAGCAATTCGTCTTTGGGTTGTTTTACGGAATCCTGAGCATCGCCGCCATACTCTATATGTTCTTTTTCTTTGGTATGCGCGATAAAACATTTCTTTATTACAGTTCTTATGTAGTTTTTATCGGGTTGTTGCAATTTTCTGTTGACGGTTATTTCCATGAATTTATTACACCACAGTCGGGTTGGTTGTCTTTGCATTCTGTCATTATTTTTGCAACGGTCGCTAATTTTTTCTTAGGCCGTTATGCCCAGATATTCTTAAAAATAGAAGTATACAGCCCTTTCATCAACAAGGTATTTTATGTTTTGTATGGGCTGGATTTACTACTATTTCTTTCCTTACTTTTCATTCCGAAAGTTCTTTCCTTATCCTACCCTATTGCCAATGTGCTGGGTTTGATCTTATTGCTTTTAATCATCGCTTCACAGGTAGTGATTTATGTTAAAACCAAAGCTATTGATCGCTTTTTTACCATTGGCGTATTCTTTCTCATTTGTGGTTTTGTTGTTTTTATTTTGAAAAACTTCAGTCTGCTACCACAGACTTTTTGGACAGAAAACGGCTCTAAACTGGGAACCGGACTGGAAGTGATTTTTCTTTCGCTATCGATGGCAAACTTAATACGGAACTTAAAAAATGAACGGGAAGAACTGCAGACTTTAGCTTTACAGCGTTCGGAAGAAATGAATGAATTGAAATCTTATTTTTTATCCAACATCAGTCACGAGTTGCGAACACCCTTAAACGCCATATTAAGTTTAACTGATGCTACAGCCAACGAAACCGATACCGCAAAAATCAAATCGAATTGCAATATCATCAAATACTCTTCTCAAAGTTTACTCAGTTCGGTAAATGACATCCTGGATTTTTCCAAAATTGAAAAAGGTGAGCTTAAATTAGAGCGACATCCGTTTGAGCCGGTCAAAATTTTAGAACAAATCAAAAGTAACGCCGTTCACATTGCTCAAGATAAAGATCTCAAAATTAAGTTTACTATTGCTGAAAATTTTCCGGAGCAATTGCTGGGTGACGCTATCCGGTTTGGCCAAATCACCAACAACATCATCAATAATGCCCTCAAGTTTACTCAAGAAGGTCATGTGAATATACAACTGGACTGGGAGCAAATCAATGAAACTACTATTACCCTTTTGCTGGAAGTAAAAGACACCGGAGTCGGAATTCCGAAAGAAAAGATGAACAGCATCTTTGATTCGTTTTCACAGGAAAGTATTAATAACAAACGTAAGTTCGGTGGTCTTGGGCTTGGCTTGTATATTGTAAAAACATTAGTTGATATGCATAAAGGGAAAGTCGATATTCAAAGCCAATTGGGCATTGGAACTTTGTGCAAAGTAGCTCTGAATTATGAATTGGTAAAAACCGAAAAGAAAATCGTTGCTGTTGTCCCAACAGAAGATTATGATTTAAAAGGCAAGCGCATTTTGGTGGTGGAAGACAATGCCATGAACCAAATGGTCATCAAAATGATTACTAAAAAATGGTTGAATACAGTAGTGGAATTTGCCAACAACGGTGAGGAAGGCGTTAATCAATTAAAGACTCATCCGTTTGATATTGTTCTGATGGATTTGCAAATGCCGGTCATGGACGGTTATGAAGCTACAATCGCCATTCGAAACGGAGATGCGGGCGAAGAAAACAAGAACATTCCCATCATAGCGGTAACTGCCGATGTGATGGAAAGTACCAAAGAACGAGTGTTTGAAATAGGAATGAATAAATATTTATCAAAACCAGTTGACAAAGATTTGCTTTTTGAAAACATTAAATCATTAGTATAACTATTTGCTGAATACGATTAGGAGTAAACTAAATTTATCTTTACTTTTGCCTCGTTTTTAAATACACTTTACCATGGTAAAAGATTTATTCGAAAGAATACAAAACAATAAAGGCCCACTGGGAAAATGGGCTTCACAAGCAGAAGGCTATTATGTATTTCCAAAATTGGAAGGCGAATTAGGGCCGAGAATGCAGTTTCACGGAAAGAACATTTTGAACTGGAGTCTGAACGATTACTTAGGTTTGGCTAACCATCCGGAAGTACGCAAAGCCGATGCGGAAGCAGCAGCACAATATGGTGCGGCTTACCCTATGGGAGCTCGTATGATGAGTGGTCATACAGATGCTCACGAACAATTGGAAAGAGAGTTGGCGGAATTTGTCATGAAAGAAGCGGCTTATCTTTTAAACTTCGGATATCAGGGTATGGTTTCCATCATTGATGCTTTGGTTACCAAGAACGATATCATAGTGTATGATGTAGATGCACATGCTTGTATTATTGACGGCGTGCGTTTGCATATGGGAAAACGTTTTACCTACAAGCACAATGATTTGGAAAGTATGGAGAAAAATCTCCAGCGTGCCACTAAAATGGCTACGGAAACCGGAGGCGGAATTTTATTCATCACCGAAGGTGTATTCGGAATGCGCGGACAACAAGGCAAGCTGAAAGAGATTGTGGCTATGAAAGAAAAGTACAATTTCCGTATGTTGGTTGATGATGCTCATGGTTTTGGAACGCTTGGTAAAACAGGTGCCGGAGCCGGAGAAGAGCAAGGGTGTCAGGATGGTATTGATGTGTACTTTTCTACTTTTGCCAAATCGATGGCGAATATCGGTGCTTTTGTAGCCGCAGACAAAGACATTATTGATTACTTAAAATACAATTTGCGTTCACAAATGTTTGCCAAAGCATTACCGATGATTCAAACTGTAGGATCGTTAAAACGTTTACAAATGTTGCGCACGATGCCGGAGTTGAAAGACAAACTTTGGGAAAATGTGAATGCATTACAAAACGGGTTAAAAGCAAAAGGGTTCAACATTGGTGACACCAACACCTGTGTAACGCCGGTATATTTAGAAGGCTCTATTCCTGAAGCCATGGTAATGGTGAATGATTTAAGAGAAAACTATGGTATCTTCTTGTCTATTGTAGTTTACCCGGTAATTCCAAAAGGGATTATATTGTTGCGCATGATTCCTACCGCTTCGCACACTTTGAATGATATTGAAGAAACGCTTACGGCTTTTGATGCCATCAGAGAAAAATTAGTAAACGGAACGTATAAGAAAATTGCCGAAGCTACTACGGTTGATGTTTCTTAAAAAAATAGCCCCCCTTTATCAAAGAGATACTTCACCGTATCTCTTTTTTTATTTTTAAGGAAACTTTAAAAATTTAAGATTCGTTTTATTTTAAAAATACGCTATTTTTGAGCCTCATCACCTCAAAGATTATAATAGATTTGTTTATGAAAAAAGGATTACTGAGTTTCATTATTTGTATTGTTTCTTTCTGTGCCAATGCCCAATCGGGGTATGAAATCACCATCAATCTGAAAAACTGCAAAGATACCCTGGCCTATCTTACCTTCTACCAGATGGATAAAACCATGATTAAGGATACCTGTACCACCATCAAAAACGGTAAAATTGTTTTCAAAGGAAAAGGAAAACTGGACAAAGGAATTTATTCATTGGTAAGCCAACAAAAATCTATTTGTTTTGACTTTTTCATTGATGATGCCACACAAAAACTGGAAATTTCGAGCGATGCCGCTCCTGATAAAATCATCAATGAACTCACGGCGGTAAACAATCCCAGAGAGAATACTTTTTTTGAGTATGTCAGATTCATTACCAAACAAAAGAGAGATTTTCAGGAATTGAAACAACGAACTATTCTTAAAACCAAAAAAGACACTCTTGATTTTAATGAGAAACAAGCTGCATTGGAAAAGACCATTAATACCTTTGAAGAAAAGTATTTGGCGGAAAACAAAGGCACATATATTGGGGATGTCTTTAACCTGAAGGTTGAAAAAGTATTAAAAGAGATTCCTAAAGCCTCCAACGGTAGGCCTGACAGTTTGAAAGTATACCAATACTATAAAGACCACTACTGGGAGAACGTCAATTTTAAAGACGACGGTATCATGCGAAATCCGTTCTTTTTCAATAAACTGAAAAAATATTTCACGTCTTTGGTGCCGGTACACCCTGATTCTGTTAGTGTTGAAATAGATAAAATCATGGCGAAAACGGTTCCCGGGACTATACTCAACAAGGTCTTGCTTGCGCATTTCACGTATACCTATGAAACCTCGGAAATAATGGGATTTGATAAGGTTTTTGTGCACATGTCTGACCAGTACTTTAAGACCGGAAAAGCCGTAGGAGTATATGAAGATGAAAATATTGCTAAAATCATCAAACGAGCAGACAAACTAAAACCGTTGCTGATTGGGGCACCTGCTCAGGAATTATACATGATTAAGGCTGAAGACTTTGACAAGATGAAAGCCATGGGCTTTGAAAACGCAAAGAACAGTGAAGAAATGACAAACGTGTTTTATGCCCATCAACAAGAGGTCAATAAACTGTTTTTGAAATTGAGTGACGTCAAAGCCAAGTACACTTTATTAATTTTTTGGGATGTAGATTGTAGTCATTGCCAAAAAGAAATTCCGAAGCTTCTAGACCAATACAACGAGCTTATTAAACAGCATAAAGACATCAAAGTATACAGTGTTTACATGCAGCATGAAGGTGAGAAATATTTAAAATACATTGCCGAACACAAGCTTCCTTGGATTAATGTTTACGATGGTGCTCACTATAACAATGCTATTGAAAAATACGATGTATACTCTACTCCGGTGTTTTACCTGTTAGACCAAAACAAAGTAATCAAGGCCAAACGCTTTGGAGCAGATCAATTGGGCAAAATTGTGGAAACAATAGAGAAAGAAACGAAATAAGATTATTTGAGAATCTCTTCAAAACTGGGTTTAAAGTAGTTAGGCCCTTTCATCACTTTACCGTCTTCGCGGTAAATCGGTTTACCGTCGTGACCCAGTTTGCTCATATTGCTGCGTTGGATTTCGTCAAACACTTCTTCAATTTTGTGTTGCAATCCGTGTTCTAAAATAGTGCCGCATAAAATATAGAGCATATCGCCGAGCGCGTCTGCAATTTCAATTAAATCGTTGTTTTGAACTGCTTCAAGATATTCTTCGTTTTCTTCTTTCATCAAATTGAAGCGAAGTAGGTTTTTTTGTTCTCCTAAGTGTGCAACCATTTCATGGCTTACGCCTAAACCGAATGCGGTGTGAAATTCCTTTACTGCGTTGAGCTGTTTTTGCATTTTGTTTGTAATTTATTCTTGCTGCAAATTACAACTTTCCAATGCAATTGAGTAAATTTGTTGAAAATTTGAAATAAATGTTCACAACCGGTCAATGGACTTTTGCGGTACTGTTTTTTATAGCTTTTGTCATCGCAACTTACTTTGCTTACGGCAAAGACAAAGCCCTACATCAAAAAGTATACAAAGGAAATTATAAAGTGCTGATTGCCTTTTTGTTGTTTATTGCTTTATTGTTTGTCATAAAAGTAACGATGAAACATTAAATCATCTGCCTTTTAAAAGATTAACACTCACCGTAGCCAAGTCAGAATTGGGAAACTTAGTGAATACTTTTTCATCTGAAAACAGTCCCACTTCAGCAGCTATTTTATGTAATACTTCAATCTCTACAATGTATTGGTCGGAAAAACCGTGGGTAGCATCATAAGCTGTAGCCGCAGTTCTCCCAATGGCATTGGCGGTTAATTCCGGCGCTATCGTATGAAGTTCAATCAACAGTAAGCCGAATTTATCAACGAATGGAGCCCATTTTCTTAAATGTTCCAACAAATTATCCTCTACTTCTGCATTGCTAATCCGTTGACCGCGGTGTGCAAAAGCACCCGAAGAAGTACTGATTCGGTTTGGCGTCCTATTAACCGGAGTCTCCCAAATGCGGTTATGATCTAAGAAGGTACGCACATTCAACAGCTCTTTCAAATCAATATTGTAATCTTCCTGCAACGTTTGAGCTAAAAGCTGTGGTCTTCCGATATCACCCCAAATTACTTTTGCCCAAATATCGGCCTTAATTAAATTGGCTCGTGTTACTTTGAGAGCGGCTTCGTTGTAATCCACCCCCACCAAAAACAATGGGTAAGCGTCGAGCATTTTCCCGCGATTGGTTTGGCGCTCAATTACGTCAAACATATGTTCTAAAAATGCCCCATTACCACAGCCCATGTCCAGAATTCCTTTGGGTTGTTCGGCTATGGGGCGATTGAACAATTCGATGATGATTTGATCTACAATTTTAAAGTACTCGGCATGAGCGCCGCCACTTCCCCATACGTTCATTTCTCTGTCCACATGCAATTCGGTTTCGTGCTCTCCTATATTTCTGAGGATTGCCGCGTTACCAAAAAGCAATTCATCCATTTTACGCAAAGTGGGTATATAAGAAACGGTTACACCATAGGCTGAGGCTCTTTTGGCATAAAACAAGCCGTTTTCAGTGAATTGGTAGTTTTCATTTTTCTTAATAAACCAACCCAGATAGGTTAGAAAATCGAGAATTTCTTTAAAGCATTCCGGATTTTTGTGAAACTCTTCAGGGCGGAAAGAGGTTTCCATAAAATACTTATGGAACATTCCTGTCATCCCGAGCATTACTATAGTTGGTCCAATCAAAATTCCTTCAATATGATATAAAACCTGCTGTTGTATTGAATGTTCATTGGGTTCATCCGAAAAAGAAATGCCGTATTTGGATTTGTATTTAGCAAACAAAGTGCTCAGCATTTCAAAGGGCTCTAATTCAAATTTTCGCGGATGAAAATGTTCTGAAAACTGCAATAGGTTGACCACGTCTTCATACAACGGAACCAGACTGAATGCGATTTCACTTTTGTCATTTATTTCAAAAGTGATTTGATCTTTTTGGTGGTCAATGTGTTGTAGAAGCCATCCTTGGGAGGCCAACACCCGGAATCCCACATTGAGATAGCCTTCATTAGCCTTGAACTTTTCGGTCAGTTCAGATAACGTAACTCTTTGTTGCTGTAAGATATACTGGAATACCCCTTTCTTATACATCGAGTACGCTACAGGAGCCGTTGTAATTCCATCTAAATGCCTGAATAAAATACCTCTCAGCTCGCTTGTTGTTTTCATTGCCAGTCAAATTTGAATCGATTCTAACAAATATATGCAATCTATAAATACCGTCAAGGAAATGTTTAGCGTGTTATTAAATTCATAACTTTGTCCTACTTAAAATCATTGCTTTCATGAGAATTTTAAAATATATTTTCTTGTTGTTGCTTTTGGCACTCATAGGAATTACTGTTTATGTTACCACCCAGAAAGGGAGTTTTGCAGTATCGAGAAGCAGCATCATAAAAGCACAGCGAAGCACCGTATTTGACTACATCAATGATTACAGAAACTGGGAGACTTTTGGTTCCTGGATGACGAAAGATAATACCTTTACCTTTGAATATGCCCCGAAGACTATTGGAGCCGGAGGCTCTTTCTCTTGGAAAAACGGATCTGATTTCGGCAGCCTTAGAACCTATTTTGTAAAAGAGAATGACAGCATTGCTCAAAAAGGACATTACAACGGAACTTCCTCTTCTCTTTATTGGACTTTTAAAGATACCATTGGCGGTACAAAAGTTACCGTACATAGCAAAGGCGAGATGGATATCTTTACCAAAATCACTACTTTCTTCAAAGGAGGAATGACTTCAGTATTGGATGACATTTGTGAAAAAAGCCTTCGCAATTTGGACAAAACATTGGATTATGAGATGAAAACCTATACGATCAAAGTCAATGGCATATCTCAAAGATCTTCAGGTTATTGTTTGAAACAAACTGTTTCCTGTAAAATAAAAAGTCTTTCCAAGAACATTAAAATTATGATGCCACGGATGGTTCATTTTTTCAAGAAGAACAAAATAGCCATGGCCGGTAAACCTTTTGTACTCTATGAACGTTATGACAAGGCTAATGATTTCGTAACTTTTTCAGTAAACATTCCTACTGTTAAACAAGTATTTGTGATGCCCGGAAGCGATGTAGAATCGGGTGAGATAATGGCCTTCACTTGTCTAAAAACCACTTTGATTGGTGACCATTCCCATACTCAGGAAGCTTGGGATAAAGCTAAGAGATATATTGCAGATAATGGATTAAAGGAAAATGTTGCTGGGAAATATACCGAAGTTTACCTAAAAACCATTGATGATGTAAAGCAACCCTCCAAATGGATTACCGAAATTTACATTCCTGTTTTTCCAAAAGCTGTGGTTACAACATCCCCTGCAACTCCTAACCTGCAAACTGCTGTGCCAATTACGACACCCAACACTGATTCTGCGAAAACACCATAACTCTAAGGTCGGATTAAACCTTTTCTGTTAACTTTATTCCAACCGTTAAATTTTCACCTTGCAAGAAGAAAAGGATTTCATTCAAGACTTGTTAAATCCGAAAACGCAGAATGTTGCGTTTCAAAGACTCCTACGCGAATACCAAAGACCATTATACCATCACATACGAAATATTGTTCTAAATCACGATGATGCCGACGATGTGTTGCAGAATACATTTATCAAGGTGTTTCAGTACCTGAAGGATTTCAAAGGTGAAAGTAAATTATTTTCGTGGATGTATCGGATAGCCACAAATGAAGCTATCACCTTCATCAACCAGAAAGCCAAACGAAACGGAACTACCAGTGAAGCTTTGCAAAGTAAAGCCATTGATAATTTAAAGGCAGACCTTTATTTTGATGGAAATGATATACAGATTAAATTGCAAAAGGCCATTACTCTTTTACCGGAAAAACAGCAGTTGGTTTTTAAAATGAAGTATTTTGAAGAACTCAAATACGAAGAGATATCAGGTATTTTAGGGACTTCGGTTGGTGCATTAAAGGCATCTTACCACCATGCTGTCAAAAAAATTGAAGATTTTATGAATACCAATTAAACCTTTATTGAAAAGAATTGTCAAAAAGAACATGAAAGAATTCAGATTAGATAATGAACCCAAGATTACCTCAGGATTTACAATGCCTGATGGGTATTTTGATTCATTTGAAAAAAGACTTTTAACACAGTTACCAAAGCCCAAAACCAAGGTTATTTCCTTTCTTGGAAGAGCAAAAACATGGTATTTCTCTGCAGCAGCTGTTCTGATTTTACTGTTGTCCGTTCCGTTATATAATAATTATAAATTGAACCAGGAGGAGATTGATGCTGCAACTTTAGAAGATTACATTGCTTCCCGCTCCTCCATTTCTGAAGAAGATATTGTAAATTTATTGGATGAAAGTGATTTAGAAAAAATAAAATTAGATTTGAATCTGCAGGATAAAGACATCGAGGAAGTATTAGAATCGAACAACAATATAGAACAATACATTTTAGACTAAACCAATGACAATCAAAAAAATAATTCCGCTACTTATCGTATTTATTTCTCTGAACGCTATTGCTCAGGATGGTCCTTTTGCACGCAAGAAGAGAGAACAGATTAAAGCATTGAAAGTGGCTTTTATCACGAATGAATTGCAATTAACGCCTGATGAAGCTGCTAAATTTTGGCCTTTGTTCAATGCTTATGAAGACAAACAACAAGAAATTAAAAAACAAAGAATGAAAGGCTATCTCAACCGTATGGATGATGATTCTTTTGATAAACTATCCGACAAAGACGCTGCTGCCATGTTGGCCCAAATGGAAAACAATGAGGATGATTTGTATCAGGCAAAGAAAAAATTTATTACCAGTTTAAAAGGTATTTTACCGCCTGTAAAAATTTTGAAGCTCAAAAAAGCAGAAGAAGATTTCAATCGGAAATTACTACAACAATACCGCGATAAAAAGTTGGGTAAATAAGCACAAAGGGAATTCAGTAGATTCCCTTTATTTTTTGAATCTAATCCGGATGATTTTATCCTTCCCTGCTGCAAATGCTGTTTTTTCATCTACAAACCGAATTGTAAAAAGTGTCTTGTCTTCCGACAAGATTTTCCAACTTTTTCCTCCATCTGCCGAATAATGCAATCCTGTAGCTCCTACAGCAACCAATTGTTTTCCATTTGATTTCGGTACAAACTGAATGCAGGAAGCGTATCCAAAACCTGTATTCTCGGCTATTAATTGCCAAGTTTTTCCTCCGTCAGTAGTTATTGCTTTGTTTTGAAAATTCTGTTCCGGAACTTCATAATTTCCTCCGGCTACAAAACCTAATTGATCATTGTAAAAATCGGAAGTAAAAATCCCGGTCATGGCTTTGCCCTGAACGATTGGTGTTTCAGTGACTTGCCAGGTTACCCCTTTATCCGGAGAAAAAAACACTCTCGATTTTACGCCTCCGGATACTATCCATGTTTTGCTTCCTTTGATACAAATATTGGTATTACTGGCTGCAAATGCGGCCTCTCCCTCTGCCATTTTTGGTAACTCATTACAATTTATTTTTTCCCATGACCGTCCCGCATTTCTTGTAACCAGTATAGAAAGACAATTTTCGGTTGGATCACCAATGGCTATGCCTTCCTTATTATTCCAAAAATTCATACTATCATAAAAGGCATTTTTATGTGTTTCTGTATAGACTTTTTCCCAACTCAAGTCCAATTTATTAATTTTAAAAATAAAAGCAGGACTCCAGATGTTTGCTACAAATAATGCTTCTTTAGTCTGCGCAATACTTCGAAATTCAAGTTTTCCACTATCATTTTGAATTTGCTTTTTGATTAATTCGCCTGTCTTTATTGAATAATAACCAAAGTGATTATCATCCCCTGCATACCATAATTTATCATTATCTACCAGAATTGCCCGAATGCTTATTCTTTCCTTCAAAATAGTATCAATTGCTATTGATTGATACGGAATGACTTCGGTATGAAAAGAAGAAATATTATTAAACAAGCTGAATAAAGCAGAAAAAAAAAGAAAATAGTTTTTCATTGTGAATACTTGAAATATAAGCGAATATACACTTTTTGGTTGAGTTAAGTTTTAGTTAAATGCGTTTCAAAAAAATATTGTGGCACAGTAATTGGATATTCACCATAAAACTATTCAATATTAAAAAACGATACTTATGAAAACAACAATTTTATCTTTATCCATACTATCGATAATGAGTGTAACGAGTTTGTTTGCTCAGGACAGGACTACCGTTACAGCAAACAATTCAGAGATTAGCGATAATTTAGATTTGCGTGCCGTGGCTTCTATTTTTGGAGAATCATCCGATTTGAATGATTTTGAAAGAAGGCTTAACGATCCAAAAATTCAGATTTCCAATTTGGATTTGAACGATGACAACAAAGTGGATTATTTGAGAGTAATTGAAACTGTAGAAGGTAATGCCCACTTAATTGTAATCCAATCTGTTTTAGGTCGTGATACTTATCAGGATATTGCTACTGTTGAAGTACAGAGAGACCGAGATAACCGCGTACAAGTTCAGGTTGTTGGAGACGTGTACATGTATGGTGCCAATTACATTTACGAACCAGTATATGTAAGTACTCCGGTGATTTACGCTTCTTTCTGGATTGGGAATTACCGACCTTATTATTCCTCTTGGTACTGGGGTTATTATCCAACGTACTATTACGCATGGGAACCGTGTCCTGTATTTAGATACAGAAGCCATATTGGGATTTGTATCAACACCTACAACACTTATAATTATGTAAGTTACAGAAGATGTGAGGTCGCTTACAACTCCTACAGAGCTCGCAGAGGTTGCGCTTATGAAACCCGATACCCAAATCGCTCTTTCGGTGTCAGAAGCGGAGGTTTTGTGAATCGTTATGAATTAGATAAAACCAGAAACATCAGAACTGTGGGTACCCGAAATGAGTTGGTTTCCAATTCGCCGAGAAATAACGTTTACAGTAATGCTTCACCACGAGGTAACGGTAACAAAGATTTGTCAAGCCCAAGAGCAAATAGTCCAAGAGACTACGAGTCAAATGGCAATGGAAACAGAGATTTATCAAATCCTAGAGTTAACTCGCCAAGAAGTTACGAATCAAATGCATATGGAAACCGTGACTTATCTAATCCAAGAGGAAATTCACCAAGAAACTATGAATCAAATGGAAACAGTCCCAGAGTAAATTCTCCAAGAGCTGTTGAACCCAGAGAAAATAACAGAGCATATGAATCGCCAAGAAACAACAATACTCAAGCCAATTCACCAAGAATTATAGAATCAAGAAGCGTAAACAACAGAAGTTATGAATCGCCAAGAAATTCGGCTCCCAGAGAAATGTCAGCCCCAAGAGGTAATGGAAATAGTGTAGGAAATGGCATGGGCAGAGGAAATTCAGGCAACAGCAGAAGAAATTAATATTGTCATATAATACGTTTTAAATGTTAATAAAAATCATCACAACTCTTGTGGTGATTTTTTTTGTCAGTCCATTAAAAATAACCTGCTAAAAAAATAATTATTTTAAAAAAACAGTACATTTGTACCCTTTTAAGAAATATTTATGAGCGCTCATAATCACCAGCTTCACAGCAAACTTACCATAGGCGGATTACTGATTACATTGGGAATTATTTATGGTGACATTGGAACTTCTCCTCTATATGTGATGAAAGCTATAATCGGGCTACACCATGTTATCAATCCTGATATTATTTTAGGCGGACTGTCTTGTATCTTTTGGACACTGACACTGCAAACTACTTTAAAATATGTAATTATAACGCTTAGCGCAGACAATCACGGTGAAGGCGGAATTTTTGCTTTGTACGCCTTGGTAAAAAGAACCAAAATCAAGTGGCTGATTGTACCGGCTATAGTGGGGGGAAGCGCACTTTTAGCGGATGGAATCATCACTCCCCCAATCTCAGTCTCTTCGGCTGTAGAAGGTATAAAAACCTTTTACCCTTCTTTGAATACCGTACCTATCGTTATTGCTATTTTAGTAATTCTTTTTACCATTCAACAGTTTGGAACCAAATTGGTGGGTAAATTTTTTGCACCAATGATGTTGGTCTGGTTTGGGATGTTGGGTGTTTTGGGGATTATTCAAATTAGTGATAATCTTTCCGTGTTTCATGCGATAAATCCTTATTATGCCTACGAATTACTAAAAATTCATCCTGATGGTTTTTATGTTTTAGGCTTTGTTTTCCTTTGTACTACCGGAGCAGAAGCTCTTTATTCCGACATGGGTCATTGCGGGAGAAAAAACATTCGCATCAGTTGGATTTTTGTAAAAACCACTTTGGTACTAAACTATTTCGGGCAAGGTGCCTATTTAATCAAACATCAGGGTGACACCTTGTTCCATCTGGGCGGAAAAAATGCCAATCCTTTCTATTTGATTATGGAAAATTGGTTCCAGCCTATCGGAATCGTGGTCGCTACCATGGCCGCAGTGATTGCTTCTCAGGCGTTAATCAGTGGTTCATTTACTTTGATAAATGAAGCCATGCGATTAAGTTTTTGGCCAAAAGTTAAAATCAAATACCCAACGGATTTGAAAGGACAATTGTATATTCCTTCCATCAACTGGCTCCTGTTAGCGGGATGTATCGGAATTGTATTGCACTTTGAAGAATCAGGAAATATGGAAGCCGCTTACGGTTTGGCTATTGTTTTGTGTATGATAATGACTACTCTGTTGTTGAATTATTATCTGATTATGAAACGTGTTTCATGGTATTTCATTGCACCAATAATCTTATTGTATTTGACAATCGAATTTAGTTTTCTGATTGCCAATTTGGATAAGTTTCCACACGGAGGTTATGTCACTCTGTTTATAGCCTGCATCTTGATTGGCATCATGACGGTTTGGTATTTGGCTAAAAAAATCAGCAAGAACTATACTAAAATGGTCAAAATTGACACATACAAAAAAGTATTGGCTGAATTGAGTTTGGATCTTTCTATTCCTAAATACGCCACCCATTTGGTTTACATGACTAATTCGAACCGTGTGGACGAAATTGAAGAAAAGGTAATGTATTCCATACTCCAAAAAAGACCAAAACGTGCCGATATTTATTGGTTAATACACGTAAATATCTTGAGTGAACCTTATCGTAAAGAATACAAAGTAAACGAAATTATCAAAGACGATTTGTACCGAATCGACTTTTATCTTGGATTCCGGGAGCCTACCAAAATCAATTTGATGTTTAAAGAGGTTATTAAAGACATGGTAAAAAATGGCGAAGTGGACATTACCAGTCGTTACGAATCGCTCAATAAAAACAACATCATCGGAGATTTTAAATTTGTACTTTCAGAGAAGTTTTTGTCTAATGACAGCGATTTAACCTTCTTTGAAAAAATTGTGATGTATTCTTATTTCTTTATGAAAAAATTCAGTTTATCTGAAGAAAAAGGTTTCGGATTAGACAGTAGCTCTGTTAAAATTGAACAATTCCCGTTGGTTATTCATGCGCCTGAAAACATTGAAATGAAGCGCATCTTTTCGCAATACTAAATAAATACAATGATTTTAAAAGTATTCTTTAATTCCTTTTTATAAGGTTTTAAAGAATATTTTTTTTATCAGTAATCCAACTTACCGGCCGAAGTCTATTTTATAAATTTTCCGGTACTAACAGCTATTCCTTGACTTTGCAAGGAATAGAAATAAATTCCCTTTGGCAAGTTGACCGTTTCTATGGTAGTTTCTGTAGTAAATACTTTTGTTAGAAGCTCTTTAGCTGAACTGTCATAAATTGTAATCGTATACAACCTCCCTTCTATTCCGCTTACATTGATAATATCTTTTACAGGTACAGGAGTTAATCTTATTCCATTATTATTTTCAAAATTATCAGTAGTTAAACTGTTGCACTGAATACAGTTTTTTTGAAATGAAATACTATTGTCAGATAGTAGCTGTGTATCAAAAGAATTTCCTTGTGCGCAATTGCCTTTTAATTGAAAATCCAGCCAAGGCAACAGATAAGTATTTATAATGTTTTGTTGTGCCGCTCTGGTTATAGTTGGTTGAGGCGAACAACTTGATTCCCCCACTCCACAGAAAAAATTACTATTTGCCATTTGACAATGACTTCCTCCCAGTATAGTCAGTAGCGTTTTACAATTACTAAGCAGTTCATTGTACATCGGAATTTGATTGGTATTTGGAGGAGTAACACAATCATTGCCTCCGGAAAAAATTAATGACGGAATTTGTATTGAAGCTGCCGCTTGTATGGCAGAAGGATTTGTTTCTGCCGCTGCAAAATTCACCAGAGTCTTAATATTTGTATTTAATTGTGCCGCCAAAAATGAAGCTCCCCCTCCCATACTATGGCCCATCACAGCATTCATTGGACTTATCTTATTATAAAACAGTGAAGTGGCATTAGTATTCAAAACTGCCATCTGGTCCAAAACAAAAGACAAATCTTTGCCAAAATCAAGATGTGAGGGAGCAAGAGACCCTTCTGTTTTAGGAAAAACCATGATGTAACCATTAGGGACCAATGAACTCCAAAAATTCTGGTATGCATCCCAAGTCATCACGAATCCGTGTCCAAAACTCAAAACCGGAAAAACAGCTGTAGTCGAAGTTGTCACCGGTACATTATCACCAGCAGCATCCGCCGGATAATAGATTTCTGTGGCTATCACTCTATTGCCTCTGGATGTATCTGTAAAATTTACAGTGGTGTGACCCACTTGAAACAATTGAGAAAAACCAAATTGAACAGCAAATAATACCGCAAGTGTAATTTTTGATTTCATCGTTTGGTATGTTAAGAAGTACGTTTATCCTATCAAATATAGTTAAATTAAATGCCACTCTGTTTTTAGCTTGTTAAATTTAATTGCGCATAACAAAAAAGCAATATCTTTGCGGGCTTATTTTTTTACACTATGCGATTACACCGAAATTTAGTTTACACCACTATTGACTCTTTAAACGCCATCTTTAACGAAGGAGAATATGCAGATAAGGTAGTGGCTCGCGCTTTGAAGAAAGACAAGCGCTGGGGCAGTTCCGACCGTAAGTTTGTCGCCGAGACCATATACGAAATCGTGCGTTGGAAACGACTATACATGGAAATAGCAGGAGTAAAAGAGCCCTTTGATCGAGATGACTTGTGGAGGATGTTTGCTGTTTGGGCTGTGTTGCGAGGTTATCCTATCCCAGATTGGCGTCAATTGGAAGGAACTCCGGAACGAAAAATCAAAGGCCGTTTTGATGAGTTGTCTAAAATCAGAAAGTATCGGGAATCTATTCCGGATTGGATGGATGAACTGGGCGTAAAAGAATTAGGTGAGGCTGTTTGGACTAAAGAAATAGCGGCACAAAATCAGCAGGCTCAAGTCATTTTGAGAGTCAATACTTTAAAGACTACCAAAGAAAAACTGCGTGCCATCCTGATGGACTTAAATATTGAAACCGAGTTTCTTAAAGATCAACCGGATGCCTTGGTACTAAAAGAAAGAGCCAACGTGTTTTTAACCGATGCCTTTAAAGAAGGCTTATTTGAAGTTCAGGATGCTTCTTCGCAATTGGTTGCCGCTTTCCTTGATGTACAACCCGGGATGCGTGTTGTTGATACTTGTGCAGGCGCGGGTGGAAAAACATTACATATGGCTTCCTTAATGCAAAACAAAGGCCAATTGATTGCCATGGATTTGTATGAAAGCAAACTAAAACAACTAAAATTAAGAGCCAAAAGAAACGGGGCTTTCAATATTGAATACCGAATTATAGATACTACAAAAGTTATCAAAAAACTTCACGAAAAAGCTGACCGTGTGTTGATTGATGCTCCTTGTAGCGGACTGGGAGTTTTAAAAAGAAATCCCGACGCTAAATGGAAATTACAGCCTGAATTTATTGATAACATCCGTAAAGTTCAAGCTGAAGTTTTGGAAAATTATTCCAAAATTGTAAAACCCGGAGGCAAGTTAGTTTATGCTACTTGCTCCGTCTTACCCTCTGAAAATCAGGAACAAATACAAAAATTTTTAAAATCCGAAACCGGAAAAAACTTTACCTTTGTCAAGGATTCTAAAATCCTGGCACAAGACACCGGATTTGATGGTTTTTACATGGCGCTGTTAGAACGAAAAAAAGAATTATAAAAAACTGAAATGAAAAGAATCTTAACCACCTTACTATTAAGTTTTACACTTATTAGCGTTGCTCAACAAGCAGCAAAAAATACTAATGCCACAGCCTCTATCCCTCCTGGTTATTATAATGCAGCCACCGGTACCGGTTATGCACTGAAAACACAGTTGGCCACCATCATTAGCAACAATTACATTGACAGAAGTTATTCCGGCTTGTATACTACCTACTTAACTTCGGATGTTGATTCGTATTATGAAAATGACGGTACCTTATTGGATATGTATACCGAAAATCCAACCGGTCCGGAATGCGAGTTCACTTACGGTACCAATCAAGATGACGGAACCCAGGGAACTGCCGAATGCCAGAAATACAACAGAGAGCATACCATACCGCAATCCTACTTTGCCTCAGCCACACCTATGTATTCTGATGCCCATTTTGTTGTGCCTTCCGATAAATATGTAAATGCGCAACGTGCCGATTATCCGTATGGTAAAGTAAACAATGCGACCAGCACCTATTCCAACGGTTCTAAAAAAGGAAGTAACCTGAACTCCGGATATTCTGCCGGTTATAGTGGTGTAGTGTTTGAACCGATTGATGAGTTCAAAGGAGATATCGCTCGTATGCTATTGTATTTTGCCACCAGATACGAAAGTCAACTTCCCGGGTTTTACACCGCTTCTTCTTCCGACATCAAAGTAATGTTTGATGGCACCAGCAATCACTCATTTTCAAATACTTTTTTAAACATTTTATTAACCTGGAATGCACAAGACCCTGTAAGCCAAAGAGAGATTGACAGAAACAATGCTGTGTATGCCCGTCAAAACAACAGAAACCCTTATATTGATAACAATAATTATGTAACCCAAATTTGGGGGCTTCCACTAGCTGCACCATCGTTTAATTTGAATGCTATCAGCATTTATCCAAATCCGGGAACAAACGGAACAATCAACATCAGTAGCGAGATTGCTTTGGATGAGATTGATTTGATTACAATCAATGGTCAGGTTTTACAAACCATCACAAAACCGGAATTCGAAAACAACACTTATGCTGTTACCAATATACCAACCGGTTTTTATTTCTTGAAGCTGACTTCAAATAACGAAACGATTACTAAAAAGGTTTTAATAAACTAAATTACAAGCTTTACACTCATAGAAAAACGCTGTTGAAATTCAACAGCGTTTTTTTGTTTTTAATCGAAAATGATGATTTTTTAACCTTAAAGACATCGAGAAAAGCCGTATTTCCTTTGAATTTTAGTACTACTTTACTATCTTTCGCCCTCCAATTGTGTAACCCTTAAAACATTGAACCAATGTTAGAAGAAAAGAATGATAACCTGCCACAAGCAGACGGAAATGTAAATAACGAATCGCATGAAACGGTAACTACTGAAAATCAAGAGATTGCCATTGAAGCGCCAGCGGATACTGCAACTGCAGAAACCGAAACCACTCCACTACAGGAAGTAGTAGAACCCGTAGCAGAAGCTACTGAAGCAGCAACAGAAATCGTTGCAGACAACTTGGCTCCTGAAGCTGAAGCAGCTGCTGTTGAAGTTGCTGTTCTGACCGAATCACTTACAGAGGATGAGATTGAATTAGCCGCTGAAAAAGAATCACTGGTAGAAGAAACCGTTGAAGCTCCGGCTGAATCGACGATGGAAACTGAAGTAACGGACACTATTGTAGCTGAAACTGCCAATGATGAAGTGATGAATGCCATTCAGGAAGTAAATGCTGAGGAAGGGGAAGACGAAACCTTAAAAGACCGTCATGACATTCCAATGCTCGATTACGAAGCGTTATCTATGGAACAGTTAGTAGATGAGTTGGCCAATTTGGTGGTGGTTGAAAAAGTAATGTCTGTTAAAGACCATGTAGAAGAACTTAAAAAGGCTTTCTTATCCAAATACTATCATTTTATTGATGAGAAAAAAGAAGAGTTTCTTGCCGAAAACCCTGATACTACTGAAGATTTCCATTATCATTTTCCACTGAAGGTAAAATTTGACCAACTGTATTCACAATACCGAGACAAGAAAAACAATCACTTCCAAAGCCTGCAAAACAACTTAAAAGCGAATTTGGAAAACCGTTTGGCTATTGTTGAAGAACTTAAAAATTTAATACACAGTCAGGAAAGCATTCCGGTAACACTGAAAAAATTCAACGACATTCGCGATCGTTGGAAAGTGGCCGGTCCCATTCCAAAAGACAAATACAACCACGTTTGGAATAACTACCATTTTCACCTAGAGAACTTTTATGATATCCTGCATTTGGACAGAGAAATCCGCGATTTGGATTTCAAACACAATTTGGTTCAAAAGCTTAAAATCATTGAGCGTGTTGAGGAATTAGTAAAAGAAGAAGACATCAATAAAGCCTTCCGAGAGCTGCAGGATTTACACCGCATCTGGAAAGAAGAAATCGGACCGGTGTCCAGAGAACACCGAGAAGAAGTTTGGAATCGCTTTAGTGAATTAACCAAGCAAATGCACGATAAACGCGAAAGTTTATACGAAAAATTGCGTGAAGTGGAAACCGAAAATCTAAACCGTAAAAAAGAAGTTATTGCTCAAATTGAAGTATTAGCTCAGGAAAAAGTAGGTTCTCACAGTGCCTGGCAAGGGCAGATTGAAAAAGTGGAAGCACTACGCAATCAATTTTTCGGAATAGGCAAAGTACCGGCTGAGTTGAATGAAGATACCTGGACTGCCTTTAAAAACGCGGTTAGAAACTTCAACATCCTTAAAAACTCTTTCTACAAAGACATCAAGAAAGACCAAAACGATAATTTAAGTAAAAAGCAAGCCTTGGTAGCCAAAGCTCAGGAACTGAAAGACAGTACTGATTTTGCGGCAACTACTCCTCTTTTCAAACAAATTCAAGAGGAATGGAAAACCATAGGTCATGTGCCGAGAAAGTTGTCTGACAAACTTTGGACGGAATTCCGTGCCGCTTGTAATGAATATTTTGAAAAACTGAAAGAGCAAAAATCAGAAGTAAACGAAGAGGAAGTAGCTGCTTTTGAAAACAAAAAAGCCTACCTCGAAACCTTAAGAGCTTTTGAACTTTCGGGAGAGCACCGCGCCGATTTGGATGCCATCAAAGCCCATATTGAAACTTGGAAAAGTTTTGGCAAAGTGCCTTTTGCCCGTCGTCACATCGAAGGGAAATTCAATAAAATTCTGGATGCCTTATTCGAAAAGTTGAGCGCGAGCAAGAAAGATAACGAACGTGCCCGCTATGCCAACCGATTGGATACCTTAGCGCATTCGGATACCCGTAAACTGGACAGTGAGAAAGTATTCATCATGCGTAAGATTGATGAAGTACAAGGCGAAATCTTTCAGTTGGAAAACAATATTCAATTCTTTGCTAATGCCAAAGCGGATAATCCCATGGTAAAAGAAGTAATGAAAAACATTGAGCGCCAAAAAGAAGAATTGGCTACTTGGAAAGACAAGTTGAAACAACTGAGAAATCTCAAAACTGAATAACAAAAAAGTCCCGATAATTCGGGACTTTTTTTATGCTTGAATCTGTATTTTCCTGATATCGTTATTCTCGTAAATCTCTTTGTGCCCACCGTGCAACCCTACTTCTACCATCACACTGGCCAATTGTTCCGAAGTGACACTGGCACCGGGAAACAACCAACGAATAATCGGTTTATAGAGCAGTCGCATCAGTTTATAGGTTATGTTCGGTTCCTTTCTTGGCACTACCGGGTAAATATAACCGGGACGGAACGAATGGGTTCGATAGAAATGAAGACCAAATAAATGATTCTCTGCCTTGCCTTTGTCTTTGGCAAACATCATGAGGCTTTTTTCGCTGCGGTCAGCCCCTTGTCCACTGAGGAAACAAAAGGTTGTTTTATCGCTTTGTCTGCGCAAGGTCTCAGCAAAAGCCTTTGTAAAATCAATCGTAATTTGGGCAAATTCCGCTCGGGAAACCTGACCGGTATACACCCCGATGCAATAGAAACAAACGTCTTGGTTTTGAAAGGAATCTTCAATAGCGGAGAAATCCAGAAAGTCAGTGTGAATGATTTCCTTTAGTTTGGGATGTTTGTGTCCTGTTGGTTTTCTGACAATAGAAGTCACCTGAGTTACTTCATCACTGGCGAGGCATTTGGTTACAATCAAACTACCAATCATACCGTTGCCGCCTGTGAGGATAACATTCATTATTGCTGTATTTTAGAAGCTAGTAAATAGATTACGGCCATTCGAATGGCCACGCCGTTTTCCACCTGATCCAAGATTACAGACTGTTGGGAATCGGCCACATCCGAAGTAATCTCTACTCCTCGGTTGATGGGCCCCGGGTGCATGATGACAATTTCTTTATTTAAAGAGTCTAACAACGCTTTGTCCAGACCGTATTGTTGAGCGTATTCTCTGGTGGATGGAAAGTAATTGACATCCATGCGTTCGTTTTGCACGCGTAACATGTTGGCCACATCACACCACTCGAGTGCTTTTCTTAAATTAGATTCTACGGTTACTCCCAGACTCTCTATGTGCTTTGGAATGAGGGTTTTGGGACCGCACACTTTAACTTCTGCTCCTTGCATTTGAAGCGCATAGATATTGGATAAAGCCACACGCGAATGAAGAATATCACCTACAATGACCACCTTTTTACCTCCCACTTCTCCCAGTCTTTCTCTGATGGAAAAACTGTCTAACAACGCTTGTGTAGGATGCTCATGCGCACCGTCTCCCGCATTGATGATACTCGCCTTTACATTTTGTGAAAGAAAATAAGCGGCTCCGGGGTTAGCGTGACGCATGACCACCATATCGACTTTCATCGAAAGGATGTTATTCACCGTATCGATAAGCGTTTCCCCTTTTTTGACCGAGGACTGAGCCGCAGAAAAGCTAATCACATCCGCAGACAACCTTTTTTGCGCCAGTTCAAAGGAAAGCTTGGTGCGGGTACTGTTTTCGAAAAAGATATTGGCTATGGTGATGTCGCGCAGTGACGGTACTTTTTTAATGGGACGATTGATTACTTCCTTGAAATGGTCGGCCGTTTCAAAGATTAAATCAATATCTTTTTTTTGGAGATATTTTATGCCTAATAAGTGGTTGACTGATAGTTCGGACATATAGTGTGTTGTTGTTGCGTGTTGTGTCGTTATCTTATATCAAATATACTGCGTCTTCGCCTTCTTTCTCTTTCCAGCATACCTTTACTTTCTCGTCATTAATCACATCTACCTGTCGGCCCCGGTAATCCGGTTGTATGGGCAGGTGTCGGCTGAATCTGCGGTCGATGAGCACCAGCAATTCGATTTCGGAAGGTCTTCCGAAGGATTGAATAGCGGTTAGAGCGGCGCGAATGCTTCTTCCGGTGAACAGCACATCGTCAATAAAAACCACTTTTTTATCTTCTACCAAAAAATCGATTTGGGTTTTGTTTGCTTCAAGCTGCTTTTCGCCCCGACGAAAATCATCGCGGAAAAAAGTAATGTCTAAAAATCCGAGCGGTACCTCTTTGATTTGGTATTCTTCTTCCAGAATGGTCTTAAGACGCGAAGCCAAGGAAACCCCGCGGGGTTGGATACCGATAAGGACTGAATTGGAAAAATCAAGATGGTTTTCGATTAACTGACAAGCCAAACGATGGAGTATGATATTGACTTCTTTGGAAGTGAGCAATACTTTTTGACTCATGATAGTGTTGTTTGGGTTGTAAAAGTAGTATTTTTTATTGAATGTGTCAAAAATTAGTGAGGCGTTAATCAATTATGCGTTACGAGTTCCGGCTGATGGTACTCTTTCACAGCAGTCCGAATGACCTTGTTGAATTCTTACAAAAAACTGTTCCGCACACCTTGAAAAAAAGCTCCTGATGAATCGTCAAATTCGTCCTGATGAGTTTTGCAACTCGTCCTGACGAGTTGGCGAACTGGTCCTGATGAGTTGGTAAACTCGTCAGGACGTTTCTGATGCCTTGTGTTTACTGGTGCTCCCGAAGGTCAAAATAAGCTTTTGGACTAGTACTGGGTTGCATTTTTGTAAGAATGGATTAAATTCCACTCCAGGACGGAATAAAAAAAACTCCCGCTAATGGCGGGAGTTTCTTTATTATATTAACTATACATCTTTTTACGCATTTCCTGAATCTTATCATCATCAAGGTATTCGTCAAAGGTCATGTAGCGATCAATCACCCCGTTTGGCGTGATTTCCAACACGCGGTTGGCCACCGTTTGCGCAAACTCGTGGTCATGGGTGGTAAACAATACCGAACCTTTGAAGTTTTTCAGGGAGTTGTTAAAGGCCGTGATAGACTCCAAATCCAAGTGATTGGTGGGTTCGTCCAGCATCAACACGTTGGCACGCAACATCATCATGCGGGACAACATACAACGTACTTTTTCACCTCCTGATAATACCGTACATTTTTTCAAGGCTTCTTCTCCGGAGAAAATCATTTTTCCTAAGAACCCGCGCACGTAAACTTCGTCGCGTTCTTCTTCGGTTTTGGCCCATTGGCGCAACCAGTCTACCAAGTTCAAACTACCATCCGTAAAGAATTCGTGGTTGTCATTTGGCAGGTACGACTGTGTGGTGGTAATCCCCCATTCGAAGGTTCCGGTATCGGCTTTTACGTTTCCGTTTAATATTTCATAAAAAGCGGTAGTTGCTCTGGAGTCTTTGGAGAACACAACCACTTTGTCACCTTTGGCCATGTTTAAATCCACATTTTTGAATAGCAATTCGCCATCAATTGAGGCCGAAAGGTTTTCCACGTGTAGGATTTGGTCACCCGCTTCACGCTCCGTATCGAAAATGATGGCCGGATAACGGCGGCTTGACGGTTTGATTTCGTCTAAGTTTAGTTTTTCAATCATCTTTTTACGCGAAGTAGCCTGTTTGGATTTGGCTACGTTGGCACTAAAACGACGAATGAATTCTTCCAACTCGGCTTTCTTCTCTTCGGCTTTCTTATTTTGTTGTGCTTTCTGACGAGCGGCTAATTGGCTCGATTCATACCAGAAAGTATAGTTCCCGGAATAGTGATTGATTTTCCCGAAGTCGATATCTGAAATATGGGTACAAACCGCATCCAAAAAGTGACGGTCGTGTGACACTACAATTACCGTATTTTCATAATTGGCCAGGAAGTTTTCTAACCAGGAAATGGTTTCAAAGTCCAAGTCATTGGTAGGCTCATCCATTACCAATACATCCGGATTGCCAAAAAGCGCTTGTGCCAATAAGACACGTACTTTGAGTTTTCCTTCCATTTCGCCCATTAGGGTATAATGCATATCGGATTGGATTCCTAAGTTGGACAACATGGCACCGGCATCAGACTCTGCATTCCAACCGTTCATTTCCTCAAACTGCACCTGCAACTCTCCTATTCTATCGGCATTGGCATCATCATAATCGGCATACAACGCATCCATTTCTGATTTGACTGCAAATAAGACTTTGTTTCCCATCATCACCGTTTCTAAAACCGTATGTTCGTCAAACATATTGTGATTTTGGTTCAATACCGACATTCGTTTTCCGGGCTCCAAAAACACTCTTCCGGATGTGGGTTCGATATCTCCGGCAAGGATTTTAAGAAAGGTAGATTTACCGGCACCGTTGGCACCGATTACCCCGTAACAGTTGCCTTGGGTAAAGGTGGTGTTTACTTCGTCGAATAATATTCTTTTACCAAATTGGACTGATAAATTATTTACAGTTAACATGAATTGTATTTTATTAAATTTTTATTTCCTGCTGTTCGGCCTTTTTAGCCTTAAGCGGTGCAAAAGTAATGAAATATAGGCAGTTTTCAGTATCGCAATTCTGTTTTTTTGGCAACTGTTGCTACTCTTTCAGCAGTTGTGATAAAGCTGCGTTTAAACTCTCATAATCCGAGAGCACTTTTACAATCATCCCCTCTTTATTCAGTATGAAATGCGTGGGAAAAGCATTCAGGTTTAAAACCTGATTCATATAGATTTTCATATTGGGCACCACAGCATAGGCTAACGGCTTTTTAGTCAGAAAAGCATTGAGCTGCTCGGGAGTATCTTCGGCCAGGCTGACAAACTGTATGTCATTGCGGTTTTTATATTTTTCCGCCAGCGCATTCACATAAGGAAACTCCTGAATGCAGGCAGTGCAATGGATGTACCAGCATTTGATTACTACAATCTTCCCTTTCATCGTTGCATTGGTAATGGGTTGTCCGTTCAAATCGACGAAATTGAAATCGGGAAAGGGCTTTCCTTCCATTTTAAAATGTTCGTATTCATCAAAGGCTATTTGGGTGATGGTGGCCTTGATACTGGTATCGGCTTTGGGATTTATTTTGAAGAGTTTGTAGGTCAGTCCTTTTTCAGTGTTGAGCCGAATAGGAATACAGGTTCCTGTCAGGAGGGTTTTGAGAAATACTGCTTTGCTCACCTGTACTGATTTGGTATTTAGCGGAATAAAATCAGCCGAGAGCCTGATGTGTTGCTTTTGATAATCGGCCCAGTTGCTGAACTTTTTCTGAATGGTGATGGGGCTTACTTCAGGCGTTCCGGATTTAATTTGACCGAAACCGATACTGAAAATAAAAGCCATTATCAGGGAGGCAATTGTGTTTTTCATGGAATTGAGAATACTGAGTTTCAAAAGTACTCTAAAATTTAATTTTCAAATGATTTATTTAAAAAGGTATATTAGCTGAAATTTCAGTTGATTGACCATGACTTTTCCTTATCAGATTTCTTTATTTGGTGACAAAGTATACCTGCATTTCTTTTTTGAAACCTTGGCTTTTATTGTGGGGGTTCGGTTGTATTACTATTTAAGGAGAGGCATTACCGACCCGATTTCGGACATCAACCGGCTCTGGATATTGCTTGGTGCTATGCTTGGTGCCCTGATAGGTTCCCGGGTGCTTGCCATGCTGGAAACGCCTTCGGAAATCATGCATCAAACACTGCTGAGTTTTTATCAGAATAAAACTGTGGCCGGGGGCTTTTTGGGTGGTTTGTTCGGAGTAGAGCTGATTAAGAAAATCATTGGAGTCCAAACCGCTTCGGGCGATATTTATGTGATCCCGATAGTGGTTGCTTTGTTTATCGGACGGATGGGTTGTTTCAGTATGGGGATTGCCGAACCTACTTTCGGTACAGAAACGACTTGGTTTACCGGTATGGATTTGGGCGATGGCAAACTTCGGCATCCTGTAGCTTTATACGAAATGGTGCTTATGGTTCTGCTCTTTGTACTCTTTCTAAGTATCCGTCATAAAACCATGGTTAACGGCGACCGATTCAAGTTATTTATGGTTTTGTATTTTACCTATCGCTTTTTAGTGGAATTTATTAAACCCTATAATCCTTTGTTCTTAGGTCTGAGCAGTATACAATGGAGCGCTTTGTTTGTACTTGTTTATTATTATAAATTTTTAATCCGATTGCCAAAATATGCCCAATAGAGATTACATCTACTACGATTATACCAAGAGTCTGTGTCCGGAGTGTCTGCACACGATTGATGCCAAAATTGTCTTTCAGGACGATAAAGTATGGATGCTGAAGCACTGCAAAACCCATGGCGATACCAAAGTCATGATTGCTGATGATGTGGAATACTACCGCCAAATCAGAAACTATAATAAGCAATCGGAAGTCCCGTTGAAGTTCAATACCAAAGTGCATTATGGCTGTCCTTATGATTGCGGTTTGTGTACCGATCACGAGCAGCATTCCTGTCTTTCCATAGTGGAAGTAACAGACCGCTGCAATCTTACCTGCCCGACATGTTATGCGAGTTCAGGCCCCAATTACGGCAATCACAGGACACTCGAAGAAATTGAAAAGATGTTTGACATCATCGTTGCCAATGAGGGAGAACCCGACGTCGTTCAGATTTCGGGAGGAGAACCGACGGTGCATCCGCAGTTTTTTGAAATTCTCGACATGGCCAAGCGCAAACCGATACGTCATTTGATGTTAAACACCAACGGCATCCGTATTGCTAAGGACATTTCCTTTGTGGAAAAACTGGCAAGCTATATGCCTGACTTTGAGATTTATTTGCAGTTTGACAGCTTTAAACCCGAAGTTTTAAAAAAGTTGCGAGGTGAAGATTTGACGGAAGTTCGTAAAAAAGCCATAGCAAATTTGAATCAATTCAACCTCTCCACCACCCTGGTGATTACTTTACAAAAAGGAGAGAACGATGATGAGATTGGGCAAATTTTAGAATATGCCGTTCAACAGCGTTGTGTGCGTGGCGTGACTTTTCAACCTACTCAGGTAGCCGGAAGAAACGAGGATTATAAAGATGAAGAAGGCCGAATTACACTGACCGAAGTGCGCAGGAAAATCTACGAACAATATCCCGTTTTTACTCCGCAGGATTTAATCCCTGTACCTTGTAATCCGGATGCTTTGTGTATGGCCTATGCGTTGAAAATTAATGGAGAAATCATGCCGATGACCCATTTAATCAATCCTGAAGATTTGCTCAACAACTCCAAAAATACGATTGTTTTTGAAAACGATGAGAAACTGAAAAATCATATGCTAACCCTGTTCAGCACGGGAATTTCCGTTGATTGTGCTGAAGAAACTTTTGGTGAACTGATGTGTTGTTTGCCTCGGGTCCAATCGGATCATTTGCATTATGAGAATTTGTTTCGTATTATTATCATGAATTTCATGGATGCTCAGGATTTTGACGTCAGAGCCGTTAAAAAATCATGTGTTCATATTGTGGATAAAAGAGGAAAGTTGGTGCCGTTTGAAACGATGAATTTGTTTTACAGAGACAATACCATTGAAAAATTAAGAAAAGAAATAAACTATTAGTTATGGAGATTTTATTACAGTTGGCTATGATATTACTAGTACTCTGTGCCGTAGTGTTTATTTGGGGATTTATCCAACTCCTTACCAGTAAAGGCAAATCCAAAACCGCTCTCAGAATGGTCTTGATTTCATCTATAACCGCCTGTGTAATAGTAGTCATAGGTTTCGGTACTTGTTTGTATGCTTTATCTAATTAATCATGATGATCTACCTTATAATCCTTTTAGCCCTGGTTGTTGTAGCGAGTGGAATAGCTTTCCTTATTGGCTTATACAAAGTGTTTTTTCAGAAAGAGGACAAAAAATTCGGCCTTAAATTACTCATCTATTCCACTATAATTTTCCTGATTGGATTTGGCACATGTGCTGGAATACTGAATTTTGGAGGTGTTTAACTTTAACGATAGATTAACAGTAAAATCCAAAACATCAGATTAATTTTGTTTACCAGTTTTAAATACATGCACCAACTCAACAATATAAAAGTATTAGGTTTTCTCCTCCCGATGTTCGTTCTTTTCAGTTCATGTAAAAATGAATTCAAAGGGAATGACTATGTAGCCTATTTTGGGGGTGAAATTGTCAACCCGAACAATCCATATGTACTCTTTTGCAAAGACAATGAAGTGATTGACACTTTGAAACTGGACAAGAACAATCGCTTTTTCATTCAGTTTGACTCGCTAACGCCGGGCTTATACAGCTTCAAGCACGAGCCAGAATACCAGTATGTGTATTTTGATAAAAACGACAGCATCATGGTACGCGTTAACACTCAGGACTTCGACGGTTCTGTTGTTTTTTGCGGACGCGGTGATCAAAAAAACAATTATCTGATGGAGCAATACCTCCGAAATGAAAAAGATAAAAACGACATGTTTGAAGCTTTTGACTATGATATTGACAAGTTTACCAAAACCATTGACTCAGCTTATCAACTTTCCCAAAAGTTTTACAACAGCAAAAAAGAAGAAATCAAATGGAGTGATGAATTTGATGCTTATGCCAAAGCTGCTGTTGATTTTCCGTATTATTCCCGAAAGGAATTGTATCCCATCATTCACAAATTAAGAACCGGAAATGATGTTTTTGAAAAGATTCCGAAAGATTTTTATGCCTTCAGAAAGAAAGTAAACTGCAACAATGTAGCACTTTCCTATTACTCCCCTTTTGTAATGTATTTATCGCACATGCTCAACAACATGGGGGCTATCAATTATCACAATCATTTTTCAGAAGTGGATTTGGCATTGAAAACCAACATCAACAAACTGAACATTGCCGATACTTTGATTAAAAACGAAAAAGTTAAAAATACCATTCTCAACAACATTGCCTTTACCTATTTGCTCGAAGATCAAAACATGGTAAACAACCAGAAATTTTTGGCTACTTATCATAAATATTCGACCGATAAAAGTCAGAAGAACGAGATTACCAAAATTGGAAATGCCATCCAATTATTAAAAATCGGTAACAAACTCCCCGAAGTGTCATTAATGACAACGGCAGGCGACACTATTGCTTCTACTTCTTTTACGAATAAAAAAACGGTGCTTTTCTTTTGGACTGAAAATGCCATGTCTCACTTTGAAGCCGTACATAAAAAAATATTGGCTTTGCACGTGAAGCACCCGGAATACCATTTTGTGGGAATAAATCTGAACGACCCTAAAGACAATTGGTTGAAATTATTGTCTGATTACAACTTTGACGGTATCACGGAACTGCGATGTGCTGACTTTGAGGATATGAAAGCAAAATGGGTCATTACTAAGATTCACCGAACCATTATACTGGGTAATGAAGGTGAAATTCAAAATGCCTTTACCAATGTGTTTGATCTGAACTTCCCGGATGAATTAAAATAAACCCAAACAAGTTCTAATATCATACTTCAATATATAAAAAAACGCCTTTCAATGAAAGGCGCTTTTTGTATACAATTATTCTGTTGGATTATTGATTTCCTTTAGCATAATCTGCCAGGAACTGAGCCAAACCACTGTCAGTCAACGGATGTTTTAACAATCCTAAAATAGAAGACAACGGTCCGGTCATTACATCAGCACCTATCTTAGCACAGTTCACCACGTGCATGGTGTGACGAATGGAAGCCGCTAAAATTTCGGTTTCAAAAGCATAGTTATCATAAATATCTCTGATTTCCTGAATCAAAGCCAAACCATCAGTTGAAATATCATCCAATCTGCCTAAGAACGGTGATACATAAGTTGCTCCTGCTTTGGCAGCCAACAAAGCCTGACCTGCAGAAAACACCAAGGTAACATTCGTTTTGATTCCTTTATCTGAAAAATATTTACAAGCCTTAACACCATCTTTTGTCATCGGTATTTTCACCACGATCTGGGGGTGTAAATCGGCTAAAATTTCGCCTTCTTTTATCATTCCTTCAAAATCGGTAGCTATCACTTCGGCACTTACATCGCCATCTACAATATTACAGATGTCTACATAGTGTTTCAAAATGTTATTCTTCCCGGTAATACCTTCTTTGGCCATCAAGGAAGGATTCGTAGTAACGCCATCCAAAACACCAAGCTCTTGTGCTTCTCTGATGTCGTTTAGGTTGGCCGTGTCAATAAAAAATTTCATACTCTGATTTGTTATATATTAAAAAAGTTGTGTTTCAAATTTAGCTTAGCTCAGTCACCCTAAAAAGGTTCAAGCCGGTGCAAAGTTACAATTTATAATGGTTCATTAACATACTTTCATAGATTCTGTCCGGCAAAATTCGTTTGAGTACTATCGAAAATTTCTGCATAAACAATCCTATCTTATAATGCAGTTTTGGTTTGCTGTCATTAATAATACCGTAAATGGCCAAAGCCATCTCCTCCGGATTACTCCCACTGTCGACGTGTTCATCCATTTGTTTTAAAGTATTGCCATAAGGAATTTCATAAGCTGAACCGGCTATTACCGGAGCATGATAACGCCCTGCAGCAATATTGGTTGCAAAATCTCCAGGAGCCACATTGACTACATGAATACCGAAGTTTTTCACTTCCATACTAATCGCTTCGGTTACGATTTCTAAGGCACCTTTGGAAGCCGAATACACTCCGCGGTAGGGCAATCCCATATAACCGGCTATCGAAGTAATGTTAATAATCAAGCCTGATTTTTGTTCCCGCATTTGAGGCAAAACCGCTTTTATGACTTCAATAGGCCCGAAAAAATTGGTTTCAAAGTTATTCTTGATTTCCTGAGTTGGAATTTCTTCCAAGGGACCCGTTATCCCAACACCGGCATTGTTGATGACCACATCAATTCTTTTGGAAACCGATATGATATGAGCAACGGCCTGTTGAATACTTTCGGGGTTGCGAACATCTACAGTCAATAACGGGAATATTGAATGCGTAATCTTTTCCGGATTGCGGCTTGTGCCATAAACCATAAACCCTTTGTGAAACAAAAATTCTCCTATCGCTTTTCCTATTCCGGAAGAACCTCCGGTAATTAAAACAACTTTACTCATATCATATCGTTATGTCTTGCCCGAATTGCAGCATGTATCCATTATTGTCATAAATGGCAAATTCTTTCATTCCCCATTCAAAGGTTTCCAATTCGTAGCCAATTTTGGTTTTGGTTTTTAGTTCTTGCCAGAGCGTTTCCACATCATCAGTTTTGATGTAAAAACTTCCGGTAAAAGTAGGTTGTTTAAATGAAGTATGTGCATTGGGTTTAGCAATCATTAATTCACAATCGTCTTTATGCAATGCCGCCCAACCCCAATCATCGTTTCGTTCTCCACATGTAAAACCAAGAATATTGGAATAGAACTCGATAGTTTCCTGCACTTGCTCTGTCCATATTATGGGTATTATGGGTTGGAATTTCATAATGGTTATTTGTTGTTAAAGATAAAAAAACTACAGATTGCATTTAGATTAATTTGATGCCTAAACCCGGTTTCTCACTCAGATGAATTTTACCGTTTACCACCTGGCTACCGGTAGCCAAATCATTGACTATTAAATTGGCTCCGTCCAAATCAGCAAAATCACAGAAAGGTGCCAACACAGCCCCTGCCGAAATCCCAATACTCGATTCGGTCATGCAACCTATCATAATTTTATAACCTGAGGCTTTGGCACTGGCTATCATTTCTAAAGCCGGAGTTAAGCCGCCACATTTGACCAATTTTATATTAACGCTATTGTAATGTGGCAGTAGTTTTTTCAAAACCGTCAGATCCTGACAATCTTCATCAGCCATCCAATTGGCGTAAGTACCGGCGTGAAGTATTTTATAATTGTCGGTGCCGGGTTTCATGGGTTGTTCCAAATAAGAAAATCGGGAAACAATTTCGTTATTTTCCAGGCGCAGGCATTCTTCTTTGGTAAAACTACCGTTGGAATCTAATGCCATATCCCTTTCTAATGCCACTAATTTACTAATCGCATTTTCGTCCAAATGATTGCATTTTACTTTGAACTTGTTCCATGTTGATTTTTGTATTTTCTGAATTTGATTTTCTACCGAATCTACGCTAATGGTAATGGAAGACTCCGGAAGAGCATTCACCTCAATTTTGTTAAGTTCCAAAAAGGATTTGTTTTCCAGCTTACCAAATAAGTCCCAATAAGCACAATCTAGGGCTGAACGGAGGAAACTGGGCAAATTGAGTTGTAAAAGAAAAGCGTAAAAATTAACGGGAGCCTCTATTTTTTGTTGTTCAATAATGGCTTTACTCTCATGCAACTTTTGATTGAAATCTTCCAAACTAATGTTGTAATAATCAATAGCGGTACACTCACCATAGCCTTGTAATCCGGCATGCGATAAGGTTACAAGTAAAGCTTCTCTATAGGAGTAGTTTCCATAAGCAATGGCAAAGGTTTCTTTGAGTTGAAATCGTACTATTTGCCATGATAAAACCATAGGGGTAAAAATAAAAAATCCCGAGAACATCGGGACATAATTTTTTAAAAAAAATGGCAAGCGACCTACATCGCACCGCTACAACCACATACCTTTGCTATGTTCCCATCCTGGAGGATTTTGCAGGAGCTGGTCGTGTAGGACTTGCCGGTGCAAATATACAATCTTTTTATTTTTTTGCAACAAAATAAGCCCTTTATAAATATATTTGTGAGTGAAAATTTAATCTATACGAATGAAAAATTATAACCTGCTAATAACCATTTTATTAGCCATGAACTTGGTAAGTTGCGGTGACAGTCGGAGTGAAATAGAAAGCTATTTCAGTTTTGATGAAGGCAATTTAAAAGCGATGTATCAGGCAAATGAAAAAGTGGAATTGACACTGTTAAACTCCAAAAACAAAACTATAGACAGTATCGTCTATTCCGTTAACGATACAAAAATAAGTTCGGTCAAAGGCAATGGTAAATTTACTTTGGACTTAAAGGACAAAAAACTGGGCTACCAAAATGTAAAAGCCCTGGTATATTTTGAAGGCGATACGGTTTCCACCAAAACACGTATAGAGGTAGCTTCATCCATTACTCCGAAACTATTAAAATACACCATCGTTAACACGTATGACCACGATGTAAAAGCATTTACCGAAGGGTTTGAGTTTTTCAGAGACACCTTAATGGAAAGCACAGGAACTCCTGAGGGCTACAAGGGCTATTTTGCCAAAATTGACTACAAGACCGGGAAAGCGTATAAGAAAGTAGATTTAGATGCTCAATATTTTGGAGAGGGAATAACAGTGGTAAACAATAAAATTTATCAGTTGACCTGGCAAAATAAAACCGGATTTATTTACGATGCGAATAGCCTGAAGAAGCTTAAAACCTTCACTTTTGATAAAAACATCGAAGGTTGGGGAATGACCAATGACGGTAAAACCATTTACCAATCGGATGGAACTGAAAAAATTTGGATGATGAATCCGGAGACTCAAAAAATGACTGATTTCATTAATGTGTATACGAATGACAGTAAAATTAAAAGTATTAACGAGTTGGAATGGATTAATGGGAAAATCTTCGGAAACATTTGGCAAAAAGACGCCATAGCCGTAATTAATCCGCAAACCGGAGCTGTAGAAGCTGTATTGGATTTATCGGCACTAAGAGCAAAAGTAACCAACAAAGAAGCGGAGGTACTGAACGGCATTGCGTACCATAGAAAGACCAATACCCTTTTTGTAACCGGTAAACTTTGGAATAAAACCTTTGAAATTAAAGTCAGCGAATAGACAGCTAAAATATAGTGTAATAAAAAATCCCGAATGACTTCGGGATTTTTTTGTTATTTCTTTTTATTCACAAACTCCATTTTGGTGGTATCGTAAACTAAACTGTTTTGGGTTGTTTTGTTTTTCAATGTTAGCGAACCATCCGGATTTAAAACACACTCATACCCTTCTCTTCTTATTTTTTCCTGAGTTTCAGAGGCATTTTTCAATTTATCCAAAAAAACTTTCTCGGTTATGTGATTGATGGTTTGCGTATTCGTAAACACTTGTTTTTTTGTAGTTAATTCATAAACCACCGTGTAATTGGCCTCAATATCTTCCGTTTTTAAATCGGTTTTGTTTTGTGATTTTTCCGTCCAACTCAGTAAGCAAAGTTTTATTCCTGCGGTTGTAAAGGGAATCAGTTTACAATTTAAAGGAGTAAATTTGGAATCCGCAGCTTTAATAATAACAGCATCATCCGGTTTTCCTTTTTCTTTGATAATAATTTGAAAATTACCGGCTTTTACATCGGCAACCAAGTTGTCTACCTTGGCGTAACCGGCAGTAGCTGCTGGGGCTTTTTTGGCACTTGATTTCTTTTTTTGGCTAAAACCATTAACACTTAACAACGCCACACAAAGAAGGAAAACTATTTTTTTCATAACAAATCAGAGTTGGTTTAAAATTATGAATCGAATATACGAAATAAACCATTCGGCTTATGTTAAATAAAAAAACGTCCAGAAACAGGCGGTTAAGTTATTTATTGGTCCTATTTTAATTCAAATTTACCACCTCGTAGTGAATGTTGGTAAAAACACCGTTTGTCAGGTTGATTTCATAAGGGATCGAAACGCCTAAAAAATCGAAATCATCCGTTTCCCCTATAGCATGCATGGTTTGAACAAATGTTCCAGTAGCTGTTTTTGCCCCAGAATTACAGGCGGAAATATGCAAAGTACCACTATCCGGGTTATGCATTCCATATTTATTTCCGTTAATTTTATAGGACACATAAGCATAGCCATCATCCACAGTATCAGAAGACAAATAGTCCCCAGTCGGAATTGCATCATCAGCCGTATAACCCGAAAAGAACGTCCACTCGAATTCTTTGTCTGTTGTTTCTGCTATAATTTTTAGCATTTTCTCATCAGTAGCCTGTGATTTATAAAGCTTGGCAGAAGTAACTGAGGCTGTTACATCAACCCCGTTAAATTTAAAGGTAATATTTTGACCTGTTGAACCACCTCCATCAGAGTCACCACTACTGCTGCTGCATCCTATCAAAAGTGCGGCAAAAAACAAGGTAATCAGAACATTAATTTTTTTCATTATAAAAGTTTTTTTTGATTAGAGTTCAGCAATGATACAAAAAAAACCGGACTATTACTAGCCCGGTTTTCTCTATCAATAACCTTTAAATTATTTTACTTCTTCAAAATCTACATCTTGAGTTTGGTCACCGTTGGCGTCAGCTTGTGGCTGAGCTTCATGCGTTTGACCTTCTCCTTGTGCTTTGTACATTTCTTCAGAAGCGTTTTTCCAAGCTTCGTTGATTCTATCTAGAGCCGGCTGAATCGTCGCTACATCTTTAGTTTCAAAAGCCGCTTTCAATTCAGTTAAAGCACCTTCAATGGCTTGTTTATTACCGTCAGATAATTTATCACCATATTCTTTTAATTGACTTTCTGTTTGGAAAATCATGCTATCAGCTTCATTTAACTTGTCTGCTTTTTCTTTAGCCAAACGATCGCTTTCCGCATTCATTTCAGCATCTTTCTTCATTCTTTCAATTTCTTCCGGAGTCAAACCTGAAGAAGCTTCGATACGAATGTCATGCGATTTACCGGTTCCTTTATCAGTAGCTGACACTTTGATGATACCATTAGCATCGATATCAAAAGTTACTTCAATCTGAGGTACCCCTCTTGGTGCCGGCGGAATACCGTCTAAGTGGAAACGTCCGATAGTTTTATTATCTGCCGCCATCGTTCTTTCCCCTTGAATCACGTGGATTTCCACACTTGGTTGATTATCAGCCGCAGTAGAGAATACTTGTGATTTTTTAGTCGGAATCGTGGTATTAGCTTCAATTAATTTTGTCATTACGTTCCCCATGGTCTCAATTCCAAGAGATAATGGTGTCACGTCAAGCAACAATACATCTTTAACATCTCCGGTTAAAACTCCACCTTGAATGGCAGCTCCGATAGCAACCACCTCGTCAGGGTTTACTCCTTTTGATGGTTTTTTACCAAAGAATTTTTCAACTTGTTCCTGGATTACCGGGATTCTTGTAGAACCACCTACCAAGATTACTTCGTCAATATCTGAAGTAGATAAACCTGCATCTTTTAAGGCTTTTGCAACCGGTTCCATTGAACGTTTCACCAAGCTCTCAGCCAATTGCTCGAATTTGGCACGAGTTAAAGTTTTTACCAAGTGCTTTGGTCCTGAAGCCGTAGCAGTCACGTACGGTAAATTGATTTCGGTTTGTGTTGAAGACGACAACTCAATTTTTGCTTTTTCGGCAGCTTCTTTTAAACGCTGTAATGCCATTGGGTCTTTGCGTAAGTCAACACCTTCTTCGCTGTTGAACTCGTTAGCCATCCAGTCAATGATTACTTGGTCAAAGTCATCACCTCCTAAGTGGGTGTCTCCATTAGTAGACAATACTTCAAAAACTCCGTCACCTAACTCAAGAACAGAGATATCAAAAGTACCTCCTCCTAAATCGTAAACTGCAATCTTTTGGTCTTTGCCTGCTTTGTCTAATCCATAAGCTAAAGCTGCTGCTGTTGGCTCATTGATGATACGCATTACTTTTAAACCTGCAATTTCTCCGGCTTCTTTAGTTGCCTGACGTTGTGCATCGTTGAAATAAGCCGGTACGGTAATAACGGCCTCTGTAACGGTTTGACCTAAATAGTCCTCCGCCGTTTTCTTCATTTTTTGCAACGTCATCGCTGACAATTCTTGTGGGGTATACAATCTACCGTCGATGTCAACACGTGGCGTGTCATTATCACCTTTCACCACTTTATAAGCTACAGTCGAAGCTTCTTTGGCACTCTCTGTATACTTGTTACCCATAAAGCGTTTGATTGACGCTATGGTTTTGGTTGGGTTAGTCACTGCCTGTCTTTTGGCAGGATCTCCTACTTTAATTTCTCCTCCTTCTACGAATGCAATCACAGACGGGGTTGTTCTCTTTCCTTCTGCATTAGCAATTACTACCGGTTCTCCACCTTCCATAACCGCTACGCAAGAATTGGTTGTACCTAAATCGATACCAATAATTTTTCCCATTTTATTTTCTCCTTTTTGTTTTTAGTTTTGATTATTCCTCTACGAGTGAATAGTACTTTGTGATGTACGATTTCCGAAAGGACAACTATTATGCCAAGTGGAAATTCAGAATAAATTGTCAGTTTTGAACCAAATAAGGCTGACAAGATGACATTTTATTGTATAAAAAATCCCAACCATTGGGTTGGGATTCTGTATTTAGTCGTTCATCGAAATGAGGAACTCATCATTATTTCGGGTTTTCTTAATCTTATCATTGATGGTATCCATTGCTTCCACCGGATTCATATCGGCCAAGAATTTGCGAAGAATCCACATTCTTTGCAGTGTTTTCTCATCCAACAATAAATCATCACGACGGGTGCTGGACGAAGTCAAATCGATAGCCGGGAAGATTCTGCGGTTGGCAATTTTTCTGTCCAATTGTAGCTCCATGTTACCGGTTCCTTTGAATTCCTCAAAGATTACTTCATCCATTTTGGAACCTGTTTCCGTTAAGGCTGTAGCGATGATACTCAAGGAACCACCATTTTCTACGTTACGGGCCGCACCGAAAAAGCGTTTCGGTTTCTGTAATGCATTGGCATCTACTCCACCTGACAACACTTTTCCTGAAGCAGGCTGTACAGTATTATAAGCTCTTGCTAAACGGGTAATGGAATCCAACAGAATCACTACATCGTGCCCGCATTCAACCAAACGTTTCGATTTCTCCAAAACAATATTAGCAATTTTAACATGTTCGGAAGGCTCTCTGTCAAAAGTAGAGGCAATAACTTCTCCACGAACACTGCGCTGCATATCGGTAACCTCTTCAGGTCTTTCATCAATCAGCAATACAATTAAATATACTTCAGGATGATTGGCTGCAATGGCATTGGCAATGTCTTTCAGTAACATGGTCTTACCCGTTTTGGGTTGGGCGACAATCATACCACGTTGTCCCTTACCTATAGGTGAGAACAGATCGATTACACGGGTAGAAACGCTAGCCTGTTTATCAGCTATATTGAACTTTTCTTTTGGAAAAATTGGGGTTAAGTGTTCAAAGGAAACTCTGTCTCGAACCACTTGCGGATCATGACCGTTAATTTTTAAAACTTTTACCAAAGGAAAAAACTTCTCTCCTTCTTTAGGAGGACGCACCACCCCTTTTACAGTATCTCCGGTTTTTAAACCAAATAAACGGATTTGAGAGGTAGACAAATAAATATCATCCGGAGAGGCCAAATAGTTGTAATCTGATGAACGCAGGAAACCATACCCATCGGGCATCATTTCGAGCACTCCTTCACTTTCAATAATCCCGTCAAATTCGTAGTCTGAATCGCGGAAGTTATTTTGCTTTTTATTTTTAAAATTGGGATTGTTATTGCTTCCGTTATTGCCATTACCGTTTTGATTTTGGTGTTTGTGTTTTGGTTCACGATTACCATCGGCATTTGGACTTAAAGTTATTTCTGTTACTTCCTGAACCGGAACGTCTGCAACTTCTGTTTCTGCAATTGCATGTTGTGGCTCAGCTACAGTTTTAGGGGCATTGTTATTCTTTTTTTCAAACCCCTTTTTAAACTTGGCATTTTTATTTTGAAAAGCGGGTCTTTCTTCTGTTTTTTCCGCTGCGGTTGGTTCTAAAGTAAATAAATCACTCTGTTTCTCTTCGGCAACCTTCTTATTATCGGGAACTATTCGAGCTCTTTTGGTTTTACTTTCAACTGATTTTTCCTTGCTTTTTTGGGGTTCTTCCTGAACAACAGCATTATTTTGGTGTTCCAAAATCTGCGCAATCAGCGTTTCTTTTTTGGCACCGGCAACTTTTATGGTTTTAGCCAATTTGGCAATTTCTTGAAGCTCAGCAAGCTTCATTTCTTTTAAGGCGGAAATATCAAACATGAATATTGTTTTGATTTAAATTCGAATAATGGAATGTACTAAATGTGGGTAGAAAAAAATTGGTATAGAATGGTCCGAAGGATGAAGTACTTACGGATTGGTTATGCAATAATACAAATAATATTTTACCTTGCAATAGCATTTTTTAAAAAGAAACTATATTTTTGTCCTTCATTTTTCAAAACGTTATGTTTAGAATACAAACTTATTATTTGATTGGATGTCTTATCGTCACGGCGGTTTTACCATTCGTATTTCCTTTATGGAAAGATGCAAACGGGAAATCGTTCTATTTTATGATGGACATTACTTATGTTGCTCTTTTCGGTTTAAGTAATACATTATCGTTGTTGAGCATCATTTCACATAAAAAAAGACAACAACAATTTGTCATGGGCAGATTGAATATGATATTGAATTTAATTTTATTAGGATTATTTGTGTATCGAACACTAACCGCATCTGGAGAAACAGCTATTTCTGAGAAAGGTGTTGGGATGTTCTTACCTATTTTTTCTATCGTACTTTTGGTTTTGGCCAACAAAGCCATCAAAAAGGATGAAGATCTCGTAAAATCTGTGGATCGATTGCGATAAACCTATAAACTTAGTTTTTTAGTGCTGCGAAAAACCCGTCTGCTTTAGTATGACGGGTTTTTTATTTTCTGCCTAATTCAATAATTTCCAAATTCTGAATCTTGTCGCCATCAATTTCAAAACGAAGCATCGTTCTGACTTGGTGAAAACCATAAATACCACAAGCCCCCGGATTCATGTGCAGTAAATTCAATTGCTTGTCAAATTGCACTTTCAATATGTGTGAATGCCCGCAAATAAAAAGCTTTGGCGTATTTTTTTGCAGTTCCACTAGAACAGACTGATTGTACTTTCCGGGGTAACCTCCAATATGTGTAATCCAAACATCCACATTTTCACAGAGAAATCTATTGTTCAGCGGAAATTCCATTCGGGCCTTATCATCATCGATATTACCGTAAACCGCTCGGAGCGGTTTGATTGCTTTAATGGTATCCGTAACCACCAAATCACCTATATCACCCGCATGCCAAACTTCATCTGCCTGATGAACATATTTCAAAATGCTGTCATCTATGTGACTATGGGTATCTGAAAGCAACAGAATTTTTTTCATAAAGCAACTAAGCAGTTTTATTATTGAGTGGCTAAGGTACAAAGTAAATCAACTTCATTTTGAGTACGGATTATTTAACCAAAAAGTTTTTATATTTGAGACTCTAACCAAAACCCTCACCATGAAACCACATGATAACGAAGAGATTACTCGTGACGAAATCAAAAAAGAATTTCAATTAGAGCGGATGATTTTGTTTAGCGATGCCGTGTTTGCCATTGTTATCACGCTGATGGCTATTGAAATCAAGATTCCCGAAACTGAAAAACTTACCCAAGAAACACTCCCGAAAGCACTGTTTCATCTTTTGCCTACATTATTGGCTTACATTGTTAGCTTCGGATTTATTGGCGCTATTTGGTATCAGCATTTGAAGATGTTCAGCCTGCTTAAGGATTACGACAAAGGATTGGTAATCAGAAATATGTTGCTGTTATTTTTTATCGGTTTGTTTCCTTTCAGCGCGACCCTTATCACCAGAGCCAAAGGCCAAATGATTCCTTTTTTCATTTACCTCTGCATGATACTGTGCTGTATTATTACCCAATACATACTCTATCATTATATAGTCGAAAAGCGTCCTTCTATCCGTTTAAACACGGATTTAAGTGAACACAAAACAGAGTTACAAAAACGCAAGATTGCCATGATAGGCTTTTCCATTTCAGGTATACTGATTATGATTACTTATGTATTGATTCAGCGACCGGAGCTAAAATCACTTTCGATGATGTGGATGATGGTTTTTCCTTTAGTTTATAAGTTATTGACCCGGAAAAAATAAGTATTTTTTTGAATCATTTTTAGACGGTTTCCAACCTAAAAACTTTGTAACTTTGACACTTTAAAACTGCGCCAATTACACTTTGAGATATTTTATCAAATTAGCTTATAAAGGAACCAACTACCACGGCTGGCAATCTCAGCCCGATGCGAATTCCGTTCAGGAAACACTCAACAAAGCCCTTTCAATATTGCTGCGAACCGAAATCGAAGTATTGGGAGCCGGACGGACCGATAGTGGTGTACATGCCAAACAAATGTATGCTCACTTTGATTTGGAAACGGCAATTGAAGTTGCTCCATTAATCCACCGTCTGAATTCATTTTTGCCCAAAGACATTGTTGTTTTTGACATCATTAAAGTTGCCGATGAAGCTCATGCCCGTTTTGATGCCACCCGAAGAACTTATGAATACCACATTCATACCTTTAAAGATGCTTTTGAAAATGACGGCAGCTGGTTACATCAGGCTAAATTAGATTTAAACCAAATGAATCAAGCCTGTCAAATCCTGTTCAAACATCATGATTTTGAATGTTTTTCCAAAACACATTCGGATGTGCGAACCTTTAATTGTGTTATTTTTGAAGCACACTGGCAACAGCATGGGAATAACATTGTGTTTACTATCAGCGCAGACCGTTTTCTCAGAAATATGGTTCGGGCGATAGTAGGTACTATGATCAATATTGGTTTAGGAAAAATTACTTTGGCCGATTTTGAAAAAATAATTGAAAGCAAAGACCGCAGCCAAGCCGGGTTTTCGGTACCGGCTCATGGACTCTATTTAACCCGAATTGAATACGAATACCTATCTTAATCATGCAGGTAAAAGCATTCGACATTACGTTATTCAAGCGTATTTTGAAATACACCAAGCCTTATAAACTACGGTATTATGGTGTGATTTTCTTTGCGGTTTCACTATCCGTCTTTGCAGCACTTCGCCCCTTTCTATTGGAAGTCACTGTTGACAAGTACATCAAAACGGCCAGCAAATCGGGATTATTGGTTTATGCCGTCATCATGGGAGCTACCCTTTTATTAGAAACCCTTTCACAATTCTACTTTGTGTATTGGGCTAACTGGTTGGGGCAAGATATCGTAAAAGATATCCGAACCAAACTGTTTCGGCACCTACTTACTTTTCGAATGAAATATTTTGATACTGCTCCTGTGGGCCAACTCGTTACCCGTTCTGTTTCTGATATAGAACAGATTGCACGCATCTTTAGTCAGGGTCTTTTCATGATTTTCAGTGATTTGATGAAAATGGTAGTATGCTTACTGATTATGTTTTGGATGAACTGGAAATTATCGATGATTGTGGTGGTTGCCATGCCTATTTTGGTTTATATCACCCGTATTTTTCAGCGTAAAATGCAAGTTGCCTTTGAGGAAGTGCGAACACAGGTTGCCAATATGAACACCTTTGTACAAGAACGCGTTACCGGAATGAAGATTGTACAGCTCTTCAATAGGGAGGCTATTGAATTTGAAAAATTCAAAGAGATTAATGAAAAACACAACAAAGCCTGGATAAAAACCATTTTGTACAACTCTATCTTCTTCCCTATTGCTGATATCATATCCTCCATAACATTGGGTGTTGTGATACTGTATGGCGGATTTCAAATAATCAACGGTAATCCGTTTACTTCCTTAGGGCAAATGACAGCCTACACCATGTTTATCGGAATGTTGTTTAACCCGCTGCGTCAAATTGCGGACAAATTCAACGAAATGCAAATGGGAATGATAGCAGCCAATCGTGTTTTTGATATTATTGACTCCAATCAGGATGTACAGGAGGACGGCGTAAAAATGGCCGATCATTTCAAGGGAACAATTCGGTTTGAAAATGTTCGCTTCAGTTATATTTCTGATGAGGAAGTTTTAAAAGGGATTAATCTGAAAGTAAAAGCCGGCGAAACCATTGCTATAGTAGGTGCAACCGGCGCCGGAAAGTCAACAATCATCAATCTTCTGAACCGGTTTTACGAAATCAATTCAGGAGCTATATACATTGATGATCAAAATATTAATGCGTTTCAAATGGACAGTCTTCGCAAACAGATTGCCATAGTACTCCAAGATGTTTTTCTTTTTGCAGATACGATTCACAACAATATCACATTACATAATCCTGACATTAGCAGAGAGGCCGTAATAAAAGCTGCCAAGGAAATAGGTGTGCACAAATTCATCAAAAGCTTACCCGGCGGTTATGATTATGATGTAAAAGAACGCGGAGTAATGCTTTCTTCCGGGCAACGTCAACTGATTGCTTTTTTGCGAGCTTATGTCAGCAACCCGAGTATTTTGATTTTGGACGAAGCCACTTCCTCTATTGATACCTACAGCGAAGAGCTCATTCAGCGGGCCACTGAAACGATTACCAAAGGCCGAACGTCAATTGTCATTGCTCACCGATTGGCAACAATCATCAATGCCGATAAAATTATTGTGATGGATAAAGGACAAATTGTAGAAGAAGGTACTCATCAGCAATTGGTAAACAAACTCAATGGTTATTACAAAAAATTATACGATTCACAGTTTGCCACAGAAAGCTAAATTTTCAAAATAAATCCTTAAATTCGCACCCGAGACTGAAAAGTCGAACCGACGAAGTAATCTCAAATAAGCAACGTAATTATTATGAAATGACACGAGCGTTAGCGACTGCATTTTTTACGAAATACTAAATAAACACAAAAAAATGAAATACGATATTATTGTTTTAGGAAGTGGTCCGGGCGGTTATGTTACGGCTATTCGTGCGTCACAATTAGGCTTTAAAGTAGCCATAATCGAGAAAGAAAACCTTGGTGGTATTTGTTTGAATTGGGGATGTATCCCAACTAAAGCATTGTTAAAATCTGCTCAGGTTTTTGATTACCTGAAACATGCTTCTGATTATGGTTTAACCGTAAAGGAATTTGACAAAGACTTTAACGCCGTTATTGCCCGTTCTCGTGGTGTAGCTGATGGTATGAGTAAAGGAGTTCAATTTCTAATGAAGAAAAATAAAATTGACGTTATTGACGGATTTGGAAAAGTAAAACCCGGAAAGAAAGTTGATGTAACGGCTGCAGACGGAAAAGTAACGGAATACAGTGCTGATCACATTATCATTGCTACCGGGGCGCGTTCTCGTGAATTACCAAATCTCCCACAAGACGGTGTGAAAGTAATTGGATACCGCCAGGCAATGACTTTGCCAACTCAACCAAAGAAAATGATTGTGGTTGGTTCAGGAGCTATTGGTGTTGAATTTGCTCATTTTTATAACTCTATGGGTACCGAAGTTACCATCGTGGAGTTTATGCCAAATGTAGTTCCCGTAGAAGATGAAGATATCTCTAAACAATTTGAGCGTTCTTTGAAAAAATCAGGAATCACGGTAATGACCAATTCTTCGGTTGAAAGAATTGACACTACAGGAAATGGTGTAAAAGCGTTTGTAAAAACAGCTAAAGGAGAAGAAGTGTTAGAGGCAGATATTTTACTTTCAGCTGTAGGTATCAAAACTAACATCGAAAACATTGGATTAGAAGAAACCGGTATTGCTACCGACAGAGATAAAATTTTGGTAAATGATTATTACCAAACCAATATTCCAGGCTATTATGCCATTGGTGATGTTACACCAGGACAAGCCTTAGCTCACGTGGCTTCTGCCGAAGGAATTCTTTGTGTTGAAAAAATTGCGGGTATGCATGTTGAACCTTTAGACTATGGAAATATTCCGGGTTGTACTTATGCTACCCCTGAAATTGCTTCTGTCGGTTTAACTGAAAAAGCCGCTAAAGAAAAAGGATACGAATTAAAAATTGGAAAATTCCCATTCACAGCATCGGGAAAAGCAAAAGCAGCGGGCACCCCAGATGGATTTGTTAAAGTAATATTTGACGCTAAATACGGCGAATGGTTGGGTTGCCACATGATTGGTGCTGGCGTTACCGATATGATTGCTGAGGCTGTTGTAGCCCGTAAACTGGAAACTACGGGTCATGAAATTTTAAAGGCTGTACATCCACATCCAACTATGAGTGAAGCTGTCATGGAAGCAGTAGCCGATGCTTATGGAGAAGTGATTCACTTATAAAACAAAATTTAATTAGCATAAAAAAAGCCGAAACTGAGTTTCGGCTTTTTTACTAATTCAAGTTAAATTACATTTTTGCTTTCAAAGCTTTGTATTTATCGGTCATTTCTAACTCGTAGTATACGCTGAGTAATGTTTTCTTAGCTGCATCATCTTCCGGTTTTAACTCCACTGCTTTTTCAAGATAAGGCAAAACGGATCTGAAATTATTTTTTCTCTCCGCTTTCAATGCTTCATAGCGCTTATTATCTTTCTCTGAAGTGCCTAATTTGTTCATTTCAGCTACCAGCTTGCCATCAGATCTCAATTTTAATTCTGCCAAGTTTAAATTAGCATTGAAATAATTAGGATCAATAGCCAAAGCCTGTTTGTAATACTTCTCAGCTTCGTCCAATTTGTCTGCATTTGCACTGACAACACCTAAATTATAAATTAAATCAGCATTATTGGGATTTTGCGTTAAAGCCTCATTAATTAACTTAGTATAGGTCGCAACATCATTAACTTTTAAATACAACTCAGCTTCTGTGAGTATTAACGAGGTATCGTTCGGATTTTCCTTACGGGCTTCTGTTATAGCCGTTTTGGCTTCATCTACTTTACCCTTCTGAATAAGAATCAAAGCAATGTTCTTATAAATTTCACCTGCTTTAGACGGCACTTTCTCTTCTCTTGGCTTTGAGTGAGAACCAGTACTAACAGCTACATCACGTAAAGATTTATTAGCGCCAAAATTTTCTTCTGTTTTGGTGGCGTTATTTGTAGCCAAATATAACGTTCCTGCTCCCGTATATTTCAGTCGCTTCAATTCGTTGTAATAGTCGAGTGCTTTATCATACTGCTCTCCATTGACAGCATATGAAGCGGCGTAAAACAACATATCCTGATCTTTCTTATCCAATTGGTAGATAGAATACAGAACATCTCCAGCCTCCTGATTTTTATTAGACTTTCCTAAAAGAGAGGCGTAATCCACCATCTCAGGTTTGAATGAGGTTATAGTCTCATTAATATCATCAGTATAAACTTTTTTACCGGTCTTCTTTTCATAATCTAAGGTTGCATTTAAACCGGTCGCCAAATCCGAAATAGATTTCGGATTTACAAATTTGGCCATAGTAGCCTGAATTTGTGCCGGTGCCATAGTTTTATCTAAAGCCAAATATTCTAATACCGGAATCATTGCTTTATAAAAACCGGCATAGACTTTATCTCCTTCTTCCGTAGCTAAAGGTTCTACTTTTGCAACCAGACCTTTATACTCGGCCAAATCAGCAGCTTTAATCTCATCTTTGGCATAGATTTTTTTCAACGTTTTTAACTCATCTTTTTGAGCCAAAGCAGAAGCAGAAGCAAAAAGTACCGTTGCTGCTACAATGTGTTTAATTTTCATGTGGTATTTATTTAAATAATTATTCTTGTGTTTCCGAAGCATCATCAGAAGTTTCCGCTTGATGGTTTTCTGTTCCATCTTCGATTTCTCCTTCTGATTCTTCTGACTCTTCTTCTTTCATTACTTTGGTTACCGCAGCAATCGAATCGTTTCCTTTGATGTTTATCAAACGAACCCCTTGTGTGGCTCTTCCCATTACTCTTAAATCAGAAACTTCCATTCTGATAGTCAACCCTGATTTGTTGATGATCATCAAATCATCCTCATCGGTCACAGCATTGATAGAAATTAAAGCCCCTGTTTTTTCGGTGATATTTAAGGTTTTTACTCCTTTTCCTCCACGGTTGGTGATACGGTAAACATCTTCTCCGTCTTCGTCAACCAATTTGGTTCTTTTTCCATAACCGTTTTCGGTAACAACTAAAAGCTGTGTATCATTGATATCTTCTTTTTTAACCGATACCATTCCGATTACTTCGTCTTTGTCGTCTGCCAAAGTAATACCGCGAACTCCAGAAGCCGTTCTTCCCATCGGACGCGTTTTCTCTTCTTCGAAACGCACCAATTTTCCGGATTTTACAGCAACCAATACCTGGCTTTCACCATCGGTTAGTTTTGCTTCTAATAGTTCGTCGTCTTCTCTGATGGTAATTGCATTGATACCGTTTTGACGCGGACGTGAATATTGCTCCAACGGAGTCTTTTTCACTTGCCCTTGTTTGGTAGCCATGATTACATAATGACTGTTGATGTACTCTTCGTCTTTTAAGTCCTGAGTACAGATGAATGCTTTTACTTTATCATCACTTTCAATGTTGATTAAGTTTTGAATGGCACGTCCTTTACTTGTTTTGCTTCCTTCCGGAATTTCGTATACGCGCATCCAGAAACATTTTCCTTTTTGCGTGAAGAACAACAAATACTGGTGATTGGTTGCCACAAACAAATGCTCTAGGAAATCCTGGTCGCGGGTACCGGCACTTTTTTGTCCAACTCCACCTCTATTTTGAGTTTTATATTCTGATAAGTTAGTACGTTTAATATATCCGGCATGTGATATGGTAATCACCACATTTTCATCGGCAATCAAGTCTTCAATACTTACATCGCCACCCGAGTATTCGATAGATGAACGACGGGCATCGCCATATTTGTCTCTAATTTCGATTAATTCTTCTTTGATTAATTCCATTCGCAATTCTTTGCTTGCCAATAAATCTTTCAAACGTTGAATTAATTTCATGATATCCTCATATTCCGCACGCAATTTGTCTTGTTCCAGACCGGTCAATTGGCGTAAACGCATCTCAACAATGGCACGAGCCTGAATATCCGACAAATTAAATCTTTCAATTAATTTGGCGCGCGCTTCGTCACCGTCTTTTGATGCACGAATCAACGCAATTACTTCATCAATATTATCAGAAGCGATAATTAACCCTTCTAAAATATGGGCTCTTTCTTCTGCTTTGCGCAATTCAAACTGTGTTCTTCTTACTACTACGTCATGACGGTGTTCTACAAAGTAGTGAATCAAATCTTTCAGATTCAACATTTGCGGTCTTCCATTTACCAAAGCAATGTTGTTTACACTGAAAGAAGACTGCAACTGGGTGTATTTGTATAAGGTATTCAATACCACATTCGGCACGGCATCGCGTTTGAGTTCGTACACGATACGCATACCGCTTCTATCCGACTCATCACGAATGTTTGAAATACCTTCTATTCTTTTCTCGTTAATCAAATCCGCTGTTTTCTTGATCATTTCAGCTTTATTGACTTGGTATGGAATTTCGGTAACTACGATACATTCCTTACCATTGGATTCTTCAAAGCCTACTTTGGCACGAATAACCACTCTGCCTCTTCCGGTTTTGAATGCTTCCCGAACACCATCCATACCGTAAATGATACCTCCGGTAGGAAAATCAGGTGCTTTGATGTGATTGATTAATTCATCTATTTCGATATCATTATTGTCAATATATGCCAGAGTACCGTCAACCACCTCGGTTAAGTTGTGAGGAGCCATGTTTGTGGCCATACCTACTGCAATACCTGAAGCTCCATTGATCAACAAATTAGGAATACGGGTTGGCATTACCGTAGGCTCCTGTAAGGTATCGTCAAAGTTCAACTGAAAATCAACCGTTTCTTTATCGATATCTGCCATAATGTCTTCTGACATCTTTTTCATTCTGGCCTCGGTATAACGCATCGCAGCGGGGCTGTCACCGTCAACGGAACCAAAGTTTCCCTGCCCGTCCACCAATAAATAACGTAAACTCCATTCTTGTGCCATACGTACCATGGCATCATATACAGAAGAATCTCCGTGCGGGTGATACTTTCCTAAAACTTCTCCAACAATTCTCGCGGATTTTTTGTGTGCTCTGTTAGAAAAAACACCCAAATCATACATTCCGTATAACACTCTTCGGTGTACGGGTTTCAAACCGTCACGCACATCAGGCAGTGCTCTTGAGACAATTACAGACATCGAATAATCGATGTATGCTGATTTCATTTCATCTTCGATGTTAATCGGAATTAACCTTTCTCCGTCAGACATATAATATAAATTATTTAATAAAAATTAGTTCAATTTCAAAACGTGCTAATATAGAATATTTATACATTTTACAACGGTATTTTGCTCACAAATTTCAATGATTTATTAACAAATCAAGGGCATTTATTGGTTAATAAATAACTATCAAAACTACTTTCATTATTGGCTTTTTTTTTGTCAATTAGCTGACAGTACTTTTAGAAGGAATGGTTTTTGCAATAACCATTCAGAATAACTAAATTTACAGTACCAATATTTTATTTATATGGATGATAATTTTTCACCAAGAGTCAAGGATGTAATCACGTACAGCAAAGAAGAAGCACTTCGTTTAGGGCACGACTTTATTGGCACGGAACATTTGATGCTTGGTATTTTGAGAGATGGAAACGGTAAAGCGATTGCTATTCTTAATAATTTGTCCGTTGATTTGGATCATTTACGCAAAAAAGTAGAAGTTCTGAGTCCGGCCAACCCTAATGTAGACATTAGCAACGATAAAAAAAATCTACACCTGACCCGTCAGGCGGAACGAGCACTAAAAACAACTTTTCTTGAAGCTAAAGTTTTTCAGAGTTCGTCAATCAGTACAGCACATTTACTATTGTGTATTTTAAGAAATGAGAACGATCCAACAACCAAACTGCTGCATAGGCTTAAAATAGACTATAATGTAGTTAAAGAACAATACTTAAATATGACACCAAACGAAGAAGATTTTATTGATGATCTACCAAAAAACGAGTCATACAACGACGATTCAGGTCAAGATGACAGTTTAAAAGAAGGTAGTTTTAATAATCCGGCGAACAAGACCAATAAAAAATCGAAAACGCCTGTTCTTGATAATTTTGGTCGTGATTTAACCGAATTGGCAGAAGAGGGCAAACTCGATCCTGTTGTGGGACGTGAAAAAGAAATCGAAAGAGTTTCTCAAATCCTGAGCCGCAGAAAGAAAAACAACCCGTTACTCATAGGTGAGCCGGGAGTGGGTAAATCTGCCATCGCTGAAGGATTGGCATTACGCATCATTCAAAAGAAAGTATCGCGCATTTTGTTTAACAAACGCGTAGTCACATTGGATTTAGCCTCTTTAGTAGCCGGTACCAAATACCGCGGACAGTTTGAAGAGCGAATGAAAGCCGTGATGAATGAGTTAGAGAAAAATGACGATATCATTTTGTTTATTGACGAAATCCACACTATCGTTGGAGCTGGTGGTGCCACAGGCTCACTGGACGCTTCAAACATGTTTAAACCTGCTTTAGCCCGTGGTGAAATACAATGTATCGGAGCTACGACTTTGGACGAATACAGGCAGTATATTGAGAAAGACGGAGCCTTAGAAAGACGTTTCCAAAAAGTAATTGTGGAGCCTACTTCTGTAGAAGAAACCATTACGATTTTGAATAACATCAAAAACAAATACGAAGACCATCACAATGTTATATACACACCGGAAGCCATTGAAGCCTGTGTAAAATTAACAAACCGTTACATGTCGGAACGTTTCTTGCCGGACAAAGCTATTGATGCTTTGGACGAAGCCGGTTCCCGCGTTCACATTACCAACATTGATGTACCGAAGCAAATCTTAGATTTGGAACGTCAGTTGGAAGAAGTGCGCGAATTGAAAAATTCTGTGGTTAAGAAACAGAAATATGAAGAAGCAGCCAAATTACGTGACGACGAAAAACGTTTGGAAAAAGACTTAGCTATTGCGCAGGAACAATGGGAAGAAGATTCGAAAAGCAACCGTATTCGGGTAACCGAAGACAACGTAGCCGATGTAGTATCGATGATGACCGGTATTCCGGTAAACCGTATTGCACAAACCGAAAGCAACAAGCTGGCTCATCTGCCTGATTTAATCAAAGGAAAAGTAATCGGACAAGACGAAGCCGTGTTGAAAATTGCACGTTCTATCCAACGAAATCGTGCCGGCTTAAAAGACCCAAACCGTCCGATTGGTTCATTTATCTTCTTAGGTCAAACCGGGGTTGGTAAAACACAACTGGCCAAAGTTTTAGCTAAAGAATTATTTGACTCTGAAGATGCCTTAATCCGTATCGACATGAGTGAATACATGGAGAAATTTGCTATCTCACGTTTAATCGGAGCGCCTCCGGGATACGTAGGTTATGAAGAAGGTGGACAATTGACTGAAAAGGTTCGCAGAAAACCATATTGTGTGGTGCTTTTAGACGAAATTGAAAAAGCACACCCGGATGTATTCAATATGATGCTACAGGTTTTGGATGACGGTTATTTAACTGACAGTTTGGGAAGAAAAATTGATTTTAAAAACACCATCATCATTATGACTTCCAATGTGGGAGCACGTCAACTTAAAGATTTTGGTCAGGGAGTTGGTTTCGGTACTTCTGCCAAAGTAGCCCAGGCCGATGAACATTCCAAAAGTGTCGTAGAAAATGCTTTGAAGAAAACCTTTGCTCCTGAGTTCTTAAACCGTATTGATGATGTAATTGTTTTCAATCCGTTGGAAAAACACGATATCGATTTAATTATTGAAATCGAATTGAAGAAACTATATGAAAGAGTGGCTGAATTAGGATACAAGCTAAAATTGTCTGATAAAGCCAAAGCCTTTATTGCTGATAAAGGTTTTGACAAGCAATTTGGTGCCAGACCGTTAAAAAGAGCCATTCAAAAATATGTTGAAGATGCTTTGGCCGAAGAGATTATCACTTCCAAAATAGCAGCAGGAGATGAGATTTTTATGGATTTAGACGATACAACCCAAGAGTTGACCGTTACGATTCAAAAAGCAGAAAAGCCAACAAAATAAGATAGTTTAATTTTTATAAGCCACGAATTCCGAATAATTTTACTGTTTTATTCGATAATTCGTGGCTTTTTAATTTTTATTTCATGCCACAAAATAAAATCATTTTAGGTTCTGAAGAATGGTGTTCCTTTCCGGAGCTTGGCATTCCTGCTATTAAGGCTCGTGTCGATTCGGGAGCCAAAACTTCGGCTTTGCATGCCATCAACATTGCTCCTTTTGTCAAGGAAGATAAAAACTGGGTTAAATTTGACATCAACCCTATTCAGAACAACCTCAAAACAGTTATTCATTGTGAAGCTTTACTGATTGACAAACGAGTGGTAAAAAGCTCCAGTGGTTTTCGTGAACAACGTTATGTAATTCAGACCAATATCAATCTGGGAGGCGATACCTGGCCAATCGAGATGACATTGACCAACAGAGACTCTATGGGATTCCGCATGCTGTTAGGTCGTGAAGCTATGAGCGGCAGAATATTGGTTGATCCGGAACAAAAATACCTCTTGGGACAAACTTCGACTGAAAACTTAAGGGAATTATACCAGAATGCCATCAATTCCAAAAGCGGTCTGCGTATCGGTGTTTTGGCCAGTAATCCGGAATTATACAGCAACAAACGCATCATGGAAGCCGGAGAAATGCGAGGTCACGAAATGCATTTCCTAAACATCAAGGAATGTTATATGAAACTCGATGCTGATAAACCGGAGATTCATTACCGGGGTGGAAAAATCCTCGATAATTTTGATGCCATCATTCCCAGGATACGACCCAGCATTACCTTTTACGGTTGCGCGCTCACCAGACAATTTCAGGCCATGAAAGTGTATTGTCTGAATTCAGCCGCTGCTATTACCCAGTCACGCGACAAGCTCTTTTCACTTCAATTATTATTGCGTAACGGAGTAGACATTCCCACTACAGGATTTGCCAATTCTCCTCTGGATACTGATGATTTGATTAAAATGGTGGGAGGACCGCCTTTGATTGTAAAGCTGCTGGAAGGCACTCAAGGAAAAGGTGTTGTTTTAGCTGAAACCAAAAAAGCCGCCGAATCGGTAATCAATGCATTCAAAAGTTTGAATGCTAACATTTTGGTGCAAGAATTTATCAAAGAAGCCAATGGTAAAGATTTGCGTCTTTTTGTTGTAGACGGCAAAGTGGTAGCTGCCATGCAACGGGAAGCTGCACCCGGAGAATTTCGAGCCAATATTCACATGGGAGGAACGGCATCCATTATAAAACCAACGGCAGAAGAAAAGAAAATTGCCATCAAAGCGGCCAAAGCCATGGACTTGAAAGTCGCCGGAGTGGATATCATTCGTTCCTCAAAAGGGCCTTTGTTGTTAGAAGTAAACTCTTCTCCGGGATTGGAAGGTATTGAAGGGGCTACCAACAAAGACATTGCAGGCGAAATGATCAAAGCTATCGAGAAGAACTTTAAAATAAAAGAGCATGAACCCGTATCTTGATATTGTCATCCGTAGTGTGGCTGTTTACCTGTTTATGGTCATTGCCTTGCGTATTTTCGGGAAAAAACAATTATCTCAATTAAACACTGCTGATGTGATTCTGATTTTGTTAATCAGTAACTCGGTTCAAAACGCTATGGTAGGCAGCAACACTTCTTTATATGGTGGTATGGTAGCCGCTTTGGCCCTTTTTGTGGTCAATTTTATATTCAAACGAATCATGCTGAAATCGACTTTCATCAAAGACTTAGTACAGGATACTCCTGAAATACTGATACATGATGGTAAAATAGCCTTTCAAACTATTGCGAAATTGGGCATTAGCAATGAAGAACTTCAGGAAGCTATGCGAGAACACGGTGTCGAGTTTTACAAAGATGTCAAATTAGCCATGTTTGAAATTGACGGTAGCATCAGTATTATCTCCGGAGAAAAAAATCTCAGACAAACGCATCACAAACGCAAAATTCATAAAACTTTGGGGAACATAAACAATTAAACTCATGAATAAAAACCGACTCGAAGCCTTTAGTGACGGTGTATTAGCCATTATTATCACCATTATGGTATTGGAATTCAAAGTACCGGAAGGTATCGATTGTACTTCTTTAAAACCCATATTACCCAAGTTTCTGAGTTATATTCTAAGTTTTATTTACGTAGGCATTTATTGGAACAATCACCATCACATGATGCACACTGTCAAAAGAGTCAATGGTGGTATTCTTTGGGCCAACCTCCACCTACTGTTTTGGCTTTCCCTCATTCCGTTTGTGACGGCTTACATAGGCGAAAATCACTTTGCACCATTTCCGATGATGATGTATGGAGTGATTTTGTTGATGAATGGAATTGCCTATTTTATCCTCCAAAATCTTATTCTGAAACACCACGGCAAAGATTCGTTACTTTCCAAGGCCTTAGGGAAAGATTACAAAGGCAAATCCTCTCCTATCCTCTATTTTATGGCTATACTGTTGGCCAATCCTTACCCCGCCATCGCCGGAGGCATTTATATTTTTGTAGCTTTGATGTGGCTGGTACCCGATAAACGCATTGAACGCATCTTTAACGAAAACGAATAAACCGCAACCATGAACCTCCTCTCTCAACTTCTCATCGGAAGCATTGCCGTTTTACACCTTTACATCTTGTGGCTCGAAATGTTTGCCTGGACTACCCGAGGGCGAAAAGTATTTAAAACTATTCCACAAGACCAATTTGAAAAAACCAAAGTCATGGCCGCCAATCAAGGGCTATACAATGGCTTCCTGGCCGCGGGATTACTTTGGTCACTGTATATTGATGATGCGGATTGGAGTCAACATATTGCCGCCTTTTTCTTGTCCTGTATCCTTGTTGCCGGAATTTACGGAGCCATGACTGCTTCCAAAAGAATCTTCTTCGTGCAGGCACTTCCCGCTATTTTAGGATTATGGAGTCTTTTCAGTTAAAACTTCCTGCGATACAATTCCTTCCTTTCAATTGCCTTATTTCGACATTGGTATGCTGATGCGTTACCAACAGGTAATCTCTCTTAGTATGAAGAGTCGTCTGTTATTGGATAAAAACTAATGCACTTTTTATCAAAAACTAACCCAGTTTTTATTTAAGTACGCTAATGAAGGTAAGATAGGGTAAAACAAAATCACGCTCCGTAGGAACGGAGTGGCGTTGGAAATACTAGGGTACATCAAAAGGAAAACGTAAAACTACTCTTCCAGGTCAATCATAAAACTGTTCAAAAAGGCTACAGAATTTTGAATGTCGTAATGCAGAATGCGGTCTTCTTTCACCAATGGTACTTCTTCTCGGTAAGACTTAAGGAACATTTCAATAAAAGGGCTGGATTGCAATGGTCGTCGGAATTCAATAGCCTGGGAAGCATTCATTAATTCAATCGCCAAGATACGCTCCAGATTTTCCATAATACGAAGTGCTTTCGTAGCGGCATTCGCCCCCATACTCACGTGATCTTCTTGCCCATTACTCGATACAATACTATCCACACTGGCTGGTGACGCCAATTGTTTGTTTTGACTGGCAATACTGGCCGCCGTATATTGCGGAATCATAAAACCTGAGTTTAATCCGGGATTGTCCACCAGAAAAGCCGGTAATCCTCGTAAACCGGAAATGAGCTGATAGGTTCTTCTTTCGGAGATGCTGCCCAATTCGGCTAAAGCGATACCCAAAAAGTCTAACGCTAAAGCCAAAGGTTGCCCGTGAAAATTCCCTCCTGATATAATGACATCGCTGTCTATAAAAATATTCGGATTATCGGTTACCGAATTGATTTCGGTTTTAAAAACTTTCTTTACATATTCAATAGTATCTTTCGAAGCTCCATGTACTTGCGGGATGCAACGGAATGAATACGGATCTTGCACATGTTCTTTCGGTTGAGCTATAATCTGACTGTCTTCCAACAATTCTTTCATGTGTCGAGCCGTCACAATTTGTCCTTTATGCGGTCGCACAAAGTGAATCAACTCATCAAACGGTTCGATACGTCCGTCAAAGCCTTCGAGGGAAATCGCTGAAATCACATCGGCCAAATAAGAGAACTTCTCCGCTTTCAACAGCACATAACACCCGTAGGCACTCATGAATTGGGTACCGTTTAATAAAGCCAATCCTTCTTTGGACTGCAATACTATAGGTTGCCATGCCATTTTTTCGAGTACTTTGGAAGCCGGCTGTCTGAACCCGTCGCAATACACCTCTCCCATTCCCAAAAGCGGCAAAGACAAGTGCGCTAAGGGAGCCAAATCGCCACTCGCACCCAAAGAACCTTGAGTATACACTACCGGCAAAATATCATGATTGTAAAAATCAACCAATCGTTCCACCGTTTGCAATTGCACACCCGAATGCCCGTAACTTAGGGACTGAATCTTAAGGAGCAACATTATTTTTACAATCTCCTGGGGTACTTCATCACCCGTTCCGCATGCATGAGACATGACCAGATTTTCCTGAAGTTGTGAAAGATTGTCATTGGAGATTTTCACATTACACAATGAACCGAATCCGGTGTTGATTCCGTAAATAGGCGTTTCATTTGAAGCCATTTTTTTATCCAAATACTCACGACATTTTTCAATGTTGAGTTTGGCTTCTTCCGATAAGGCCAAGGTTTTATGTTGCTCAATAATGTCTCGTAGGACCTCCAAAGACAACACTTCCGAACTGATGTAATGCGAATTTTCCATTTTGGTTTGGGATTAAAGGGTCAAAATTCCGCAAACCATTGCTAAAAAGCAACAAATTAGCTGAGTATTTTTTGATAAATTATTAAAAAAAAGTATTATACGGGTCTGATAAAACCAAAAACATAACAGTTACTTTAATTTATTGCGATATTCTTAAAAATTTAAGGAAACCTTTTTTAATTATTAAAAATTTATACATTTGAAACTATGATGATACCAGTTACCAAATATCCATTCTCTTCTACAACCTCTACTTTGGTTGCGACATTTGGTACCACATCATCAACCACTACAACCCCATTGGGGGTATAATCTTTCATATAATCCGTTTTCAGGTTCTTTCTTTATGAAAGAGCAAATTCAATAACCCTCTTTTCTATAAAAATCAGTATTATGATCGTATTAAAATTTGGCGGAACATCTGTAGCCAATGCCACCAATATAACCAAGACCATCAACATTATTACGCATAAAAGTCAGGAAGATCAACTCGCCGTAGTCGTATCTGCCTTTAGCGGTGTAACCGATTTACTCATACTAGCCGGTAAAACTGCATCGGCTAAAGACAAGGCTTACAAAGAGATTTTAAATGAGATTGATAAAAAGCACAAAGATGCTATTGATGAATTGATTCCACTAAGCGAACAAAGCGATATCATTAATACTATCAACAGCGATATCAATCTGCTGAAAACCCTTTTGGACGGTTGTTATCTTTTGGGCGAATTATCCAGTCGCACTGCCGATATTGTGGCCGGATTCGGCGAATTGCTTTCCTCCCAAATCATAGCCGTAGCCCTAAAACAAAAGGTAACTGATGCTGTTTTCAAAGACAGCCGCGAATTGATTAAAACCAATTCCAACTTCGGAAAAGCAACTGTTGACTTTACCGTAACAAACAAATTGATTGCAGATTATTTCAAAAACAACACCAATCAAGTGGCGCTATTCCCAGGATTTATTGCCTCATCGCCTGATGGCAATACTACTACACTGGGCCGTGGCGGATCTGATTATACCGCAGCTATTATTGCTGCTGCAATCAAGGCTTCGGTTTTGGAAATCTGGACAGATGTAAACGGAATGTTTACAGCCAATCCACGCATTGTAAAACAAGCCCAACCCATTGAAACCATTTCCTACCAGGAAGCGATGGAGCTGTCTCATTTTGGAGCCAAAGTATTGTATCCGCCCACCATTCAACCGGTACTTAAAGACAACATTCCTATCTTCATCAAAAACACCTTTGAACCGGAAGCCTATGGCACACTGATTTCCAGCAATCCCAACCAAGGCAGCAACCCTATTAAAGGCATCTCCCACATAGACAATATTGCTTTACTCACCTTGGAAGGTTCAGGAATGATCGGTGTTGCCGGCTCTTCCAAGCGTTTGTTTGAAGTATTGTCAAACGAGAACATCAATGTGATATTCATCACTCAAGCCTCTTCGGAACACTCCATCTGTATTGGTATTTTAAATGCCGATGCTGATAAAGCCAAAGCAGCCATCGATAAAACCTTTGAGATTGAGATTGCACAGAACCGCGTCGACCCTTGTATCGTGGAAAAGGACTTATGCATAGTAGCCCTTGTAGGCGAAAGCATGAAGAATCATCAGGGTATCAGTGGTAAAATGTTCAGCACTTTAGGCAAAAACAATGTCAACATACGAGCCATTGCACAAGGAGCTTCCGAAAGAAACATATCAGTAGTGATTAATGAGAAAGATGTCAAAAAAGCGCTGAACACACTCCATGAAAGGTTTTTCGAAGACAACACCAAGCAGTTAAACTTGTTTGTTATGGGGGTTGGTAATGTTGGCGAAAAATTCATAGACCAAATCAGCCAGCAAAAAAAATTCCTAAAGGAAAACCTCAAAATCAACCTGAGAGTGATTGCTTTGGCGAATTCACGCAAGATGGTCTTTGACGAAGACGGTATCAATTTGCACGACTGGAAAACCAAGGTAGACGAAGGCGAAACCGCCGATGTAAATACCTTTATCAGAAGAGTCATCGATTTGAATTTGCGCAACAGCATCTTTGTGGACATTACTGCCAATTACGAAATAGCAGGGATTTACAGTCAGTTCTTGTCACAAAACGTAGCCGTTGTGACTTGTAATAAAATTGCCTGCTCCTCAGAATATGAGAATTACAAAAACCTAAAAAACCTTTCCCGAAAATACAACGCGCCTTTCTTATTTGAAACAAACGTGGGCGCCGGATTGCCAATCATTGACACACTGAAACACTTGATTGCCTCAGGTGACAAAGTCAATAGAATTAACGCCGTTTTATCCGGAAGTCTCAACTTTATTTTCAACAACTTCAGCGAAAACTACAGCTTTCATGATGTTGTTAAAGAAGCAGGTGTTCAAGGATTTACAGAACCAGATCCAAAAATCGATTTGAGTGGTGTGGATGTAGCTCGGAAAATCCTAATTCTTATTCGCGAAAGCGGATACGAAATGGAAATGGAAGACATAGTCAATAATTCCTTCTTACCTGCAGCATGTATGGAAACTACCAACAATGACGATTTCTTCAAATCGCTTCTCAAATACGAAGCGCATTTTGATAACTTGTTGGCCGAGGCCAAAGCCAAAAACAGTCGATTAAAATTCGTAGCGTCTTTCGAAAATGGAAAAGCCAGTGTTGGCTTGCAATTTATACCAGCGGATAGTCCGTTTTACAATTTGGAAGGAAAAGACAACATCGTACAGTTTTACACCGACCGTTATGTAGACCAGCCATTATTAATCAAAGGAGCCGGTGCAGGAGCAGCGGTAACAGCATCCGGAATTTTTGCAGATGTAATCCGAATTGGAAACGTATAAATATCATGAACGAAATCAAAATATTCTGTCCTGCCACTATAGCCAATCTCAATTGTGGGTTTGACGTTCTGGGAGTTTGTCTTGAAGGCGTTGGAGACGAGATGATAATCCGAAAAGTGACTGCTAAAGGCATTACCATTACTAAAATTACCGGAGCAGATTTGCCTTTGGAAACTGAAAAGAACGTAGCAGGCGTGGCCGCATTGGCTATAATGGCTGCAGCTAAACCTGATTGCGGTTTTGAAATTGAAATTCATAAAAAGATAAAAGCCGGTAGTGGTATCGGAAGTTCTTCTGCCAGCGCAGCCGGAGCAGTATATGGTATTAATGAATTATTGGGTCAACCCTTTAACAGACATCAGTTGGTTGACTTTGCCATGAAAGGCGAAGCCATAGCCAGCGGTTGCGAACATGCCGACAATGTAGCTCCATGTCTCTTAGGCGGATTTACATTAGTCCGAGGCTATAATCCATTGGATGTAATCAAAATTAAAAGCCCGAGTGAACTATACGCTGTGGTGCTCCATCCGCAAATTGAAGTCAAAACAGCCGATGCCCGAGCAGTATTGTCACCAACAATCGACCTAAAAGCAGCCATTACGCAATGGGGTAACTTAGGCGGTTTGGTAGCCGGACTATATACTGAAGATTACGAATTGATTCATCGTTCGCTGCAGGATGTCATTATAGAGCCTCTGCGCAAAAAACTGATCCCCGGATTTGACATCACCAAAAATTCCGCCATGGATGCCGGTGCGTTAGGTGCCGGGATATCGGGTGCCGGACCTTCTATCTTTGCCTTGTGTAAAGGGCAGAGTACGGCTGAAAAGGCAGCATATGCGATGAGCAATGCTTATTTAGAAACCGGAATTCCTTTTGACATTCATTTATGCAGAATAAATGAGGAAGGGGTAAAAACCATTGTGAATTAAAAATGATTGCAAATTAAAAGTAAAACATGAAATACTTTAGTTTAAATAATAAAGCTCCCAAAGTAAGTTTTGAAGAAGCTGTCGTTTTGGGATTAGCTCCTGACAAGGGATTGTATTTCCCGGAAAGTATAACGCCTCTTCCCCATTCATTCTTTCAGAATATCGAAAACCTTTCTCATGAAGAGATTGCTTATGAAGCCATTAAACAATTTGTAGGTGATGAAATTCCGGAAACTGAACTCAAACAGATTATAACCGAAACACTTTGCTTTGATTTTCCATGTGTTCCTGTAGAAGAAAATGTCTTTTCTTTGGAGCTATTCCACGGACCTACTATGGCCTTTAAGGACGTGGGAGCCCGATTCATGTCAAGATGTTTAGGTTATTTTAATCGTCATGATGACAAGAAGAAAGTCACCGTTTTGGTCGCTACTTCAGGTGATACCGGCGGCGCTGTAGCCAGTGGCTTTTTGGGTGTAAAAGGAGTTGAAGTAGTTATATTATATCCTTCAGGTAAAGTAAGTGAAATACAAGAACGTCAACTTACCACGCTTGGACAAAACATAAAAGCTCTTGAAGTCGACGGTGTGTTTGACGATTGCCAGGACATGGTCAAAAAAGCATTTCTTGATGAAAGTTTAAAGCCTTATCATCTTACTTCTGCCAACTCTATTAATATTGCCCGTTGGCTCCCGCAAATGTTTTATATTTTCTTCGCGTACCAACAATTAAAAAAACACAACAAACCAATTATTCTTTCCTGTCCAAGTGGCAACTTTGGAAATATCTGTGCCGGTATTATGGCCAAACGATTAGGGTTACCTATTGCCCACTTTGTAGCTTCGACCAATGCTAATGATACGGTACCCCGCTTTTTGCAGCAAGGACTATACGAACCAAAACCTTCCGTCGCCACAATTTCCAATGCAATGGATGTGGGGAATCCAAGTAATTTTATTCGGATTCAGGAACTATACCACCATGATTTAAAAGAGTTTGAGAATGATTTTACTTCTTACAGCTTCACTGATAGCGAAACCAAAGCTGCCCTCAAAGATTTGTACCATCGCACCGGCTATATTGCCGAACCACATGGAACTATAGGCTATTTAGGTTTAAAAAAAGAAATGCCAAAGCATCCGGGAAGCATTGGAGTATTCCTCGAAACAGCACATCCAATAAAATTTTTAGATGTGGTAGAACCATTGTTAGACTTGACTCTAACTATTCCAAGTCAAATTGAGAGTGTACTGGGCAAAGAGAAGGTAAGTGTCAAAATTAAGACCTATCAGGAATTAAAAGATTTTCTGAAATAGACAAATTTTAGTTTGTATTGATTACCATTGCATATATGAACCAACTGACCAAAACTGATGATGTCGTGACCGTTACTTCTGCTGACCAATCGCAGACGGCAACGGTTCCACTCAGAGTTGTTGAACAAACCTTAACATGACCTGACGAACATCATTTCCCAAAAGATGTTTATGGTTTTGAATCATCTTTATTTGAACTTTTAAGATTATAATTTTCTGTTGCAGGTAGTTTAAAACGATTTTTCCTATTTTTGTTCCAAACCCTTATTTATGAAAAAAATTACTATTTTCCTCTCCCTATTTTTGTTAGTATCGGCTTGTGCAGTCAAGCAAACCCGTGAATTGTTAACCTCGGGCGATTATGATGCTGCCATTCGAAATTCGGTAGAGGGTCTACAAGGCAATAAAAATGCTAAAGGTAAACAAGACTATGTATATCTGCTCGAAGAGGCTTTTGCAAAAGCTAAAGAGCGCGATTTGCGAGCTATTAATGCATGGTTTAAGGATGCCAATCCCCAAAATTTGGAAAAAATATACAATACCTATGTACAGCTCAATTACCGTCAGGAACAGATACGTCCTTTGTTACCCTTAAAATTACTCAAAGAAGGCCGTGAAGCCCAATTTCAGTTTGACGATTATACTGATCAGATGGTAAGCAGCAAAAATGCCTTGTCAAAATATTTATATGATAATTCCAAAGCCCTATTGGTAACCAAAGACAAAATAACCATCCGCAGAGCTTATGATGATTTGGTATATTTAGATAATCTGAATCCAGGTTTTAAAGACGTTCGCAAACTGATAGACGAAGCCAAATTCAAGGGAACCGACTTTGTCAGCGTATATACTAAAAATGAAACCAACATGGTGATTCCGAAACGTCTGCAGGATGATTTACTGGATTTCAGCACCTACGGCTTAAATGATAAATGGACTGTTTACCATAGTAACCGTCAAAAGGGTATTGACTACGATTATGGTTTGATTGTAAACTTCAGAGACATAGCAATTTCTCCTGAACAGGTGAAAGAGAAACAATTTGAAAAGGAAAAACAGGTTAAAGACGGGGTCAAAAATCTGGTAAACGCTCAAGGTCAGATTGTAAAAGACAGCCTTGGTCATCCCATCAAAGTAGACAATATGAAAACCATTCGTATCAGCATTTATGAGTATTCCCAACTTAAAACCTGCCAGGTTACCGCTAAGGTAGATTATATTGATTTCAGAACCAATCAATTGTTGCAGACATTTCCGGTAAGTAGTGAGTTTGTATTCAATTCTGTTTATGCCAAATATACTGGTGATAAACGTGCCTGTGAAGAAAGTTACTATCCAAATTTTGACCGCAAGGCAGTTCCCTTCCCAAGCAACGAACAAATGGTATACGATGCCGGACAGGATGTAAAAAACAAGCTCAAAGACATCATAGCAGCAAACCGATTCCGGAAATAGAAATATCCGAAAATAAAAAACTCCCATTTAAGGGAGTTTTTTATTTTAATTTATGTTTGCTTTAATTGTCTCTGTTTTTTTCGTCGTTATATACGGTAGATGAAATTTCACTCAATAAAGCAGATAGTGTTTTCATATCTTTCCCTTTAGTCATTACGGTTATCATATAAGCCTTATCGTCTATATAAACCACAGCTGACTCATGCAATTGTTTTTCAGTTTCGGTACCTGACTCTCCAAACTTATGAGCGATTTTAGTGTGAGGAGGCAAGCCTTTAACAATACCATCTTCAAAATCACATTCACTCAAAAGTTCTGCGGCATATTCAGAATTACTGATAGTGAGGTAGCCTGCATTAAAAATAGCTCTCATAAAAAGGGTATAATCGTGAGCATTGAAATAATATTTGTTTGCATAAAGATTAGGCACTTCTACCCCCAAATCCTTAAATAGTTTTTGAAGTGTTTTAGGTTCCATATATTTTTCAAGCAAAATGGTCGCTGCATTATCCGAATACTTAATCATGTAAGTAAGTAACTCGCGGATAGAGTAACTTTTTCCCAGAACAATAGCTTTAGAAACAAAACGGACATTTTTGCCTGTGGCTACTTCCTGATTATAGGTTACTACTTTATTCAGAAAACCGGGATTGTTTTCTTCCATTTTAAGAACAGCAATAAGTATGGGCACTTTAAATAAGGAGCCCGGCTCATACTTTTCATCCGGGTTTACAGAAGTCCACACCCCATTAGAACGCAAATAAACCGATGCATTGTTTACATTACCGCTCTGTTTGTATTTTTCAATTATTTCAGTGATTTTTTGTTTAGTTGCTGCCAATTTATCAGACTCGCAGTCTTCATCTACCCAAAGTATAGGCCTTACAAATTTAAAACCATCAATACGTTTAATATTATAATTGCAATACTGACCGGCATTGGCCGCTTCGATTTCTTTCATTTGTTGCTCCTTTTCCCAATAATAAAGAAAAGCTCCAGTGATTGTGGAAAGAGCAACTGAAAAAAGGATGACATGTAAAAGTGTAAATTTTTTGGTGTTTAAAAAAGTCATTTCATGGGGTATATAAAATTAAGCCCACAAAAATAACCAAGTGCTTTTAACAATTTCACAGATAAATGTTACAATTTTCTTAACAATTTGTTAAATATCGTTTAAGGTCATCAGCCATGATATCATTGTGAGATGCGTCATAAATACTTTTCCCTTTGCGAATTAAAATCAACTGAGGAGATTGGTGTTCCACTTCAAACCTATGGGCAATTTCATTAGAAACCGAGCGGTATTCCAACAAATCAACAAAATAAGGAACTACTTCATCATGCAAATCAAATTCGCTTTCAAACTGTTTCAATACCATACGACTGATTCCACAACGGGTGCTATGCTTAAAAAGCAATACTGGTTTGGTTTCAGATTCTTGAATGAGGTCATCCAATTGTTCGGTATCCGCTAAAGGCTTCCATCCTATTTTTGAAGTTTCTGAAGAAGGTGATGTACCAAAAATATTTTTGAATAAGTTCATAATTGTCTGGTTTTACGACATTTTGACCGAAAGTTAAAAGCAAAGTTGCGAAAAACAAGCCATCTTGTCGGTAAATTAGATTTGGAATACAAATTGACGTTATTGTTTCAAAGTTAAAAAACAAGAACCGATTTCAAACAATTTTAACAATACAACAACAAAATATGAACATCAACAATTTAACCATCAAATCGCAAGAAGCGCTGCAACAAGCACAGCAAATTGCACAAAGTTACGGCCAACAGCAGTTGGAGAACGAACATATTTTCAAAGGAATTTTGGAAGTAGATGAAAACGTAACGCCATTCATTTTGAAAAAACTCAATGTGAATGTGGACTTATTTAAAAAAATACTAGACAGTACCATTCAAAGCTTCCCGAAAGTTTCAGGTGGTGAGCTTATGCTGTCCCGCGAGGCTAATACAGCATTAACCGAAGCCAATATTATAGCTAAGAAAATGAACGACGAATACGTTTCGATTGAACACTTAATTCTGGCTATCTTTAAATCAAAGAGCAAAGTGGGGCAAATTCTGAAAGACCAAGGTGTCACTGAAAAAGGATTGGAAGCTGCTATAGCCGAAATCCGTAAAGGGGAACGCGTCACTTCTGCCTCAGCCGAAGAAACCTATAATGCCTTAAACAAGTACGCTAAAAACCTGAATGAGTTAGCTCGTACCGGGAAACTCGACCCTGTTATTGGTCGCGATGAAGAAATCAGAAGGGTATTGCAAATCCTGACCCGTCGTACCAAAAACAACCCGATGTTGGTGGGTGAACCCGGTGTTGGTAAAACGGCTATAGCTGAGGGTCTTGCCCATCGTATTGTGGATGGAGATGTACCTGAAAATCTGAAAGACAAAATCGTGTACTCTCTTGACATGGGGGCTTTGATTGCCGGAGCCAAGTATAAGGGAGAGTTTGAAGAGCGATTGAAATCTGTAGTAAAAGAAGTTACTGCTGCAGAGGGTGATATCGTTTTATTCATAGACGAAATCCACACCTTGGTAGGTGCCGGTGGTGGTGAAGGCGCTATGGATGCCGCTAACATACTCAAGCCGGCTTTGGCTCGCGGAGAACTACGAGCCATTGGGGCCACTACTCTTGATGAATATCAAAAATACTTTGAGAAAGACAAAGCATTGGAACGTCGTTTTCAGAAAGTAATGGTAGATGAGCCGGATACCGAAAGTGCTGTTTCTATCCTGAGAGGGATTAAAGAGAAATACGAAACCCACCACAAGGTACGCATCAAAGACGATGCAATTATTGCTGCGGTGGAGTTATCCCAACGTTATATTACCAATCGGTTTTTGCCGGATAAGGCTATTGACTTGATGGACGAAGCGGCTTCGAAATTGCGTATGGAAATCAATTCAAAACCAGAAGAACTCGACGTGCTGGATAGAAAGATTATGCAATTGGAGATCGAAATTGAAGCCATTAAACGAGAGAATGATGAAATCAAACTCAAAGGATTAGGTTTGGATTTAGCAAACCTTAAAGAGGAACGCAACGAAATCTTTACCAAATGGAAATCAGAAAAAGATGTTGTAGACAACATCCAGACGGTAAAACAGGAAATAGAAGACTTTAAAGCAGAAGCTGAACGAGCTGAACGCGACGGAGATTATGGTAAGGTAGCTGAGATACGTTACGGAAAAATCAAAGAGGCACAAGAAAGACTCGATACCCTGCAAGCCCAACTCATTGAAAACCAATCCGGGCACTCTTTGATTAAAGAAGAGGTAACCCGTGAAGATATTGCCGAAGTAGTGGCTAAATGGACCGGAGTTCCTGTCATGAAAATGCTGCAGGGTGAAAGAGAAAAATTGCTACATCTTGAGGATGAATTACACCACCGCGTAGTGGGTCAGGAAGAAGCCATCGAAGCCATTAGTGATGCCGTACGTCGTAGCCGTGCCGGCTTGCAGGATGCTAAAAAACCTATAGGTACCTTCTTGTTTTTAGGAACCACAGGGGTTGGTAAGACTGAGTTGGCTAAGGCTTTGGCAGAATATTTATTTGACGACGAAAACGCCATGACCCGTATTGACATGAGCGAGTACCAGGAACGCCACAGCGTGAGTCGCTTAGTGGGTGCTCCTCCGGGATATGTTGGGTATGATGAAGGCGGACAGTTGACGGAAGCCGTGAGACGTAAACCGTATTCGGTAGTGCTGTTGGATGAAATTGAAAAAGCCCATCCTGACACATTTAACATCCTATTGCAGGTATTGGATGAAGGACGCCTAACCGATAACAAAGGCCGTGTAGCCGACTTCAAGAACACCATCATTATCATGACTTCTAATATGGGAAGTGCTATTATACAAGAGAAATTTGAAAACCTCAAAGGAGGGCTTGAAGCGGCCACCGAAGCGGCAAAAACCGAAGTATTGGGCTTGTTAAAACAAACCGTGCGTCCTGAGTTTATCAACCGTATCGATGAAATTGTGATGTTTACACCATTAACAAGTGCCAACATTAAAGAGATTGTTGGATTGCAATTAAAAAGTGTAACCAAAATGTTGGCCCAACAAAACATCACCATGGATGCTACTCCGGAGGCTATTGACTACTTAGCCGAAAAAGGATATGATCCGCAATTTGGTGCCCGTCCGGTAAAAAGAGTTATCCAGCGCGAGGTGCTCAACCAATTGTCTAAGGAAATCTTAGCCGGAAAAGTTACTACTGACAGCATTATACTGTTGGATAGTTTTGACGGAAAGCTGGTATTTCGTAACCAAAGTGAGTTGGTAGAGTGAGTTAAAAGTTGATAGTCTTTTCTAATTACTTTTCATCTTAATATCAAAATATAAGGTTGTTTTTAGTTTGATGAGAAAAGCCCTGACAGTGTGAAAACGGTCAGGGCTTTTTGTATGCGTTTCATCCTGAAGTATCCGTTTTGAAGGCGCTTGCATAAATTTTGTTCCAAAGCAGCATCACCCATAACAGTGATTTTGCTAACTTAAGTTAATTGATTCTTTGTGCGTAGACTCATCCCCTTTTATGGCGTGGTGACCCGATTAAAAGAGGTTGTAAACTGGTATAAAACCGTTGCAGACCGGATTAAAGGGGTTGTATGGGTACTAAAAACACGTTAGGTACTTGTTTAAAGAGGTTTTCAACGGGATTAAAGTGGTTAGCAACCACATAAAAGGGGTTCTTAACCACTTAAAAGTAGTTATAAAACCGCTTATAAGGGGTATAGTACGAAGAAAAAGGCCTCCTGAACTCCTTTTATAAGGTAACCAACCCCATAAAACCTATATAAGACCTCTTTAAAGTAAATCGCAACGACTTATACTTGACGTGGTAGGAAATTGATTTCATCACAAGATTGAACTGCAAGTCAACATTTAACAAAACATACACTTTTAGTGTACTTTTTTTTGACATATAAATACTATATTTACAATACAAAAACATGTAAATCAAATAATTGGTAAAGAAAGAGACTTACCCTCTCCAAGTGACACTAGATTTATGTTCCGTTTATTTTAGAGGTTTGTTATTAAGCGGAAGATTGATAAAACCAACCAAAAAAAAATGCAGCCCTACTTTATATTGTTTTGGAAGACACAAAGCCGGACTGCAAAATCTATTTTAAAACACAAATTTATGAAAAATTTCTTTTACGGCTTAATCGCCACGGTCCTTTTATTGGCAACCCCCACAAATGCAAAAAATCTGCCCGGAGTTTATACTTCCGCTATCGGCAGTGAAGACGTTTTTACTAAAAAACATATTGAAGGAGACATCAAGTTGAGTGGCGGGTGCGTCATTCATTACTCTATTGATATTGATTATCAATTGTTTCCTCCACGTATTAATTCTATTCACGGTTCGATTACTATGACCGGTCCCTGCTCGGGTACCCAGACTTTTAAAGCGGTGGCGACCACCGATGAAAAAGGAACTATTACAGCCCTCGAAACCGATTTGACGGATAAAAATTTACAAACCAAAGAGTTCAATGAAGCTTTGATGAAAAGTCTGAATGAACAAAACATTTTTGAACAAAAATAATAGTAACCTATAAGAAGGGACAACAGTCCCTTCTTATTTAAAACTAATCATTATGAAAAAAATATTTTTTAGTACAGCCCTGATTTTATTGATTATTCATTCTACTAATGCCCAGGAAATCTATTTGGCAAAATATAAGATTGTTGACACTCAATACAACGGAAAAAACGATAAGGATTCAAAATTTGAAGATTTGTTTTTAAACAGCGTAATCTATAATTTCTATTCCAATGAAAGCATCAATTATCTGAACGATGTCCAAACACTCGAGGCAAAAGGTGTTAATTTAAAAGTTTCCGGAGAACAACATATTTATATCGATTATAAAAGCAATACCGTTTGCTACAAGCCCAACGATACTGAATTTTTTTCTTTCAAAGAGCTGACCTTTAAAAAAGCAAAATCTACACTGACTGTTTTGGGAATGAGTACCACTAAATACATTTCGACTGATGGCAATATCATAATTTACACGGCTCAAAATTTACCTTGGTATGTGCAACCTTGTATTGTAAGCACCAATCAATTTAATGAAGGCATTGTTAAATTTGAAAACTTAAAAACGAAAAGCGGCTTTGAATTAATTGAATTTAAAAAAACGGAACCAACAGATGATTTTAAGGAAGTACAAAAACAATTAGCCGCTCTCAAAACTGACCATAAAAAAGCGATTTTATCTCCTTTTGTAAAATTTGATTGAGATTGACTGATTCATAATCTTGGTTCCATCATAAATACAGCTTTTTTATTTTATCGGATGGAAGCAATCTCTTTACAAGAGCTCGTTTCATTTGCTGTGACAGAATTTGAAAAAAAAGATTTATTTTTGAGTTATCAATCACTCTTATGGAATTTGAAATTTTAACCACAGAACGTCTTTTACTGCGAAAAATCAATCCCGATACCCATCAGTATATCTACACCAATTATACTGATGATGCCCTGTGCTCCTTTTTAGGGTTGTCTTCAACAGAAACCCTTCGTAAAGAAAAAGAAAAGTTTAACGGAGGCTTATACACTTTCAATAAATCCTATCTTTATTTTCAGATTCTTGACAAGAAAGACGAAAAAGTAATAGGCTGGTGTGGCTATCACACGTGGTATTTAGATCACAATCGGGCTGAAATTGGTTATGGTCTTTTTGACGAAACGTATAAAAACAAAGGACTTATGCACGAAACGCTGAAAGCCGTTTTGGATTATGGTTTTAACCAAATGAACCTGCATCGTGTAGAGGCTTTTATTGGAAAAGACAATATCCCGTCGCTGAAAAGTGTGGCAAAATTTGGATTTACTCAAGAAGGTATACTGCGGGAACATTATTTTACAAACAACCAGATGGAAGATTCGGTAGTATTTTCATTGTTGAAACAAGAATATCAAGCGCTAAGTAACATGTTGTAAAAACTCAAGAATCCATCAGAACGGCTTAATCATAATTTGATTCTATTCGATATTCTTATACTATTGCCGAGGAAATGCTAATAACGATTATCAAGGCTTGGCTACTCCACCTTGATCTAACTGGTTAAAAGATTTAACATCAACCTGACTCATCACAATGCAATTTTGTGTAACTTTAGGCTTCATTTAAATTTTTAGGTATGAAAAGAAAAGCAACGGCCGTATGGAACGGCACCGGAAAAGACGGCAAAGGTCATCTAACAACCCAAAGTACGGTATTGAATCAAACCCAATACTCTTTCAGTTCCCGTTTTGAAGATGGAATAGGTACTAATCCTGAAGAATTAGTAGCGGCGGCTCATTCAGGTTGTTTCACTATGAAATTGGCCTTTAATCTACAGGCTGCCGGATTTACTCCAACAGAATTAAAAACAAACTGTGAAATTGTTTTTGAGGATGGTAAGATTGTGGCTTCCAACCTAACCTTATCCGCCCAGGTAGACGGGATTGAAACAGGTCAATTTGCCGAATTGGTAAAAGACGCCGAACAAAACTGTCCTATTTCGCAATTATTGAATACTGCTATTTCTGTGAATTATACGTTGAACGCCTAAAGAGCAGGAAGTATAAAAATAAAAAAAGTCCCTATCCAGGGACTTTTTTTATGTTATTTGAATTTGGAAATACCTTGTTTTAACCATGCCAGATATTCATTAGCATCTGGAGTGTAACCTACCGGTGTATTCAGATTTTGTTCTTTTAAATCGGTTAAAACGTAGTACGGTTGGGTATTAGTTTTATATTTAGTGATAATAAACTCTGTCCACTTGTCACCCACGGTAACGATCTCGTTTCCTGTGATTTTAGAAACGTATTGTTCACTTTTGGGTAAATCTCTATCCTCATCAACATACAAAGAAATCAAAACCACGTCATTTTTCAAGACTTGTAACACTCTTTCATCTGACCAAACATTATTTTCCATCTTACGGCAATTTACACAGGCATGTCCTGTAAAATCAATCATAATAGGTTTGTTTACCGTTTTGGCGTAGGCAAACCCTTTGGCATAGTCTTTAAAAACCGTCAAACCATGAGGCCCTGCCTCTGCCCCATCAGGCAATGTGGCAGATTGTGAAGCTCCAGATGAACCGAAGAAACCATTAGGGCTTTCGCTATAGGTCTGTGGTGGCGGAAAAGCACTGATTAACTTCAAAGGCGCTCCGAATAAGCCCGGAATCATATAAACTGTAAATGCCAGAACCAAAACTCCCAGTGACAATCTTCCTACCGAAATATGTGCTATTGGGCTATCATGTGGAGTGCTAATCTTACCAAAAAGATACAATGCCCAAGCTCCGAACACTGCTATCCAAATGGCAAGGAATACTTCTCTTTCCAACAAATGCAATTGCAAAACCAAATCGGCATTGGATAAAAACTTGAATGCTAAAGCCAATTCCAGAAAGCCCAGAGAAACTTTAACCGTATTCAACCATCCGCCTGATTTTGGTAACGAATGCAACCAACTTGGAAACATGGCAAACAACATGAACGGCAAAGCCAAGGCTGACGAAAATCCTAACATGCCTACTATAGGAGCAATTCCTCCCTTAGAAGCTGATTCTACCAATAATGTTCCTACGATGGGACCTGTACAGGAGAACGAAACGATAGCCAATGCCAAAGCCATGAAAAGTATACCTATTACCCCTCCTCTATCTGCTTGACGATCGACTTTATTGGCCCAGGAATTAGGCAGCATGATTTCAAAAGCCCCCAAGAATGAGGCGGCAAACACAATCAATAATACAAAGAAAATTACATTGAACCAAGGATTGGTCGATAATGCATTTAATGCATCAGCACCAAAAATTGCAGTGATGGCTAATCCTAAAACTACATATATAGCGATAATGGAAATTCCGTAAATAACAGCGTTGCGTTTTCCTTGTGCCGGTGTTTTGCTCTGTTTGGTAAAAAAGCTCACGGTCATTGGAATCATTGGGAATACACATGGCGTCAATAAAGCAGCAAAACCGCCTAAAAAAGCTAAAAAGAAAATCATCCATAACCCTTTTTTTTCTTCTTTCTTGGGCTTTGCTATTTCTGATGCAATTGCTTTATTTTGAGGAACGTTTTGCTTTACTGTATTTTCTTTGACCGCTACTGTATCTACTTTGGTAGTGACAGTTGCAGATGTTGTTACTTCCGCTTCTGAGGTCGGAATAACGAAAGTAAACTGCTTGTTATCGTTGATACAACTTTCTTTACAAACCTGATAATCAATTTTTCCTTTGATGGAAGTAAGCTTAGCGTTGATTATTTTTACTTTTTGAGTAAAAGTCACTTTCTTTTCAAAATAATACTCATCCACGCCAAACACATCGTTGAAATGCTTTTTATACGGGCTCTCCTTGGGTTTTCCGATTAGTTCATAATTTCCTTTGGCATTGTCAAAACTGAATTCTGCAGATAATGGCCCGCCATCCGGCGTATATTGTGAATACACATGCCATCCTTCATCGATGGTTCCGTTCATTACCAAATTGAATTCGGTATCAGAAACTTTCTCGACTTTACTGGTCCATTTTACGGGTTTTATAATCTGTGTGGTTCCTTTGGCGAAGGCCAAAAGCAAAAGAAGCGTAACTAATAATTTGTTCATTCTTGAAGTTGTATTTGTAGTATATTCGTGGTTTGTTTTGTTATTTTAAATCGATTGTCAGCTCTTTTTCCTATTATCCAAACAATTTGATTATCAGAGCACAAAATCCATGTATTTAACTTATCAGGTAAAGCTATTTTTTCATCTTTAAAAAACTTACTGACTTTCTTTTTACCATTCATTCCCAACGGAAAGAAAACATCGCCTTCCTCCCACTTCCTGATTTGTAATGGAAAAGTGAGTATATCTTCATCAACAAAGATAGTGCTACTTGATGGATTCGTAATGTCAGCTACACGGCAAAACAACATTTTTAAGGGAACTTTAACGTCTTTTTGATTTTTTTCAATCCAGAATTGCTCCCTACTATCATCCGTCTGTTTGGGAAATAAAATCAAAGAAACTCTGTCTTTCAGCAAAATATGTGTTTCCGAAAACACTTTTTTTCCGGATTGGGCTTGAGGCAAATCATAAATTACCTCCCAATCCGTAAAACCAAAAGGTTGCAGCCATTGGTACAAATAGGCTTTGTAATTTCTGCATTTTAAAAGTTTTACCAAGCTAATTTTAACTTGATTATCTGTTTTAGTAGCCACCTGATTGTAGACTATTTGTGCAGCATCATCTACTAAAGTCTGAGCTTGCTGTAGGTTTTTGACAGTATTCTCAAAGGAATGCAACAAACTCGGATTCAATTCTTTCAGCACAGGAATTACTTGATGGCGTACTTTATTTCTCCGGTATTTATCAGAAGCGTTGCTGCTGTCTTCTCGCCATGGCAACTTGTTTTCTTTGGCAAAAGCTTCAATTTCGCTTCGGGAAAAAATCAGTAATGGACGAACAATATTTCCATTTTGTTGTGGGATTCCAATCAAACCATCTAAACCCGTTCCCCGAGAAAAATTAATTAAAAACGTTTCCAAACTGTCATCCAATTGGTGAGCCGTCAGGATATAATCGTAATCGTGATTTAACAATACTGTTTCAAACCATTCGTAGCGAAGTTTTCGAGCAACCACCTGAATGGATAATTTATGTTCTTCTGCAAAAGCCGCCGTGATGAACTTTTGGGTGAAAACAGGAATTTTAAGTTCCTCGCAAAGCGCTTTGACAAATTGTTCGTCACCATCACTTTCATCGCCACGCAATTGAAAATTGCAATGAGCAACAGCAAAAGGGAGCTGTAGCTGATGACACAAATACAACAAAACCATACTATCAACACCTCCGCTGACAGCCAGTAGCAATCGTCCTTCCTTTAAAAAAGGAAAGTTAGTGCTGAGATGATTTTGAAATTTTGTGAGCATCCTCAAAAATAGTCATTTTAATTTAACGCAACACAGCAAACATGGCTTTGGCTTTGAGTAAACATTCTTCATATTCCTGCTCAGGGCTGGCAAGTGAAGTGATAGCACTCCCTACTGAAAAAGACAAATAATTTTCTTTTGCATTATACAAAATACTTCGAATAACCACATTAAAATCAAAATCGCCTTGAGGAGTAAAATAACCCAAAGCCCCACTGTATAACCCTCGCTTGGTTTCTTCTAATTCTTCTATGATTTTCATGGCGGAAATTTTAGGAGCGCCCGTCATGCTTCCCATCGGAAAAGTAGTTTGCAGTATTTCTACAGGAGCAATTGTGCTCTCTACTTTTGAAACTACTGTCGAAATCATTTGATGCACTTGTTCAAAAGAATAAATTCCACATAACTCTTCCACTTCGACCGATCCTTTGACTGCTGTATGTGATAAATCGTTACGCACCAAATCAACAATCATGATGTTTTCCGAGCGTTCCTTCGGATTGGATGCCAACTCTATTTTAGCCTTTTCATCAGAGGCTTCATCGGCAAACCGTTGAGCCGTTCCTTTTATGGGTTGTGATATTACTTTGTTAGCTTCTTTCCTTAGGTACCGTTCGGGAGAAGCAGATAACAAATAATACTCCTGGTTTTTGAAGAAGGCCGCAAAAGGCGGCTTCGAAATAGCATTGAGTTTTTGATAAATCGCTAAAGGATGAATGACTGCTTTTTCGGCGTAGAATTCCATACAGAAGTTTGCTTCATAAATATCCCCCCGATGAATATGCCGAAGCATTTCTGAGACTTTGTCAATATACTCTTTTTTTGAAATGCGTTGTTCAATTGCAATTGTTGAACCGGGAACTTCAAATTCAACACTCGAAAGTATTGCTTCCCAGTCTGATTCCATTTCATCATCGCACAAATGCAAATACTGTATTTGAAACATGTTTTCTTTTAACAGAAATATTTTTTTGGGCTGAAAAAAAAACAAATCAGGAAAATGCAAGCCGTCAAAATTATCAGACCGCAAATCTTCTATATCATTTTTCAAATCATAAGACAAGTAACCAAACAACCAATCCTTAGCTTGTTGCTGGTATTGATGTAAATCGGCAAAAGCGTTTTGATAATCGGTTTTTATGGAAGTAAACGCATCCACAGCCAACACGGCGTCAAATTCAGTATACTTTTGATGATAGGTATTTGAATCCAAAAAAACGATTTCTCTGAACTGCTGAGACCACTGTAAGAGTTGTTTTTTTAATGCTTCAGGATGCTTAATTTCTTTGGAAAGTATTGTTCTCAAGGAGTCTTTTTTTGGTATTCAAATTTACAATAAAAAAAATTCTTTCCACATGGAGATTGTTTTCAAAATTTTGGCACACTTTTTAATACAAATTAAATAGTATTCACCTTAAACTCATTTGCGCTATTGATAGTAAACTACTTTGTCTTGTAAAATTTGAACTCTATTAATAACTCATTAAAATGAATGTAAGATGAAGCACTTTTCAAAACCGGGCTTAGCCCTACTCCTATTCGGACTTCTTGCCATAGCTTGCAAGCAGGCAGCAGCAAATGAAGCTACTGCCGACACAAAGGCCTTAGCCGACTCAACGGCTGTAATTCCCAACACACCGGAAACAATTAGCGGGAATACTCCAACCGCTAAAAACACAACTGTCCGGAAATTTGTACGTACAGCCGATTTAAAATTCAAAGTGAAGAATGTGGCCAAATCAACCTATTCCATTGAAAACATCGTGCGAAAACATGGTGGTTTTATTACCAATACTGATATGAAAAGTACCGTCAATGAACACGATGAAACTCAGGTTAGCCAGGACAGTATTCTTGAAACTACCAGGTATACCGTTGATAATACGATTACACTTAGGGTCCCAAATACTGAATTGGATTCGGTTTTGACCGCTTTGACTAAAGAGGTCGATTTTTGGGACAACCGCTCCATAAAAATGGATGATGTGTCTTTGCAATTGTTAGCGAATAAATTGGCACAAAGAAGAATCAACAACCACCAAAAACGATTAGAAAAAGACATCGATACTAAAGGGAAAAAACTAAATGATCTAACCACTGCTGAAGATCATGCCTTGGACCGGGCTTCAGAAAGTGATGCTGCTACGATGAGTAATTTAGCTTTGGAAGACCAAGTGAGTTTTAGTACCGTTACTTTGTATTTGTACCAGAGAGAAACAGTAAAAAAAGAATTGATTTTAAATGAAAAAAGCAGCAATGCATACCGACCTCATATCGGCCTGCAGATTCTAGACAGTTTAAAATCCGGATGGTATATGATGGAAGCCATAATTGCTTTTATAGTTCGACTTTGGGCACTCCTGTTACTCATTGTACTGGTTTATTTTGGATATAAAAAAATCATGATCAAATAACAATTAGTTTCCTGATAATGAAATAAATACCATTAGTTTCGGCTAATGGTATTTTTTTATCTAACTTTGATAAACCAATCATTAAACACCAATAATAATGAAAATCGCTACTCTAATTATCAGGACCTTAATTGGTTTGTTCTTGCTCTTCGTGTCTATTAGTTTCTTTTTAAAATTAATGCCCGAACCTATAACTACAGGAGATTTTAAAGCCTTTCAGGTAGGACTTGTAGCCTCTGTCTATTTGATGCCTTTAGCCAAAGGAGTGGAATTGCTTTGCGGCTTGGCCTATGTCACCGGAAAATATGTAAGTTTAGCCAACATTGTGATACTCCCGGTTACATTTAATATTTTACTCATCAATTATTTTATGACCCCCGAAACATTGCCGATTGCCATTGGGCTGTTCTTGGGAAACATTTTCTTAATTTATCGCTATTGGCATAATTACAAGACTGTATTTACACCATAAAAAAAGCCCTCAAATTTGAGGGCTTTTTTTATTTAATCAGTAACTGTTAGTGTGATGCTAAATAAGAAGCTGTACTTTTTCTGTCAGCATTCATAGCTTCCTCTCCTTTATTCCAGTTAGCCGGACAAACTTCTCCGTTGGTTTGAACATGAGTGTAAGCGTCAATTAATCTAAGGTATTCATTAACATTTCTACCTAATGGCATATCATTTACACTTTCATGGAAAACTTTACCTGTTTCATCAATCAAATATGTAGCTCTGAAAGTCACGTTAGAACCTTCTAAAATTTCGTCATTTAAATCGGCATCATAAACCCACTCTGCATCTAAAATGTCCAAAGCAGCTGCTAAATTTCTGGTAGTATCCGCCAAGATTGGATATTTAACACCTTCAATTCCTCCTTGGTTTTTTGGTGTATTCAACCAAGCAAAGTGCACTTCGTTAGTATCACATGATGCACCAATTACCATAGTGTTTCTGCTTTCAAATTCTCCTAAAGCTGCTTGGAAAGCGTGTAATTCTGTTGGACAAACAAAAGTAAAGTCTTTTGGATACCAAAATAAAATTACCTTTTTGTTGTTTTTGGTAGCTTCTTCAAGCACATTGATTTTTAAATTTTCTCCCATAAAAGAGATGGCATCTACTGCAATACTCGGGAATTTTTTACCTACTAATGACATATTATATATGGATTAAATGTTATTTTTTTAATGGCGCAAAAGTACACACTTAACTCATTTAATTACAATAGCCGGGTATTAAATTTTACTATGAATAAATAATTTCAGCCTATACTACAAAAAAAAGCGTCTCAACATGTTGAAACGCCTTCCCGAAGTATAAACAATTTAAAAAAAATCAAACCAAATCAAAACGATCTAAATTCATCACTTTGTCCCAAGCTGCTACAAAATCGTGTACAAACTTAGCTTTAGCATCATCCGAAGCATAAACTTCCGCTAAAGCACGAAGTTCGGAATTAGAACCGAATATTAAATCCACTCGTGTTCCGGTCCATTTGTGTTGTCCCGTGGCGCGATCTATTCCTTCAAAAATATCCTGCTCCGCAGAAGCTGCTTTCCATTTGGTTCCATAATCAGTGATATTGACAAAGAAATCGTTAGTCAGAGTTTCCGGATTTTTGGTAAATACGCCGTGTTGTGATTTGTCAAAATTAGCATTCAGCACGCGCATCCCTCCAATAAGAACTGTCATTTCAGGAGCAGTCAGTGTCAGCAATTGTGCTTTGTCAATTAATAATGCTTCTGCAGAAACATTAGACTTGTTTTTCACATAATTTCGGAAACCGTCTGCTTGAGGTTCTAAAACAGCAAATGATTCCACATCGGTTTGTTCTTGAGATGCATCAGTGCGTCCCGCCCTAAAAGGAACCGATACAGTGTGCCCTGCACTCTTAGCCGCCTGTTCAACACCGGCACAACCGGCCAAAACGATTAAATCAGCTAGTGAAACCTGTTTCCCATCCGTTTGCATTGCATTAAACTCTTTTTGAATAGTTGTTAAAATATCTAACACTTTTGAAAGCTGAGAAGGATTATTAACTGCCCAATCTTTTTGCGGAGCCAAACGAATGCGTGCCCCGTTAGCTCCGCCTCGCTTATCGGAACCACGAAATGTTGATGCCGAAGCCCAAGCGGTTGACACTAATTCAGCAACGGTCAATCCTGAAGCCAAGACTTTTGCTTTCAAAGCATTCACATCATTAAAGTCTATTAGTTTGTGAGTCACTGCCGGCAGAGGATCTTGCCATATCAATACTTCTTTTGGCACTTCCGGTCCTAAATAACGGGCAATAGGTCCCATATCACGGTGGGTTAGTTTATACCAAGCTCTGGCAAAAGCATCGGCAAAAGCATCCGGATTTTCATAGAATCGTCTCGAGATTTTTTCATAGGCCGGATCAAAACGTAAAGAAAGATCTGTAGTAAGCATAAAAGGAGCATGCTTTTTTGTCGGATCATGAGCATCAGGCACTAAACCGGCTCCTGCATTGTCTTTGGGTCTCCATTGATGCGCTCCGGCCGGACTTTTTGTTAATTCCCATTCATACCCAAATAAATTTTCAAAGAAATTATTGCTCCATTTGGTTGGTGTAGTGGTCCAGGCACCTTCCAATCCGCTGGAAATAGTATCAGCTCCGTGACCACTTCCAAAGGAATTTTTCCAACCTAAATTTTGTTCTTCAATTCCGGCTGCGGCTGGCTCTCTGCCCACATATTTACTTGGATCAGCGGCACCATGTGTTTTCCCGAAAGTATGCCCACCGGCAATAAGCGCCACGGTTTCTTCATCATTCATTGCCATTCGTCCAAAGGTCTCTCGGATGTCACGTGCAGCTGCAATTGGATCAGGATTTCCGTTTGGTCCCTCCGGATTCACATAAATTAATCCCATTTGAACAGCAGCCAGAGGATTTTCTAAATCCCTGTCACCTGAATAACGTTTGTCATCCAGCCACGTTGTTTCTGATCCCCAGTACACATCTTCTTCGGGTTCCCAAACATCTTCTCTTCCGCCTCCAAAACCAAAAGTCTTGAACCCCATAGATTCGAGGGCACAGTTTCCGGCCAGTATCATTAAATCCGCCCATGAAATTTTATTTCCGTATTTCTTTTTGACCGGCCAAAGCAATAATCGGGCTTTGTCAAGATTCACATTGTCGGGCCAACTGTTTAAAGGAGCAAAACGCTGTGTTCCGGATCCTGCACCTCCCCGACCGTCATGAATACGATAGGTTCCCGCACTGTGCCAAGCCATACGAATAAAGAAAGGGCCATAATGACCATAGTCGGCCGGCCACCAATCCTGTGAATGAGTCATGAGGTCAAAAATATCTTTTTTAACCGCATTCAAATCCAAAGATTTAAAGGCTTCAGCATAATTAAACGACTCTCCCATCGGATTCGAAAGCGAAGAGTTTTGACGCAAAATATTCAATTTTAACTGATTGGGCCACCAATCCCGATTACCGGTGCCATTACCGGCACTTTGATTCAGAGCTCCGTTTGAAAACGGGCATTTGCCTTGTGAAGTTTCATTTGTCATATTTCATAAGTTTTAGATTCGTTTTATACTCTAAAGTTAAGGTTAATTTCTCTTGGTTACCCCGTCTTTTGATTAAATATTGCTATTTCTTAATTGCCAAAATTTATATCCTTTAGCTATCACATTTAAACATAGGGTTCGTTTTAAAAAATTCCGAATGTCCGCTGGACATTCTCCTCTTAATATCAAATCTTTTATATATTTGTTTTTCCATCATTAAAGACAAACTATGGGGTTTTCCAATTTATTTCGAAAAAAAACAGTACAGGATATTTTGAATCAGGTTGCCAAAAATGAGGCTGACGGACATCAGGCTTTAGGCAAACATTTAACCGCAAGAGACTTAACTGCTTTTGGTATCGCTGCTATTATTGGTGCCGGGATTTTCAGTACCATCGGGAAAGCCAGTGCAGATGGTGGTCCTGCTGTTATTTTCCTATTCATATTTACGGCTATTGCTTGTAGTTTTGCCGCTTTTGCCTATGCCGAGTTTGCTTCGATGGTACCCGTCTCCGGAAGTGCGTACACCTATTCGTATGTGGCTTTTGGTGAAATTATTGCCTGGATTATTGGTTGGGCCTTAATCATGGAATACGCTATTGGTAACATAACGGTAGCCATCTCCTGGAGTGATTATTTTACAGGCCTCCTTGAAAGCGGCGGCATTCATTTACCCCAATGGGTCCAAATGGATTATTTAACCGCCTCTAATGGTTTTAAAGATGCTACTGCCCTGATGCAAAGCGGAAAAGCATTTGCCAATTTACCTGAGAATCTTCAGACCGCTTATATGGCGTGGACAACATCCCCAACGCTTGGATCCTTTCACTTGGTTGCCGATTTACCTGCATTATTAATTATCATCGTAATCACTTATTTGGTGTATCGAGGTATGAAAGAATCGCGTAATGCCAGCAATCTGATGGTGGTCGTAAAGCTTTGTATTATACTGTTGGTTATAGCTGTTGGTATTTTTTATGTTGACACTACGCATTGGAGTCCATTTGCGCCCAATGGGGTTAGCGGCATATTGAAAGGCGTGTCTGCCGTATTCTTTGCCTACATTGGTTTTGATGCCATTTCCACCACGGCAGAAGAATGCAAAGACCCACAACGTGATCTTCCCAAAGGAATGATGTGGGCCATTATCATTTGTACTATTCTTTACGTAATCATTGCTTTAGTATTGACCGGAATGGTAAATTATTCCGATTTAAATGTGGGCGATCCATTGGCTTTTGTGTTTGACAAACTGAATTTAAAATGGATGTCGGGTATCATTGCGGTGAGTGCTGTAGTGGCTATGGCAAGTGTATTGCTTGTATTTCAAATGGGGCAACCCCGCATCTGGATGAGTATGAGCCGTGACGGATTATTGCCCAAACGTTTCTCCAAAGTGCACCCAAAATACCATACGCCTTCCTATGCTACGATTGTTACCGGATTTGTAGTGGCTGTTCCGGCTTTGTTCCTGAACTTAACCATGGTGACTGACCTTTGCAGCATAGGTACCTTGTTTGCTTTTGTATTGGTTTGTGCCGGAGTTTTGGTATTGCAAAACAAAAAAGACATCCCGAGAGGGAAATTCAAAACGCCCTATATCAATTCGAAATTTGTATTTCCGATGTTGTTGCTGGTTGGTGTTGGAGTTGCTTTTACGGTAAACAAACCCGCAACGATGGCTTTTATAACCAATGAAAAACAAATCAACGCTCCGGCGGATATCGTAACTTCATTGAGTAAAAAAGATTCAAAAAAGGTATACGATTATTTAGCCGCATTAAAAACTGATGTCAACACACCTGATGTGGAGCAATTGCTGAGTGAATTCAGTCAAAACGAGGCAACCTACAAACAAGTAGTGGATAATATGCCTATTGACACCAGTTTAAAATACGAGAGCGGATTTAGCTTGTTCAAACACAAAATCCCTATGTATATCTTCCTGATTTCCCTATTGTGTTTTGCTGTTTGGTCCTGGAAACAAAACTTGTCGCTGATTCCGTTACTCGGTTTGGTTTGCTGTCTTTACATGATGGCCGAACTCAGCATTTGGAACTGGATTTATTTTACCTGTTGGCTGCTCATCGGGCTAACCATTTATTTTGGTTTCAGTCACAAGAACAGCAAACTTAATAAAGCCAATGTCTAATTATAAAAAATCCCGATGGCTCGGGATTTTTTGTTTTTATAACTTACTAAACTTCCGGGTTTCTTTTCCTTTATCGGTTTCCACAGTGATGAGGTACGTTCCTTTGGCAAGCGCAGCCACATCAATTACGGAGGCTGGTGTAAACTTCATCATGACTTGTCCTAAAAGGTTGGTGACTGTAATTGCTTTAACGTTAACATTATTTGAAACAGCAATATTCAAATTATTTGAAGTCGGATTAGGATACAAAACAAACAGGCTGTTTGGTGCAAGGCCCGGTGTACCCAGAGCAGTAACTGTTGTGGTGACCGTGTTGGTCACTATCGGGAAATTAAAATCAAAGTAGATGTTGGCTGTATTGGAAATCACATCGTTTACAACAAGCGTGCTTTTGGGTTTAATTTTATACGCAATATAACCGTGGCTGGCCGCTTCATCGGTAGTGGCATCAGGCAGGTTAATCCCTTCATAAAATACTTCCAATTTGTTTCCGGAAGTCAGCGTGCTTCTGAACGGATGACTGCTTGACACCATCTCTAAGGTACTCCAGTCCAAATTGGCATCGAGCATATCCTTGATTACAATATTTTCTGCCGGAGCTGTACCCATATTTTGAAAACGCACCACATAATGCAGGTAGTCTCCAATCTTATCTGTGCTGATTTGCGAGCCTTCAACCACTTCTTTGTCGTTTGGATCCATAGAGTTTACCACTGTTTGATTAAAAGCAAATACATTATCATTCGGGGTTTCGTCAGTAAGGCTGGAATTGATCATTGCCTGAAAATTCAAAATGTCACCCAAATTAAGCGGCGGAACTTCTTGTGGCGAATTAAGATTAAGCACCAACTCCATGTTTTTTCTTTCGTATGGTACTAAATTGTTAAAATCCCATGAGACCGTGTTTGTTGTCCAGGCATTGGCTGACGGAAACGAAGCCACATAATCTAAAACAGCACCATCATAAGTAAACGTCACTATACCGGATTGACTTTGATTTCCTTTATTGACAATCGTTATCATATAATGTGTACTAAACCCGGGACGTGCGGAATTGAGCGGAGTTACGGTTATTTCTAAATCAGGATGGTTTCCATTAGGCACCAAACAAAAGTTTGCTGTTTCCGTAGTACCTGAACCCGTAAAATTAAAATTATAATTGGCCGGTGTCATCACAAAATAATCCGGATGAGGCAATTGAGGGGTAACAGTCAGTGTATTGGGACCGGTATAAAAAGAATACCCTCCCCCATAGTTCGTATAAACGTAACTGTTTTGAAAACCATTTGTATATGTAACTTTCCGGTAGCCTATCCCTTCATTTATTCCATCGCAGTCAAAGGCAATATTTCCGTTAATCGTATTGAAACTGCCTCCCGGAGTCGAGGTACAATAACTATTGACGTTAACCGTATCCCCTATTGGTCCTCCGAAATTACCATGATTGGTTATATAATAGACTTCAAAGTCATCACAGCACACCAAATTTAAATTCGGATTGTCACTAATTTGACTTGGCGGCGGCGGCGGTAACGCAAGCGTTTTAAATGAATAATAACCGTCTGTCATAAATCCGTTTTTGAGATTAAGATAAGTCAAATTAGGATTGTTAGTTATATAAAGTCTATAAGCTTTGGTACTACTTAAATCGATGGAAGTCATCGGATTATAAGAACAAAAGAATTGGTAAAGATTAAAACAATTGGTCAAACTCAAATTGGTTATACTATTGTTACTGCAATACAAATACCGCAGGTTTATAAAATTATTCAAGTTGAGAGTAGTCAACGCATTATTCTGACAATACAATAACTCCAAATTAGCAAAGGCTTCTATCCCTGTTAAGTCAGCAATATTTTGATCCGAAACGTTTAACCAGGTTACAGCCAAAGCTTCACTTTCCTGAATTTCTCCATCATCGTTGGTATCAACGTCTGTTGTAAATTGACTGGAACCATCAGTCACACAATTCGTATTGATCAATGCGTTCTTAAAATTAACATCGGGGATGTTTACAATTTGCGCGTGTACCGACAGCCCCATGATCAACAATAATCCAAAGAAGTAGTTTTTTTTCATAGCCCATTTTATTAGAGTTCATAAAGTTATGAAAAAAAATGTAAGATTAATGCTTTAAACTCAAAATAGTCTAATGGTTCAACGGCCGTTTCTTAATCATACCGCCTTTGGTGTCTTTCACACTGTGCATCACTACAAAGGCATTGGATTCTATTTTTTCAATTTCGGTGTTGAGTTTGTTGAGTTCCAATCGGGTGACGACGGTATAAATAATATCTACTTCTTTACTCTCCCCTCTTTTGCCGTGACCCCGCTTGCCACTGTAAACCGTAACGCCGCGCCCCATTTTATGGATGATCATTTGCCTGATTTCATTGTGATACGAGGAAACAATGGTCACCCCAATGTATTCTTCAATCCCTTCCACTATAAAATCTAAGGTTTTGGAAGCGGCCAAATAGGTAATCATGGAATAGAGCGCCACTTCAATCCCGAGGAAATAGGCAGCCGTTGAAAATATCAACACGTTAATCACGATGATGAAGTCGCCTATGGTGGTCCCCAGTTTTCTGCTCAGGTAAATGGCGAGTACTTCGGTTCCGTCAATGACAGCACCGCCTCTGACTGCAAAACCGATGCCCGCACCCAGAAAAAATCCCCCGAAAACAGCGACGAGCAAGTTGTCATTCGTGACATTCGGGAAGGTAACCAAGGCCAGGCAGAGTGAAAGTCCGGCGATAGCCAAGGCCGTTTTGATGGCAAACACGCGACCCATGACCACATACCCTAAGAGTACAAAAGGGATATTGACCCCGATAATGAGCAGATAGAGCGGGACTTTGGTGATGGCGGACAGCAAGAGTGAAATCCCCGTTGCGCCTCCGTCAATAAAATGATTGGTCAGCAGAAAGCCTTTGAATCCGAAGGAAGCCGAAAAGATGCCCATGGTAATCAAAACCACATCTTTGACATGGCGGCGGGCGGAAATTTTAAACAAGCGGTATGCTTTGGCCAATGCATACGCCGAGTAGTCTTTAGGTTCTTTGCTTTTTAAAACCGTGTGGAGGATAATTTTTTTCCAAAGGGAATTCATAGGCTGTTATTTTGAAATGGAATGCTTTGGCAAAATATAAAAAAGGAGGCAAATGCCCTTTCCTTTTTGGAGGACATTAACATTTGCATCCTATTTTAACTAGTATTATTCGGCGGTTACCGGGTTGATAATTGCCGTGATTTTTGAAATGGAGTTGGCCGGAAAACCTCCTTTTTGTGCATGCTCCATGATCATGTGTTCATTGGGAGCGATATACACACAATAAATTTTATTGCCGGTTACAAAACTTTCCACCCATTGGATTTGAGGGCCCATGTTGTTCAAAACACCGCAAGATGTTTGTGAAATTCCTTTTAGTTGGTCGGGAGTGAGGTCGCCTGCTCCCGGAATGTCACGTTCGATGATATACTTTGGCATAAGCTATTCCGTTAAGTCCCTACTCGTATGGCTTTTCGGTGACGCCCCGTTTGTGATGGTCTCTGGACTCCATTTTTTAGTCTTAGCTAATTTACTAAAAATGAATGAATTATTGGTTATTAAAGTGTGTGCGTTTTATACATTCCCTACCGAGGCAGGGAGCTTCTTTGTATTGTTGGCTACGGACTGTTGACCACCGGATACTCCATTTATACAACCGGATGCTCCATTTATACAGCTGGATGCTCCATTTATACAACCGGATGCTCCATTTATACAGCTGGATGCTTCATTTATAGAGCCGGATGCTTCATTTATAGAGCCGGATGCTCCATTTATAGAGCCGGATGCTTCATTTATAGAGCCAGATGCTCCATTTATACAACCGGATACTCCATTAAGAACTGGGGATGCTTCATTAAGAATTGGGGATGCTCCATTAAGAACTGGGGATGCTTCATTGAGAACTGGGGATGCTTCATTAAGAACTGGGGATGCTCCATTGAGAATTGGGGATGCTTCATTGAGAATTGGGGATGCTCCATTGAGAATTGGGGATGCTTCATTGAGAATTGGGGATGCTCCATTGAGAATTGTGGATGCTTCATTTATATTCCTGATTCTTATTTTGAGTGAGTAAGATTTTTACTTATAATGGTGCTAATTCGTAAGAATTTTATATTTTAGTGGGCAGGTATGATTTTATGATACTTATAAGGTAGTTGGCTGCAATGCCTCAACACACAAACTAATAGAAATGAATCTCTCAACGACACATAAAATCATCTCATACTTAATTTTAACTATTAACGTAATTCTCGTTCCTATTAGTACTTTTACTCTTGTGAAAGGTGAAAGTCTCTTGGGCATTGGTTTTAGTGCAATCTCATTTTTGCTCCCAATTCATTTACTAATAATTACTTCAATCCTACCCTTGAAAACAAAATTTAGAAAAAATAAAGTTTTATTAGCATTCAATATTTTAGGATTACTTTATTCAATATTCATTTCAATAATTACAATCTTGATTTTTATTGATGGACAACAGGAATGCATTGCATGAAAATAGATATAATCTAATTAAAGAACACTGCACAGCAACCAACAGCGGTTGGGCGCGATAGCTACTGTGTAAAGCGGCGGCACCTTAGCTGCCATTTTATAACACGTCTATCTTATGAAGAACATTATGCTTTTTTTATTGGTTTTCACCGTATTAGGATGTGGAAAAAAGAGGTCTTCAGCAGACAGCTTTTCGACATCCAAAATTGTGAACTCAACTGAACGAGAGCTCATTGTTGCTATTCAATATGACAGGGTTGCAATAGAAAAAATATATGGCAAGAACTCTTATCAGATGGGAACACTGTCAATGGAAAATTATCCTCAACTGTCATTTGATAGAAAAAACCTGATTTCTAAAGTCAGCTTAAAACCTAAAGACTCATTGATGATAGAATATGTAAACTCGGAAAAACCAAAGTTTGAAATAGTAAAAATGATTACAGTTTATGGAGCACCTAAAACGTTGATTCTCAAAAACAGAAAAGAGATGAGTCAAAAGTTTATCGAAAAGGGCAATAAGTTGTTCCTATTGGAAATAAAATAAAACGCCACATTACAAGCAATCGTGTAAAAACACTTTTTTACCCGCTATCCTTACCTTTTATTCGTTTTTATAAATCACTCCGTTACGCATCACAAAAGTAACATGAAGTACCGTGTTGATGTCCTGAGTCGGGTCGGCATCGGTCGCAATGATGTCGGCCAAATAGCCCGGTTCAATCACGCCTAATTGTTTGTCCATGTCCAAAAGCATGGCATTGGTGGTGGTGGCCGCCTGTATGGCTTTCATAGCGGGCATACCGGCTTCGGTCATGTAAATAAACTCCCGAGCGTTTTCTCCGTGTTTGAAAACTCCGGCATCCGTACCAAAAGCAATCGGAACACCTTTTTTGTAGGCTTTGGCAAAAGTTCCTTGTATTCTTGGCCCAATGGCTAAGGCCTTAGGCACCACCAAATCCGGGTAGTAATTGGGAATAGCGGCTTTCTCGGCTACGGTTTTTCCGGCGGTGATGGTGGGCACTAAATAGGCATTGTATTTAATCATCAAATCCATGGTGGCTTCGCTCATCTCCGTGCCGTGTTCTATGGTTTTGACACCGGCTTTTACGGCCCGCTGCATCCCTTCGTCACCATGAGCGTGAGCGGCGACTTTCATGCCGTAATCTTTTGCTGTGGCCACAATGGCTTCTATTTCTTCCTGGGTAAACTGCGGGTTGCCACTACTTTTAGCCACACTGAGCACCCCGCCGGTAGCGGTGATTTTTATCCAGTCCGCTCCGTTTTTATAGCGTTGGCGTACGGCCTGACGGGCATCATCAATACTGTTAACTACGCCTTCTTTGGGACCGGGATTGCCCATCAGGTCTTTTCGATAGCCATTGGTGGGGTCGGCATGACCTCCTGTAGAAGCCAGTGCTTTTTCTGCCGTGAATATGCGGGGACCGATAACCAGGCCTTTGTTGATGGCATTGCGCAGCGCTACGTTAACCCCCGAACCGCCCAAATCGCGCACGGTAGTGAAACCGGCCATGAGGGTGCGTTTGGCAATGTCCTGCGCGACATACGCAATATCGGCATCGTTCTGGGTAAACTCTTCTAAATAGCGATTGGGATTGGTTTCTTCCTCCACATGCACATGCATGTCAATCCAACCGGGCATCACCGTTTTATTGGTAAAATCCAACACCTTACTGTCAGGAGTCGTCGGGTCTACAAAGCCATCGGCTATGCTTTTGATGGTGGTGCCCGAAACTATGATTGTCTTACGGGTTAACACTTTGCCATTTCGGGTATCGATGAGTTTTCCGCAGTGCAGGTAGGTTTCCTGCCCAAAGAAAACTGCGGTGTACAATAAAGCGCTGAGTAGTAATCCTTTTTTCATAAAAACAGTATTTAGGTTAAAGATACTAAAATTGAAATTAGTGCGATGGTTTTGACGGTTTGATACTAAAAATAAATCTTTTACGTTTCCTATACTATGAAACCATTCCCATCGTACCGTTACTTTTATTTGCTGCTGCTGCCTGTATGCCTGCTGGTGGCAACCGGCTGCAAAAAGGAACCGGTTAGCCAACCGCAGGTGCTGACTCCCCATGCCAATAGCTATGAGCCGTTGCGTTATATGGCTTTGCACATGAAACCCAAGGATTTGAATCTCTCCTTTCCCATAGATGAAACGGTGGTGTATGGCATGGTACTGGATGAAAACAAGGATAACCACACCACTACCCTGGTGGCTTTTCAGACCGGAGAAGCCAGTAGGTATGACAGCAATGGCAGTGCTATAGTGGGCGGGGCCAGCGCAGAAAAGGTCAATGATGCCGCCAAACTCTGGGTGGACCTGGCGCAACCTTATTTGGAGCAAAGCCAACAAACCACTGAAACGCCATTGCCGGAAGCCGAATCGGTTGCTTTTTATTTTGTCACCAATTGGGGTAATTTTGTGGCTACGGAAAGTTTGAGTAACCTGGAAGATAAAAGTTCGTATTGGCTCCCACTTTATACACAGGCGAAAAAAGTCGAAACCGAATTAAAAAAGACCGCTGCCACCGGTACGAATAAAAAAATCCGTTAAAGTAAATACTCTAACGGATTTTCTATACGGTCTGCTTCTTTTTACACCCAACCACTTTTGCTTTTCAACAGGCAGTCACTGTCTATATTATTTAAATTGTTGGTTTTATTACCAACTGCAAAAGGATAAAGTCTCGAATCACGGTTACTGTAAAATTCATCAAACTCGTACCACATTCAGTTTCACTTTTTGACTACCAAAGTGTTTGCTGAAACCAGCTTTCTCTGTTACACTCTCGCAGATTATTCCAATCTGTGTGTCACTTCAAAAACTTAGGTTAAAATTAAACAACCCCTTTCAAAAAAACCACAATTATTTGATTTTTAACATCTTATTAATGCAATAATTCCGAAAAAGGAAGGGACTAGAAATTTATTATATTTTAAGAAACACCGTAATCTTTTCAAATTAACACTCTAACTTTCAAAACATTATAGAAAATAAATTAGTTATTCTCCCGCATTTTAAAACCAACTGAAATATATACACTTATCCTGATTATTTATTTTAGGAGGTACAATTCCCAAAATGTAACTCCTTTCTTCTGCTTTTGAACAGGCGTTGCATAATGTAAGTTTCATACTGTAGTACAATCCCTAATCAAAAAAATAGTTTATCCGATAAATTAACTTTTTATCGATAAAATGCGTCTTTTTTTAACAATTATGTTTCATATTTTTAAATATAAAATTATGTTTGAGGAAAGTAATTCAATTATGAGAATCGATTTAATCATTTACGGTATCATCGGGATTTTGGCCATCAATCTCTTTTTCTTCTTTTTGATTCAAAACAAAAAAACAGATAAAGGCTTAAGAGATTATTTAAAAAATCACAGTAAAAATTAAATTCATACAGCCCCTTCTTGTTTGTAAACCTATCTTCTGACCGGTTTATACTTCCTTGTATTTTTATAAATCGTATACTTCTACCCGGCACTTCTCTTTGAATTGTTTGCTGATTGCTACCCCTTTTTGAAACCTTAACTACAGCTGCTTATCTCATTCTTTTCAAAATAATTTGATTTTTATTTGCGTAACCGAATAGTTACACATATATTTGTAACCGATTAGTTACCTATTTGATTCAAATTATGAGAAGAGATGTTTTTCAAGCCATTGCCGATCCAACCCGAAGAGCCATATTAAGCTTACTGGCAGCACAAACGCTGACCCTGAATGCCGTTGCTGAGAATTTCAACATCAGCCGCCCCGCCATATCCAAACACATCAAAATACTCAGCGAATGCGGACTCATAGCCATCAAGGATAAAGGACGGGAGCGTTATTGCGAAGCCCGATTGGAAAAACTCAATGAGGTTTCCGTTTGGATAGAACAGTACAAGCAGTTTTGGGAAACCAAATTTGATGCTTTGGAAACTTACTTAGATAAACTTCAAAAAGAGAAAGAATGAGCACAATAGAAAGCAGCACAGCGAACCGGGAAATCATAGTCACCCGCCTGCTCCCCTCACCCGTAACACACGTTTGGGAAGTATGGACCAATCCGGACCATATCAAACAGTGGTGGGGTCCCAACGGATTTACCAATACCATTACCCAAATGGACGTCATCCCTGATGGCGTATGGAAACTGATCATGCACGGTCCTGACGGCACCGATTATGATAACGAAAGCCGCTTTACCGAGGTCGTCCCCTATCAAAAGATAGCCTACAATCATCTCTCCGGACATGAATTCACAGCCACTATTCTCTTTGAAGAAAGAGGGATGCAAACCCATATGCATTGGCAAATGCTCTTTGAATCAAAAGAAGAACTGGACCGAATCCTGAGTCTGTATGACATCCGAGAAGGTCTAAACCAAAATGCCGACAGACTGCAAACCTATATCACCAACTTAACAAACTAAAATGACACCACTCGAAAACAATACCGCCGACAGGGAAATTGTCATTTCCCGCTTACTGAACGCTCCTGTAGAACTCGTATGGGAAGTGTGGACCAATCCCAATCATATCAAAAACTGGTGGGGTCCTGACGGATTTACCAATACCATTACTAAAATGGAAGTAGCCCCCGAAGGGGAATGGGACTTAGTGATGCACGGCCCCGATGGTACTGATTATAAAAATAAAAGTCTTTTTAAAGAAGTCATCAAACACCGAAAGTTGGTCTACGAACACGTTTCCGGGCCGAAGTTTACCGCAACCATACTGTTTGAACGACAAGGGCACCAAACTCATCTACACTGGCAAATGGTTTTCCCTACCCGAGAAGAACTGATACAGGTAGTAAAAACATTCAATGCAGCCGAAGGATTAAAACAAAACGTGGCCAAACTGGATGCTTACCTACAAGTTAAGTTTACCCTGCAACAGGAATTAAAGACCACAAAAAAAGCACGTGTAAGTACCTATTTGAATTTCCCGGGCACTACAGAAGCTGCGTTTACATTTTACAAAGAAGTCTTTAACGGGACACTGTTAGGCAAAGGATTTGAACGATTTGGAGATGTTCCGGGTCCGGAGGACATGCCTCCGCTTTCGGAAGAAGACAAAAAATTAATCCTGCATGTAGAACTCGAAATCATGGGAGGCCATGTGCTGGTTGCTACCGATGCACCTGAAAGCCTAGGGTTTAAACTCACCCATGGCGATACTATGCACATTCATTTAGAGCCCGAAAGCAGAGCCGAAACCCAACGTTTGTTTGAAGCACTGTCTAAAGGTGGCACCATTACCATGCCGTTGGAAGACATGTTTTTTGGAGCCTACTATGGCAGCTTAACCGACCAACACGGCATCAACTGGATGCTCACTTATAGCGAACCTAAATTATAACACTATGGAAAAAACAGCCAACAGCCTCAGCCTTACAAAAACATACAAGGTATCGGCGGAAAAACTATGGGAAGTACTTACCGACAGAAAACATCTGAAACAATGGTATTTTGACTTTACCGCTGACTGGAAAACAGAAGTAGGCAGCCAATTTGACTGGCATGCCGGTGACAATGACGGAAAGCTATGGCATCATCGTGGCGTCATGCTGGAGGTTATCCCCAACCGAAAATTGGTCCACAGTTGGGAATATGTAGGCTACTCGGGAACCTCGGTGGTAATGTGGGAGCTGCATCCCATTGACGAGCAGCATACCGAACTGCATTTCAGTCATGTCTTCACCGTACCGTTTGACGTAAACGAACCGGCCTTAGCCCGCACTAACTTTGAAATGGGTTGGACTCACATCCTCACTATTTCCTTACCCGATTATATCAATCAACAAAATAAATAACCCAAAACATGGATTCCAATCTCGTAAAATTCAGCATCACCAGAACCATAAAGGCAGATAAAGAAACCGTATTCAAGGCCTTCAGTCAGGCAGAAGCATTAGCCCAATGGTGGGGCCCCGTGGGGATGCCCATTACCGAAATGGCGCTGACCTTTGAACCCGAAGGAAAATTTCATTACAAACTGGAAGGAAACAACCAAGTCATGTGGGGCCTGTTTGTGTACAAAAAAATCAACAGCCCGGACAGCATTGAATATGTAAGCTCTTTTGCTGATGAAAAAGGAAACGTCTGTAAGTCGCCCTTTCCTATTGATTTTCCGTTGGAAGTGTATAACCAACTGACTTTTGAAGAGCAGGACGGCAGTACAACAATCACTTTAAAAGCCTACCCAATACACGCCTCAGACGAACAAGTCAAAGCGTTTGTGGATTTGACTGCCAGCATGGAACAAGGCTTTGGCGGTACGTTCAAGCAATTAGAAACGTATTTAGCACAACAATAAAGTAAATCATCATCAATCAAAAAACAACAAAAAATCCGCTATAGTTTACTCTTTAGCGGATTTTTAAAAACAGGTTAAATGTACTAATTATAACATGTTCAGTTCTATCATACACTGTTTCATCTTGTGATACGTGCGCTCTATATCGTTATCCAATCCGATGGAGAATCGAATCAAACCATCAGTCAGTCCCATTTCCTTCTGCTCTTCCAACGGAATTTCGGAAGAAGTAGAAGTGCCCGGTGCACTGAACAGGGTTTTGTAAAATCCTAAACTTACCGCGAGGTACCCCAAATTGCGGTGCTGCATCAGCTCCATCAATTCATTAGCCTTGTCCAAAGTACCTACATCAAGGGTCATCATCCCTCCGTAGCCATACTCCTTATTGATCATGCTGCTGTAAATGGCATGACTCGGGTGACTCGGTAATCCCGGATACACCACTTTCAATCCGTCTTTTTCAAATTGCTGTGCCAAATACATCGCGTTGTGACTGTGTTGTTTCATACGGATGTGCAGGGTACGCAGATTCTTCAGGATGCTGGAAGCTCTTAAACTGTCCATAGTGGGTCCCAACAGCATGCTGGCTCCATCGTTAACATTCTTCAAATCATTAATAAATTCCTGAGAGGCACATACCACCCCTCCTACTGTATCACTGCTTCCGTTGATGAATTTGGTCAAACTGTGTATCACTACATCAGCGCCTAATTTTGCCGGAGCAACCGATAATGGAGAAAAAGTATTATCAACAACTAACTTAATACCATAGCGTTTGGCAATAACCGCTAAGGCTTCAATATCGGCTACTTCCAACAAGGGGTTGCTGACCGTTTCACAATACAAAACTTTAGTATTGGGTGTAATGGCCGCTTCTACTATATCCAGTTTGGTAATATCTACAAAATGGGTTTTAATGTTCCACTTGGGCAGCATATTTTTCATAAAGGCATACGTTCCGCCATAGATGGTTCGGCTCGATACGATTTCGTCACCGGCACTGCACAACTGCATAAGTACCGGAGTAATGGCTCCCATACCGGATGCCGCTACATTGGCACTTTCTGTTCCTTCCATGGCTGCCAGGGCCTGGCCCAGATACAAATTCATAGGGGATGAATGACGCGAATACAAATAACAGCCTTCGGCATTTCCTTCAAAAGTATCAAACATGGTTTTGGCTGATAGGAAAGTATAGGTTGAGCTGTCAGAAATGGAAGGGTTTACCCCTCCGAATTCGCCAAAGTATTGCAAATCCTGAATCTTATCGGCAGGATTAAAATCGAGAAAAGTTGAGGCTTCTGTGTTCATATAGATTTGATGTATATATCAAACAAATCTCTTTTTATTTAGATTAATAATCAATATTTAATTTAAAATAAAGAATAATAAACTACAAAAACAGGTTAATACAGAAAATAAAACTATTTTTGAACTCCAAAACAACCATCTTTAGATTTAAAAACTGAAATCCGCTATCACTATGGATGCTACCGATAAAAAACTACTGACCCTACTCCAGCAAGACACCAAAAAGACAACCAAAGAATTGGCCGGAAAATTGAATCTCTCCGTTACTGCGGTATACGAACGCATCAAAAAGCTGGAACGGGAAGGCATCATTGATAAATACGTTGTTTTGCTCAATCGAAATAAAATAGACAAAGGATTTGTGGTTTTCTGTCATATCAAGCTCATCCAACACTCCAAAGAGTTTCTAACCAACTTCGAACGTCAGGTCGTCAAACTGGAAGAAGTCTTGGAATGTTTTCATGTGAGTGGTGACTATGATTACATTCTAAAACTTTTTGTGAAAGACATGGAAGCCTACCGGGAATTTATGGTCACCAAACTGACGACCCTCAACCATATCGGCAGCACCCACAGTACGTTTATGATTGGAGAAGTAAAAAATACAACCGCCTTCTCTTTTTAAGTCAAAAATTGCTTCCAAAAGCGGCATTTCACTATGCCTTTGTTCGACCTTTGTTCGGGTGTTGTTCGCAAAAACCGCCAATTTTGCGAACAAACAGGAGCAAAACCCGAACAACATCCGAACAAGGTGTAGTTAAACACGTCATTAGCAGTCATTAGCGGTCAATAGCAGTCATTATAAGTCAACGGCGAGCAACCCGCTGAACTAAACCGTTTTCATTTTGTTTGGTTGGCTGTAAATCCCGTCCGGTTATTGTACAACCCTTCTGTTTAAATCCCCTAAAAATTGGCGCTGATATGAAATTGACATTGGGATTAAATTTGTAGTTTTGTACCACAAAAGAAAAACACACAAATCTTAACAATATTATGAGTTCATTTGACGTAGTCATCATAGGTTCGGGTCCCGGCGGATATGTTTCGGCCATCCGTTGTGCCCAGTTAGGTTTCAAAACCGCTATTATTGAAAAATATTCTACCTTAGGAGGTACCTGCCTTAATGTAGGTTGTATTCCATCCAAAGCGTTGTTAGCCTCTTCGCATCATTACGAAGAATTGCAGCACTTTGCCGATCACGGAATTGAAGTATCGGGGAAAGTAAAAGTGAATTTAGAGAAAATGATTGCCCGCAAACAGGCCGTGGTGGATCAAACCAGTGGCGGGGTGAAATTCTTAATGGATAAAAACAAAATTACCGTTTTTGAAGGACTAGGTTCTTTCGAAGATGCTACCCATGTTAAAGTAACCAAAGCCGACGGTACTTCCGAAGTCATCGAAGGAAAAAACATAGTCATTGCCACGGGTTCCAAACCCTCTACGTTGCCGTTTATCAAATTAGACAAAGAGCGAATCATCACTTCTACCGAGGCGTTGAAACTGCCGGAAGTTCCTAAGCATTTAATCATCATTGGTGGTGGTGTTATCGGAATCGAATTGGGACAGGTGTATTTGAGATTGGGTGCTCAGGTTTCGGTAATTGAATTCTTAGACCGAATCATTCCGGGTATGGATGCCGGATTATCCAAAGAATTGACCAAAGTATTGAAAAAACAAGGCATGAAGTTCTATACATCACACAAAGTGAAATCGGTAGAGCGCAAAGGCAAAAACGTAACCGTTCAAGCCGATGATGCCAAAGGAAATACGGTGACTTTTGACGGAGACTATTGCTTGGTGGCTGTGGGTCGTCGTCCTTACACGGACGGATTGGCTGCTGATAAAGCCGGAGTAAAAGTAACCGACAGAGGGATGATTGAGGTTAACGACCATTTACAAACCAATGTTCCGAATATTTATGCCATTGGTGATGTGGTTCGTGGCGCGATGTTGGCTCACAAAGCCGAAGAAGAAGGTACCATGGTAGCTGAAATTTTAGGCGGTCAAAAACCACATATTGATTATAATTTGATTCCGGGAGTTGTGTACACATGGCCTGAAGTAGCCGCTGTAGGTAAAACCGAAGAGCAACTGAAAGCTAATGGTGTAGCTTACAAAGCCGGAAGCTTCCCTTTCAAAGCCTTAGGAAGAGCTCGTGCCAGCGCTGATAACGATGGTTTCGTGAAAATATTGGCTGATGCTAAGACTGACGAAGTTTTAGGTATCCACATGATTGGTGCCCGTTGTGCCGACTTGATTGCTGAAGCGGTAACTGCCATGGAATTCAGAGCCTCTGCAGAAGACATCTCGCGCATGTCGCATGCGCATCCAACGTTTGCCGAAGCGGTAAAAGAAGCTGCTTTAGCCGCTACAGATAACCGAGCGTTACACGTATAATCAGATAATCAGATTTAGAATAAGCCGCTTCTTTTACAGAAGCGGTTTTTTTATGGGTAGTATTTGTTCTTCAACCAAAAAGCGACTTTCACTAACAGCATTAAGGCCGGTACTTCCACTAAAGGGCCAATTACACCGGCAAAAGCCTGTCCGCTGTTAATCCCGAAAACACCAATGGCAACCGCTATCGCCAATTCGAAATTATTTCCCGAAGCGGTAAAGGATAAAGCAACCGCATCGCGGTAATCGGCTCCTGTCTTTCGGGCTACAAAAAACATCAGGAAGAACATGACGGCAAAGAAAATAACTAACGGCAGAGCCACCCGGAGAACATCAACCGGCAAATCAACAATCATAGCTCCTTTCAGACTGAACATTACCACTATGGTAAACAATAAAGCAATCAGCGTAATCGGTGATATAAAAGGAAGAAAGGTGTGATTAAACCATTGTTGTCCCAAAAATCTTTTGATACTGTACCGACTGATGACAGCCAATACAAAGGGAATTCCGAGATAAATACCAACGGTAGTGGCAATTTGAGCAATTGTAATAGACAAGGCCAAGCCTTTGATTCCAAATAAAGGCAGCATCACATCCAAATAGAAATAGGCATACAGGCTAAAAAAGAATACCTGAAGTAAACTGTTAATGCCTACCAAACCCGCCGTTAACTCGCGGTTGCCTTCGGCCAGTTCGTTCCAAACAATCACCATGGCAATACAGGGAGCCAAACCCACAATGATTAAACCGGTCATATACTCCGGAAAGTCCTTCAGGAGCCATATGGACAAGACAAACATTAAAAAAGGACCTACTATCCAGGTAATCAGAAAAGAGGTAATCAGGAGTTTAGGTTTTTGAAACATCAATGGGACCTTTGAGAAATCGACCTTGGTCAAAGGCGGATACATCATCAGAATTAACCCAATGGCTAAAGGAATATTTGTGGTTCCCGAAGACCAACTGTTGAAGGTGTCAGGCAGCGTTGGTATGAAGTAGCCTATTCCTACTCCCACCGCCATGGCCAGAAATATCCAAAGAGTCAAATAATTATCAAGAAAAGTCAAGCGTTTACGTGTGGCCATTATTGGTGAATTTGAGAAAAGACATAATACATTTCGGCAGCGATTTCCAAACTGCGTTCGGCATATTTGGCATCCATTAGTTCCGTTCCGTCAAAAGCTTTCGGGTCGTCATAACAAACGGAAAAACGCTTTTCAGCTCCGGCAATAAAGGGACAGCCTTCGTCGGCCGAAGAGCAGGTCATTACGGCAGCAAAGTCGTGCTTAGGGTTAAACGCGTCATCAAACATTTTGGAAAAGCAAAGAACAGCCGGTGCATTTTCGTCAAATTTCACCGCATAAACCGGATTAATGGTATCATTCCGTTGCTCCACTTCAAACCCTTGATTTACTAGAGTTTCAACCACTTTCGGAAACACAGCCGTGACTTCCGTCCCACCCGAATAACAAAACACGTTCTTTATCCCAAAATAAAAGGCCATGGTTTGCGCCCACACCTGAGACAAATGGCTTCTGCGGGAGTTGTGGGTACAGATAAAAACCAGGCTGACATTCATCTGACTGCTGATTTTTTCTTTTATATAAGCAATCAGGGGTTGCAATACCGCTTTTCTGGTTACTGAAACAGTACCTACAGGCAGGGTTTGCAAAGTTTGCTCAAGTTGCGTATACATGCTTATGATTTTCTTTTAAACCCGCAAAAAATAAAATTTTGAACGGTATCAAAAGGGGTTTTATGGTCTTCTGTAAAGCACCCTTTGAGTTGGAACTCTTTTTCAAAAACAAACCGAAGGCTTTCCATGGTGTATTGCTTGATGTCGAGTCCACTGCATTTTTTGGGCCCCTGGTCAGAGAAAGCTCCTATAAACATCCGACCTCCTTTGCTCAAAGCCTTATCAACAATATCGGCATAATGCTCAATTTGTGCAGCTTCGGTCAGGAAATGAAAACAGGCGCGATCGTGCCAAAAATCATAGTGCTCGGTGGGATCAAAATCTAAAATATCGGATTCAATAAAGGTAACATGAGCCGCCTTTTCACCCAATCGCTTTTGAATACGCTCAATGGCTTTTCCTGAAATATCAAGCAAAGTCAATTGTGTATAGCCTAAATCCAGCAAAGCATCAATAAAATAACTGTCGCCTCCCCCAACATCAATCACTTTAGCGTCTTTGGGCAACTGAAGGGCCGTAAAGAAGTCGACAGAAGTTTGCGGATAAGCCTGATACCAACTCACCTCTTTTTCTGTTTTAGAGGCAAATACGTTTTCCCAGTGTTCTTTTTTATTCATAAACAATAATTTAACAGCAATTGGATTCCGGAGTACAACAATTGGACTTTTCTTTCCACTCTCCTATTTTAGTTTTGATTTTTTCAGGCGGGATACCACAGTGGTCTTTAGCCAAACAATTGGTTTGCTTGGAAGTCAATAAGAAATGAGTACCATCAAAATCCAGACTGAACTTACCGATGGTATCGGGCATTTGGTATTCTACTTCAATTTCCAAATCGGGCAACTGCAATACCTTTTCCGAAAGTTCTATGATGTGCACCAGTTTTTCAGGATGCAGACGGTGGTCATAATCATTGGCTTCCCACAATTGAAAGTTGGCTACTTCTTCCGTACGAACGGTTCCTCCACAATCAATAAAGTGTTTGGATATTCTTCCCACTTCGGTCACGTGAAAATGACCGGGTACGAAATCACCGTTAGGCAATTGAAAAGCAATAGCAGACAACTTTTGCAATGCTGATTTTATTTGTGACAGTTTCATTTTATTAAAGAATTAAACAGTTAAACTTCTTGAGTGTAGCGGGTTAGCAGCATTTGCTTTTCAGCTTGTTTTTGATGGCTCCGAAATGATTTTCTATTTGCTCAATTGTTTTTGGATTGATGCAATAGCAAATGGCCGTCCCTTCTATAGTACCTTGGATAATGTTGGCGTTTTTGAGTTCTTTCAAATGTTGCGAAATGGTAGGTTGCGCCAAGGGCAACTCGTTGACGATGTCTCCGCAAATGCAACTCTCCACAGACAATAAATAATCTACTATAGCCACTCGTGCCGGATGTGACAAGGCTTTAAACAAGCCAGCCATCGCATTGTGCTCCTCAGAGAACGAAGCCGATTTTGATGCTCCCATAACAATCTATAATTAATATATTGCAATATTACGATAATATAATACTGCTATCCAAATCATTTTTGAAATATTTTATCCCGAACACTCAGAACTACCTCCAATGCTAAATATTTTTACTACTTTTGGCACTTAAATTTTTACGCAAATGGCATCAATCACTCTAGGAGGAAATCCGATACACACTATCGGAACCTTACCCGAAATAGGCTCAAAAGCACCTGATTTTAAATTAATAAAAACCGATTTAAGCAGTGTTTCTTTAGCGGATTTTTCCGGTTCCAAAGTGCTGCTCAATATATATCCAAGTGTTGACACGGGGACTTGTGCCACTTCAACCAGAACCTTCAATGCCAAAGCCGGCGCTTTAGAAAACACGGTAGTATTGTGTGTCGCACGCGATTTGCCTTTTGCCTTCAAACGTTTCTGCGGAGCGGAAGGATTGGACAACGTAATTTGTTTGTCTGATTTCAAAACGGGTGATTTTGGTAAGGACTATGGTTTGGAAATGACTGACGGGGCTTTAGCAGGCCTGCACTCCCGAGCCATCATTGTTTTGGATGAAAACGGAATTGTACAATATACCGAACAGGTTTCAGAAATTGCAAACGAACCCGATTACGAATCTGCTTTGGCTGCCTTATAATACCACGAACTATGGAATTTCAAAAAGACAACTCTTTCTTTACCGGACGCTTGAAAAGCGTGGGTTTTGCCGTGAAAGGCGCCCTCAAATTAATCACGACCGAGCACAGCGTAATGGTACAGTCCTCTGTAGGCGTACTGTCCATTATTGCCGGATTCTATTTTCACATCGACCGTTACGAATGGATGATGCAAATACTGGCGTTCGGATTGGTATTGGGCGTGGAAAGTCTGAATACCGCTGTAGAAAAAATTGCGGATTTCATCCATCCGGAGTTCCATGAAAAGATTGGCTTTATCAAAGACATTGCGGCAGGGGCCGTCATGTTTGCCGCTTCGGCTGCCATAGCTGTACTTTTATTAATTTATGTACCGAAATTCCATTAACATTCGATTAAATTTCTATTTTTATAGCGTTATACATCAACAATGGCAAAAACAGTAAAAAAAGAAACGACCGAAAATAAAAAAGACCCCAACTCAGAACTTAAAATCCTGAAAACGAAAAAGCAATACCGTATGCTTTTTGGTTTTATGCTGGTATTGGTTTCCATCGCTTTTTTGGTTTCCTTCATTTCCTTTTTTGTTTCAGGTCAGGCCGACCAAAGTGCTGTAGATGCGTTTACCGACCGCAATGAAACCGTAAACAACTGGCTGGGGAAAATCGGAGCTTATATCGCTGACCTGTTCATTTACCGCGGCTTCGGAATCGCAGCCTTTTTGTTTGTCAAACTTTTGTTCCTCAGCGGGGCATTTCTGGTATTGGACTTACCCATTAAAAAGTTAAAAAACACTTGGTTTTGGGACCTGTTTGCCATAGTAGTACTGTCTATTACCTTTGGCTTTTTTGCCTCTACCCTCCCCGAACTGGGCGGTACTATAGGATATGAAATGAACCTGTTCATTCAGGATTATATCGGGAAAACGGGCACCTTACTCGTGATTGTATTTGCCATACTGATTTACATTATCTTTAAAATAAAAGTATCTCCTGATGCCATCAAGTCGTTCTTTGAGAAGAAACACAAAGAAATGAAAGATGATTTCAACAGCTTACATATGCCTGCGGATACGGCTGCCGCATCGACTACGGATTACAATCTGGAAGAGTTTGCCGTAACCGAAGAAGAACAGCCGGAAGAAATGATTGAGGAGCCGACTTTAAAACCTGCTTCTTTTGAAATCAATAAAGAAGCGTTAAAACCCACCATTGAACACGCTTCCGAAATCAATCTGGAGCCGACTATCAAAACCACAGCACCCGCAGAGGTTGCCCAACCGCAAATCATTGAAACGAATGATGAAGCTTTTGTAATTGAAAAAGCAGCAGATGAAGATGTTATGGAAGAGAATTTGGCTGCCAAACTGGTGGCTGATTTCGGGGAGTTCGACCCTACTTTGGAACTTTCCAACTATAAGTTTCCCACCATCGATTTACTCAAAGAGTATGCTTCGGTGGGCATCACTATCAATCAGGAAGAGCTTGAGGAAAACAAAAACCGCATTGTAGAAACACTGAAAAACTACAAAATAGATATCGCCCAAATCAAAGCGACCGTTGGTCCTTCGGTAACGCTCTACGAAATCGTGCCCGAAGCAGGTATCCGCATCTCCAAAATCAAAAGTTTGGAAGACGATATTGCCTTGTCATTGGCTGCCCTAGGAATTCGTATCATTGCCCCTATTCCGGGGAAAGGCACCATTGGTATTGAGGTACCGAATAAGAACCCTACCATGGTGCCGATGAAAACGGTTATCGCCTCTGCCAAATTTCAGGAAGCCGAAATGGAATTGCCGATTGCTTTGGGCAAAACCATTTCGAATGAAACTTTTGTGGTAGACTTAGCCAAAATGCCTCACTTATTGATGGCAGGAGCTACAGGACAAGGAAAATCAGTAGGATTAAATGCCGTATTGACTTCGTTGTTGTACAAAAAACACCCTGCCGAAGTGAAGTTCGTACTCGTTGACCCCAAGAAAGTGGAATTGACGTTGTTCAATAAAATAGAAAGACACTATCTGGCCAAACTACCCGATGTGGAAGATGCCATCATTACCGACAACACCAAAGTCATCAACACCCTGAATTCGCTTTGTGTGGAAATGGACAACCGGTATTCGTTGTTGAAAGACGCCATGGTGCGAAACATCAAAGAATACAACGACAAGTTCAAAGCCCGCAAACTGAATCCGGAGCTTGGTCACCGTTTTCTGCCTTACATTGTATTGGTAGTTGATGAGTTTGCCGATTTGATTATGACCGCCGGTAAAGAAGTGGAAACCCCGATTGCCCGTCTGGCCCAGTTGGCCCGTGCCATTGGAATCCACCTGATTATTGCGACCCAACGACCATCGGTCAATGTAATTACCGGTATCATTAAGGCCAACTTCCCGGCCCGAATTGCGTTCCGTGTGACCTCCAAGATTGACTCCCGTACCATTTTAGATACACAAGGCGCTGATCAGTTAATCGGTCGCGGAGACTTACTGTATTCCAACGGTAACGATTTAGTGAGGGTACAATGTGCTTTTGTAGACACACCAGAAGTAGAAAAAATTGTGGATTATATAGGTTCTCAAAAAGCCTATGCCAGTGCCTATCTGTTGCCGGAATACGTTGGTGAAGAAGGCAGTAGCGTTAATCTGGAATTTGACATCACCGAAAGAGACTCTATGTTCAGAGAGGCTGCCGAAATTATTGTGACTGCGCAACAAGGTTCGGCATCATTATTGCAGAGAAAACTAAAACTCGGGTACAACCGTGCCGGAAGACTGATTGATCAGTTGGAAGCGGCCGGTATTGTGGGTCCATTTGAAGGAAGCAAGGCCCGCAGTGTAAACATCACCGACTTAGCTTCTTTGGAACAATTCTTTAACAATGAACAAAATAATTCTTAACATGAACAAAGTACTGTCAGTTGCGCTCTTATTATGGGTAAGCTTTACCGGAACCGCACAGGATAAAAAAGCAAAAGACCTTTTAGATCAGGTAACCGCTAAAATTAAATCGTATAATAACATTACTATCGATTTCAAATACACCCTGAACAACAGTAAAGAAAACATTAATAAGGAGAGTAAAGGTAACTTGGTGCTGGAAGGCAACAAATATGTCCTCAATTTTATGGGAGTTACCAAAATTTACGATGGTAAAAAAAGCTACACTATCGTCCCTGAAGACGAAGAAGTAACCGTTTCCAGCCTCAACGACAATGATGAAAAGGCCATCACGCCTTCTAAAATGTTGACCTTCTTCAACAACGGTTACAAATTTTACTGGGATATCCTTCAAGATGTCAAAGGCCGTAAAATACAATACATCAAATTGGTGCCAACCAGCACCAAAGACCAGCGCAAAGAAATCTTATTGGGGATAGATTCCCAAACCAAAAATATCTACACGGTCATTGAAATCGGTAAAAACGGGACTAAAACCACACTTACCGTTAATTCTTTTAAAACCAACCAACCTTTGTCAAAAAATCAGTTTACCTTTGTGGCGAGTAAATACCCCAATTACTACATCAACAAAATAGATTAAACTCAGGTGAAAATACTGGACCGGTACTTATTAAAATCTTTCCTTATTACATTTGCTACGGTATTTGTAATTCTGTTCTTCATATTTGTGCTACAGGTCGTTTGGCTCTTTATTTCTGAATTGGCAGGAAAAGACCTTGATCTCCTGATGATTATCAAATTCCTGCTGTTCAAAATGCCGAGTGTGGTGCCTTTGGTGCTGCCGCTTTCCGTACTGTTAGCCTCCATTATGACCTTTGGGAGTTTGGCCGAAAACTATGAATTTGCGGCTATGAAATCTTCCGGGATCTCGCTCCAAAGAGCGATGCGAAGTCTCATCTTCTTTATCATCGGCTTGTCCTTCATTGCTTTCCTGTTTGCCAACAATGTGATTCCTTATGCTGAATATAAGTTTGTTAACTTCCGACGCAATATTGCCCAGGTGAAACCAGCCATGGCTATTGCCGAAGGACAGTTCAGCGAAATAGGCAGTTATAACATCAAGGTAGAAAAAAAATCAGGCAAAAACGGCAAATATCTTGATTTGGTGACTATTCATAAAAAATCCATTTATGGCGACGGCAGCAATACCGTCATCAAAGCCAAAAAGGGAGAATTGGTCAGCAGTGAAGATTCCAACGTACTGAAATTAGTACTCAAAGACGGAAATTACTACGAAGACATCATCCCGAAGAAATTTGAAGACCGTAAAAAATTTCCGTTTGCCAAAAGCGAATTCAAACGGTATGTCCTGAATATCGATTTGTCTAAACTGAACAATGCCAATTTAGAGGAAGGACAGATTACCAACACCAATACAATGCTGACGATTGGGGAATTGCGTTACACATTGGATTCTTTACAAAAAAGCTACAACAAAGATGTGATTTCCTATTCGGAAAACATGTACCAGCGCACCTTTAACACCGGGGGATATTACAATCCCACTCCGATTTCGAAGTCGCTGACAGACAAAAACAATATTCTAAACAACTTTACGCCCGACCAAAAGGTACAAATCCTTCGGGTAGCGAGTAGTACGGTAGACGCCACCAATTTTTCTTTAGAGAACTCGAAATTCGAACTGGACGAAAAACAAAAAAACATCAATCAGCACTGGATTGCACTCTATGACAAGTTTGTGATTGCCTTCTCCTGCATCCTGATGTTTTTTATCGGAGCACCGCTGGGGGCCATCATACGCAAAGGAGGGTTAGGTTTGCCTATCGTATTTGCCATCCTGATTTTTATCACCTTCCACTTCATCAATACTTTTGGAAAAAAAGTGGCACAGGAAAATGGAATTGCTCCGTTTCTGGGCTGTTGGCTCTCAACTTTAGTCTTGTTGCCTTTGGCCATACTGGTTACCAAAAGGGCTACGGAAGACAAAGGAATCAACTTTAATTTTGACAGGCTGACCAACCTTTTCAACCGTTTCTTCCCGAATAGCAACGTGGAAGAACTGATTCTGGAACCAGTTCTTGACGAAGCCTATACTCTTGTAGATGAGGCAGTAGATTTGCTTCCGAATCACCATCAAAGCAAAGCCAAGCAAAATCAACCTGTCCCATCTCCTATTGACCAAGAGGCAGTAATCCTCTCGCATACCGCTTATAAAAAATACAGTCTTATAACGCTGGTTGTGTATACTGCACTGTTGCTGGTGCTGCTTTCAGGAGTGTTAGAAGGCACGCTGTATGTAGCTGTAGCCATATCGTTGGCAGCCGTATTCTATGTATTTCTTTTCAAATCCTGGCAAGCCTTCCGTAAGTTGGTTGCCCAGTATAACAAACAACCTGATGTCAACCTGTTAACGCTACTCTTAGGAGGGTTTCCGTTTTATATCTTATTTTACATTTACAACTACTATGCGCTGAAAGCCCTGCTTTCAGACACTAATACCAAGGTCTGATGGACAACAACAACAAAATACAACTCAACACCATAGCCGAAGCTATCGAAGACATTCGTCAGGGAAAAGTCATCATCGTGGTGGATGATGAAGACCGAGAAAATGAAGGGGACTTTTTAGCTGCGGCCGAAAAAGTAACGCCTGAAATGATCAACTTTATGGCTACACACGGACGCGGGCTGATTTGTGCGCCTTTAACAGAAAGACGCTGCAACGAATTGGAGCTGCATTCCATGGTGAAAAACAACACCGACCACATGGAAACGGCCTTCACAGTTTCAGTCGATTTAAAGGGACACGGCGTCACCACCGGAATCTCTGCTGCTGACCGTGCTAAAACCATTTTGGCTTTGGTTAATGAAGACACCAAACCCTACGACTTAGCACGTCCGGGGCACATCTTTCCGTTGACCGCCAAACAAGGCGGGGTATTGCGTCGTACGGGACACACCGAAGCAGCTATTGACTTTGCTCGTTTGGCAGGCTTTAAATCTGCCGGCGTGATTGTGGAAATCATGAACGAAGACGGTACCATGGCCCGTTTACCCGAACTGGTAGAAGTAGCAAAGAGATTTGATCTGAAATTAGTTTCTATAGAAGACTTGGTCGCTTACCGCATGCAGCACGACAGTTTGATTATCAAAAAAGAGGATTTCGAGATTACCACGCGTTTTGGGCAATTCCGTTTGCGCGCGTACCAGCAAACCACGAACAAACAGGTTCATTTGGCCTTAACCAAAGGCAGCTGGAATTCGGGCGAACCGATACTGACCCGTATCAACTCGTCACAAGCCAATAACGATATCCTGAACACGCTGACCAATGACATGGATCAAAAACTGGAAACCATGTTCCGACAAATATCCGACGAAGGCAAAGGAGCTATCTTGTTCATCAATCAGGAAACAGATTCCTCTGATTTACTGAGCCGTCTGAGCGAATTAAAACAACTGCAAAGTGAAGGGATCTTCAAGGCACCTCAAATTAAAATGGACAACAAGGATTTTGGTATCGGGGCGCAAATTCTGCACGATATCGATGTGTCCAAAATCCGACTGATCTCCAATACGACCCAAACCAAACGGGTCGGTATGATTGGATACGGACTGGAAATCACCGAATATGTGACATATTAAAAATAATCCCGAAAGTAACATTTCGGGATTTTTTGTATGACTCCATCTGCTTCCGGAAATTCTATAGTTACTACTCTGTCTTGTCTTTATTTATTTTCAATACAATTATAAGGAATTTGTTTCGCCCCTGAACGTTGTTTTAATACTTTACCCAGTCAATCATAATAAAGTCACAAAAAGGAGATTTATTTAAAATTCAAAGAATTATATTAAATCTTAAAGAAATTTTACAAAGTCCGGTAGAAACACGTACTGTAACTTTGCGACAAAATCAGTTACTAATCAAATCAATCGTCTTGATTTTTACTAAATCTCTGTATTCCTTTCAGAACAATGGATTACATAGCTTTAATCAAATTCAAGTTTCAATCATCAATCATGAAAAATTTAATCGCAATGATGGGCCTTTTGATTGGCCTTTCCGTCCAATCGCAATCATGGCAATTGGTCAATGACCTACCCCAACAGGAATTTATGGTCGTAAAACAAATCTCGGGAAAACTTTATGCCGCTTCCGAAAACAAACTCTTTTCAAGCACTGATGGTATTACCTGGTCAACCGAAATCTTCACAAACATATCGGTAACCCCCACAACCATATATGCTTTTGGAGGCAAACTACACATAGGCACTATGTACCACGGTGTTTACACCAGAGCCTTAACTACGGGTGGAGTTTGGAACCACACCCTGACAGGCATCCACTCCGCCAATTTCATACCCCACAACGGTAAGCTATATATGGCAAGTACAGGATTTGGTGTTTGGTACTACGATGGCAACCTATGGCATAATCAAACTTTAAACCTGCCTACTTATTCATACAACGTTAATAAAATTGTAAGTGCGAACCAAACCTTATATGCTTTTTCAGGGGCAAATGGAACATTTTACAAATTCGACGAAAACGGAAGCAGTTGGACTGAGGATTACTATTTTAACACCTTGTATCCCGGGCTTGCGGTTGACGACGCTTTACTATTAGGCAACATATTGTATGTGGCAAACGGTAACAAATTGTTACGTTCTGATGATTTTGGAAACAATTGGACATCTGACAATATCGGGCTCAATAACGGTGTCTTCAGACAATTATTCACGGGTAGCAACAGTCTGTATGCACTTACCCATAACATGGCCACAAATTATACTTATTTACAAAAAAGAGGTTTAAATGACATGGGGTCTTCCTGGGGTAATTTTAATGAGTTATTACCATTTTACTCATATGATCTCGAAGAATTTAATGGAAAGATATATATAGCTTCAGATATGGGACTGTACTCAAAATCAAATGAGCTTGGTATTGAAGTACCTATCAATGACCAAAATTTTGAAGTATCTATTTATCCTATTCCCTCTTATGATGGTCGGTTGACCATATTGTCAAATAAGATGATAAAAAAGGTAAATATCACAGACCTATCTGGTAGAATAGTGTTCAGAGAAAACATAAATTCACTTCAAACAGACATCCTACTCCAAACTTCAGGAATCTACATTGTAAATTTAATGTGTGATGATAAAATAGTGACCAGAAAAGTAATTGTAAATTAATTTCTTCTCAAAACTTTTCTCAATACAACCGAAACGAGGGCAAAATAATCTGATTTAAAATTATCACTACTTCTCTTTGAAAGATAAACTACCTCAAGGTACTGCAACCTTGGTTAAATTTGCCGGCTAAAACTTAAAAATGACACAAGTTCAGTAATATGTTCCTTCACGTAATGATTTAGAGAGAAGTCTTTGTCCTATTATGACGCTTCCTTGTCTATTTTGAGATATGGTTACTACAATATCTTTGCCCTGATAAAAAGAAATAGTATTCTCAATAGAATGTTAACTCCTACTTATCAAACAATTATTAATTATTTTAAATAGACTAAAATGATTACAGCAATCATTATCGGAGTTTCAATGGCTCTGGCGCAAATAGTTCTTTTTGAACTACTGAAACAATTTAACAAAAACAGCATATACTCACTGATACTATGCGCTATTGGGTTTCTATACGTTGGTTTTACCTGGACAGATATGTCAGCTTTTCTTATTGCTTCAGTTCAGGCAATTGTTTTTCTTTTCATTGCCTACTTCGGACTTACAAAAAACAACCTTTATGTAGTAGCATTGGGCTATTTTTTACATGGTCTTTGGGATATAGGGTATAGCTTTTGGCAGGATTCGTCACTACTACCTCCCCATTATGACCTATTCTGTATGTCTCTGGATTATATCGTTGGGATATACCTAACTTTTAAAACAATTAGACTTAATAAACTCATATTTGAAAATGATGGTAGAAGTATTTAAAACTAACGTTCAATTGCAGAGAGATGCTCAACTTATCGCTAGCAGTCTTGAAAAAATGTTATCAAAAACTAAGATTAATTTCGACATAGAGGACTGTGATAAAATTCTTAGAGTTGAAGGAATAGGCAGGATAAAGAATAATTTTATTATAACCTACTTAAAGCAAATGGGTTACAATTGTGAACTTCTTAAGTAACATCGGGTTTTATTTTATAACTTTAGTTAGGATTTACAAAGTATAGTTCGACAATCGTTTGTCATCAATCGCTTTATTTTGTCAGTTTTTGACGTAAAACTGTCTTTTAATCAGCTAAGTTACCCATTACTTTTGTATTCTAATTTCAACTTAAAAAACACGTTACCCGATATGAAAAAAATAGCATTCATAATTCCACCAACAGTAGAAATTTTAGATTTGGCAGGGCCACTTCAGGTCTTTACCGAGGCTAAATTCTACGGATTTGAAATAGAGCTTGAGTTTTACTCCTATACTGCTCATACAGTTAGCAATTCAGGGCTCGCATTCGGAAAAATATCACATTTTAGTGAAGCTGAATTAAAAGAGGGAGACTATATTTTCATGCCGGGAATGAGTTTTGATTATGTTGATTCTATTGCCTTCAGGGCAGAAAAAGAATTTTTCAATTGGCTAAAAGTACAGTCGTCCAAAAAAGTCTTAGTTTGCTCGGTGTGTAACGGTGCATTTGCATTAGCAGAAGCCGGCTTGCTTAATGATACGGAATGCACTACACACTGGAGAAGAATAGACCAATTAAAAAGTAGGTTCCCAAAGGCAAAAGTATTGACTGACGTACTCTTTAAAAAGAGCAACAATATTTACACAAGTGCCGGCATTAGTTCCGGAATTGATTTAGCACTGTTTATTCTTGAAGAGTTAAAAGGAGCTTTTTTCACCCATAAAGTAGCAAGAGGATTGGTAGTTTACTACCGACGAAATGATAATCACACTCAAAAGAGTATCTATCTCGATTACAGAAATCACATCCATCCAAAAATTCATGAAGTCCAGGATCATATGATAAACAATTTATCGGGTGATAACAGCGTAGAGGAATTAGCAGACTTGGTTGCTATGAGCCCCAGAAACCTAAGCCGTGTTTTTAAAGAAAAGACGGGAACAACCATTATCGAATATTTAACACTCCTAAGAATTGAGTTTGCCAAAACATTGGTAAATAATCCGGAATACACCATTGAGTATATCGCCGCTCAGTGTGGTTTCAAAACAGCAAGACAGCTGCAGCGAATTTTAAAAAGTAACTCATAATGCAAAAATGAAAGCAGCAATCTATACAAAATACGGTGCTCCGGATGTACTCCAAATTAAGGAAGTAACCAAACCTATCCCAAAAGATAATGAAATTCTTGTACAGATTAAAGCTACTGCGGTCAATTCAGGTGACTGGAGATTACGTAAAGCCGACCCATTTGCTGTCAGATTATTTTTTGGATTATTGAAACCCAAAGTCAATATACTTGGGAGTGTCTATTCAGGCGAAGTCGAAAGTGTTGGTAAAAACATAAAACGTTTCAAAGTTGGGGATGCTGTCTTTGGTCACACCAATATGACTTTTGGTTCATATGCCGAATACAAATGTCTTCCGGAAGATGGGTCACTAGCTTTAAAGCCAGATAACATTTCTCATAAAGAAGCCGCAGTTATTCCTTTTGGCGGTGTTACTGCTTTACATTTTATAAAAAAAGTTACCATTAAGCCCGGGCAAAAAATACTGATTGTAGGTGCTTCGGGGGCAGTTGGAAGTGCTGCCGTTCAACTGGCAAAATCATTTGGAGCGCATGTAACTGCTGTTTGTAGCACAGCAAATATTGATTTAGTGAAATCTATCGGGGCTGACAAGGTAATTGACTACACCAAAGAAGATTTTACCCAAAACCATGAAATCTATGATTTGATTTTTGACACAGTTAATTCAGCTTCAGTTGGCCGCGCTCTAAAATCACTTTCCAAAGAAGGCACCCTGATTTTAAGTGCTGCAGGAATGAGTGAAATGTTGCAGGGTTTATGGTTTTCTGTGACAAGCAAAAGAAAAATATTGACAGGAGTGATTAGCCATAAAGCTGAAGACATCGCTTTGTTGAAAAAACTTACAGAAGCCGGTGAATTTAAACCTATCATTGACAAAATCTACCCCTTGGAACAAATTGTTGAAGCACACGCTTATGTTGAAAAAGGACATAAAAAAGGTAATGTCGCCATAACAATCTAAAGCACTTAATCCCCAAAAAGCTTAAACAGCAAATACGGCGTGAGGTGTATATGCCACTTCTATAATAAAACCATCAGGATCATAAAAATCCACGGTGTAATAACCGTTAGAGTAAGGCATTTCAACCGGTCCTCGAATTATTTTTGCATTCATGGTATGCAGTAGCAAACCAATTTTATCTACCTGCTCTTTTCGGGTTGCCTGAAAGCAAATATGTCTAACCCCTAACACGGGAATCGTTTTCAGCCCAACCATTTCTTTAAAATAAATTTCCATAGTGCTGGTAGCCATAGCATAGTTTCCGATGGGATTCCATTCTATAATTTCAAGGAATGCTTTGTAGAAAGCAAAAGATTTGTTGAGATCAGAAACCCAAAACTCAATATGGTTGATGCCGGGTTGCCTGTTTGTTTTCATGATGAAGAATAGGTTTTTAATAACAGGTACAAAGATAAAAAGCAATAATTATAAAATTATATACATCATTTCAGAAATTGTACAAAACCCAGATGCGGCCAATGACGGTACTTTGCATCATAAATTTAAAGCATTAAAAATGAGACAATACATTTTATTATTCAGTTTGATTATTGCTTTTACGGCAAAATCTCAAATTACTGTTGGCAGCCAATTGCCCACTATATCTTTAAAAGATATCACAGGCAAAGAGGTAAAAGTTTCCCCAAATAAAAATCAATATGTATTAATCGATTTCTGGGCATCATGGTGTGCACCATGCAGAAAAAAAAACAAGGAGTTGGTTCAGTTGCAAAAAGACACCGCTAAAAAAGATTTGATAATCATTGGCATTTCATTAGATGCCGATACAAAAAAATGGATTAGAGCTATTGAAAAAGATAACATTAACTATCAACAGCTAAATGACCCATATGGCTTTGATGCTGCCACAGCTATCCAATTTGGGGTTGAACAACTCCCTGCGTCTTATCTTTTTGATAAACAAGGTAAACTCATCGCAATTAATCCAACACACGAAGAAATTAGTAACTTATTAAATTCAAAATAAAAATGAAAACAAAAATTATGCTTGCGATACTCGTAGTATTCGCTATCAATACGGTAACGTATTCACAAATCACTAAAGCCGAAATAGTAGCAACCGGTTTAACCTGTTCTATGTGCTCCAATGCTATAAATAAGCAATTAAAAGCCTTACCTGAAGTAGAAAGTGTAACTACTGATTTGAATACAAATACATTTACAGTACAATTAAAAAAAGACAATCAAATTACGCCAATTATATTAAAACAGCGTGTGGAAAAAGCCGGATTCTTTGTAGGTTCTATGGTTATTACACTGACTCTTGATAATCCAAAATTGGATGATAAACTAAGTACTAACCAAAACGAGAAAACATATATTTTTATCGATGCCGATACTAATCAACTAAAGGGTCAGATTGTAGCTAAAGTAATGGACAAAGGTTTTGTAACGCCTAAAGAATATAAAAAAATAGTAAAATCATTATCTATATTCCCAACCTATGGATCGGATGATGAAAAAACCTTCCATTTAAAATTGATATAAAATGAAGTCACTTTGTATTTCCGTTTTACTTTTTATTTCCTATCAAATCAACGCGCAGGAGTTATTCGTAGTGACCGAACCGGCCAGTAATGTGCCTGCAGGTTCTATCGGCATCAAATTGGGTGAATCGCTGATGAAAGAAAAATATAAAGCAGGTTACAACTACCACATGATGCCTGAGTTAACATGGGGAGTCAACAAAAACTTAATGCTTCGACTCTCAGGTTTTATTAGCAACCGAAACAGCACCAGCAGCGACTTAAAAACCGAAGGGGGGGGGCTGTATGCCAAATACCGTTTTTTATCAACCGATGATTTGCACAGTCATTTCAGAATGGCTGCTTTTGGTCGCTACAGTTTTAATAATTCCGATATCCATCAGGAAGAAATTGAGACTATGGGGCATAATTCAGGTTTTGAGGCAGGTGTCATAGCTACAAAGCTGATTAAAAAAGTGGCCATCAGTACTTCGGTGAGTATCGAAAAAGCGCTTGATAATAAACCGAATAATCCGTTTCCTGACAGTCAAAGCAATCTGGCCATCAATTATACGCTTTCCTTCGGGAAACTAATGTATCCGAAAGCGTATTCTGATTACAAACAAACCAACATCAACCTAATGGTGGAACTTGTCGGACAAACGTTAAACGAGAATCAAAAATCTTTTTTAGACATTGTTCCTTCATTACAGTTCATTATTAACAGTCAGGCCCGTGTTGATTTGGCTTACAAACAACAGTTGTACAGCTCAATGTTGCGCACAGCTCCTAACGGACTTTATCTGAATCTACAATATACTTTCTTTAATCTGAAAAGAAACCAAAAAATGATTAACTTTAAATAAAAAGCAACAATGAAAACAATAATCTTCTCTATCACCACAATGGTACTTGGTTTTTTATCTTTTACCAAGAGTCAAAACGAAAATCGCATACTGAAAAATGCATACGGCACAGCCATTACACAAACAAGATTTTCAACAAATGAGGTTGTCAGTAGTTATTTGAAAATTAAAAATGCTTTGGTAAAAAGTGATTCTAATACCGCATCCGAATCAGGGGAAGCATTAATAAAATCATTAAACGAGATCAATACAAATGAGGTTTCTGCCATACAAAAAACGCTGTTGACAAAAATAACAGATGAGGCAAAAAAGCAGGCGAAAACAATCTCTACTAGTAAAGGAAAGCTTGATAAACAAAGAAAGGCTTTTCAGGAACTGAGCAAAAACATCAATGAACTAGTAAGTACTTTTGGCACATCACAAAAATTGTATCTGGATTTTTGTCCAATGTATGAAGGAGGTTCGATTTGGCTTAGTGAGACTAAGGAAATTAAGAATCCGTACTATGGAGCTCAAATGTTGGTTTGTGGTAAATTAAAAGAAACCATCGAAAAATAATCTAAAGATCAGTATCATGAAAAAAACACTTTTTATAGCGGCCATCATCGGATTAGGAATGGTCTCCTGCAAACCAAACAGCGAAGAGACTCCATCAGAAGCAAAACAACAAACTCAAGACACTATTAGCCCTGCTGACAGTACTACCGAGTCTACCCATGCTAAAGACAAAAGTAATACAACCGCCTTATACGCCTGCCCTATGCATCCTGAGGTACACGGCAAAATGAATGAAGAATGTCCTAAATGCGGAATGAAACTAACCGAACCGGTTACTAAAGAATAATCCGATAGCCTAAACTGTTGGTTCCAATAACTTCCCGGCAAAGTTCCTTGTTATAATTTCGGGAACTTTGTTGGTGATGGTATACCAAATTTTGAAGCGATAAATGATAAAAAGAATGATCTCTATGAAAAACATATTGCTTTTACTAACCTTGGTCTTTACCCTTTCCGGTGCAAAGGCAGATGTAGCCGCAAAGGTTGCTGCAGAAAATTTCCAAGGACAGCCCCCCACGTATACATGCATCATGCACCCGGAAATCCATGCCATAAAACCCGGAAAATGCCCCAAGTGTGGGATGACACTGATTAAGGAAAAACCTAAAAAAGACCGTAAAACTTCATCTTCAAAACCGGTTACTACACCCAAACCTACAGCGCCGGTTAAGAAAGAGGCAACTGTTGAGAAAGACATCCCGGAAGAAAAGGAAGTCGAAGCCCCAAAATCAGAAGCAAGCCCAAACGCAACTAAAAGCCCACCACCCAAAATAGTACGGTATGATTTATATGTTCGGGATACAGTTGTTAATTTTACCGGGAAACCCAAAAGAGCCATAGCGGTCAATGGGCAAATCCCCATGCCGACTTTAACCTTCACTGAGGGTGATACAGCTGAAATCTATGTCCACAACGAATTGGATGAAGAAACATCCCTCCATTGGCACGGACTATTTTTACCCAATAAAGAGGACGGTGTTCCTAACTTGACGCAAATGCCGATTCCTCCTCATTCGACACATTTATATACCTTTCCCATTATTCAAAACGGAACCCATTGGTACCATAGTCACACAGAATTACAGGAACAAATCGGTATGTACGGCTCTTTTATTATGAATAAAAGATTAGAAGATCCCAGCTTCCGTAAAGGCATTGATGACCTGCCTACCATTCCCTTGATACTGAGCGAGTGGACCGACATGAAACCGGAGAATGTACACCGTATGCTGCACAATGCTACCGATTGGTTTGCCATCAAAAAAGGAACAACACAAAGTTATGCTGAAGCCATTAGAAGCGGGCACTTTATGACCAAGCTTACCAATGAATGGAAGCGTATGAACGCTATGGATGTGAGCGATGTGTACTATGATCAATTTCTTATTAATGGTAAAAATCAAAACGAATTTCCACGGTTCAAGGCTGGAGACAAAGTGCGGTTGCGTATTTCCAACGGTGGGGCATCAACCTATTTTTGGCTCACCTATTCCGGTGGAAAAATCACTGTGGTGGCGAGTGATGGTAACGATGTGGAGCCTGTAGATGTAGATCGCCTCATTGTAGCTGTTTCTGAAACCTATGATGTGATTATAACGATACCTGAAAACAATAAAGCCTATGAATTCTTGGCTACTGCCGAAGACCGCACCAAATCAACTTCTATGTTCTTTGGCAACGGCAGTACGCAATCGGCTAAGCCACTACCCAAACTAAAGTATTTCGAAGGGATGAAAATGATGAATGACATGATGAAAATGAATGGCGATTTGGACGATATGGGCATGCAGATGTCGCTCAATCAAATGGACATGAATGTAGTCATGTACCCCGAAATAACAGGAAGTGAAAATAAAAAGCCGGAGACTGATACAACCGAGACTATCCCAAATCAATACGATGGGAATGCCCTTTCGGACATACAAACGCTCAATTATGCAATGCTAAAAGCCCCTCATAAGACCACCTTGCCGGAAGGCCCGGTAAAAGAACTGCATTTTGAACTCTCCGGTAATATGAACCGCTACGTTTGGAGTTTGGATAACAAGGTCGTTTCTGAAACCGATAAAATACTAATCAAGAAGGGTGAAAATGTCAGGATTACCCTTTACAATGGTTCCATGATGCGCCATCCCATGCACCTGCACGGCCATGATTTCAGGGTAATTAATGGCCAAGGCGACTATGTGCCATTGAAAAACATCATTGATATTATGCCTATGGAGACGGACACTATCGAGTTTAATGCCAATGTAGAAGGCGATTGGTTTTTCCACTGTCATATATTGTACCATATGATGAGCGGCATGGGCCGGGTATTCACTTATGAAAATCAGGCGGCAAATCCTTTAATTCAAAATCCAAAATTGGCTCAGCGCAAACTGTTTGCCGATGACCGGGCGTTTCATATCATGGCAGAGAATGATTTTGCCTCCAATGGTAATGACGGAGAGTTAATGATTCAGAATACCCGCTGGAGTATGGGGACCGAATGGCGACTGGGATACAACGACATGCACGGTTATGAGACAGAAACTCATATTGGCCGGTACATTGATAAGATGCAATGGCTGATGCCTTTTGTGGGGTTTGACTGGCGCTACCGCAAAATGAATGAAGGTGAAATGGAAGAAAACCTCTTTGGACAAACCAATACCAAGGACAAACGCGGTGTGTTGAGTATCGGGGTTGAGTATATGTTGCCGATGCTTGTAAAAGCACAATTTGAAGCCTATGAAGATGGTAATTTCAGGTTTCAGTTGGAGCGTATGGATATACCGCTATCAAAACGTTTACGAATGAGTGTTATGTGGAATACCGATAAAGAATACATGGCAGGATTACGATATATATTAGGTAAAAATTATGGTATTACCACACATTATGATAGTGATATGGGTTGGGGAATTGGCTTAGGGCTGAATTATTAAACCTGTAATTTTGTAACCCCGGTCGGAATTATCCAATATCCTTTTAAGATTTGGATAAATTTCAGAAATTAGCAATGGCTTTTAATAGAATTTTACTCTATCTAATTCAAATAATTATTTTATGAAAGTATCAGTTAAAAACATGGTTTGCCAACGCTGTATTTTGGTAGTCAAACAGGAATTGGAAAAGAATAATTTAATGGCTGAAACGGTGCAATTAGGCGAGATTACCTTTAAAGAAGAGCTATCTGAAGAACAGCTTACTACCTTGAAAGACAGTTTATCTGCACATGGCTTTGAAGTACTTGATGATCGAAAAGCTATGATAATAGAAAAAGTAAAGAATATCATAGTCGAAACGATACACGGTAGCGACGAAATTGATCTGAAAAGAAACTTCTCCGATATTATAGCCCACCAAATCCCAATAGATTACAATTACATCAGCTCTATATTTTCAACTACAGAAGGGATAACCATTGAGCAATTTATCATCCTGCAAAGAATAGAAAGAGTAAAAGAATTATTGGTTTATAATGAATTAACACTTAGTGAAATTGCTTATAAATTGGGATACAGTAACGTGCAACACCTTTCGACCCAATTTAAAAAAGTTACCGGGCTAACACCATCTCATTTCAAGCTGGTTAAAGAAAACAAAAGAAAGTCACTCGATCAGTTATAAAATTTTACACATCTTATCAGGAATTCTATAACAACCGAAGAGCCGCCTGATTCTAATTTTGTCCTAACAAATTAACAAGGACATGCAAGAAACAAAAAGACTTCAGATTAAAGGAATGGTTTGTAAAAGATGTATTTCTATTTTATTTGATGAACTTTCCCTTATTGGTTTAGAAATTACAAATATTAATCTTGGCGAAGTATTTTTTAAAGGACAATTGCCTCAGGATACTGATGAAAGCCAAATACAACAAATGCTTCAAAAATATGGTTTTGAATTGCTGAGCGATAAAAAAGTATTGCTTGTTGAAAGCATCAAAAGCTTAGTTCATAAAGGTATCGATTTACAGGCACAAAGTAGGGATACATTAAAATTCTCGGAGTATTTGAGTAATGAGCTTAACAAAGATTATGCCTACCTTAGTGCAGTCTTCTCCGATTATGAAGGAATAACGCTCGAAAAATATATTATCACACAACGCATCCTTAAAGTAAAAGAGCAACTGATTACCACAGATAAATCACTTACTGAAATATCCGATGAGTTGGGATACAGTAGTGTATCACATTTATCTCGTCAACTAAAAGCATATACAGGTTTTGATACCAATCATTTTAAAAATCTCAGAAATACTATCACTACAGCATAGAAGTTTCAATCAATCAATCAATCAATCAATCAATTAAACAAGGGGCTTAATCTCCCACAATTTTCACATCATGAAAGCAACAAAAGACAACATTCCGATACAAGATAAGATGAATATTTTTACCAAACATACTTTTCCGGTTACTGGTATGACTTGTGCTGCCTGTGCTGTAAGTGTCGAAAGTATTATCAAATCAACTGAGGGAGTCAAAGATGCCGGGGTAAATTATGCCAATCAATCGGCCTGGATTGAATATTCAGATGATGTTACCATCGAAGAAATTCAAAATAGAACCCGTTCCATAGGTTACGATTTAATTATCGATGCTGAAGACCCATTCCAAATACAACAGCAACAGCAGCAAAAACATTATGAAGAGCTAAAACGAAGAACGTTCTTGGCTATTTTATTATCCATCCCGATTACCATCATAGGAATGTTCTTTATGAATATGCCTTATGGCAATTATATCATGATGGCGCTGGCTACACCAGTGGTTTTCTATTTGGGGAGAAGCTTTTTCAGCAATGCTTTTAAGCAAGCCAAGCACCGCAAAGCCAATATGGATACTCTCGTGGCGCTGAGTACGGGAATTGCTTATATTTTCAGTACGTTCAATACTTTTTTCCCTGAATTCTGGCACACCCGGGGTTTACATGCTCATGTTTATTTTGAAGCGGCAGCTGTAATCATTGCCTTTATTTCCATTGGAAAACTGCTCGAAGAAAAAGCCAAATCCAACACCTCTTCAGCCATAAAAAAACTGATGGGCTTACAACCTAAAACCGTTACAGTAATCGAAGCCGGTCAGGAAAAAATAACGGCTATAGCTGATGTAGTAATTGGAAACGTAATACTGGTAAAACCAGGAGATAAAATTCCGGTTGATGGAGAAGTTATTGGCGGCATTTCATTTGTAGATGAAAGCATGATTAGTGGAGAACCTATTCCTGTTGAAAAAAAGAAAGGCGATAAAGTCTTTGCCGGTACTATTAACCAAAAAGGAGGCTTCGAATTCAAAGCTGAAAAAGTTGGTGGCGACACCATTCTGGCTCAAATCATCAAAATGGTACAGGAAGCACAAGGAAGTAAGCCACCGGTGCAAAAATTGGTCGATAAAATTGCCGGAATCTTTGTTCCTGTAGTGATAGGGATTGCTATTTTAACTTTTTCCATCTGGCTGGTTTTAGGTTCAGAAAATGCACTAACACATGCGTTATTAACTTCTGTTTCGGTATTGGTTATTGCTTGTCCTTGTGCACTCGGATTGGCAACACCTACCGCAATTATGGTCGGTATAGGCAAAGGAGCAGAAAACAACATTCTGATTAAAGATGCCGAAAGTTTAGAATTAGGCCATAAAGTGAATGCTATTATTTTAGACAAAACCGGAACCATTACCGAAGGGAAACCCGTAGTAACCGAACTATTTTGGAAAGAAGGTTTAAGCGACATCAAATCATTAAAAGAAATCATATTTGCAATAGAGACACAATCCGAGCATCCATTGGCCGAAGCCGTAACTGAAATTTTTAAGATCGAGAAAATACAGTCGGTACCGTTAGATAGTTTTGAAAGTATAACAGGCAAAGGAGTAAAAGCAAGAAAGGGTGAAAACGAATTTTTCATTGGAAACAGAAGACTGTTAGCAGAACATAAAATCAGGATTGATGCCTTACTCTCTGCACATGAAGAAAAATGGCAAAAAGAAGCCAAAACCATTGTCTTCTTTTCAAATAGTACAGAAGCTCTTGCGGTTATTGCCATCGCCGATAAAATAAAAGCAACATCCCGAGAAGCGATAAAAACATTACAAGACAGCGGAATCGAAGTCTATATGTTAACCGGTGACAACCGACAAACTGCTGAAGCTGTCGCAAAAGAAGTTGGAGTAAGTCATTTCAAAGCAGAAGTGATGCCCTCGGACAAAGCTTCATTTGTTAAAGAGTTACAGTCACAAGGAAAAGTGGTCGCTATGGTGGGCGATGGGATTAATGACAGTCATGCACTGGCACAAGCCGATGTGAGCATTGCCATGGGTAAAGGATCAGATATAGCCATGGATGTGGCCAAAATGACCTTGATTACCTCCGATTTGAATATGGTTCCCAAAGCCATAAAATTATCCGGTAAAACCATTACAACAATCAAGCAAAACTTGTTTTGGGCCTTCATTTATAACTTGATCGGCATTCCGGTGGCTGCCGGTTTGCTATACCCTATCAATGGGTTCTTATTAGACCCTATGATTGCCGGAGCGGCCATGGCTTTGAGTTCAGTTTCCGTAGTAGGCAACAGTCTTCGGCTCAAATCGGCCAAACTTTAAAATAGAATCATTAATTAAATTTTTTATAATCATGAACATTTTACAATTCAAAACCAATATTAAATGTACCGGATGTATTTCCAAAGCCTCTCCGGTGCTCGATGAGAAATTAGGCGAAGGTCAATGGGAAGTTGATTTGATGACCCTAAAGAAAACGTTGACGGTGACTAACCCTGATGTCAGCGAGGCTCAAGTGGTTGAAATAGTTAAGGAAGCTGGATTTACTGCCGAACCTTTATCATAATTTAAAAGACCAAAAAGAAACCCCGATTTTAGATTGGGGTTTGTATTTTAAGTGATACCAGTGCCAAAAACAACCAGCGGCTGTGGTACAGTCTTTTTTTCTAAAAGTTACAGGGGATTACCTCCGGTGATCCCGAAATGGGATACCTGAGCAAAGGACAATCGAAACGCCACAATATGGCGTTTGTTTTTTTGTTTCTGTCCGTTTACGAAAGTAAACTTTCGACACGTCCAAAAACAAAAAAACCGAAACTTTCGTTTCGGTTTTTCTTTGCGGAGAAAGAGGGATTCGAACCCCCGGACCTGTTACAGTCAACAGTTTTCAAGACTGCCGCAATCGACCACTCTGCCATTTCTCCAATAAGTCGGGCATTAATTTCTCAATGCGGTTGCAAATATAATAACCTTTTTCATTTTGCAAAACGATTTTGGGTAAAAAATACAGTTATTTTTTCACTTTGCAGCTATTCCGTTAATGCTGTGCTGTTTAACCTATTCTTATTGATATTGACAAAATTAATTTAATTAGAAAATGACCAAGAACAATGGACGTGTAGGCTTCTTTTGCTTTTGTCTCTTCAAGCGGAAACAGGATTAAGATTGAATGATAATAGCTTTATCAAACCATCGTTTACTGTATTCGTCAGTATAACTATGCTTCCATCGCTTATGACTCCACAAATAATTTTCGGGATGACTCATAATAGTATGCTCCAGTTTTTCGGTAAAAAGGGCCGTAAGAATTCCCGTTTTATAGGGCTTGGTGAAATTGAATATCGAAGTCAGTACAAACTTATAATGCCCCCGCTCCACGCGGATAAGTTCCGCAAAGAGCAAGGGAGTTTTATGTGAAGCGGTATACAATTCGGTCCCACCCGTAAAAGCGGTGCGTTGGGATAAAAAAGAAGTCCAAAAGCTCTTTTTAGGTACCTTCGGATTTTGGTCGGCTACCAAAACCAATACATGCTGCTGATCACCCAACTCTGCCATTTCCTTCTTCATATTTTTAGAAGACACCATTTTAGAACCAAAACGGCTCCGGATGCGCAACATCAACGTATTAAACGAGGCGTTAGATAAGGGCTTGTAAGCCACAACGACACGGGCACTTTTTATCGAAGAGGCTATATGGGCATTGGCCCACTCCCAATTGAACTGATGTCCTAAATAGATATGACAGTTTTGATTCATCGCTACTATTTTTTCCAGCTCCGAATAGTCAGCCGTAATGTGTTGGTGCAACTCTTTCTCGGTCATGGAGTACAACTTTAAAGTCTCAATAAAATGATCGCAGAAATGGTTGTAAAACTTCCTTTCAATCACCAGCCGTTCCTTTTCCTCAAGATGGGAAAAGGCCTTGTCAATATTCGCTTTAACCACCTTACGACGGTATCGGAATACATGATACAACAGATATGCACACCCGTCAGATAAGCGGTATAACAAGGATAGCGGAATCCTCGAAAGCGGATATAAAATAAGAGCTAACAACATCATCTTGTTTGATATTATTTTACAATCAGTTGGCAAATACCGTGTCGAGATCTATAAACTGAAAGTCGGTTGGCAATTTCGCAGCCGGTTCACGGCATTCTTCTTCGTCGTTGGCTGATGGCGATTCAATATTGTTTTCTGAATAAAGATTAAAATGATATTTGGCTGTACACCCTATGGCCGTACTACAAGTGTTATTTTTCATGTGTGTAGTTTTAGTATTGTTATAATTATTCCCAACCTCCGCCTAAAGCCCGATACAATTCAACGTTGGCTTCCAAGCGTTCCTTTTTGATCAAAGCCAATTCCAATTCGGCTTGTAATAAATTCCCTTGTGCGTTGTTTACTTCAAAATAAGTCGCCATACCACTGTTGAACAGCATATTGGCATTGTTTACCGCTTGTTTAAGTGCGGCTACTCTTTGGTTTGCCAAAGTGAATTGTTGCTCTTGTTTTTCAATTTTGGCTAAGGCATTAGATACCTCACCAACAGCTACCAATACGGTTTGACGGAAGTGGAGCACCGCTTGTTCCCGCTCTAATTGGGCTACCTCATATTGGGTTCTGAGTCTTTTACCATTCAACAACGGCGCAGTCAATCCACCGGCTACCGAACCAAACAAAGAAGCCGGTAGGGTAAACCAATTACTCGATTCAAAGGAATTAACACCTCCCGCAGCAGTAATGGATAAGGAAGGATAGAGACTCGCTTTGGCAATGCCCACTTTGGCATTGGCCGCTTGTAAAGCCAACTCGGCACTTTTGACATCGGGGCGTTTACTGAGCAGTTGTGACGGAATTCCGGCAGCAGGATGGTCTTTGACCACCACATTTTCCAGCTTGTCAGCTCGCTCCTTAGCCTCCGGAAAAGTACCCGAAAGGACACTCAGGGCATTTTCCTGCAGCAGTATGTTCTTCTCCAACTCGGGAACCAATTGAGCCGCTACCAAGCGTTGGGCTTCCGTTTGTTCTTTTGCCAATAAGGTAAGCTGACCCGATTGGTATTGTAGGTTGACGGCAAAAAGGGTGCTATCGTTCAGCTCCAGTGTTTTCCGTGCAATGGCCAATTGTGCATCGAGCATCAACAGGTCATAATACCCTTTGGAAACGGTAGCCACTATAGTGGTTTGAAGTGCCTTTTTAGCTTCAGCAGTTTGCAAATAAATGGCCTGAACTGCTTTTTTACGGTTTCTGATTTTACCCCAAATATCAGCTTCCCAAGACAAATTGAAACCCGCCGAATAATCCTCGACATGGCTTTTTCCTAAAAATTGATTGGTACTGATACCATTTAAACTGTTATCAGACAACCGAGTAGAGGTTGCATTGGCAAAACCGTTAACCTGAGGAACACTCCCCCATTTGGATTGCGTAAACTGTAAATGAGCAATGGCCACATTCTTGTCGGCGATTTGCAAATCATTGTTTTTGATCAATGCCTTGTCAATAAGCTTAATCAAATCGGCTTCCTCAAAAAAGGATTTCCATGGAATGTCGGCTATGCTGGTTGTATCAGAAGCGGTATTGCCTCTGAAAGTATCGGGTACTTCGGGCTTTTGGTTTTGCTGAGCGGTGGCGGTAAAACCAATCAGTAACAGCCACAGCAGTGAAGTTCTTGTTATATAGTGTATCATAGGATTCTTTATTTTGGATTACTGTAAATTATTCGTGTGTCTGTTTTTCATTGTTGATGACGGCCAAAGGTTTACCGGTAATTTTTTCCTGTAAATGCTGGAATACGATAAAAAGCACCGGAATGATAAAGAGTCCTAATAGCACTCCTGAAACCATACCGCCCGCAGCGCCAATACTAATCGAATGATTTCCTAAAGCGGATGGACCGGTAGCGCGCATCATTGGGGTAAGCCCCACCACAAAGGCAAACGAAGTCATGATGATGGGACGCAAACGAAGTTTAGCCGCTTCGATGGCTGCTGCCAAAAGAGATTTCCCGGCGATTCTTCTTTGGACAGCATACTCCACTATCAGGATGGCATTTTTGGCCAGCAACCCAATGAGCATGATAAGGGCCACCTGAACGTAAATATTGTTCTCTATACCGGTGACACCAATGGCTGCAAAGACACCGAAGATCCCTGTTGGTATCGACAGTAATACCGCCATAGGAAGTATGTAGCTTTCATACTGAGCCGCCAATAAAAAGAATACAAACAGCAAACTCAAACCGAAGATCATAGCCGATTGTCCGGATGAGGTGATTTCTTCATTGGTCAGCCCGGAGAATTCAATCGTATAGCCTTTGGGTAATTTGGTTTCAGCCACTTCCTGTACCGCTTGGATGGCCGCCCCCGAACTGAAACCCGGTTTGGCAATGGCATTCACCCCGATAGAGTTAAACAGGTTATAACGCGAAGCCGTTTCCGAACCGTTGATTGGAACCATTTTTACCAAGGAAGATATCGGAACCATTTCGCCGCGTCTGTTTTTGACAAAGATGTTATTCAACGTCTGAATATCGGTTCTTGAGGCTACATCCGCCTGAACCATAACACGGTAGTATTTACCGAATCGGTTGAAATCAGAAGCCTGAGCACTACCGTAATAGGTCTGCATCGTTTGGAGAATGTCTCTGACACTCACCCCCAATTGTTCCGCTTTCACATCATCTACTTCCATTTCCAGTTGCGGAAAATCGGCCTTAAAGCTGGTAAAGGCAAAAGCAATTTCAGGTCGCTTCATCAACTCCCCGATAAAGGCAGAACTCACCCCGCTGAATTTGCTGATTGGACCGCCCGTTTTATCTTTCAAAACGATATCCAAAGCGTCAACATTGCTGAAACCCGGAACGGTCGGAAAAGTAAACACAAAGAAATTTCCTCCTTTGATACCGGCCAAGCGACCCCGCACGTCGTTCATAATATCGTTGATATCCTGTTGTTCCCCTCGCTCTTTGGCAGGTTTGAGCAGGATGAAGGCCACCCCGGCAGAGGAACTGGTGGAAGAGGTCAGCATGTTAAACCCGGAAATGATATTCAGTACTTTTTTTGACGGCAGGTTCCCTAAGGTCCCCTCTACCTCTTTCATCACATTTTTGGTTCGTTCCAAAGAAGATCCGGCCGGCATCGATAACGAAATGGCAATAAAACCTTGGTCTTCTGAAGGGATAAAACCGGTAGGAGTTGTTTTGACCATATAACCCGTGGCCAGGATGACCAGCGCCAATCCACCAAAACTGAGCCATTTGTTTTTGATTAAAAAACGCAGGCTGTTTACATATTGATTGGTTAGTTTGGTAAAGCCACTGTTAAATCCGACAAAGAATTTCTCTTTAAAACTTTTAGGTTGTACTTCGCCGTGATGGTGATCGTCGTGAGGGACATCTTTTAAGAATAAAGCCGCCAGTGCCGGACTCAACGTCAACGCATTAACCGCCGAAATCACGATGGCAATAGCCAGGGTAAAGGCAAACTGTCGGTAGAACACCCCGGTAGAGCCTTCCATAAAGCCTACCGGCAAAAATACGGCCGACATCACCAAGGTAATTGAGATGATGGCACCGGTAATTTCACTCATCGCAGCGGTGGTTGCCGCCTTGGCAGTCAGCCTTTTACTGTGCATTTTCTCATGAACGGCTTCCACTACGACTATGGCATCATCCACTACAATACCAATGGCCAACACTAGGGCAAAAAGGGTCAGCAGGTTAATCGAAAAACCAAAGATTTGCATAAAAAAGAAAGTTCCCAAAATAGAAACCGGAACCGCAATGGCCGGAATCAGCGTGGCTCTGAAATCCTGAAGGAACAGGAACACCACCAAAAAGACCAATATAAAGGCCTCTATCAGGGTATGTTCTACCTGTTCAATGGACATATCCAGAGAATCTTTGGTGTTGTATAAAATCAAGTGCTTTACATCTTTTGGGAAATCTTTAGAGGCTTTTTCCATCATGGCTTTGATGGCAATCTGCACATCGCTGGAATTGGACCCCGGTAATTGGAAAATACCGATATTCAATCCTGACCTTCCGTCGATACGGGTGTTACTGCCATAGGAATAGGAACCGAATTCTACACGAGCCACGTCTTTTAAGCGCAGTACCGAACCATCAGCATTCGAATGAATTACGATGTTTTCATACTCCAAAGGCTTGTTTAGTTTTCCTTTGTATTTGATTACATATTCAAAAGCCTGTTTACTGCTTTCCCCAAATCTTCCCGGAGCCGCTTCAAGGTTTTTATCCTGTATGGCTGCCAATACCTCTTGGGCGCTTAACTTATAGTTGGCCATTTTGGATGGATTCAGCCAAACACGCATCGAATAATCTTTGTTGCCTCCGAAAATGAAAGCCTGCCCTACTCCGGGGATTCTTTTCAGGTCAGGAATAATATTAATCTGAGCATAATTGGTCAGGAAGGTTTGGTCGTATTGTTTCTCATTCTCGGTGTATAAATCTACTACCATCAAAAGGCTGTTTTGCTTCTTGGTCGTCTGTATCCCTGCCTGAACAACCTCTGCGGGCAATTGGCTGGTAGCCTGCGCCACTCGGTTTTGTACGTTTACCGCAGCCCTGTCCGGGTCGGTCCCCAATTTAAAGTTTACGGTTATGACAAGTGAACCGTCATTACTTGCGGTAGAACTCATATAACTCATATTCTCCACCCCATTGATGGCTTCTTCCAAAGAAGGCGCTACCGAACGTAAAACAGTTTCGGCATTGGCGCCCGGATAAAGGGCTACCACTTGAACTGCCGGCGGGGCGATATCGGGAAATTGTTGGAGCGGTAAGGTCTTCAAACCTATAGTTCCCAGGATGACTATAAGAATAGCGATGACTGTTGACAGCACGGGTCTGTCAATAAATTTTTGTAACATAATGTCGTTTTGTTAGGTTGTCTGATTAAATTTTGGCCACTGTTTTTTTAGCATTTTGCTTCGCCTGTTCGTCTCGTCCTGAGACGAGACTTGGGTCAGGAATAATGGTTGCCCCATCCGGAAGGTTTTCAAAACCTTTTAACACAATTCGGTCACCGGTGGCAAGGCCTTCGCTGATAAGGTAATCGGTGCCGCTTTTTCCGGCTACTACGACCGGTTGTCTGGTTACCGCATTCTTCTTATCCACCACAAATACATATACTTTATCCTGAATTTCTATCGTGGCATCCTGTGGAACCACAATAGCATTGGCGTGCTGCATACTGATTGTTACTTTTCCGGTATTACCGGAGCGCAACAACCCATTACTGTTGGGAAATTTGGCTCTCAGGGTAATGGCTCCGGTCGTTTTGTCAAACTGTCCGTCCACCATGTCTATTTGGCCCATTAGCGGATAAACCGTATCGTCTGAAAGAACCAGCGATACCGGTGCTAACCCTTTTAATTTATCGTTGAGGGTCGTGCCTTTGTATTGGGATTTGAAACGGATAAAATCATTTTCACTCAATGAAAAATAGGCATAAACCTCTTTCGTATCCGATAGCGTGGTCAACGATTCCGGGTCGGCCGGACTAATCAAACTCCCCTGCTTTTTGGGTAAGCGACCAATGTAGCCACTAACCGGGGCTTTGATAGTAGTATATCCCAAATTGATTTGGGCAGTCGCTACTACAGCTTTGGATTGTGCCACCGTGGCTTTGGCTATGGCCAAATTGGCTTTAGCGGTTTTCAACTGATAGTCGGATACCACTTTGTTTTGGACCAAAGGCGTAAGCTTTTCCACCTCTAATTGCGCATTGATGGCTGCGGCTTCTGCAGCATTCAAACTCGCCGTAGCATTGTTGTACTGTTGGCGGTAGGGGTTGTCGTTGATTTTAAAAAGGGGTTGTCCGGCAGTAACATAGGCCCCTTCATCTACAAATATTTTATCAAGGGTACCGCTTACCTGTGGTCTGATTTCAACATCCGTTTTGCCTTGTATGGCCACCGGATATTGGGTCTCGGTAGTTGAAGCGCTGTTGGTAATTTCCATCACGGGTAAGGTAGCCGGAGCCGGGGCAGCAGGCTGCGCATTTTTGTCAGCACAACTCATCATAAATAGGGCAATCAAGCTTAAAGTAATTATTTTATGCATACGTTTTGTTTTAAAGGTTACTACTGTTTTTGGTTCGTGTTTTTTATTTGTCAGTTTCATACTATTTTGGAATAAACGTTTCAGAATTAGTGCTGTTGGTTAAAAATTTAGGGGTAAAACATTCTTGTTTCTGAAACATTCGTTCCAGAATTAATGCTGATTTTAAAAAAATTAAACTTTATTGATACTATTATTCTGGACCAAACGTTCCAGAATAATACAAAAAAAATTATGCTTTGGTAATGGTTTTAATCAGGTATTCCGACATCTTTTTAATCATGATGGGATCTCTCTTCAAAATGAAGGATTGCTTCCAACCTGTAAATGTTGTCATAATGTATTCGGCTAATAAAGCGGCATCTTCACTTCCGTCCAATTCTTTGTTGTCAATAGCTTCTTGAATTAGCTCTGATAAAAATTCCAAATAAATCTGGTTGGTTTTATTCAACAACTTTCTCACTTCCACATCCTCCGGGGCGATTTCAAAAATGGTTTTGATTCCCAAACAGCCTTTTTCACAATCAACCACCCAAGCCGCTTTGTCGCGGATGATTTTAATCAACCCTTGTAAAGCCGATGTTTCCTTGGCTACTTTTTCTTTGGTTTCTTTGATGGCGGCATCAGCATAATAGCTGACACATTTGATGAATAAAGCGTGCTTATCCCCTATGCTGTTGTATAAACTGCTTCGGTTAATCTGCATGGCATCCACCAAATCCTGCATAGAGGTAGCATGATAGCCTTTCTCCCAAAAGACATTCGTTGCTTTTTCTATAATCTCGGTTTCATTAAACTCAACACAGCGTGCCATGGTAATCAAATTTCTGATGCAAAGATAGAATTAATTTTGAAACGATTGTTTCAGAATTAACATTTTTTTAATTTTTTTTTTATATCCGTGTACCACTACACAGGTGAGAGCAGTCATAACACCTTAAAATTTAACTACAACAACCCCTGATTTGACTACAGGCGTTCCTGATTCCCTACAGAACTTTGTTGCCTAATAAATAAACACTAAAAGTTATGTCAACAAAAAGTAAAATTGCATTAGTAACCGGCGGAAGCCGTGGTTTGGGCAGAGCGATGGTTTTGAGTTTAGCCAAAAACGGGAACAACATTATCTTCACGTATCACAGCAATAAAGAAGAGGCAGACAACGTAATTGCCGAGATAATCTCCCTTGGTCAAAAAGCGGTGGCTTATCCTTTGGATGTGAGTAAGCTCACTACTTTTGACCATTTTATACATCAGATCAGTCAGCATTTAACGGAACATGAAGGCAACCCCAATTTTGATTTCCTGATTAACAATGCCGGAACCGGAGTCTACGGCTCTGTGACCGATACTACCGAAGAGGCCTTTGATGCGATGGTAAACATTCATTTCAAGGGGGTGTATTTTCTAACTCAAAAACTACTCCCCCTTTTACGCAACGGAGGAAGAATCGTTAACATCTCCTCGGGACTTACAAGAGTCTCCTTCCCTAATGTCTCAGCCTATGCCGCTGTAAAAGGCGCGATAGAAACCTATACCCGTTGCTTGGCAAAGGAATTAGGAAGCCGACAAATTACAGCCAATACTGTTGCACCGGGTGCCATTGCAACCGATTTTGGAGGCGGAGCCAATAAAACCGATGAAACCAAAAGAAATACTATTGCCGGCATTACCGCATTGGGACGTGTGGGAGAACCCGAGGATATAGGTGGTGTCGTTGCGTTCTTGTGTACTCCGGAGGCGGGCTGGCTCAACGGACAAAGAATTGAACTTTCAGGTGGTATGATGGTCTAATTTTATTGTAACTTTGAACTATGAGCACACAACCGGTACATCGAGTGAAAACCATAGCGGAGTTTCATGCTATGAAAGGACTTCCGTCACCCCAACATCCGTTAATCAGTTTGTTTGACTACGGGAGTTTTGAATGTTCTAAAGAAATAAACCATAAAAATTTTGTTTTCGATTTTTATCATATTTCAATAAAACGCAGCATACGGGCCACGTATAAGTACGGTCAAAATCACTATGATTTTGAGGACGGCGTGATGTTTTTCATAGCGCCAAATCAGGTATTTGCCATTGAAGCCATTGAAGAAGTCGCCTCCCCTAAAAGCGGTTGGGTCATGATGATACATCCTGATTTTTTTTGGAATACTTCTTTAGCCAAAAACATAAAAAATTATGAGTTCTTTGATTATACGGTAAATGAAGCCTTGTTCCTTTCCGAAAAAGAGGAGGCGACACTCAACACCATTGTGAAAAACATTGAACAGGAGTACCATGCCAACTTAGATAAATTCAGCCAAAGCATCATCATTTCCCAACTGGAAACCTTACTGAATTACTCTGATCGATTTTACCAAAGACAGTTTATCACCCGAAAAGTGACCAATCACAAGGTTTTAGAGCAAGTAGAAAAAATTATAAATGACTATTTTGATAATGAAAATACGGTGGGACTCCCCACAGTGCAACACATTGCTTCTTTGATGCATTTGTCTCCTATGTATTTAAGCAGCTTATTGAAATCGCTGACGGGCCAAACTACCCAGCAACACATTCACGAAAAGTTAATCGAAAAAGCCAAAGTGAAGTTAGCTACTTCTGACTTAACCGTCAGTGAAATAGCCTATGAATTGGGATTTGAACATTCTCAAAGTTTTAGCAAACTCTTTAAAAACAAAACCAATCTGAGTCCGTTGGAATTCAGAAGTACCTACAACTAATTCCTCTTGTTTTCCGCGAAATAGAGTTCGTTGCAAAATAAAGTGCAGCATCCGCTTGTACACCCAATCCAACAATTTTAATTAGCTGTTCAATTCCCGAATCACACACCATACCTTTTGATTCGGGGATTTTCTTTATCCGGTACCGCTCCAAATGTACACCACTCCCAATGGAGCCTACTCTTGTTCGTCTGAGCAAGCCTGTCCTGAGCCTGTCGAAGCCCCTCCTTAAAGCTGATGTTAAAAAAAGCCCTTCGACAGGCTCAGGGTGACATTGGCGTTACGGATTGTATTTACGTACTAAAAACACAACACCACTTACTTTAAACCACTCACAATGAAAACTACAATTGTCAGTCTGAGCCTGTCGAAGACCCTTTACCATACTGAGTGTAATTTTTTGAGTATAGTACCAATCTATCCCAATCCTGCTGTATCAAAGCCTCTTTTTTTCTTCTTGACCAGCCTTTTAGTTGTTTTTCTATAGCAATGGCATTCAGTACATCATTGAACGTTTCAAACCAAACTAGTTCTAAAGGTCTTTTGTCAAAAGTATAGCAGTCTTTATTTTTTCCTGTTTGGTGCTCCCCTATTCTTCTTTCTAAATCGTTTGTAATGCCTGTGTAATAAGTACTGTCATTGCATTGTAACATATAAACAAAATAGGTTTTCATAATCGTTGATTTGTATTTATTTACTTAAAAATACAATATTTTTTGACTATTATTTTTTATTCTCTAATCTTTTAGCCCTTCGACCCTACTTAGTGCTGATTATAAAAGAGGCCCTCCTTAAAGGTGATGGTAAAAAAAGCCCTTCAATTCTTCGACAGACTCAGAACAAGCTCAGCTCAGGGTGACAGTTGAGTTGTGGATTGCATTTATGCTATAAAAACAACACCTCTTAACTTTATGAATTTACAATTAAACCCACTATTGTCAGTCTGAGCCTGTCGAAGACCTTGCATTTTGTATTAAAACACAACTCTCATAATTTAAACCACTTCCAATAAAACCTAAACTTGTCCGTCTAGCAAGCCTGATTAGCCCTTCGATTCTTCCCTTCGGCAGGCTTAGGATAAACTCAGCTCAGAACAAGCTCAGCTCAGGGTGACAGTTGAGTTGTGGATTGCATTTATGCTATAAAAACAACACCTCTTAACTTTATGAATTTACAATGAAACCTACAATTGTCAGTCTGAGCCTGTCGAAGACCCTGCATTTTGTATTAAAACACAATACCTATAATTTAAGCAACTCACAATGAAACCTACAATTGTCAGTCTGAGCAAGCCTGTCCTGAGCTTGCCGAAGGGTCGAAGACCCTTCTTGACACACAACCCATTAAAGGCCATAAAAAAAACCGCCCGTAAGGGCGGCCATCATCATGGAAACGATTTCAAAAAGGATTTCGACTTGTATGTTTTTATCGGCATCTTATACCTGTGACCGTAAATTTTGCAATTCCAGCTCTAATAAAGTTTTTGGAAAGTCAAATCCGCTATTCAATTCCCGAATCACACACCCTACCTTTTGATTCGGGAATTTCCTTTCTATAGTTTTGTTCCATTCAGTACCCTCGGTAATGCAGGAACAAAACTTCCATACACGAATAAAAAACATCTACCAAATGCTGTTCGAACTGGCAACCGGCAACCTGTCGTTTCGGTTAGCACCCCAAGAGCATACGGACACTGTAGAATCATTAATCGCCAAACTGAACGCATTTGCATCAGGCTTTCAAAACGCATTTGACCAATCGGGCCATGTCAGCCCGGTGTACCATTATCAAAACCTGGTGCAGTTCACCATAGAGCTGGATGAACGGGACTGCGTCAAAAGTTTCAGCAACGCGGTTCCTGTGTTACTCAACTACCTTCCGGAGGAAGTAATCACCTTTACCCTCTCCGAACTCATACATGAGAATTCAAAAGAACGCTGGAACCAAATAAAAGACGAACTTAAAGCGGAGGATAGTTATGAAACTGCAACCCAATTACTGTTTCGTACCAAATACAATAAGGTACTCCCCTGCTTCTGTTCGGTTGCCAAACACCACTATAGCACCCACATGGTAATCTCTTCAGTAACCACCATCCTGCAGGATGTCTTGGCAGACGGCAACAACATACAATCCATAAAACCCCGCAAGTCAGATGCCGCCATCATACAAAACATCTGTGAATACATCAAAGAACACCTCGAAGAACCCATGCCTTCCACCAGGCAATTGGCACTCCTGTTCGGCACCAACGAATTAAAAATCAAACGGGGGTTCCGTCAGCACTACAACACCAGTCTTTACCAATACTATAACGACGAACGCTTAAAAAAAGGACACTACCTCATTCAAAAAACCGACTTTCCCTTAAAGGAAATCGCCTTCATGAGCGGTTTCAACGACTACCCCACCTTCTCCAAAGCCTTCAAGAAAAAATACAGCTACTCACCCAGTGATGTCAAAAGGGAAACAGACTAACTGCCTCACTTACAACATCTGATACTCCGGTTTCAACATCAACTAACAGTTTCTGATTCAGAATTTTACGGTACAAAAAACAACTGAAATGAAACTACATCCATCTCTCAAAAACAATTTCGTCTATACGGTAGCATTACTTTACATACTGTTGTTTACTTATGCAGCGGTGAGTAAGTTGCTGGATTTTCAAAACTTCCAAATCCAGCTCGGTCAGTCTCCCCTATTAAGTGCCTTTGCTGCTTTCGTATCCGTAGCGGTTCCTGTCACAGAATGCATCTTGGTGCTGCTCCTGATGTTCAACAAATCAAGACTGATAGGATTGTACGGAAGTTTTGCCTTAATGACCATGTTTTCAGCTTACATTGTTATAATCTTAAACTTCAGCTCCTTTACGCCCTGCTCCTGCGGTGGAATACTGGAAAAAATGAGCTGGACACAACACTTGATATTCAACATCGCATTTGTATTAATCGCTGCTATAGCAATAATACTGCACTCTAAAACAAAGTATATTTACGGCTTTTTAATTATTCTGTTTACATCCGGTATTGCCATAGTAGCAGTATTATTTGTCACTTCTGAAGACATCATTCAGCATCGAAATAATTTTGTAAGGAGGCTTCCTGAACAATTTTCTAAAGAACATGATATTAATTTAGGTTTCAATTCCTACTATTTCTCCGGCGCTGTAAACGGGAAAATCTATTTGGGGAATGTTACTGCTCCACTCCTACTTACGGAGACAGACACAGCTTTGAAATTCAAAAAGGAAATGGCTATTAAGCTAAGTAATATTAATCTGCCGTTCCGCTCACTAAACATTCAGGTATATTCAAAGTACTTTTACGCCTCTGACGGCATTGTACCGGCAATATTTAGAGGTAAAACCGGAAAGTGGAATGCTTCACAAATCCCTGGGATAAAATATTATTTTTCTAATCCGGTATTTACAGATTCAATATCTACAGTTTTTCGAACCCATAAAAAAAATCTCGAAAGCGTATTAGGCGCGTCGACTTTTAATTCAACCCATGTAAAGCAAAATCCAACCTTGCTTCAGAAGCAGATTGATGGTCGATTTGATACCGATGGCGTGCTCAATTATGATGCCTATACTAACCAGTTGGTATACATATACTATTATAGAAATCAATATATCGTTATTGATTCGCAATTAAAGTTAGTACATCGGGGAAATACAATCGATACAACTACTAAGGCGAAAATTAAAGTAGCGTTCATCAAGAATAGAAACGAAAAAAAGTTTTCTGCACCACCACTCATTGTTAATAAAAATGCCTACGCATATAAAGGCTTGCTGTTTGTAAACTCAGCATTGATGGGAAAGTATGAATCTGAAATAATGTGGAAACAAGCAAGTATTGTTGATGTATATGACTATAAAAACCGAACTTATATTGTTAGTTTTTATGTGTACAATATTGATGGTGAAAGATTAACCGATTTTGCAGTGCAGGGCGATAACTTTTACGGAATTGTAGGTTCGCACTTGGTTAGCTACAAGATGAGCCCACTGGTTTTAAAACGATATTCAAAAAAGCAGTAAATCTATTTAAAGATTACATAAGTAACCATTTAAGAAAAGTAAAAATATAGCCGGCCGGTTGTCAGGAGTAAGATCGAAAACCTGTAAACAGAGTAGATCATTAATTTAAATTTAGTAATCATGAAAAGATTAAACAAATTCATTCCTATGGCAGTACTTGCCTTAGGGTTGGTTGGAGCATTAAGTTCATTCACAACAGACAAAGACTCGAAATTCACAACCAACATTCAGGGGTATATTCAATTAGACCCAATGGGTACTCAGTGTGAGGCCTCAGTGAAATGCGCCGATGATTTTGGTCCACTGTGTACCGTTGGTACAACTCAGGTTTGGGGCAAAACTGGTGACATAAACTCACCATGTACCCGGGAACTTAGAAAAAATCACTAATATTAAAAATCAATGCAGTTCCATAGTGGAGCTGCATTGTTATTTTATAGTCTGTCTGGCGTAAACCAATTCGGTTGTATTCCCCCATCTAAATAAAAGTCAAACCACTCCTGAGTGCGATGTGTCAAATCAGTCTGATCTTCTTTTTGCATTATAGCATGACCGCCATTTTCATAAAGCAGGAAAATATTAGTTTTTTGTAATCTGCGTAATGCTAAATGGAATTCCAAACTTTGTGTATAGGGTATCGAAGTATCTCCCCTACCGCACCAAAGTAAAAGCGGAGTTGTTACCTGTCCCGTAAAAGTAATCGGAGAATTTTTGATATATTTTTGATAACCATCAAATAATGACGTTCCCATCCTAAACTGGTTAAACTCGTACCGCCATCCATCTGCCTTTTTATTCCCCCGACCAACGCTGAGGTAACTGCTTACAATATCGGAAATACCAGCACCCGAAATTGCTGCAGCAAATTTATTAGTCCGTGTTACAATAAAATTGGTTTCATAACCTCCAAAAGAATGACCAAAAAGACCCAATCGTTTTGAGTCGACTGATTCATTCTCCAATACCTCATCAACTGCACTTACTACACAGTCTAATGCTGAGCTTCCGGTCTCTCCATGTTCATATATAATATCAGGCAGCAAAACAAAGTACCCTTGCGTTGTGAAATTACTGATGTTGAATCCATCAGTATTGAATAATGTCGGATTAACATACTGATTATATAAATCAGACAGCCTTTCATAAATATGTACAACCATTGGATAACTTTTATCAGCTTCATATCCCGCCGGATAAAATAGTGCCGCATTTAAAGGCTCACCTTTTGAGTTCTCATAATTTATCAATTTCGAAAAGCCCCAGTTGTATTTGTTCTGTTGTGGATTACTTTGGTACAATACCTTCGGTTTATTATTATTGCCTGACTGAAACACAAGTTGCGGTGAAAGATGATAGTGCTCTCGGATATAACAGTAAGCCCCATTACCTGTGTATTTAAGCCATCCTATTCTGTTATTTTCGAACACAATCTTTCGTAGCCCATTCTTTGCAGACCATCTAAAATAACCACTTTTTTCGTGGCCGACCGCCTGAAGTAAAAAACCGTCATTTACATGTAAAACTCCGTTAGCTGTTGAACCTGTTGCTCCATAAGGGCTTTTTGAAACTACCCTGTAAACAATTCGCTGTTCTCGTCCGGTAGTCAATCGGAGTGCACGGCTTCCATCCGGTTTCAATAACCAGAGATCATAAGTATCATAGACTATCAGTTCATCGTCGTTATCGGTCCATCCGGCAATACCCGAAACTTTTTCTTCTCCCGATCGGTCGTATTTTTCTTCTGTAAATCTTTTTCCGGTGCGCGAAGTAAGGTCATGGTGAACACCCGAGCTTACATCATAAACCCACCACTGTTTCTCTTTAAAGTAAGCAATATACTTACCCGTATTCGAAATACCTATTTTATCCATGTCAGAACTATGATTCGCTAAAAGTAACTCCTGTTGACCGCTTGATATATTCTTAAGGTAGTAGTTTACAAGAGCATCACTATCAAACTGAGGCTCATTCTCAAGTGGATTATAAACAAGAGCATATTCCTGTCCCGGAATCAAAAGATAAAAAGGAAACTCACGGTTTGTGATCATACCTGTCTTTTGTTCTTCAGGAAACCATACGGCCAATTTCGATATGGTTTTCCAATCTTGGAAAGCGGCTCTATGATCATACAGCATTTTATCAGTAGTATTCCAAACTTCAACTCTCTTGGGCTCCACCACAGGATTTCCCATTTTGATACTTAAAAACAATCTTTTCCCATCATCAGAAATTGTAACACCTCCAAACGATATACTATTGCTCTCACTCTTTATCGGAAAATTGTCAAAATTGTGACAATTGAATGTGTAGAGCTTCTTTTCTTTTATTTGATACTGACCAACTCTGGCTAGAGTATCATTGGCAATCCAGGCAAAAGATGAGCCATTGCCCTGCCAGGTAAAACTAATGTATGACCGTTTAGTACTGTCGACACTAACTGATAGTATTTTTTTAAGATCCAGTAAGTGTAGCCTCCTTTCAGAATCACAAATCAACTGAGTATTTTCAGGATTAAGCGAGTACAATGAAACTTCAGGCAGAATAATTATCTCTGCTCCATCCAGGTCAACAACCTTCAAATTTCCCGTCCTGTCTTCACAGCTTTCTAGCATTATCAAAAGCTTTCCGTTCAATGCAATGCCATAATTGCTGATTTTGGAATAGCGTCGTTCCATTCCGTTTTTAAGATTGGTTAAAAGTACATCTCCATTGGGTATGCGTACCACAAAGAAATCATCGGTAGCAAACTGTCCATTAGTACCACCCGCAAATGCTAAAGTCTTTGAGGTTTTCGTATTTTTAACAAACAGCGTATCACTACCGTTTTCATACTGCAGAGAATAACTTACCCAGCTTCCTTTTTCCGACAGCTGCTTAAGTTCCATCGTGCTCCAAAGTTTATAATCATCTTCGGTCAGCTGTTTTTTAACCTGTCCCGTTACAGGACAGGTCATAATTAAAACAAACAAAAAATGAAATATATTTTTACAGCTCATTAGTACCCGGGATTTTGAGGCAGCATATTCGGATTAAGCAATAATTCACTCTGAGGTAATGGGAATAATGCTTCATTAGAACTCCACCCGGGTTTTACAGGTCCAAGGACATTGGTAAGCTCTGATGCCCGCTTCAGGTCAAAAAAGCGATGGCCTCCCTCAGTAAAGAACTCTACGCGGCGTTCCCTCAAGATTGCAGCAAGTAAATCCTGTTGAGTGGTCGCAGTAGTATCGGGCAAACCGGCAAGACTCCTGATGATATCAAGGTCATCTTTAGCACCCGTAAGGAACCCCTGTTTGGCTCTGGCTTCCGCACGGATAAGATACATTTCAGGTAACCGCATTACAATAGAACACTCCTCTGTAGTTCCTGTCATACCCTGTCTTTTGTACTTATAGGAGTGATACCACACAGAAGACCCATCGGTTATAGCACGTACCCAATGGGTCTTGCGCAGGTCGCCTGGCTCAAATGCGTTTACAAATTCGTCGGTAAGTGCTGCAAATGATGGAGGTCCGGCATTAAAAATTAAATTCGCTCCTTCCGCAGTATTGCCTCCGGGACTGTTGGGAATAAATTGCCAGATAGTACTTTCGCTCCCTTTTAAGAATGCAGTATCAAAATCAGTGACTAGCGAATAGATTCCGCTTTCATTGATTACTGCCGAAGCTTCATTGGCGGCTTCCCCATTATTGCCATTGTATAAATATACTCTGGCCAACAATGCTGACACTGCTAGTTTGTTCGGGCGAATGCGTTGCCCGCCAAAATAATTTACCGGTAAAAGCACTTTAGCTGCTTCTAAATCAGAAATAACATGGTTGTACACATCAGCAACCGTCATCTTATGAGCTACTTGATTTTGCTCATAGCTGGTCGTTGTGACATAGGGTATATTTCCAAACAAATTCACCAGGTTAAAATGCACCAGTCCGCGCACAAACAAAGCTTCACCCATCAGCTGGTCTTTAGCTGCCTGTGACAGTTTGGTTGAAGCGTTTACACCTTCATAAACGGTATTGGCAGAATAGATTACATTGTAACTGCTGCTCCACCACTCAGCAACCGCATCATTCGCGGGTAATACGCTGTTATTATAAAAAAACTGTAAATCGGCAAGGCTTGTCCCATAGTAATCAAGTTCGTCAGTATAAATTCCTAAGGCAATGCTCATACCAGACTCTGTCCCAGTCATCAGGCCGCTATCTCTCAGCTTGGAGTAAATATCAGTCATCGCTGCATTCGCAGTAGCCTTTTCATCAAACACGCTCGATGAAGTCAATTGTGATGATGGCAAATCCACGTCTACAAATGAATCACAGCCGTAAAACAATACAATAAGTCCAACAACCATATTCAGTTGTATCAACCTGAAATATTTTAAATTTTTCATAAATCTAATTGTTAAGTATTAAAATGTGAATTGCAGACCAGCGGTAAATATCTTCAGCGGAGGCAGGTAGCCATAAGTAGAGAATTCAGGGTCGCGCCCTTTGTACGAAGTGAAAGTCAGGAGATTTTGGCCTTCCAGACTAACTTTGCAGCTGGCTCCGAAAAGCCATTTTTCAGGAACTTTATAGGATAACGCTACATTCTTAAGCCGCACATAAGATGCGTCACCAATTACACCATCACTTTCATAATAATTGTAATAAGCATCTACAGCTGCTCCATTGTAACCCGCAGTATAAATTTGATTGCCTGCCGTATCACCCGGGGCCTGCCAATGCTGAAGTACTTCAACGGGTTGATTGCCTTTGGCACCGGGAACACCGGTCATTATTGCAGAGGTGTAGTTACGTTGTTTTACAAACTGTAGCATAAAGTCCAGCTGCCATCGCTTATAGTTGAACTGGTTGCTCAATCCACCAAAAAAGCTCGGGTTAAAGTCCTTTACCACCTGTTTGTCCAGTGGGGTCAGCATACCGTCACCATCCATATCTTCAAAAGTAAAAATTCCCGTCTGCGGGTCCAGCCCGGTGTAGTGATATACCTTCTGTATATTCAGCGCCTCCCCTATTACAAACTGATTGCTATAGGTCGAACTCTCCAAATTCGGAAACGACAGCAGTTTGTTTTTCGAAAAAGATATATTGAAATTGGTAATCCAGCTAAAGTTTCCTTGCTGAAAATTCACGGTTCTGAGTGTTATCTCGGTTCCGCTATTTTGAACCGTGGCATCAAGATTTCCTGTAAGCATCGGAAATCCTGTTGTCGCAGGCATCGGAATACCCACAAGTTGGCTGGAGGAACGATTACGGTACCACCCTACAGTCAGGAATATACGGTCTTTAAAAAAGCCTGCTTCTATAGCAACTTCAAACTTTTTATTGGTTTCCCATCCAAAATTCGGATTGTACAATCGGGTGGGCTGCAATCCTATCACACCATTATAGCTAATACCCGAGGAAAGAAAAGTATCCAGAAACTGGTAATCTCCAATCAGGTCATTTCCGGTAGTCCCGTAACTGCCCCTGAGTTTCCCGAAACTCAATACTTTTTTGGATGCATTAAAAGCTTCGTTTCCAAAGAGCCAGGCGGCTCCTACAGCCCCAAACGTAGCGAACTGCTTTCCGGGTCCAAAACGACTCGAACCATCTCGTCGTGCCGTAAGGTTCAGGAGGTATTTGTCTTTATAGGAATAATTAAACCGGCCAAAAAAGGCTTGATATTTATAATCCGTTTGCTGGTCTTGTATTGTCCTTACAGCAAAGGCGGAAGCAAGGTTCTCCAGTAAACTGTTGCTTGCAAATCCATCACCGCTTAGCAAAAGCTTACTGTCCTTTTGTTGCTGAAATGTCCCACCGGCAAGCAACTCTGTTTTTCCATAGTTCCATTGTTTCAACCAGCTTATCTGTGGCTCCGCAATCCAGGAACGTCGTGACACAGTATTAATTAGTAACGAGGAAAATTGAGGACCCGCATTATAAGCAGGGTCATATATTGTTGATGGTGTAATCCGTACTTCATCATGCCTAGTATCGGTTATTCCAAAACTCGACTTCACTTCCAATTCTTTAAGAATACTATAACTAAGTGTCGAATTGGTAATAAAATCATGGGTTTTCGTTTTATATTTAGCATCAAGTCCCGCCAAAGGATTTACCCATGTGCTTCCTTCCCAGTTTAGGCTGCCATCGGCGTTATAAAGAGCCGGTGCATTGGGTGCCAGTAGCATGGCTGTTCGGCTTAAGTCAACGGCCGGTTGGTTATTGTCCTGCACGGTGTATCCTGTTGATAATGAAATTCTGAACTTATTGTTTTCAGATGCATGATTGATATTACTTCTCAACACGCCACGTTTATACCCATAGTCACCGGGAAACACCGTAGTCTCATCGTGAAACGTTCCGCTTACCAAAAATTGTGTATGAATAGTTCCGCCGCTTACCGATGCATTGGCATCCCTATAGCTCACAGTACCACCCAACAACTCCTTTTGCCAGTCAGTATAGCGGTGCTGATCCCACCTTCCATTAACATCATAATCCGAAAAACCCGGGCTTACGCCGTCATTGGTCAAAGCTTCATTCCGCATGGCGATATATTGTTCGGTATTCAGCAGCTTCATAAACTTGGTGGCTTTGGCTGTCCCTTGTGATACGTTCACAGTGTACCGGGTTTTACCCTGCTTCCCTTTTTTGGTGGTGATAAGGACTACACCATTGGCTCCTCGCGAGCCATAAATGGCCGTAGCGTCTGCATCCTTTAAAACTTCTATGCTTTCAATATCTGATGGGTTAATGCTGCTAAGCGGATTAGCCACCGTGGGCATAATGCTTGTAGTCCTTGAATTTCCAATCGCTTCACTCGAATACGGAACGCCGTCTATAAGGTAAAGCGGACTGTTACCCTCCGCCCGCAAACTGTTCTGCCCTCTTATTTTGATTTCAAACCCGCCACCGGGCACTCCACTGGTCTGGGTAATATTCACCCCCGCCATCCGGCCTTGCATAGCTGCTAGCACATTGGTCACAGGTTGCTGCTCTAGCTCCTTTGAAGTAATTTTGGCTATACTCCCCGTCCGTTCTTTGTCCTTCACTTTATAGTAACCTGCATTCACGGTCACTTCTTTCAAGGTAGTAGCATCCTCCTGCATAGTCACATCATATACACTGCGGCTATCCACCGTTACTGCCACTGTTGCATAACCGATAAAAGTAAATACCAGTACATCACCTTCATTAGCTTTAATTGAGTACTTACCTAAATTATCTGTTATGGTACTGGTATTCGTGCCTTTAATAGCAATTGTAACACCTGGAAGCACACCATTGGCATCACTTACGATACCATATATTTGCTGTTGAGTAGTTTGGCTAATGGCTGACTGCTGACCGCTGAAAGTTATCTTGTTTCTTGCCTCTTGCTTCTTGCTTCCATGAGAAAAAGCAATTTGAAAATAAAGACAAAGTAGGATAGCAAATAGCCACCTCCCTTTGCCAATACAATTTTTATTCATAATATTGGTTTGGTTAAATGAAACATTTGTTTTGTTTGTCTACCGGTCCTCTGTTCAACCGCCAAGAAGATGCAGAGGGCCTTTTTGTTTGTTTGTGTTTGAAGTTCGTTGTGTTGTTTATACCATAGGCTTTACTTTTGAGTTAGTACTATCGTCAGTTCGAGTGTCCGCTTGGGCGGATGTATCGAGAACTTTTAACACGCAACTCAGCAAATCAAAAAAGAAGTAAAAACGCAGAGAATCTAAAGGAAAGTGTAGCGCATAAAAAAAGGCATGGAACTCAGCTTACTGCACTAGAGGTACTGGCATACCCTGCAACAATAAGTGAGCCCACGCCCTAGAGCGTGAGCATTGGCACTTATCTTCCCGTTGCAAAAATTACCAGTTTTCTAGTGCGGGATTCAAAGCGAATGCTTCAATATTGTTATTTGAAGAATCGCAAATGTAAAAATTCTGATACAAATATAATAATTGTTTTTGATAATCGGACGGCTGTCCGATTAAAATTAAGATTTTACATCTTATTTTGTATGTATATGGCTGATTTAAGTAGAAAAATATGTGATTACATTGCCAAAGAATGGATTGGCGATGAGCAAGCTAAAACTCAGTTTGCTTTATCTCACAATATTGATGAAAAAACAGCTAGAAGAATATATAATGATAAGGAATACAATATTACATTGTATACATTAAGTAAAATTTGCGAAGCTAGAAACTTAAAGCTTTCAGAGTTTTTTAAACTAATTAATCTTTAATGCTTTTTTTACCAATAATACCACACTAAAAGATGCTTCGGCATCTTTTTTTATGCCTTTGCACCATCAATTAATCCTGATTTGCATAGTCCTTCATGATTACCATTCTTATTTTAACCTCATTAAAATATAAAGACATGAAATGGTATGAAATTCTGTTAGTAATTCCGGTTGCTATAATTGGTGCTTACATCCGTGGTAAAGTATACGAACATAAACGCAACTACTTTAAAAATGACAGTTGGAAAAGTAGGAAAAAGTAAAGAAATACATATATTTGAATATATTTACTAGTTACCGGCAATTTAAACACATCCTTATGGTAGGAAAAATTTACATTCCTGAAGAAGTAAAAAAATCAATTCGAGAACATTTAGAAGCTTCTATTAATCGAGCTGTTAAAGGATTTAGTTCAGCTTACGAAGACGAAGACGTAATGACAGGTCACCTTTTTGGACTAATGAAAATAGATGAACAAAATGTTGAAGTTCAAGATAGTGAAATTGGTGGCATCTGGAAATGGTCGATAGATTACAAAAAATTTGGTGGACGAGGAAAAAATTCAACTGAGAAGAAACTAGGTGCTGACGGAATTTTTGAACTTAACTTGACTAGAAATGGAAGAACAGAAAGTAAATCACTATTATTTCAATCAAAACTTGAATGGAAAGGAAAAGACAGTGATTTGTATAAACAATGTGTAAAACTGCTTACTTGGCTGGGAGCATCAACAGTAATCAATTACACAGAATCTGAATTTGAAACTTACAAAGTTGAAGATATATTTTCTAAACATGGTGAAAAACCTACTTCAAAAGAAAACTTAAAAGATACTTTGTGTTTAGATTTTTTAAACTGTCATATCGGAGACGCTGATTTATTTTATGACGCATTTTCAAAAAAGCTTACTTGGTTAGACATTAAAAACAATTATGTTTCTACACAGTTTAATTTGAATCGCCGATTGAAGATCAAAATTAAAGCGCCGAACAAATTTCCATATGAGACAATTAAAGTGGATAAGCAAATCCCAAATGACGAAATTCATAACCACAAATTAAATAATGAAAATTCGAATTTCAATATTGAGTCTACTTGGAATGATAAAGAATTAAAGAAAAAAATAAATAAAATTTCAAACACATTCCATCCAGATAAGCATCCTGAATTACCAGTTAAAGAGAAAAACAATTTAGACGAAATGATGAAGGAGTTTAACAATCTATTTGATTTGCAAAGACAACGGATTAAAAGAAATAAATCCTAAACTGCCGGTAACAGCGGTTTGAAGCAATAGTTGGTTTGCTTCGTTACCCTGACGTTTTTTCTTCACGAAAAAATTCTATCTTTAACAGAAAATAATCAGTTCGCTGGCTTCACTACTGCGTCAAGCCGCGAAACGTTAGCGGTAATCGTGGCGCCGGTTCAAAATAACACTTCATCATGGACGAGAAAATAGGCAAAACCAAAATCCAACATTTTGTTCCCCAATTTTTCCAAAGATATTTTTCCTTTAACAACAATGGAAAAACCATTGGTATGTTCAACGTAAACAATAACGTTTTTATACCATCTGCTCCAATACGCACTCAACTTTGTGGTGATTATTTGTATGGAAAATCAGGAGATTTAGAAACTTGGCTATCAGAATTAGAAACTAAATCTGCTCCAATTTTTAGAGCCATGTGGGAAAATGAACAACTGCCAAAATACGAAAGTATAACTCAACTTGAAATGTTACATTTCTTAATTGTACTTGACTTGAGAAATCCAATCAGATTCAATTTACTACAAGACTTTGAAAAGTTAATCAAAAATACAAAATCAAGTATTACAGGAAATAATGTTCCTACTGATTTAGTGACTGTCTTTAAAGAACTTCAAAGTGAAAGAGGCAAAATTAAATCGCTAATAAGTGCTGTAGAAATTGTTCCAAATGTGATAGATTTAAAATACAAGTTATTAAAAAATGTAACTGAAAAGCCTTTTATCATTTCAGATAATCCACTTGCTATTTATAATCAGTTTTTAGAAAAAAGAAAATGGAATTTTGTTAGTCAACGTGGTTATGGTTCAATGGGCTTACAAATGTTTTTACCACTTAATGATAAATATATGTTATTAGTTTACGACGCGGATGTATACAAGGTTGGCAATAAAAAAGAAACTGTAGTTGAACTAAATCATCTTGAAAGCATTAATCAACTTAATATTTTACAATTCTTAAACTCAACAGATACAATTAATTTCAATCATCGTGCTTCAGAACATTATATAAAAACTTTATATGAAAAATCATTGCGATATAAAAAAGCAAATGAAGCATTTGTAAACATTCATAGAATTGATGACGGAAAAGGAGGTGTCAAACCTTTGGAAGAAGCAATAGAAGTTGGAGTTACCGATATGAAAATAAATTTAGTTGTTCAAAAAATTAACTTTTTATCCAAATCCGTTGGAATCAAATTAAATGATAGTTTTGCTCAACTTAGAAAAGGTGTTAAAATGAATGACATAAATGTTTACAAAAAAACGACAGCCGCTAACAGCGGTTTGGCAAACTAGCTGGTTTTTGTTCTTTCCGTTTCCGAAAAACTTCTATCTTTAACAGAAAATAATCGTCTCGCAAGCCGCTAATTAGCCAAGCCGCGGAACGTTATGTGATAGTTTTGGACCCCGAATTTTAAAAGTTATAATCTCTTTAAATAAACAATTATGGCTTGGAGAAAAGGTTATTATAAAAAAGATGGAACATATGTTCAAGGTCATCATACAACTCATCGTTCAAAAAAGTTTTCATCTAAAGGAAACGGTTGTCTAGTAGCATTATTAATACCAATACTATTTTTAGCAACTATATTTTTGCTAACAGATTGATTATGGGACTACGTTACTATAAAAGAGTTGGAGGCAATAAAGGCTTTGGACTAAATTTTAGTGGTACTAGTATATCAAGTAGCTACAGAACAAAATATGGATCAATCGGCTCAAAAGGATTTTCAATTAGAACGGGAATTCCCGGACTAACTTTCCGGAGTGGTTACGGTCGTGGAAAAAATAAAGGTGTAACCGCATTAATTATATTAACTGTAATTGCAACTGGTTTTGCATTATATTATTCAATTGTAATTCTTTATAACATAATATTATTCATGTCATGGAGTTCAACAAAAATTATAAACTTACTCAAAAGAAAATATCACGAACGAAAAGAAAGTAAACTTCTGAAAGTAAACAAGATATTGGAAATAGAAAAAAGCGAAGAAAACAGAAGAGATAACAACAGTTTTATGCAATAAATCCTATCTTGTTTTCTTCCGAGAAACTACTCAGTTGGGATTTTTGTTTACTTTTGCAAGTAATCATTAACGTCACGCAACTGTGTAAAGTCGCGAAACTTTAGCGGTAATAACTCAGTACTTCCTTATAAAATATGACCGAAAAAGTAATTACACGCTTTAAAGAACTTTTTGACCAAAGATGCAATCTTTATCCATTACTAAATTTTGGAGAAGACTCAGTTAGATATGATTTCTTTTCAGCACTCACAGAAATAATGAAATTTCAGCCTTGGCAAGTTCAGTTAGAATACGCAATGAATAAAGATGCTTATAATTTAAGAGGTAACTTAAAGAGCAAAAGAAAAGAAAAACCTATGTTGGATTTAATCGTCAACGAAAAAGGAATCAACTTTTGCATCGAATTTGCATTATTCAGACAAAACAGTAACGACGAAAGCGGAATAAATGTAACAGAGCGAACAATTAAAATGATTAACGATATGCTTAGGTTGGCTTTAGAAGCGCATTATTCAAATAGAGAAGCATATTTTATTTGTGTCGCTGACGACAAAATGCTTGGTCATCGCTTAAGATCAAAAGCTTTGGGACGGTTTCCTTCAAGCTACGAAATAGATAATTCGACTATTGAAGAAATTAGCAAATTGACATCTGGGGAACTTGATTCAAGGTTTACTTCGAAATTTCTAACACACAAATCGAAAATTAAATCTAAGCTAATCTTCAATGAAAAAGTTGTTGGCAAAAAGATAAAAATTGAAACTCGAATATTAATTTGGAAAGTAAAAATGAAATAATGACTACCACTAAAAGTTTTTTTGCTTAATAGCTGGTAACAGTACCGCCGGAAACTTGACGGTTTTCAAAAACCATTTCTCTACTTAATTCATTTTTCTTAAACAGTTGTAACTGTTGCAAAGTTGCAAAACGTTATATGGTATTTTAGTCTAATTTAAAAATTAAAATAATTACGGATTCCCGTAAAATTATCTGAATAGATTAAAATAAATTGCCATATCAATTATTATAAAACTAATAATTTGCATTATGGCACTCAAACCCGGACCAAAAAGAATAGCTACATCAACTGGCAAACCAGACAAACGTCAACGTGACAATAAAAATACTCCTGGTAACACCCCTTCTTTAAAACCATCAGTACCTAAGAAGAAATAATACTCCTAACTTGAACGATATCCACTCTGTACTTCCAAATAATTAACATTATTCACAGAGTTAAAGACATAAAATTATATCAAGTCCTGCTTCATATATCCTTAATCACTACAGAAGAATATATCAGAAATAAGATAACTAAACATAAAGAAAGTACATCAAAATCAACAGTCGAAAAAGTAAAAAAGCACGTAAATTAGAATGTATTTAAAACCTACCTACAAGTTTTAACATACCAAAGATTTTCCATAAACTTACAATGATTTAAATTAATATTTTTTATCGAATCTCAAAATATATAGATATGCCTAATGCTATTCTTGAACACGTCATTTTAAATGAAAATGCCTATTTCTACAAAAAAGAAACAAAAGGTAAATTTTTTTCACATTCACATATTCTAGAAATTTTTACAGAAGCCTCAAAAGAAAAGTTGGGTAAATATTTACTAAACGAACGTAAGATATCAAAAAAAGTTCATGGACAAGAATTACAATTTTCAATCTGTATATTTAAATTAGAATACTTACCAACATTTATAGACGAAGAAATTTCGCCAAGATGGCGTGAACAAAAGCTTGCTTATCTCTTAATCGTTGACTTTAAAGATTACGTTTTCATATCTCGTAAAAATATTTCAGGAGTTGACAAATTATTGTACGATGGACTACTTGTGATTGATTATTCTATATTGAATACAATATTTGTGAATGCTACAACTTCATTAGAAAAGTTTTCCCTTAATAATACAAGTATTGCTCAAGATTCTATTAGAGGTAAGACTGTTGAAGCTCTTGATTTGAAAAAATCTTTTTCCCCTTATGGAGCAGGAAGATATGTTTTAAGTTCTTTACGTGTAAATAATGATGATGAAAAAACATCGATAGCTTTTAATACATCACGTATAACAAAATTTGGAGAGAAAAAGTATTTGGATGATTTATTTGAATGGGCCTTAGAAGTAATAGAAAAAATTAGAACTCATATTCACGCGAATTCATTTTTGGATGTATTTGCAAAAGCTATAGATTATGAAGGGAACAAAGATGATTTAGTTCCTATATCAATTCTTTTTAATCTTAGAAAATTACACGAAGATTTAGAATCTGGAAAGGCTCAAATATGTGAGTATAGAATTGGTCCTCAAAAAAGAATTATTCCATGGAAAAACATTTTATCATCACTAAAAAATGTTTTAGATGCTGAAATTATATATGCCGGAACAACTCCAATATATTTTTTGAAAAATAAATTTGCAAATGATCTCAAGCTTAATTTAAATAAAAAATCAATAACTATCTATTCAGAAAAATTATCAAATTTGTTCATAGTATTTGATAGTGGAAAAGAAATTAATATTTTAAAATATTTCAACTATCATAATGATTTTATTATCAATTTTGAAGATTTAAGCCTTGTTTACACAAATAGAAAATTATTCCAAGACAATAAATTAATCAACTACATTGATAGTTTTATAGAAGCTTTTGAAGGTCAAACTAAAATGAATAGAGTTTCTAGTGAAAAAGGAAGCTTTACAAATGCTTCAGTAAATTTTTCTACAGACAGTATTTTCAATTTCATAGAAAGTGATATTATAAATACATCTGACTTCTCTTTTTTGGACGATTTAGGAAATGAGTGGGCAGACTATATCTCTTTAAAAGACAATACCTTAAATTTTATCCATGCGAAACATAGTGATAGTTTATTTTCAGCAAGTAGCTTTCACGATATTGTAGGCCAAGCTTTGAAAAATATTGCGAATATGACTCCATCTGATGAGCAATTAAATACTAAAGCAGTTCATTGGACCAAAAAATTCAAAATTAATAGTACTGATACACAAATAGAAAGATTGAGAAGGGGCAGCAATATTTCTGATGGAATTAAATCATATAAAAAGCTTCTTTTAAATCCCAATCTAAAAAGAGAAATTACTTTAGTGCTAAACTTCATTTCAAAAAGTGAATTACATGATCGCTTGAATAAATTAAAATCAAACACCATATTTACGGAGAAGAATCAAGTAATTCAGATACTTTGGTTATTATCGAGTTTAATTAACAGTTGCCAAGAAAATGGAATAGGAGTACATATAATTTGTAAACCCTAAATAAAAGCTAGCTGGTAAAAAAGATTTGAAGCAATAGTTGGATTATATGCCAAGTTTGTTTCTCCACGAAAAAGCTTAATTTTTAATAACCTCGAGATCAAAATTGAGTACAGATAAAATAATAAATACGCCGGCTTCGTCACAACAGCATAGCTACAGTGCGTTATCAATCTTTTTAAAGAATACAATATGAATAAAAAAGTTATCCTTGTTGGAAATGACATTAATAATGCAACGGAAAGTTACTCTTGGAATGATTTGATTAATGGTTTATTAGCATATGCCAAAATTGACAAAAAAATAAATCAAATAAATAAACCTTTTCCAATGCTGTACGAAGAAATTTATCTTAATTCTCGCAGAGCACACAATACTCCCGAAAGTAGATTAAAAAAATACATTGCTTCAAACACTCGTAAACTAAACCCAAATAAATTACATCAGCTAATTTTAGAATTAGGTATTGAAAATATTTTGACAACAAATTATGATTTATCTTTTGAGAAAACTGCAAATTTGGATCCAAAAAAATGTCAAAATAATGGTTTCATAAAAGAAAGCTCATATAACATGTTTAGATATCACAAAACTAAAAACCATAAAATTTGGCATATTCATGGAAGTCAAACTGTTCCTAATACAATCACATTAGGATATGAACATTATAGTGGATTTCTTCAACAAATGAGAAATTATGTTGCAAGTGGCACAAAAGGAATTTACAAAAAGAAAGACTTTCTTCCTATTGGTAAAAGAATAAAAAATGGCAATCTAAATTATGAAAGTTGGATTGATTTTTTCTTCACACATGACATATACATTTTTGGTTTAAATCTTGATTTTGTAGAAATGCATTTATGGTGGTTATTGACATATAGAGCCAGAGTCATTGCAGAAAATAGATTCCCAATCACGAATAGAATTATATACTTCTACCCAAAGAAATATGAAAAAGACTCCCAACATAAACTTGAAATGTTTAATGTTAATGGAGTTGAAACATATTCAGAAAAATTACAAGGCAAAAACAGAATGAGTTATTATGAACGAATAATAACAAGAATAAAAAATGGTATATAACAAGTGTTTTGTGCAATAACTTCTCATCTGTCCTCTCTAACGGAAAGGACTAGATTGGAATTTTTGTTTACATTTACAATTAATCATTAAACATCTAGCCTACTATGAACAAGCTAAGAAAAATACAACCAATAAACATATTCTAATACAAATCATAATGCATCCAAAAACAAAAGAAAAATTAAAAAGAGCAATAAAACTTTACACTGTTGAACCCGAACATGGCAAAGCATATGAAATTAAAATACAACTTCCCTATGGAGAGTATATAGAAATTGAACTCAATCAACCATTCCCAAAAAGAGTTATATATAAGAGTCTTGAGCACGGAGGATTTAATTACGACCCATCAAAAGATACACGAATAACACACAACTCGAGAAAACACACCATAAGAATTTTAAAAAACTCCATTGATTTTCGACACAATAACTTGGACACAATAAATAAGCTCATTTTATTGATTGAAGAAATGTCGGAATATATATAAAGATTCCGACTTTAAAACGATTTTGAGAAATGGCTCTGCTCCTATTTTATTCGCGGGAAATTAATAGACTTGTATTTTTGTTAACATTTAATCATTAAACGTCTCTCTACTGTTGAAAAGCCGTGGAACGTATTGCAAAAATTATTGAATCTTATGACAATAGACGAAAATTCATATTTAAGATTACCTCCAAAAAAGCTGAACGCAAAGCAAACATCAATATTCAATGCAATCACTTACAGTATTGATATTTGTGATTTGTCTTATAATCGTCTTTACTCTAAACTGTCTATTTTTGAAGACAAACTTCATTATGACAAAACTTTATATTCTGAAATTTTTTGTGATGCTTGGTCAATTATTAATAGTTCAACTATTTTTTTAAATTTAATTTCAAGACATTTTAACGAAGCTGATAATTCAACTTTAATTGAAATTAAGAAAGCAAAAAAAATACGAAATACAAATCAACATCTTGATGAAAGAGTAGAAGAAGTTTTTATGTTGAAAAATTTGCCAATTTATGGTTCATTATCTTGGAGACACAACCTACCAAACAGTAATTTATGCAATTTAAATATACTATCTGCAGGGTCTTTCACTCATCATGACGGTCTTAAAATATCGATATCTCCGGGCAAATCTTCTGGAAAAGAAATAGAAAACATTATGCTAAATTCAATTGAACGAAAAGGAAATAATTTTGATGTTTTATCTGTGTGCTTAGATAAATTAATTGAAGAGTTGAGGGAATTCATATTAAGGTTAGAATCAGTTTTTACAAAACAAATTGAAAGTAAAGAAGGTAAAAAAAATGTAGAAAGACATGGCACAAACATGATCTTTTCACTACAGGGAATATTAGTAAATGACCTTGAAACTTAGTCAAAGATAGTTTATTAATAATTGAGAGTTTTGTAGTAAGTTCAAGTTCTGATTTCACAATAATTTTTATCTTTAAAAGAAAATAAACGTTTCGAAACCAATGTTAAGTTGAGGAATGTTAGCAATTAATACATAGATAATTACAATAAATTATAATCAAAAATTAAAGATATAAGATGAAACATGATAGTGATTCTGATAATAGCTTCTACTATAATTATTAGTTTGCTGGTTCTTTACCGACAATCAGTAGAAAAGAAAAAATACCAAAACACTAAGTACCTATCGAACCTACAACAAATTTCCTTGTTTTTCGATACCATACAACGATTTGACGACTACATTACTTGGGTGCAACGTGACCAAATAAAAAATCAGTTTGCTGAAGTGGGAAAGTTTTTCAAAAACAAATCTGATTTTTACAGCAAAGAAGAAAAGGTACAGCAATTCAATGACATCTATCAGGACTTCAACAACTACATCTCAAACTACAACAAAAACTACGTGCAATCACAAAAGGAAAAACTAAACCTGTATTTTGACGACATTGAAGGCAAAAAATTAGATGACCAACAACGAACAGCACTCATAACAGACGAATATTCAAACCTCATTATTGCCGGTGCCGGCTCAGGAAAAACCCTGACAATACTGGGAAAAGTAAAATACCTCATAGAACAGAAAAAGGTAAACCCCGAAAACATTTTACTGTTGTCATTTACAAAAAAGACGGTCGATGAATTAAATGAACGGCTCAAGAACATTGGTCTTACCACACGAGCCACTACCTTCCATAAACTGGGATACGATACCATAAAGAAATACCAAGCAACACTTCCTGCCGTAACCAATGCCAATACTTTATCAAACGTAGTCAAAGAGTATTTGGAAAAAGAAATCTTTAATGATGCGGAAGCTTTGGAAGCTTACATCAAATACGTGGCCTGTTACATGAATATCCCCGGAGAGCCCGAGAGTTACGATTCGCTTGGAGAGAAATTAGACACTGAAAAAGGAATTGATTTTCAAACCTTAAAGTCCAAATGCGAATCGGAACCCTTAAACAAAGTGGCTGCGACATCGCTTGATACCATTCAAGGTGAAAAGGTAAAAAGTGTCGAAGAACTTACCATTGCCAACTTTTTATATCTAAACGGTATAGAATACGATTATGAAAAACCGTACCCTTATGGAGACGTCATGTATCGACCCGATTTTTATCTGAAAGAATACGATATCTATTTAGAGCATTTTGGTGTTGACGAAAATAACCATAACAAATTGCTAACACCATTAAATGAAGAAAAATATGTGGAAGAGATGGAGTTAAAAAGAGAAACCCATAAGATCTACAATACCAAACTTTTAGAAACTTATTCCTATTACAACCGCAACAATGGTTTGCTGGATAAACTGGAAGAAATGCTTAAAAACGAAAAGGTGGTTTTTAAGCCGAGAGAAGTAAAATCAATCTATGCTAAAGTTACCAGCAACGATAAAGAATTCGGAAAAGAAATAAGGAGTCTGGTGGAGACTTTCATCAACCTTAGCAAATCCAGACAATTAAATTACGATGAGATAACCCGGTTGTTTTTAGACAGTCATAAAACAAGAAATGATTTTATGTTCGAAAGACAAAAAATCTTCATGAAATTTGCGCTTCAAATCCTAAAAAAATACGACGATACACTCAAAGAATCCGGTGAGATTGATTTTAATGATATGATCAATCAGGCAACGGACCTCATAAAGGAAAAAAGGCCAACATACACCTATCAGCACATCATAATTGATGAATACCAGGACATATCCTATTCCCGTTTTAATTTAATCAAAGAAATTCGGGAATTATCTGGTGCTCGATTAATTTGCGTTGGTGACGATTGGCAATCCATTTATCGTTTTGCGGGGAGTGACATTTCATTGTTTAGCAATTTTGGCAACTATGTGGGTAAGCACGAGCAATTGTTTATTGAACAAACCTACCGCAATTCACAATCGCTTATTGACATAACTTCCAAGTACATCCAAAAGAACAAAAAACAAATCCAAAAAAATCCAAAATCTAAAAAAGAACCTTTGGAAAACCCAATCAGATTGGTTTATTATTCTCCCAATAATGCCGAAGAGGTCTTCATAAATGAAATTCAATCCCTGATAGACAAAAATGGCAACAAGCCTATTTTGGTTTTAGGACGTCATAGTTTTGACATCAATGAATTTATCAAGCTCAAGCCTAACAGTAAAATAAAATATTACGAACGCAGCGATAAGTTAGAAATACAGGGCTTTGAGGACATAGATATTAAATTCATAACAGTACACAAATCAAAAGGCTTAGAAGCTGACAATGTAATTATCTTAAACCTTAAAAATCACTTGCTGGGTTTTCCGAACAAAATGACTGACGATCCCATGTTATCATTATTACTCAGCGATGATGAAGAATTTCGTTTTGCGGAAGAACGAAGATTGTTTTATGTAGCACTAACAAGAACAAAAAACGAAGCGATATTACTAGTTCCGACTGACATTTCTTTGTTTGCTGAGGAATTAATAAAAGACAATGAGTATTTGTTCACAACAAACGATGAAAAACTGAGTAAAACGAATTGCCCCTATTGTCAAACAGGACATCTTGTAATCAGAGATAATCCGGTCAAAAGAAATCAGTTTTTGGGCTGTTCACATTATCCGAGTTGTAATCAGACTTTTAATAACATAGAAATTTTAGAGAATTCTGTCCTTTGTCCGGGCTGTAAAAGTGGTTTTATGACAAAAAGGACCGGGAAGTATAGCAGTTTTTTAGGTTGCACTAATTACCCTAAATGCACAAACACTATAAAATTGCAATGATAATTTACCAAATTCTAAAAGTAATATATAGCAAAACCAGCTTTTTGAAAAATATGGCAGGCTGGGCAAAAAACAATGAAGTATCTGATTACTTATAATTACTTATAAAAGATAGACCTTCCTCAAGTTTTATCCCTTTTACGGAAAACCGTATAAATTCGAAATTAAATGATTGTACATTTCCTAAATTAAAATTTAAAAAAGGAGAACAAGTATGAAAAAAATAATACTATTAATAATTTGTTTAATTGCGATAATAGGGTGTACTCCTGGCAAAAGTGAGTTATTTAAGGAAACGGATTCATTCGTAGAATCACTGCAAACTACTTATGACAGCTATGGACTTCTTGGTGGTTCAGAATTTGCCAAAACAACCACTGACAGCTTATATGCAATTACCCCTATAGGGAGATTAATTAATGTCAAGATCTTAAAGGTCGTTGGAAATGAGGAATATGAAGAACTAAGACAAGTTTTAGAGAACCATTATGATGGCGACACCAGGGTAAACAAGGTTTACATTTGTGAGGCCGGAACAATTATGATTGATTGATTGCAGAAATTAAACAATCTGAAAACAGCCGGTTTTTACTTTTTTAAAACAGCTGTTTTTTTAGATACTTACACTAGATTTTTATTAATTTAAGTTCAACTCCTTAGCAATAAGGATATAAATAATTCAAACACAAAATAAATATGAAAAACTTACCTCTGCTCCTTCTCGTACTAATTTCATTAATTTCATGTGGTGAAAACTCAAAAATTGGAAAATATACTAAAGAGCCATTGCCGGATGGATTTACATACAATATCATAAACGATGAGAGTAACGCTGATCTTGAAAAAAATCAGTTGGAAGTTGAAATAAACAAAAAACTGACAGAAGGACAAATCGCAACGCTGGCGGAGGAATTATACAACTCAAAAGACAAACAAAGAAGATTTTATATTAATTATAAACTTAAAGAATTAGAAAACAGTCCATTTGCATGGGCTACAAGCAATTTCGATCCTGAATTGGAAATAAACATTATAGGCTCTACTTCTCAAGAAGATTTAAACAAAGACAAACTCTCCGAAAAAATTGACGGAGATGGAATCGGGAGATGGAATGAAAATAAGTATACATTTTCAAATCTCATTATCTACAAAAAAGATAACAAAATAATCCTCAAAACAGTTTTTAAAAATGGTCAGACAAGTGAGGAAGAGCTAAAAGAAACTAAGACTGATAAAGGAACCAGATATGATTATAAAGAAGGTGGATACAATGGAGAATATTTTATTCTCAATAATAAGAACGAACTGGAACTATACAATAATGAAAATAAAAACTTCACGACTGCTTTGCCAAAATAAAAATGGAATAAATATTTCCATCTGTTATACTCAATTAATCACCAAACATATTGTTTTCTTAAATGACTATAATAAATTAATCCTCAAACCCACACAGAGTAAAACCTCTTTTCTTTGCTTTTTCAACAGTTAATTTGACAATCTCATGTTTACAGGCATTCAAACCACGACAGGTATCACTATAATGATATTTGGTAGCATATTTGCTGTCACAAATATAAACATCGTCAGCAACTGTTTTAAAGGAAGTAATGACAAAAAACAACAATAACACCAATACTTTTTTCATAATATATGTAGTTTATTAAGTTAAAGATACAATATTTAATCAACTTCTAAATCATAGCTGTTACCTTCTGCATCCGTTCCGGTTAAGATGCCTTTACCGGTCCACTCCACCTCTACATCAATCTCATCGCCCCCCATAGTGGTAATAGTTCCTGTTCCGGTCTTTCCATCCATGGTAACAGTACCATGCACCGAATCGCCATTGCTGTCTGTCCCACTGATATCATAAGTGTAGTGATAATCACCACTGGTACCGGTTCGGTATTCATATTGGTAACTGCTGTCTTGGTGAAAGGTTTGCTGCTCTTCTTCGCTCAAACTGTCAGGAACTGCAGTATCCCGCAATGATACTGGTGCAGCTGTTTCTGTCTTTCGGCAAGAAAGTAAAGATAGAAGTAACACCACTGGAACAGCGACTTTTAAACAACGGAGAGTGAGGTTTTTCATGAGAGTAGAAATTTTAATGTAATTGCAACTCGGCTGTAATAGGGATATGATCCGAAATAACCCGGGCACTTTTCAAGTCGCTGAAAAAAGTATAAAAAGGAAGTACCATACTCTTGACGATGGTGACTTTCATACGGTGATACCAAAGATTATCAAACTCAGAGGCCAAACATTGCTCCTGCTTACATTCTCTTTTTAAAGATGTTTTCTGCTTCTTAAATACCGATTGGTAACCCATATTGCGTAAAGGACCAAATACACTGTGGGATTGAGGGCAATTAAAATCACCCAAAAAAACCAAATTCAAATTAGGGTATTCCACAGGCAAATAACGGAAGTATTTAATCTCGGTCTCAGGCTGTTTGCTTTTGGTAATCGCATGAAAGTTTACCAAAGTGAGTTGCTTTCCTTCATAAACAAACGTAGCCAAATAAGGTTCCCTGTCAATTTCAGTACTGTATTTTTTTTCAAGCCACGCCTTCCCTACTTTAGTCACTCTGGCCGTTTGCCACAAATACGCATAACGTTCGCTTTTATTGGCACTGCCACTGGTAGGATCGCTGATGGTATAATCCCACTTAGCCCCTTTACGGTTTAATTCATCAGCCAATCGCGCCACGGCTTGGGCGCCTCCTCTGCCCGCTACCACCTCCTGCAATGCCACAATATCGTAGTCTTTAACAGTAGTAGCGATAAAAGCTATGGTAGCATCCGACTTTGACTTTCCGAAATTCTCCAGATTCCAGGAAAGGGTTTTGATTTGGGCGTTGAGGCTCAGGGAGAGTATACCAATTAATAATAACAGTTTTGTTTTCATATTATAGCCAAAATGTAGCATGGAATTTAACATTACCAAATTATACAAAATAAGATGGTGAAATAGGATAAAAATATAGTGATGAAAGCTACCCTGTCTAATCGTCGAGACATTTCTTTTCTCGATTTGGTATTCTTTTCAAAAATGTGTAACGACACTACGGATAAAATAGTAATTATTAGTATGTAAACAAAGGTGAGATTATGAATGTTATCTAAAAGTGTAATTTGATTTGTTGCCGGTACTTTACTTTCAATGATGTATTTATTACCTATAGCGGCGAATAAACCTCCCACACTCAATCCAAATCGAGGATCTGTATTGGTAGGCTTGATAAAAAAAACACAACAACTGATTATAAATGCTACCAATAATCCGGTAATAAGCTTAAAAAGGACTAGATAAGGATCTTTTCTGGCTAAATAGACCTCGAAATTAAAAGAAGGGTAACTACTTTTTGTTTTTAAATCTGGGTCACCAAAAGTAGTATTATAATGAGACTCATCAATGTAAAATTTTGATTGTATTACATTCCACTCATTAATATTGTCTTTAATGTCCTGATTCAATTTTGAATTCTTATAGTCACATTTGAATACGATTTTATCACTACTATATTCCCCCGATTCAATTGAAATTTTCAGCTTTTGTTTGTCAAACGGGAATGAAGTAACATCCCAGTTCTTTTGAAATTCAGCTATGTACTTTGCACCAAACCAATTTACTTTACCTCTGGAATTAGTACTGGCGGCTTCAATCTGAGGAGCAGATTTTGCATTAATAAACTCTATTTGATTTGGTAAACTGTCTAATTCTGCATTCTTATCATACTTCATCCATAACCAAAATTCGGTTTTATAGGAGTTATCAGTCAGATTAAAATCATATAAAGAATTTATATATGCCCCTATACTGATAGTGTCTTTTTGGGACCATGATTTATTCGGAATAAAAATCATAGTACAAAACAATAGCAAAATAATATTCTTTCTCATTAGTCAGGGATAAATGTGTTAATGATAAAATGGGGTGTCAACTGCAGGAGCAAACCATTTCAGAAAATGCTCAAAAATAGTAAGCAATGAAAATACCAAAAAAATGGTAGTTAACCCTTTGATTAAAAAATAGGATTTGTTATTTCTTTCAATTTCAATACTGTCAGTCCGATTTCCGAAGAGTAATTTCAGAACATTGTGAACGATGTAATAGGACAAAAAAGTAAACAGAAAGGAAAAACCGGTATAAATTACAATCCTTTGCATAACCTGCATAAAAGTATCATTTATAGTTTTTGAATAAATGATAATTTCAATGGTGTTTTCGGTTTGTTCCAACGCTGTTTTCAAAAACAAAAAGAATGAACCTAACAATGTAGAAACCCATATGGCATAAGACGAAATGATGGTACCATCTTTCTCAGTACTGATTTTAAACCTCTTGGTGATAAATTGTATAATCATTAGCATAAGGGCAACAGCTATGACCGCTACTAAACATGTAAAAAATAGACTCTGCTTGTTCATGTTATTTTGATTTTAAGGATATTCTCCAGTTATTTAAGTTCGATATTTCATTTGATATTCGGCCGGGCATGGCATTAGGGCTTGTAGTTTCCCAAAGAACATAACTTTGGCCATTGTAAATATAGGCAGTTCCTTCAATAGGAAGATTGATTCCTAAAAGAGAATGTCCGTAGAATTCACTGCTCATCAACGCCACATCATAATCATAGTGAGAAAATAGGGTATATAACAGCAAGGTTCTCGTGTCACAATCACCCTTTAAATTGGCTAAAAACTCAACCGGTGTATTAATACCAAAGCGTTCATAAGGGTCGCAATCTCCTTTACCTTGTAAAAGAAAGTTTCGGGTAAAACTGTCGTTGTATAAATTAGGATCGCAAGTTTCTTCTAATACAATGGCATAAGGGATATCCTGAACAAAGGATACTATCATTTTAGCAAATCTTATCCTGTCTAATTTATTTGTCTTATTGATACTGTCAAATAAAGTATAGACATGAGATAGCTCATTTTTGTCGTTCTCTTTTAAATTAAAAACAATTTCGTCATACGAGTTAATGTTGTTCTGTGTTAGCCCTAAACTGTTTTTAAAGGCATGTGCTCGGTCAACACTGCTTTGTTTTATCTTATAATAGCCCTCATATATCACGCCTTCATAATCCTGCCATTTTCTGTAATGCTTAATCCATCTGTCTGCAGTAGGATGGTTATCTGTATTGTTGACTGTTGGCTCAACGACAGGAGTGTTTTCTCTGGAATCCGTAACCACCGGAGCTGGATGGTAGACCCTTGAAGAGCTGCTACTACATGTTTTCACCAAAGCACCAAAAAAGGCAAGCAGTAAGAGTAGCCCCAATATCCTGAAAATCCATTTCAAGTAAGGTGATAAAAGCCCAATTAATAAAATAATAATATAGAAACCTAAAAAATAAGGCACTACAGGTAAAACGGCTATAAGAAATCCAACAAAAAGAACCAACCCGATAACAGTAATAATGTCACCAAAACAACCACTACCTCCGCCTCCTCTTCCGGGTGGAGTATCTATTATTGGGCCATTTTTAATCCATGGCCCCCAAACAGTATCGGGATGATGTTGACAAAAATACTCGTATCTGATGTAGCCCTTCTTTTTTTCAAACTCTCCGGTCTTGATACCATTAGACTCACATTTATGGGGTTCTGGTGGAGGCGGTGGAGGTTCAACAATTGGTCCGAGAATTTCCTCTTCCTCTTCCCTTTCATAATCAAAAACGTAACCGGTTAAAAAGGCGGTGAATGTTCCAAAAACATCATCTCCTTCAGTCTGATGATATTTTCGGTTAATTTCAAATTCAAAAAGTTGTGGTTCTAACACATTAATTCCGAATGTTTTATTATTGGCTGATATAATAACCGGCAACGTTTTAGGGAGTTTCTCCTTAGGGAATATAGTACCTTTTATTTTATTGCAATTCGTAATGTTTTTGAAATCTTGAGGGAAAATAAAAGGCCTGTTTTTACTGAAATCATCAATAGAGTTGCAACTGACTTCAGCTTCATAAATAGTAAAATCAAATAAATCGTATTTATCTGAATCATCAGGGATTTTATTCCCGGAATACTTTCCTTTGATGATTCCTTTCAGGTAAGTCTTTCTTGGAGTTAAAATTTCTTTAGTAACTCTGATATAGGACAAACCATCCTCTCCGGTAAAAGGTTCTTCTTTGATGATATTTGTTATTTTCTCTGTCATTTAGATTTCATCAGGAGATTCACCCTCATCTGTACGGTTATACACAAAATCAAGAAGTCCCACTTCTGTATTGGAAATACTAACTGTATGTACTCGTTTGGTGCGAAATGGCATATCAAGCCAATATTCATACTTTATAATTATTTCTTCTTTGTAATCTTCGAGTATTTGTCGGTGGTATTCTTGATATCGCTTAGGATTTATGGTTTGAAGCTTATCCAAAAGTGGTTGCAATCGCAGGAATGAATTTTGGTTATAGCGTTTAATATTGGCAGTTAATATTTTAGAAAATTGCTTTTTCGCTTTGGCATACTCCTCCAAAATGATTTTGTGCTCTATGAGCATTCGCTGGAAATAATAATCAGAGGTTCTGATTTCTTGAATAGTAGTGGCTTTAATCTTTTTTTCCAGCCATTTGAAATCTGTAGTGTTAATTAATTCAGATCGTAAGCGCTTAATTTCAATATCATAATCTTTTTCAGCAAAAAGTTTGGCTGACAAATCTCGAACCTTATACTTAAAAATAATGGGCAACAAAAAAACCAGGCAAACACCAAATGTTAAAAACCAGGAAACAGGATTTTCTGCTAACAATAATTGAATCGTCTTGACATAAAAGTTACTTCTGTTGAGTAAATCATTAAGTGCATTGTAGTTATTTATTTTTTCATTTACAAGGTACAATAACTTATTTTTAAACACATCTCCATCATTTTTCAATACTCCGACAAATGAGATGGAACTGAGTGATGTTGTAAAATTAATATCTGAGGTCAACACATTATTCAGTAAACCATCAAGTGATTGAATTAATTTTTCTCTCTGTTGATTTTGTCGTGCTGTGATGGAAGAACAGTGTTCTATTTTGTTCAGCTCATTTAATTTAATTTGAGCCTCTTTTGCAAATTGCTTATCATCATTAATTTTAGAATTAATAAGGGTCAAATGTCTTGATATTTGTATGTCATTTTGAGCACCGGAAAAATAGTTGAGCCTTTGATTAAAATCTTGCTGATTCAAAAGCTCCTCGTCAATGAGACTGGCATTATTAGCCATATAAAGCTTAACCCGTTCAGTAACTTTGTGCTTTTCAATACTGGTTGAAACGGATGATTTAAGCGCTAAAACGTTTAGGGGTTGAGCAATGATAATGGCCAACATCATCATAAATCCAATTCTTAAAAACATAGAGAGTGATAGGAATGTACTTTTGCTTTCAGTTTCCTCTATTTCGGTAGTAACTCCTCTTTTCTTTTTGGCCAACAGCGGGATAATAGCCGGTGAAATGGTATGCAACAGTAAAAGATAAATATTCACGACTATAGCTCCCCAAATAATTCCCAAGGGGAAACTAATCCAGGAGGCTCCGTTAAATAGTGAATCTACAAAACAATAAGCACTAAGAAAACAACCCACGAATATACACACCACAAAAAAACCAATCAACGCAAACCTGAGTTGCATGGAGTTGTTGCATCTTTTAAGAATGTAATTATCTTCCCCGGAACAGGTGAACAGAAAAAGCCGTATGTCACTAACTACTTTATTCATCTTGGTCGATAGATTTGATGTAACCACCTAAATCATCATCTATCTTTTTCATTTCCCTTTCCTTATACTTAGTCACAGCATATTTAGTTAGTTCTTTTTGAATATTAGTCACCATTCTTTTTTCAAAAATAATGCGCTCGGCTTCATGGTTTATAGTGAGGTGTCTTTCAATACCATCTTTATCTTTGTAATAATCATATTTGACTTCAATGCCATAATCTGCTTTCAATAACTCATCCCGGTTTTCAGCCAAATAATCATAAGTGGTTTTGGTAAGCATCAACTTGAAGAAAATTGGGGTCAACTCTATCGCCATAAAAAGTAATGTTATAAAAAGAGAAATCCAGAACCCGGAAACTTCATGGGCAATTTTTATTCGCTCAAGTAATCCATCTAGTCCGTTAGCAATTTTCTCATTATTTCCTCTTTCATTTTCTTTAGCTACCCTAAGCGCATCCTTTCTTTTATTCAATTCTATTAAATCTTTTCCATTTTGTCTGTCAAAATCTTCTAATTGCTTTTCCAAATTATCTAATTGTGATTTCAATGCCTTTGATAGTGGTCCATTACCAGCACCTATCCCATTAGCCTTTCCCATGAGGTTATCGGTATATGCCTGTTCTGCTACTTTAATTCGTTCTATTAATTTTGTTCTGTCATTGGCTATGGAACCAAATTCATTTTCTAATAATTTTTCACGATCAGAATATGTCTTATCAACTTTTGCTTGATATTGTGCTTGCTGTTCAAGTTGTTTTTCACGCAGTTTAATGTCAATTTCAGTTTTAAACATCCTAATCTCAACAGGTTTAGAAATGGTCATCGCAATGATAATGCCCATCAAAATACGTGGTAAAGCACTTTTTAACTCGCCAACTGTTATGGCTTCTGTTCCATCACCCTTCCCTGTACTGGTGACTATAAATCGATCAATATTATAAATCATTAATCCCCAAATTATTCCAAAAATTAATGCTAAAAACACGGTTGGATAATGTATCGGATTTTCTATAGCCGAACCATGTGGTTCAAAAATGGTATAAAATGCATAGCCTCCTGCGAGTCCTGCCATGGCACCGGTGGCAAATACAATACCACCAAGACACATATACTTAATTTGATCTGAATAGGTGGCTCGCTCTAATAAATAGCGATCACCACCGGCACATTTCCAGAGGAAACGCATTACACTTCCGGATTGAGGCAGTTTGTAGTATTCTCGTTCTTGGGACGGTGAATAGGATTCATTTTTCATATAAAATCGGTTGGGTTAAACGTTGGTCTATTTATTGTAAGGGTTTTGTGTTTTAGTCTGGGTTTTGGAGTTAAAACAATCGGTTTTTTAATAGTACAGTAAATTGCTATGGGCAATAGTTTTGGAATTTTTGTGTTCTGTAACTGTACTGTCAGATTGGAAAACTTGGTTTTAAAACTAGATGCTTCAAGGGTAAGTTGGGGTACAAATTTGAGGTGATAGGTTTTACTTTGAAAGAAACCGTAGACCTTCAAATCAAACTCCTGTTCAAAATTTTGGAGATCAAATATTTTGATTTGTTTTTCAAGCGTGAGGTGTTTGCCAAATCGATAACATATGGCATTTCTAAAACGATAATTGATTACAATATAACTTTTGTCAAAGAGGTGTTTTTTATCGTAGTTCAAATAAATAATCCGAACTCCTTTTCGCCATCGGAAAAGTATCCTGATAAATCTGATAATTACAATAAATACAAATTGCAATTTCTTAAGTAATGACCTTATAACTTCTGAAAACAAGTTTATTGTTTTTTAAATGAATAACTGAAGAATAGTATTGCTGCCACTATATCTATAGGCATCCATAGCGTTTTTTGGTAAAGGTAGATGGGGATGATGGGGTTAAAAAGTACAGCAGTAATGATAAAAAGGATAAGCCAAAGGGATATTCCTTTCTTAAATTCTCTTACTAGTATAAAAATAGCAGTAACCGTAACAGCTAACCGGAGGAAAGTGTAATACCCGATTGGTAAAGGTGCTAAAGCTAATAATAGAGCTATGCCAACTAATAAGACTATTCCTTTCATAAATAATAAACTAATTTCTAGTTAATTATAAAAATAAGAGTTTTATTTTAACAAATAAAAAAGCACACTTATTTTCTTTTCTTTTTTACCGATTTGGCTTTTGAAGTTTTTTTAGAAGGAGAACAAACGCCGCAAGTTCCTCCTTCCTTGGCACAATGTTTACAACCGCTGCAGTTTTTACAGGAAGCACAATATTCTGAACCGGTACAGCCACGAGAACAATTATTAGCGATGAGTTTTTTATCCTGTGCAGAGGATATTGTAACAAATAATAAAAAAATAAGTAACCCAAATGTTGATTTCATATTGCTATAATTTTAAAAGAGTATGAAGTGAAAAACCCAATGTGATGTAAAGGAGTACTAAAATAAGGCATCCTTTAGAATTGCTGCTTTTTCGATAACTCACACCCGGCAATCCGGTTTTTAAAGAAAAACCTTTAGCGCTAAAACTGCCTAACTTGGTACGAAAACTTGGGGAAACACCCGACTTACTGAGGTTTAATCCAATTCCCTTCCCCAGATTAATTCTTTTTTGAAAACGAAATCCCATATTTATAATTTATAAATCAAGTTTATAATTTTAGTCTGCAACTGGAATGCAGTGTTGAAAATTTAAATTGCTGCCTAAAATGTTTACAACCGGAACAGCTATATGGAAAACTATCCCGGAGTAAACACTACCACAATTATTAATTAATTCCTTTCCAAATTATTTCAAAACTTCTCGCCTCTCCTTCTAAGAGAGGTAAATAGGAAACATCTTTATTGGCATTTTCAAATAGCTTTCCAGTTTTAACATCAAGAATACCAAATACTACTTCTTCATCTACTTCACTCCTCAGTTCACTTTCCATCAATGAAAGTATTTGCATTACTTTATCTTTTGTTATTTTATCCGCAGACAAATAAAGCTTTATTACGACTGCCTTTGTACCAAAGCGCAATCCCAACTCTGGATTTATCTTAACATCCAAGTCCCCAATAAGCCAATGCTTTGAAGGTGGTTCAAACCAAATTATCTTTTTTCTACCAATAAATTTCTTGTAACCTTCAATAACAACTGGATAATTATTTCTTTTCTTAATATCAGTTAAGCGATCTAATAAATGTTCTAAGAATTTTACTTGATTTCCTTTTTGATGTAATTCAACTATCTCCTCACGAAGTAATTTGTAAAAATCTTTAGATGGATGATACATATCTCTACTTTTAAGTTGCTTTACTTTTGTCATTTTTGACCCACCAGACTTATTCACGAATCCGATAAAATCTGTGATTGATATTACTATTCCCTTTGTATTTTTTTTCATATCTCATTTAAATTTTAGTCAACTTCATAAAATTTAACCGTCTCTAACAACTCTGTTTCAAATCGATAAATATCATCAACCGTTTCAATAGCTTGGCGCTTTTCAGTTTTATTATCGTTAAATAAGCCCAGGTATTTTTTACCTCCATTAAAATGCAAGCGACATAATGGTTTGCGGTTATTATCATCCAACAGAATTCCAAAATAAGATTGGGTATCGCGATAAACAATACGGCTAACCTGTAGTTTGCGTCTTAGTATAGCTACTACCACACGATAACCTTCCATCTCTTCCTCTGTGGTAAGTACTTTTGTCCCTTCTTCTATTGGATCTATTTGGTCAGCTTGTTGCTTTTGAGTCTCTTTAGTCAGAGCTGATTTGAGTCGATCATTGATTTTTTCATTGATAAATTGGTTAAAACCCTTACTCACCAACTCTCTGAATTCTTCCATTACTTTTTCTGTCAATCGCCCGGCATATACCTTATTGGCAAAAAACTTGATGAATTCAACAGATGGAGTATCCAATTCATTTTCGATTTGCTTTCTAATCTCCTGAATATACTTGAGTGAACTGGCGTTAGTAACTATATTGTTCACGTCAAAGTTGGACTTGTGAAATTTGGCAATTTCATTTATGCTGTTATCTTTTAAATTAGTGATGTCAAATTCCAAAAAGGGCTTTTGATCCATTTTGTTTTTTTCATCCAAATCCGTAAAAAATTGGTAAACAATACCGTTGGTCAATAAGGCAAATCGGGTTTTTGAAACATGGAAATAACGAAACAACTGAGAGCCATGCACCGATAGATTCTCTTTCCAGTTTTTACATTCGATAATCAAGATAGGCTCCCCATTTTCAACTATAGCATAATCGACCTTCTCCCCTTTCTTCAACCCTAAATCGGCTGTATATTCCGGAACTACTTCGGTAGGATTGAATGTATCATAACCTAACAAATTAATAAAGGGAAGCACAAAGGCATGCTTAGTGGATTCTTCGGTTTCTATCTTATCTTTTAACTGATTAATCTTATCTGCCAGGGCTTTGAGTTGTAGTTGTAGTTCCATGATGTATTCGAGTTAGATTTTATCCAAACTTACTCTCAATCCAAACGCAATCCTTACGGAAAACCGTAAAGCACAAAAAAACCATCCCGTGGGATGGTTGGTATCAGGTCTTTAAAAAAGAAAGTTAATGGGTATACCCCGCTTCGCCGTTACGTTTCAGTTTAACTTTGTAATTATCACAACGATTACAGGTATGGTTAGACTGCCACGTCAAAGAAAGTTCGTGTACTCCTTGAGTATGCCCCATCTTCGAAGTATTTAAATCATAGGAATATCCAAAAGTAAACTCTCCTAACTTCATCGAAATAACCGGATTGACTGAAGTAATGAAATGACTGTTACCGCTTTTTCGCTCGGGATTTGTGGCAGCAATTACACCAAAAGAAAACATAGGCATTTCCATTACCCCTCCAATATCCAATCTGTTATATTGGGATTGGCGCATATAGTTAAACGTAAATAATACATCCGAATCATCCGGCAGAAAACTCAGAGGAGCACGATCCAAAGTCAAATAATAACCGCCGTGGATACTCAAAAACATATCCAAAGGGACATTTCCGGTTTCGGTGAAAGAGATGTCCGGACGATTAATGTGTTTTAAAGAGGCTCCAAACCAGGCATCTTCTTTATCAATAACTACACCTACAGAGAAATCCCAAAAATCAATTTTATCATTACTGTGCAACACACCGGGGTCAATACTTCCACCGCTGATAGACCCGTCATTGATGTTAATTTGATCTTCCAGGAGTAAATTCCCGAAATTAAAATTTTTTCGACCGTAACCGCCTTCCAATCCCAACCGCAACCGCCAATCATAATCGAGTTCAACACGGTAAGAAACGGCGCCGTTCAATTGAAAATAATTGTAATTCGTAAACTCTTCATGATGATTTAAAATCGTTCCGCCTACGGCCAATTGATCGGTCACCATATTATTGGCATAACCATAACGGGTATCCATACGACGGTTACCATCAGGCCATTGTCTGCGGTTTAATATTCCGGCATTCCAGGCGTTAGCAATACCGGTAAAAGCAGGATTAAGAGTTTCGGGAACCAACATGTATTGGGTAAAAACAGGATCTTGCGCCTTGGCTTCAACAAAAGCGATAAGGGTCAGTGTACACAAAAACACTCGTAATTTAGAATTCATAAGGTGTTTATTTGATTAATACGAATGTTTGATTGGAATTGACTATTTGACCATAGAAGGTTTCGGCACTCACCTTACTGTAATAGTTGCCGTTTTCAGCATCAAACCCTTTGATCTTTCCATTCCACCCTACCAAAACATCTCCCGTTTCCGAGTAGATTAAGGAACCCCAGGTATCATAAATATCCAGTTTAATATTCTTTAAGGCTTTGGTTACCGGACGGTAAGTATCATTTACAGTATCATTATTCGGCGTGAAAGCAGTAGGAACGACAAGCACATACCCTTTTTCTATGAGGAGGCTTATGGTTTGCACATAAACACAGCCAAAAGGATAAGTCACCGTTTGCGTTACAATGTAATCTTTAGGGATGAGATAAGTATGCACCGGATTCAATTCAGAAGAAAAAGTACCATCGCCAAAATCCCATATTACCGATTCATAATCACCGGTAACGGTACTTTGAAACTGAATAGGATCTCCTATCGCATAAATACCATAAGTGATGTAACCATAAGAAGTAGTGTCAAATGACGGATAACCAAGTACCGGTGTATCCACATTAACGGTGTAAGTAGCTGTACAAGCATTTGAATCCGTTACGGTCAGCAATACCGTCCCATTAGCATTGGTGTGCATAATCTCATGATTCGCCCCACTGACTACACCGCTTGACCACTGGAATTGGTAGGGCGGAATCCCTCCGGAAGCCTGGGCGACAAAATTTTGATTGACGGAATGTGCCGCGCAATCAAAATCAGTTTGGGTAGTCACAGCAATAGCAAGAGGATCCTGTCTGACAATGGTATACTGCGCAGTCGCAATACAGCTGTTGGCATCAGTAACAGTTACCGCATAAGTCCCCGAAGTCAAATCAGTTAAGTCCTCCGTTGCAGCCCCGTTGGACCAAACATAAGTATATGGCATTGTCCCGCCGGCCACAACCAAATCGATAGCGCCACTGCTGGCATCAGTACAGTCAAAAGCGTTAATCAGATTGGAAGACACCACCAAGGCTTGTGGCTCTACTATGGTAAAAGTCCTGATGATATAGCATGGTGTCCCATCGGATATGGTAGCTGTGTAGGTACCCGGTCCTAAATTATTTCGGATAAGTCCGGCCGTACTGCCATCACTCCAGGTTAAAGCCACAGGAGCTATTCCTCCGGTAAGATTCAAATTAATACTACCATTATGGGCGCCATGACAGGTAATCTGGGTTACGATAGGATTCACCATAAAAACAGGAGCTTCCGGGATAACGATAGTAGCAGTCTTAATACAACCTACATTATCCGTCACCGTAATCGTGTAGTTCCCTGCTGATAAGTTGTCCTGATACAATGCCGTGGACAGATTACTCCATTGATAGGTATAAGGGGCATTCCCACCAGATAAAGTAACGGTCATGGAGGCATTATTAGCTCCGTAACAGGTAATGGGTGTCGTAGTATAGGTAATGACAATATCCGTTGATTGCGTTATAGTTACAATTAGATTTTTAGCACATCCGTTAAAATCGGTAACTGTAAGGTCATAAGTTCCCGCAAATAAATTGTTTATGTTTTGTGTATTGGCAGTAAACCCATTAGGGCCAGACCATACATAACTGTAATCTGAAGTCGTCGGATTAGGCGTTCCACCTATTATACTTACGTTAATAGCACCGGTAGCAGCACCATAACAAAGTACATTGGTTTGTGACACCAAACTCACTACTAATAAAGGTGGCTCTGTGATGGTAAAAGTCGCGGTTTTGGGACCACAATTATTAACATCAGTAACCGTAACCACATAAGTGCCCGGACTGAGATTTGAAAGATCTTCGGTAACCGCAAAAGGAGCTGTGTTTTTGGTCCAATTGTAAGTATAGGCTCCTGTGCCACCTGTAACGGTAATATCGATACTTCCGTTGCTGGCACTGTAACAGGTAATATCATTCTCACTATTGGTGGTAATTACGATATCTGCTGGTTCCGTAATGGTATAGGAATTGGAAAAAGGACAACCTCCGGCATCCGTAATGGTTACGGTGTAAATACCGGGTGACACACCGGAAATAGAGGTGGCTGAGGAGGTATACCCATTAGGTCCTATCCAACTTAATTGATAAGGCGTACCTGAACTGAAAGGAATACCTCCTGTGATATTGGTAGTAATAGAAGCCGTATTCACTCCAAAACAACTATTATTGGTGACCACTACATTGGGGTTTATGGAAGGATTGACAGTAACGGTTACCGTGAAAGGACTACCCGCACAGCTTCCTGCTATCGGTGTGACAGTATAAGTAACTGTGGCAGGACTTGTAGTCAAATTAACCAAAGTCTGACTGATACTGCTTTGTGATGTAGTTTCCGAGGAAGCACCCGTAACAGCCCCTGAAGGGTTGATAACCGGAGTCGTCCAAGTATAAGTAGTACCAGTCGGGATGATATTACCTGATGCAGTAGTCGGTGTAATTGTAAAAGCATTACTACTGCAAATAATAGTAGTTTCAGGAGCAATCACAGGATATTGGTTAATTATTACCTCAGCAGCATTAGTGGTAATTAAAGAACAGGAACCTACAAGGGTTGGAAAAGTAACTTCACAATAATAGTAAGAGGTACCCGCAGAAGTCGCCGGCGGATTATAAGTAGCTCCTGTAGCTCCTGAAATAGGTGTACCGCCACTATTAGAGTTCGTTGTATTGGAATACCATTGATAATTGGGTATACCGGATCCATTAGCATAGGTCAATGATAATGTAGTGGGCGTTGCCCCAAGACAAATGGTACTGGAGGGAGGTTGATTTACAACAGCAGGAGCCAGATTTACAGTAACGGCCGCAACAGCACTGGTTGCATTACAACCTGTACCACCTGGCTGAGTAATCATACAATAATAATACAATGTCCCGGCTATTGAGGTGGGGGGTGTATAAGTGCTGTTTGTTTCACCTGTCAATAATGTTCCTGAAGTTGTTGAATTAACTGTAGAGCTATACCACTGATAGGAATAAATGGTACCTATCCCCCCTGATGCGGCCACCGATAATGGCATAGCAGGCGAATTTTGACAAACGGTTTGTATCGCTTGGGGTTGAACGATTATAGTGGGGTCAGCAACAACATTCACTTCTGCTGGTGAGCTAATAACACTTCCGCAACCACCACTGCTGAAACTAATAACAACATAATAATAGTAATTTCCGGAAGTCGTATAAGCAGGTGGTGTATAACTTGCTGAGTTAGTACCCACTGCAGTACCTCCGGTCGTGGTATTAGTGGTATTACTGTACCATTGATAGGAAGCTGTTCCAACACCACCAATATAACTTACGGTTAACGCTCCTATACTACCACCCACACAAACACTTTGAACAGGACTTGGTTGTTGGTCTATCACAGGAGCAGGATTAATAGTAATAGTTGCCGTATTGGACGTAATATTGGTGCAACCTCCGGACGAAAAAGTGATAACACAATAAAAACTTGTCGTAACAGTATTGGTAGGTGTATATGCAGCAGCGGTTGCTCCTACTATAATACCGTTATCATCATACCATTGGTAACTGGCCGTACCTGTTCCGTTACTGTAAGCGATTGTTAATGGAGATAATGCAGTACCTGCACATACAATAGCCGACTGAGGTTGAGTGGTAATTACAGGCGAAGGTACTACCACAACGGTAGCTACCGAACTGGTAACTGAACAGCCCAATCCTGTTTGTGAAACAACACAATAATAATAAAAGGTCCCAACTGTAGTTGCCGGAGGAGAATAGGTATCGGTAGTGGCTCCGGTAATCAAAATACCACCGCTATTGGATGGGGTACCATTAGAATACCATTGATAAGAAAAAGTTCCGATTCCTCCATTTGCTGTAACTACTAAAGGAGTTGTAGCAGAACTTTGACATTGGGTTTGTGTTGCCAAAGGTTGAGCCGTAATGATCGGGTCTGCTACTACAGTTATTTGAGCTACCTGACTGGTAATGTTCCCGCAACCACTACCGTTTAAGCTAATCACCACATAATAGTAATAACTACCTGGGGTGCTGAATACCGGCGGAGTGTAACTGGCAGAATTGGTTCCTACCACTGTACCACCGGTAGTGGTATTAGTGGTATTACTGTACCATTGATAACTTGGAGTTCCGGTACCTCCCGAAAATGCAACCGTCAAGGGAGTTGGAATCGCTGCTCCAACACACAAACTTTGGTTGGGTAACGGTTGTTGGGTAACTACCGCCCCGGCATCGACTGTTACTGTAGCAACATTTGTTGTAACGACTGCACAGCTGCCTGTCAAGGCAGGGAATGAAACAACACAGTAATAATAAACGGTCCCTACCATCGTCCCGGGAGGTGTGAAGGTTGGATTGGTTTCACCACTCAACAAGGTACCGCCTGTAGTGGCATTAGAAGTATTGCTGTACCATTGATAGGTCGGTGTTCCAACACCATTAGTATAGGTCAGCGATAATGTTGTAGGGATACCTCCTGAACAAACAGTACTCGATACTGGTTGATTTTGAATTGTTGGCGAGGCGTTGACAATAACTTGGGCAAAAGAACTGGTAACAGCGCAACCTAACCCGGTTTGACCAATGATACAAAAATAATATTTGGTCCCAACTGCTGTGGTAAGAGGTGTATATGTAGCATTAACAGCGCTGGGAATTAATGTGGCCCCACTGGTAGATGCTGAACTATTGGAATACCATTGATAACTAAAAGAACCTACTCCTCCTGAAGCAACAACAGTTAAAGCGGAGGCTGTAGCATTTTGACATAACGTTTGAGTGGCCAAAGGTTGTGTTGTTAGTATAGGATCTGCAACAACTACAATTTCTGCGGCCGAACTGGTAACTGAACCGCAACCATTACCACTCAAACTGATAACAACGTAATAATAGTAAGTCCCGGCTGTAGTAAAAGCAGCCGGTGTGTAAGTTGCCGCATTGGTTCCTACCATAGTGCCTCCGGTAGTAGCACTAGTCGTATTACTGTACCATTGATAAGTAGCTGTACCCACCCCACCAATATAAGCCACTGATAAAGCAGGAATACTACCTCCGACACAAATATTTTGGGTAGTTAAAGGTTGCGTGGTAATCGTAGGCAATGGATTCACAGTCACAGTAGCAACATTGGTTGTTAGATTGGAACACCCTCCCGATGACAAGGATAAAACACAATAATAGTAAAGGGTACCGGCTGTGGTTGCCGGTGGATTATAGGTAGCATTCGTGGCTCCCGGAATCAAAGTCCCCCCACTTGTACTGTTACTCGTGTTTGAATACCATTGGTAAGCCGGTACAACAGAAGAACTGTTAAGTGTTACCGTTAAAGGGGTCGGACTGCCTCCCAAACAAACAGAACTTGAAGCAGGTTGAGTGGTTATGGTAGGAGCCGGATTAACTGTGATTACATAATTCACAGGAGTTCCTGAACAAGTCCCTATAGTTGGTGTAATAACATAAGTAACAGTTCCGGGACTCGTATTGGTAGTTGTAATAGTCTGAACCGGTATCGTATTTGAGGTTCCTGATGAGGTATATCCACTAACACCGGCGGTAGCAGAAGCCGTCCAACTAAACGTTGTTCCTGTCGGATTGGCGGTTAAGTTCACCAAAGTAGTTGTTGAACCGGAGCAGATAGTTTGACCTAAGCTGGCATTAGTAATTACCGGGGCGGTGTTTACTGTAAAAGTTTGTGTAGCGGTATTGGAGGGACCACATTCATTCGTTACCACTAAAGATACCGTGTAAGGACCACCGGCAGGATAATTTATGATACCGGGGTTAGCGGCAGTGGAGCTTGAGGGCGTACCACCGGGAAAGCTCCAGGCATAAGTTAACGTTCCTCCGCTTGGAGCACAGTTAGTGACTGTAGCATTAGGTGTTATTGAAGCACTTCCACAGGTATTACTGATGGCCGCTAAACTCACTGTCGGAGGTTTTTTAACCGTGACGGTTTGAGTAGTATTAAAACTGCCACAGGAATTCGTTACCGTTAATTTGATGGTATAAGTCCCTGGCTCAGTAAAAGTATAAGAGGCATTGGCTGTAGTCTGATCAGGAATAGTCGGTGCAGTAGTTCCGCAATAAGCGGTTGCATAAGTAACGTGCCAAAGATATGTTGGTGGTGTACATGAATTAGTGATACTCGTATTATTAGTTGCGGTTACTGCAACTGGTGTGCAGCCAGTAATTGTATTTAAATTGAATTGCGGTGTTAATGGAGCTTCAACACAAATATTTTTAGTTTTCTGATCTACTCCACACCTATTACCAATTTTCATCGTAATCGAATAATTCCCTGGAGTCAAAAACGTCAGACAAATACTGCTTGTACCACCTGTCCATGAATTTGTATTGGATGATCCAAAGTCATTTCCCAAACTACCACTTGTAACATTAAAACCTGTATTTGGAACTATTGTCCATATTATTTTAGGAGCTGTACAGCCTGACGATGAAGCAGCATCTCCTCCTGTAGAGGTATTTGTCAAACATATTTGGCTATTAGTACATTTCGTAATTTGAGGGAGATTGAAATCCGCAACAGGAGGAGTTGATATTCTTATTGGAACAACTGTAGCAGATGATTGGTCACACGGATTTAAAGCAATAATACTTGCATAGAAAGAATTCTGATATGTTGAACCAACAGTACTTGTCACATTACAACTGCTAATTAAAAAATTATGAGTAATACTTGAAGGCGGTGGATGATTATAAATTGTTGGTGGGGAACCATCATTGAAAGTGACAGTATATGTTGTTCCTGGTGGATTATTTTCTGTCCCTGTAATTGGAAATGTCAATGCAGATGTAATACATACATCTGTATTTCCTGGATTACCAAGTCCAACTGCAGGATTATTGCCTACAAATACTTTATACGTTTTAGAAACATTACAACCATTTTGTGCTGTTATTGTATAAACCATTGTCCATAATCCCACAGCATAACTGTGGGTGACAGTATTCCAACTTGTGGCAGTAAAATTTGGTGAACCATCTCCCCAACTAATAGAGTAGTTAGTATTTGTAATTAAAGTCGTTGATGCATTGAAAAAATCAATATCAGTTGTTTGATTGCTGCATATTTTAAAGACAGGAAAACCATTAAAACTATCAGCCGTTGCACTAGAATTTAAATTTGCATTAGCCTGAAAATTTACAGTTATAATTGCACTCCCCGAAACACTAATTGGTGTAGGTGGTGGTGAAGAATCAGTAACACTAACCAAAGTATAAGTAAATGTTCCTGCCATTCCTGTAGGAGCAGACAATGTTACAGTGCTGTTAGTGCCGGTAGTTGAAATAGTTTGATTTCCCGGAGTACCTGTAACGGTATAAGTAAAAGTGTAAGGAGCAACTCCCCCACTACCCGTAAAAGTAATCAACGGACTTGCCGAGTTTTGACACACAGTGGTAGTTCCTGTTATAGTTGCAGTAGCTGCTACCGCCTTTTTTTCACTCGCATATCCAAAATGCAACCCTAGTAGCAATAAAAAGACAATATAAATCTGTTTCATAAGGTATTTTTATGATTATCATATTCTTAAATTATAAGCTTTGGGGAGCAATGTAAAGTTGATAAGCTGGTTTTAACCTAACTTATCACACAAAAGTAAGTAATTAATTTATTTTAATTACTACCCCCGGAAATTCAATTCGCATTCCCGCTCATAGCAATAGTTTTTGTTTAGTGAATCGTAGACAATGGGGGCATTCAATTCAGTTTTCATAAAAGTAATATAGTTGTACACGGTACGAACAGAAAGTCCCAACCTATCAGCCAACGCCTCCGAATTACCGGCACGCTTGGCTAACAAAAGTTCGTGTATTTTTATGATTACTCTTATGTCCAAAACAGTACAATTTTAACCCATAGGTCTGCAACCAAAATGCAGTACTACCATTTTATAAACTTAGGAGTAAATAAGAATTGTTTAATACGGAAAACCGTAAAGAGTATAATAATAAAACGCTGGGTTACGCTATACCAAGATCTTTGGCAATGGCAATGAGATGCACCGTATTACTGGCTTTAAAATAATCTTTAAGCTTGCTGATTCGCTTTTCAATAGAACTTTTACTGGAGGGCGTAATACCCAGTTCTTTAAACTTCAATTCCATTTCATCTTGTGATACACCCATGGCCAATTGTTTGATAAGCTGCACATCAAAATCATCAATCTCACGGCTTATAGTATCTTTAAAGATGTATTGTAAATTAGGTGAAATGTATGTACCGGTTGTCGTACCAATACAATCTATTGCTTTTTTCAGTTGTTCAATACTGTTACGCCCTTTGTGTACAAAGGCATTAATTTGCAGATTTTCAAACAATGATTTAATTCTGAAAGTCTTGTCTTCGACAGAGTAGACGATTATTTTTAATTCAGGTTGTATTTTTCTGATGGCTGCGATAGCTTCTTCTCCTGTTCTCAAGAGTACATCTCGATGATCAGCCTCAAAAGACAGATCACATACAAACAAATCATAAGGCATACCATCCAATATCGCTTTTTTTACTTTAAGTAATGCATCGTCACAATATTTAACATGTTCAATATGAACGATTCCCAATTGCTTTAGTGTTTGTACAACAGCAATATTTATACTATCGATATCTTCAGCAATTAATATTTTATTGTATTTGCTCATTAGTACGGAATTGTAATAGTTACACGAAACCCCTTGGTTGATTCTGATTCAAAAATAACAGTTCCTCTAATAGTATGAATACGGTTTTCCACATTTTGCAATCCTTTTTTAGAGACTGCCTGCCACTTGATGCCTTGACCATTATCAGAATAACGCACTTCAACTTTTCTGCCCTTAGGCGTAAAGCTGATTATTACTAAAGAACACTGACTGTGTTTTTTCATATTCACCATTAGTTCCTGTAGTACCCTGTACAATGCAATTTTTGACTCTTTTTTAAGTTTATTCCAATCAATCGCTTGACTGTTATTTATTATGACACTCACTTTATCACTGTTAAAACTATTGAGTAAATCAAGTAATGATTTGTGAAAAGCCATATCAGTAGATATTTCACTGTTCTGTTGTGAAATATTTCGGGTTCTGGTATAAATATTATCCAAATTATCAAGTAAAATTTCTCTTTTCTCCGGGTGCTGTAAATCTTGAGTCTCAACATAACTCATGGTCTGAAAAATATCATTAGCCAATTCATCATGAATCTTTTTGGCAATACGTGTTTCGGTATCATAAACTAATCGTTTAAGCTTCCGTCTGTTTTGAAACCGGAGGTAAACAAAAATCAGAATAGTACCCAAAACAGAGATAATTCCAATTGTTATTGTTAGTCTCTTAATCTTTTCTTTAGCTTCAATAGCTTTTTTTGAATCGTATTTAACCTTAGCAAATGCGTTTCTGGCATTTTGCTTCTTTTTGATGATTTCATCATTTAGAGTAAAATAGAGATTATAGTATTTTTTTAACTGCACCCCATCAGAATTCTTTATTAGAAGATCCAACGCTTCTAATTTATCCTCCGGATTATTAACCCTTGTTGCTGCATTTAATGCTTTTTTAGCAAATTCTAATGATAGTTTGGGATTACTTGCTCGAAAAAAGGTTGAAAAATGTATAAAAGAAGGTATACTTTCAAAATCATTCTTAAGACTATCCCGAATATGAAGTGATTGTGAAAGATAAATATACGCCTCAGGTTTATTCAGATTGAAATATGCAAATCCCAAATTATCTGAAACTTTAGCATAATTTACTGCATTTTGTCGCAAAACGGTATTGGAAAGCAAAGGTTCTAACTCTTCTGCTGCTTTTTTATAATCTTTTTTTTCAAGATAAACCACTGCAATATTGTTTTTAATAATAAGTTTATCCGTTTCAGTATTGGCACTCTGAAAAGCCTTTTGATAATACCAAAGCGCATTATTAAAATCTTCTTTCTCCTGAAAATTAATTCCTAAACAATTATAAATATAGACCTTATATACGGAATCTTTACATGCTTCAAAGTAATTAAACGCTTCCGTAGCAGTTGCTTCACTTTCTAAATAATCACCATTAATTCGGTAAATCTCTGCCAATTTACCTAGGGTATATATATGTTTTTCAGGTTGATCATTACAGATAAATGCTTTTGAATCAGTATAGTATTTAAATGCTTGTTCATATTGCTGCTTTTCAAAACAAATTTCAGCTAAATCAACAACTGAATCATAAGCTCTTTTTTTGATATCTTGGTCCTTGATAATTTTATCACAAGATCCCAAACAAAAACAAAACAGCAGTAGAAAAATAAAAATCGGGAAATGTACTTTTTTTCGTAACATTCCCCGAAATTATAGAATTTAATTAAACAGAAAAATTATTTTCATTTAATTAAGGTCTGGGTGGGTTCGTTGGACCGGTTTGTCCACCCGTTTCATTATCAGCATGCACATTTTGAGATGGGGCAGCCGCATCAGCAACAGAATCGGTTGTACAAGAAGTCATCATCACAGATGACAGGATAAAAAACGAAAATATAATAACTTTTTTCATGGTATTGTTTGTTAAAAATTTGACATAGTTGTGGCTATTCGGGACTTTCCCGAAGCCATGACAAGAGCATTTTGCTGTCATCAGTTTTGAGTACTCGAAATATTTTTGGGAAGTGAAGCGGGCAGATACAGAACCGTTTTGGTATACTTCCCGAATACGTATTCAGTTCTGTAGAGCCACACTTTTTTAGAAGTAGTTTTGTACATTTGTCCTAATCGCGAATCAGGGCAAGAACTAATTCTGAGACAAAGGAATGCTGGTTTTGTCTAGGTTTGAACAAGGAATTCCGGTATTTCCGATGTTTCCCGATTATTCCCGAAAAATCCTGACCACCCATGAAACAAAATGACTTAGAAGCCTATAAAAAGGCCATTAAACAACAGTATCAAAAAGAAAAAGAAGGAATCTATTCGGGATTTTTATTGCAGCCAAGCAGAGCTAATTTGAGAAGACTTTGTGTAGAGCGATTGAAAAACAATCAGCATCAGGATGACCTGACAACCTTTAAGGTATTTTTTGGATTTGAATTTGGAGAGGGAATCATGAATAAACTCCAGGCAGAAACAGACCGGTTTCGTGCAATTGAAAACTTTATAAAAGGAAAAACGGATACCAATGATTTAGAAAGCATCAATCTATTGGCCATTTTAGTAGATTACACACCAAGACCGTTCCTGAAATTTGCGAAACAGGGAAACCGTGAGGAAAAGGAATCAGAAGTAATAGTGAAGAGACAGGAAGAAATTACACAGGTTGAAAAACCATTAGCTGTAATAGATCGAAAGAAGAAATCAAAAAAAAATATTTTTTACGCATTCATAGCAGCTATAGGATTATTCACAATGGCTTATACTACAAAAGACATTGTCTTTCCAAAAAAAGAATGCATGCAATGGCAAGAAGACCATTATGAAATCATGACATGTGATAGTCAAATTAACAGTCGCTTTTCAGAAAGTTCCATTATTCCCATCGATGAATCTATAATGGAATTAAAAAAAATAAAAGTCTCTGATACAACTACTTTTTTTGAAGGTGGTAAAGCGAAAATTTGGTATTGTAAAGTGGATGGAGTTCCTGAATATTTTGATGGCCCGGGATTTCACCCGATAACCGGTAAAGCGCTTAGACCAATCACAAACTACATGATAAACAAATATGTAAAAAAATAAATATTAGGTACTGTATAAGTTACAGATACCCAAACCCATTGTTATGCGCAATCGTAACTAGCGGCTGTATCTCTTCCTTAAACCTACCATAATCAAATTGGTCTACACTATTCAGTTCCGGGAACAAAGTCAAATATTCTTCCAGTAGCTTATTCCTGGAGTTATAATGGTGTACAATCTCAAATGCCTGTTTTTGCAACCTATAAAATCCGTCAAAATGGGCATCCATGCTCGGCAGCTTATCACTCTTGGTCGAGTTAAAACCTTTATCAATCGGCACAAGGTTCCAAATCAAATCATGCGATACAAAAGCATGAGGCACAAAATGGTCTAAGGCATAGCGATCAATCGTCAAAGGGGTATTGGTAAAAATACAATCCACACTACCCAATTCTTTAAAGAATATATCCCAATAGTTTTTGCGCTGGTTGGTAAGCGAACCCCTGAAAGGCGGTCGGATGAGCTTATTGGCTATATCCGGTACATTCGGGTTGCGCACCTGCAAAAATAGGGTCAGGTTCCAATAAATAAAGTCTTTCAGCACCTTGGCATTAGCTTGTAAATAGGTAACCCATTTGGGGTTAATTATGATATGGTCATCATACAAAGCATACAAACAATCATTTTCAAACGTTTGGGAAGAAGCATAAATCCGCTTGCGGTAAGCCGCATCATTTTCGCTGACAGTCTTACCAAACCAGGGTGACAAAAACCAATGCGGTACATTTTTATTAAAATGCTGTAAAGTTTGCTGCGTACTTTTCAAAGAAGAGTTTTCCAATACCGCCAGCAAGTTGCTTTTTTTAAGGTCAATCGTCAATCCCTCCTGCTCCAACACAGTTTGTACAGCCTGTTGTATCAAATCCTGTTTCCCAAACGAAACATGAAAATAGTTCACGGTATACCAAGGATTCGCTATCATCCGGGCAAACAACTTCCGCTTCGGTATAGTAGTCTCCCCCTCTTCCACCAACTCAACAATACCCAACAACCAATAAAACTTATACGTCGCCGAAGTATTGCCAAAGGATGCCGCTAATTTTGATACAGGAAGTTGTTCAGAATTAGGTAAATTCATAAAATAAGATTAGACAACCAAATATAAAGATTATCATGCGAAACAATTCTCTAAATATTTTAAAAATGCTATTTTAATAAGCTAAAATACCGAAAATCATTTCGTAAATTTATACTGTTCATCTAAAAATATAACATCATGAAAATCAAAGATCCGGAGCTTGATAAACTTGAAAGAGAAGCAAGGGCTATAACAAGATATTTAGATTCATCAAATTGTTTAGCATGTAGCGAAAATGAAGCAACCTATTTGATGAGTGGCCATGCAACAGAGTTGATAGATAAAGTAGTAATTCATGCAACTTTCCCAGAAAATAAGTGTGTGAAAATTTACGGAGTCGTTGCAAAAGAAAGAGTAAATGGTAGATACTGTTGGGTATACGCACATTATGATTATCGCCTTTGGAAATGTCATAGCATACCCTATGCATATGAAATAGCACAAAAGGTACGCGAACGTGTAAAAATTGAACAAAAAATACACAGACTTAACAGACGATTAGCATCTAACCATAAATTACCCGCAATAAGCAATAACTAGTAAAAGAAAATTATGGATACAGAAAGTGTCCTATCAATTAAAAAAATAAAACTCCCCTAATGCAGGGGAGTTTTATTTTTAAAAACAAGAAGTAATTTTCGCTGATACTTCCAAAAATCGTATTTAAGTATTCTCAACAATCCCGGTAACCAAAGCCCGCATAATCGCTTCTTCACTGCTAACTCCGGCTCCGTCTATAGCGGCTGTGATATTACCCACAAGCAGTGTCCAGTCCGGGTCAGTGTTTTTCTTGGGCTTCTTCTTTTTGGCATAAACAGTATGCCGCGCTATCGAGGCAGTCGTCAGGATAATCTTTTTATCCCGTTCAGTAAAAGTAGCACTGCGCAAAACGCTGTCTTCATAAGCCACGATATAAGTATAAATAGGATCATAAGTATCCTCCTTGGCAGTCAGTGACAGTAGCGAACCGACAAAATCAGTCAGACTGCTCTTAGCGGCTGTAGTGTTCAGGGTCGCATCGATGGTAGTGGCCAAACAGGCCTCCGGCTGCGATACTATGGAAGCAACACGGTCCGATGCGGTAAACACATAAGGCACTCCCTTGGTCAGAGCCAAAAAGGACGGAGTGGCATTGGCAATTTCGGTACTCTGCGTAATGATACCGGTCAGAGTAAAAGGGCGCAGTTCCCCCTGGTAATAAGCCGTCAGCAGTTCATAATAAACCTGCCCCGTAGCATCATACGGATTGGTTGGGGAAATGGGGATGGTATCCAAAGTCGTACCTGCCAGACGTTGCGTACTGCCGGTGAATCCCTCCTCAGAGGAAGTGTTACACGAAATAAAAAAGGAGCATAAAATAAAACAGAATGAGAATTGTTTCATGAATAAGGATTGTTAAAAAAATGAATACTGATTGTGGGTACATCAGTTCATTTCACCCGGGCTAATCTGAACAGTTTTTGGGAATCGCTTCCCGTTGAATTCAGGGCAAAACTAAGAGCCACAGCCAGGCCTCGCAAACCCTCCGCCTTCCCATTCCCGAATAGGAAGTAACAAATTCCCGAATTAACCACCACCCTGAGGAACTAAAACCCAAGCCCTCAAATCATTGCAGATAGTGATTCTTTTTTCGCACTGAATATCCGATTTGAACATCACAGAGAGGATATTTTTTAATATTTTAGCTACAAGAATCAATCATCAATCACTGACGCTAAAATGCATCCGAATCAATACATCAGAAACTGTAAAATCATACTAATCGTTTGGAGTAGTTTCACGCACCTGAATACAGTAGCACAAACCCCTCCGCCGGCGGAAACACTAATACAGGAAGCCAAAGCAGCTAAAGACTACCGAAAAATGGCAAATACCTACAAGGCATTGCTGTACAGGGCAGACAAAAGCAAGTGCTTCCGCTATGCCGACAGCATGCTTACCTGTGCCGAAAAAACAAAAGACCCTGCCACAATCGGAGCGGCCTATCTTACCAAAGGAACGCTCTACTATAACCGGAAAGACAATAAAAAAGCCTTGGATAATTTTATCCTCGCCGACCGCTACATTGCTGCCACCGGGGACACCTATTTAAAGTACAAAACAAAATATACAATCGCCCAAATTAAAAACTACCTCGGGTTCTATGACGAAGCCATCGCACTGTTCAGGGAATGCGCCGGGTATTTTGAGGAAGAAAATGATCTCGCCTACCTCACTGCCTTACATTCGTTGGGACTGTGCTACAACAAAATCGGGCAATACGACAAATGTTCGTACTACAACGCATTGGGGATTCAGAAAGGAATGGAATTTAAAAACCGGGAAATGGAGCCCTATTTCAGGCACTCGGAAGGAATAAACCGCTTTTTCAGAAAGAAATACGCTTTGGCTATCCGCGAACTATCAGCCGTACTCCCGCTCATCAGACAGAAAAAGGATTTTGCCAATGAAACCGTGGCCCTGTTCTATCTCGGAAAAAGCCACGCGGCACTGGGTCAGAAACCCGAAGCGGTTGCATACTTCATAAAGGTAGACAAAGCCTTTACAACTCATCAGTACATCAGACCCGACGTAAGGGAGAATTACGAACTCTTAATCAACTACTACAAAAAGCAAAACAACCCGCAACAGCAGTTGTACTACATCAACCGGTTACTCAAAGTAGACAGCCTCCTCAACCAAAATTACAGGTACTTATCCCAAAGAATGTATAAGGAATACGATACCAAAAAATTGATTGCGGCAAAAAACGATATTGAACAGGCCATGACGGCAGGGAACAGGCTCCATTACACCATCATCCTGTCTCTTTTAGGAGCAGTAACAACATTAGGATTTCGTCACGTCAGAAATAAAAAACGCTACAAACAAAAATTTGATTCCCTGATGGAGCGTTCACAAAATAGCACAAAAGTGGAGCCTGCCAACCATAAGGTAACCCACATAGAAATCAATCCCAACCTCGAAGCGGCCATATTGCAAAACCTCATCAAATTTGAGAAAAACAAAAAGTACCTCGAAAAAGACATGACACTTTCCAGGCTGGCAGCACACCTGAAAACCAATTCCAAATACGCCTCCAAAATCGTTCTCAAGCACCGGGGCAAAAAATCAATCGAATACATCAGCGACCTGAAAATAGCACACATAGTGGAATTACTCAAAACGGAAAACAAATACCGCAACTACACTTACAAAGCCCTCGCCGAGGAAGTAGGCTTCGGCTCTACGCAAAATTTCACAAGGGTCTTCAAAGCACAAACCGGCATCTCCCCCTCCTATTTCATCCAGCAGATAAACAAAACAATAACTACCGGGAAATAAAAAAGGGCTGCTCACACAACCCTTTAATTTATTCTTTCACAAACTGCTTACTGACTATTATTTTACCGTTGTTTTGCAAAGACACGATATAACTACCCGCCGACAACAGGCTAATGGGTAAACTGCTGCTGAATGCCGCATTACCCAACGCCGGCAGGGTGTATACTGCTTTTCCGTTTAAATCGTAAACTACTATAGTGGTAATGCTTTCATAGCCTTTATAAGTTACTTGTAGTTGGTCGTGTGCCGGTATTGGGGTTATTACAAATGTGGTACTTAACTCAAACTGTGGCGCAGCCAAGCTGCATCCGGTTACCGAAATAGCTGTTGGTGCAGCTTGGGTAGTACTGTCAGTACCATTGCCCAACTCTCCGTAATAATTACTCCCCCAACTCCATAAAGAGCCGTCAGCACGCAAAGCGATAGTAAACTGATACCCGCAGGAAACACTAACCCAATTGGTAGCCGTACTGATTTGATAGGGAATATAACGATTGGTGGTAGTGCCGTCGCCCAACTGCCCTACATTATTCTTTCCCCATGCCCATAAAGTACCATCGGTTTTGATACCCATGGAAAAACTTAATCCTGCCGATACTTTACTCCATTCACCCGGTATTTGAAGAGGAACATCCGGAAACAATACATTGTTTGGGTCTTGTCCTGTTTGTCCGTAAGTCCATCCTCCAAACCCCCATAGCGTTCCATTGGTTTTTATAGCTAAAGCATGGTCAGTACCAAGTGTTATGCTATCCCAATCGGTGGCAGTATCTTTTTGGGTGGGAACACTCCAAACCGAAACACTGCTGTCTCCCAATAAAGCTGCAATATTACTCCCCCATCCCCATAAGGTACCGTTGGTTTTTATGGCAAAGGCAGAGCGAGACCCGCTGGCATCCACCTGTTTCCAATCGGTATCAGTACCTATTTGTACCGGTGTCGTCTGGTCACTACAGCAGGTATTGTTCCCCATTTGTCCGCCATCGTTTTGTCCCCATCCCCATAGCGTCCCATTAGTCTTGATGCCGTAAGAATTATAAGTTGAAGCGGCTATTTTGGCCCAATTGTTGGCACTACCTTGTTGTGATAAAGTAGCAATATAACTGCCTGATGTACCTAAGCCGAGTTGGCCAGTGTTATCATTTCCCGTAACCCAAAGTGTGCCATTGTCTTTGATAGCAAGCGTGGTTGCTCCGCTACAGGAAATAGACTGCCAATTGGCTGAAGTACCAATTTGTGTGGGTATCCAATGGTCAGTTCCTGTTCCGTCTCCCAACTGTCCTATATTACTTCCCCATCCCCAAAGTGTACCATCGCTTTTTATCCCCATACTGAACACATCTCCCGTAGCGATTTCATTCAAACATTGACCATTAAGACAATTAATCCCAAAAATGGTGGTTAAAACGAAAATCCTTACCGAACCCCTCTCCAAAAGAGAGGGTGTTGGTAAAGAAGCTAAACTAAATCTTCTTATTCTTTTCATAAGCATTATTTGGTATCTATGATTAATTTTTGTTTCCATTGGCTTCCGTTTGCATCCGTGACCATGACAATGTACACTCCTTTTGGATAACCTTGGGTATTGATTACCATACTGCCGGTAATACCAGTTATACTATAGGTTCCCATCGTTCTGCCCAATAAATCATATACCGTCACACTACTGTCGCTTGCAATATCGCTGTAGGTCATCGTTACACTATCACGTGCAGGGTTAGGAGCTAAAACAAAGATAGGATTTTTTCCTTCAATATTTGCTTTATTAGGTTTCGGTCCACACTCCGGTAAATGCAGTTCTAATTGTCGTTTACAAATTTTACCCGCAAAAACACCACTCAATTCAACGGTATAAGTCCCACCAGCAAAACTGGAAAGAGGAACCATTGTAATCGGAATAGAATAGCCAACAGTGCCCTCCATATAAAGGGCATTAGGTGACACTATCATAGAGTTACCTAACACTGTGATGGTCAAATCCCCTGCATTAGGCGATTGGATATTTAATATAACCGTATAAGTGCAAAATGGTTCGCTCGTCACTTCTTTTAATTCAAGATTCAACTGTGTAAATTGACATTCGTCACAACCATGGGTCGTAAAAGATAACGGACCGCTTGTAAGTTCACAATTACCCGAAGTAATGCTTAGGTTATAGGTGCCGTTACTCTCAGGTACATTAGTGATTGTATAGGGTAGTGTTAACCCGTCGTCACTTGACACGGTTTCGCCATTTTCCATCCATGCCCATCCCTCAAGGGTTTGCAACGGGCCTAATAATGTACCATTTTGGTCTATACGGCAAAAATCAACACAACCGGTTGGGAATACCCATATATAATCTTCCGGACTTTTAGGCACTTCTATTTGGGCAGTGCTACTGCAGCCTCCGTTAAGTGCGGTCACTCTGATAGGTCCTCCCTGAAGTACCGTAATTTCAGAACCGGTCCCACCGTTACTCCAATTAAAAAAAGCAGCATTGTTTGATGTTGCAGTGAGTACTGCATGGTAATAAGGCTGGTCAGGAGTAGCATTGGCACAATGAACTTCATAACTAATAATTGGTACATCCGGTGCCGGATTGGTGGTAAAAGTAAAATCCTCTTCTTTAAAGCAACCTTCTGTATTGGTAACTTTTACATGGGCTGTATAGGTCCCTTGCATATAAGCACTAAAACTAAGCGTGGTAGCATTACTTGTTGAGATATAAACTGGTCCGTTGGGTCCCAATAAGCTCCACTGTATGGTACTGGCATTAGTTTGGGCGGTTAGGGTAACAACATCGTTCAAACATACTGATGCGGGTCCGTAGATTTTAAGTGAAGGCACCGGCATAAAAGTAGGCGTAATGCGGTTAGGAGTATCGTAAACGCAATTCAAATTACTACGTACTTTTACCCAATAAAACCCGTTACTGCCTACTTGTATATTGGCGGCATTATTGGTGTTAGGAATTGGATCTTGTCCTTTCATCCAGATGTAGTTTTGTACATCACAGGCATCATTTTGTGGTAAATAGGACAAGGTAACCATTTGGCCTTTACAAACTGGAGTCTCGGGTACGGCTTTAATAGTACCGTTAAAACATTTTAACGGGATTACTGTGGTGCTGTCGGCCAAGGTCAAAGTACAACCTGAACTGTTAGTTACAGTCACTTTTACCGTTTTTGGACCTGAAGTTGGATAAGTTCTTTTTGGATTTGGTAGCGTATTTGTTGTTTCATTTGCAGTTTCCGGTTCAAATGTCCATAGATAACTATTAGCTCCTGTTAAAGCCGGTGTCAAAATGTAATTTACGGCACTATCATAACAACTGGCATTACTTGGTAGAGATATACTGGTAAATGGCGGTATGGTGCTAAGTTGTTGCGTCGTGAGAGTGGCTTCGCAAGCGCCAAAGGTAATACTGCCCATGCTGCCGCTAACAGTTATTTTGATATCATACGTACCTGAACCGACATTAGGGATAGTATTGCCTGTAACGGTCGTCCAGTTATTAGTTCCGTGTGGCGCATATTGGTATTGAATACTGCTACTGGTCAACCCTGCAAAATATTGTGTTGTATCCGTGAGATATAGGGTAAATCTATTATTGCCATCACAAATCGGGAGATAAGAAAAACTCGGTAGGTAAGGAACCGTTATTATTCTAACATTCGAAGTGAATTGGCAAACTTGATTATGTACATTTGTAAATCCTGCTTGATAATATGTTGAGTATTGCCCCGGTGCGGTAGGTACAAAGGTCGTAATACTGGAGTTTGCAAGTGATACATTAGGTCCAAAAATAAACCAAGTCCCACCGGTAAAATCTGGATTCGGTGAAGGTGTAATATTCTTTACTAAATGGATAAGATTCCCGGATCCACTACCACTTTCATCACAGGTTTGATAGGATTCGTTATCAATAGTAGGAGTCGGAGTATAATCACAAGCTACTGATCCCGTGCAATGTTGAAAAATAGTGATTCCGTTAGAGCTTTTGCTGCACCCCGAAGCATCAGTTGCAACAAAATAGTAATAGCCGAAACCTCCTACAGATGAATTTACCGTTAAGGTTGTTCCCGTACCTGCCGATCCTGTAATGGTCATATCTTGTCCAAAAGCAACATAGTGCCATTGAATTGTAGCACCTTGACTTGTAGTGGCGGTAAGCATAGCGTTAATCTCAGAAATTGTACAGAAAGACATAGTTGAAGAACTCAAACTGGCAATGGCAACAACTCCGGGTGCTATGGCAACATTGGTAGAAGCAGTACTTATAGAGGAGCAGCCATTGGGGTTAGTTACTGTTACGGTTACATGTGTGATTTGATTGACACCGGAAAGACCATAAGTATGTTGTTCGCCAGTAAGACTCCCGGGAACTGATAAACCATTTCCAAAATCCCAGGTAACTGTACCTGAAGTTATTGGCACGGTGGGTTCAGCAGTAAAAGTAACCGTTTGGTCAGTACAACTAATAGCCGATGTTGACGTTAAATTGAGAGTCGGTTCGGGATTAATTTTAATAGGAAGCTGGATAACATTAGGCGCCGAAGGCAAAGGTGTCGTTAAAGTACACTTTTTAATAACCACATATAAAGTGGCATCCGTTTGATCGAGAACATTATTCCAAAGTACTTTAATTTTATTTGTCCCCTGACCTTCTGTAATACTACCCAAAGTTGGGTCTGACAAACTCCAATTATAGCTTTCTCCCTCTGTATATAAAGTTAAAGGTCCCGAAATCAATTGATTTACTTGGTAGTCACCATAGGAGTTGGCACAAATTTGTTCCTCTGTAGCATTGTTAATTTTCGCTTTAATCTCTTGGCCAACGATGTTGTAAACCACAGGACCACTGGAACAGCCATTTAAGGTTGCCGTAACACTCAGCTGCGGATTAGTCGTTCCTGTAAATGAAACATTAACAGAAGGACCTGTACTGGGACCCAAAAAAACTCCATTCGTTATGGTCCAAGTATATACAATGTTAGAATCAGGTTGCACAATTGAATAGGTATAAGGTGCATTAGGACAAACCGGCACGTCAGTCGGAATACTGAAGGAAGTTGTTCCCGCGGCATTAACTGTTTCTACTACTGCAACAGGAGGTTGCGGCACAGGGTTTATTTTAATAATACGTTGAAATGCCGGACAAGAAGTTTTACTACCCGCTGTCAAGACATAAGTCCCCGGTTGGTTGAAGGTGTATGAAAAAGTAGTGCTCGACGATTTTTGTTTTACAATGGTTCCGCTGCTGTCAGTAAGTACCCAAGGTGTTGATATACCGGTTGCCGTGGTATAGTTTCCACTTGAACCCTGGCAAAGTTCAGTCGGACCGCTAATCTCTATAGGTGGACTTACAGTAAATTTGATTTCAGCAGCTCCACCGCAATGCAATAAAGTATTAACATATGTCGCACGCAAAGTAAATGTACCGTATTGGTGCGGATTAATAACTACTTCATTGCGTTGGTCAGTCGGAAATACATCAACCAAAATATTTCCGGTGGTATTTTCCACTACTTCCCAACGAAAATCCGTTGCAGGCCATTGAGGCAACTTATAAATAGCTTGCTGATCAATACACAAAGTCTTGTCGCCGACTATAGTGCCATGTGCCTGTATAACAGGTATCTTAATTGTAGTAGGCTGTAAACATTTTATAGTGCATTCTTCATTAGGATAAAAAGTGAGATATCCAAAACCCGAAGAATCAACCGTTGCCCAGGTTACAGTAGCTGCCCCTGTTGCCTGATTTATCGTTATTGGATTCGGAGAGACAGGAGTAACCATTTGGCCTGTTAGCAGGTCTAAATGGGGTTGTCCCCCATATACGAGCCATTCAAATTTATCACATACCTTTGATTCCTCAAATGGAAGTGAATAAGTAGCTGTCTGTCCTTCGCAAACCACTGTAGGGCAAGTGATATTAATAGCATCCGCCTCTATAACATGAACGGTTCGTACAAATTTACTTGTACAACCGCAGCCATTTGTAACTTGTAAAATAACATCATAATCACGCACTTCATTAAAGGAATGACTCGGACTAATGGCTGATGAATAACTCCCATCGCTAAAATCCCAATAAAATGAATCTTGCCCAGACGCATTTACAGGACTGGATGTATTTGTAAAATTAATAATCTGGTTGCGGCATACAGTATATGTCTTATTTTTAGGTTCAAATGGATAGACAATAAAACTGGCTTCCGGAACTTCCATTTTTTCAAAGCAAATAGATTTGGTTATGAGTTGACCGGTGTAGGTGGTTAATGTGAAAGTAATACTTGCGGCATTACCCGCAGCACCCCATTGTATGGTACAACTATCCCCCGAATAAACAATAATAGCTCCCCCTACAGCGGACCAAGTGGCATTAATCGGGACATTATTATTCCCTGTTAGGGTATAGGTTACGGTGCTGTTAGCACAGACTCTAACACATCTGCTATCACTTATTTCTGCTGCAAAAAGGTCCTTTGGGTCTCTGGTATCCTCAAAAAACTGACACCCGACTTCCCTGTCCCAATTTATAAATACCCCCGAGGCCTGACCGTGAGTACTGATAGAACCTAAAAGAAATACCCCGTACACTGCTGCAAAAAGTATTTTTTGAATTAATTTTTGTTTCATTTAGATTTTTGGTTTTAATAATTTGTTGTTTTTAAATGTTTCTTGTTTGTTGTAATTAGTAAAATAGTACTACAGCATAGCCACCTCCTTTCCGTTTAAAACGGTGTGTGACTTTCCCTTACCGTCAGCCTTGATGCGATTCGAAAACAATACTGGTAAAGAGAAAATAAAAGCCATACAAAATCAGTTTATTACGTTAATAATTCAAATAAATAGATAACAGTAGCAACGGCACAGGGAGTGCAGTGCGTTACTTTTAATGGCGTATAATAAAATCTCCTGTTGGCGGTTGCAGTACGGTATGAAACTCATCCAATCGGGAATCCCCAATCAAAATCAAGTAAGACAGTACATCCCTTTCAATGCGGTCCCTCCTTTCATCCAAAGGGATAAAGTCGAAGCTTTTGCAACTAGGGCAAAAACAAGGGCTGCAAATGGTTATATTTTGCCAAAAGCAAAAGCAAACCAACAGAATTCGGTAAAAAAACAAACTGATAAATTTTCGTGACCTCCGGCATAAGCGCACTCTCATTATAATCCACGCTGCATTACCTTGGGTTCAGGAAATGCCGATGATTATTGCACGAAAAAAATAAAACTACTTTGTGGTATTTTTAGTCTTATTTGCAACGAATATAATCAATATTCTGTAAGAAAAAATTTTTGAAACGATATTTAACATTTAAACAATGTAATCCGTATCGCATACAATAATTAAAAAAGTAATAGTTAACGTTAATTTTACATAGTACAACCTAAGAACCTGCCAAAATAGTTGCAGGCGTTACTATACATTGCCTCTTTCCCATTTCAACAACAACTAATCCCGTTTTGCATACTCAAAAGCAAAACAAAGAAATAACTATGCAAAAATTCAAAATTCACAACTCAATATTCAAAATTCATAACTCAAAGTTCATTTGTCTCCTCTCTCCCACTTCTACGCCAAAGCCTCAAACGATGACCTCAATCCAAGCCACATGAGCTTGTACCTCGCCTTGTTCCAAACTTGGAGCCTCAACCACTACCTGAATCCTGTTAGCATCAACCGCGAGGAAATCATGCGGCTAAGTAAAATCGCCTCTCCGGCTACCTACCACAAATGCATAAAGGAACTGCACAACAAAGGATACATAAAATACCTGCCTTCTTTCAATCCCCTCAAAGGCAGCCAGGTCCAACTGCTGGCAATCAAATCCTGAGGGACACTACCTTTCTTCTGTTTCCGACCTGATTCTACAGGGAAAACAAAATAAAAAAAACCCAAACCTTTCGGTTTGGGTTAAAAACAGTCACAACTATTTTTTGTGCTTCTTAAGGAACCATTTGAGTACAGTCGAAATGGTAAAACTAACTACGGCGCCAATTGCAGCCATAAGAGCGGTTTTGGCCAAATCTGCCGAAGAGATATTCGACAGCACACTCAAAAATGTTCCTCCAACAGTGCCATAGACGATAGAATGATTATTTCCCATTCTTCTTTGCAGTGGTTTTCGTCCCTGACTCTGTCGTCAGTTGGCTGACCGCCGTTACCACACCACCGGCCACAGCAACATAACCGCCTAGGGTCGTAACCAGTACAGGTAAGGCCACCGGAGCCGTTACTATGGCACCGCCTACGGCCACCAAAGCCAACCCTATGGTTCGAAGCACCCTGAAAAACCGAGGCGTTGGAGCTTTCGCTCTGTTTACTAAATTCATAATTAAAAGATTTAATGAATGGTTAATGTGACACTCTCGCCACGTTCAATCGCTGGGTAAGTCAACTGCTTAAGCTGTTGAAATGCCTTTACGGACTGTTGCCCACAACCGGGCCCCGAAAGTGTCGTTACAGGAGCGATACAACCTTGCAATTCACGTAAGGCACAATTAGCAGGATGAAACAGTATGTACCTTCTGTTCGGTACACCTACTACCTCTAAGTGCCATCGATACTTAGCGCTGTATCGCTTTACAATAAAATAGTTCCCCTCCGGTATACAGGAAACCCGCTGCTGGTTTTCCTGCCATGGCAGTTCAATGGTATAGCAAACTAACGTACCATCACATACAAGTATTCCGTTGGTACCATCGGGGAAATAAGTTCTGGTTAAAAATAAAACCATGTAGTAAATAAACTGATGTTACTCAGGTCGTGTTATACACCACTGTCAACAATAACAACTGACAACGGATTATAAGCTCCATTCTTCAAAGGATACATGCTTCCGTTGACCTCCTGATAGAACTCCACACCAACAACCATTAGAATTGGTTTAGTGCTGTTCGGAGTAACCACATTGGTATGCGTAACCAACACGGTCGGAGTAGCATCCCATGGAAGCACTACAGTTTCTGAGGTGCTGACCACAAAGGTTCCCGCCTCAAAATCCAACTCAGCGCCACCCGAAACAATTTTAAAATGAGTCGTACCGGAAGGCGCCGCAACCATCTCAATCGGAACGAATGGAGGAATCTCAAGTATGACATCCCCGGAAACACGATCAATGTTGCTGGTAAAAGGGGCATACAGACTGTTGCTCAGCTTACCGTTGCTGTTGAATTCAAATCCAACCAACAATTCGGTCTCGCCGTCAATTACATTGCGCTGTCCCCGATCACTGACCAAATCCGCTTTGATGACTTTCATCATCATCTGGGTCAAACGACCTACCATTCGGCTGTCGGAAGTATTCAGCAATAACGGGCGCAAAGCGGTACGAAGTACTTTTCCAGCCTTACCGGCCCTGCCAAATTCATAATTGTTTTCTCGGGTGCGCTGAAAAGCGGGGTCTGTGGCAATTCGGTTGCCTTCAATAGCGCTCTTCTCTTTTACAAGGTATCCATCCTTGGTTTTATAAAAAGTAATATCTCCGATAGTACCTTTAATTTTCAATATGCCTTTCTGTCTGGCCATGATTTCTAAAATTTAAATGTGAAATAATCGAAATGTTATGAGGTACATTTCATCAAACCTTGGAATCCGTTTTTTGATGCATCTGTAATCCGAATTACACTGCAAAGCTTGCAAACAACTCATATTCGGCAAAATAGCACGGACCAATAAGGACCAATAAGGCCTATCAGGTTTCATCTAATCCCATCTGAAATTTTAAAATGTAATATTTTATTTATATTTTTGAAATACCCAAAATAAGGGTGCAGGAGTAAACAAAGAAATTCGATGGCCAAACCTGAACCTAAAAGAATTTGCATTTACCCGAAAGACGTTCAAAAGATTACCGGAAGAGGATATCGATATTCTCGCTTATTGTTGGTAAAAGTCCGTCAGCATTATGAAAAACAGCCACACCACTTGGTAGCTGTGGAAGAATTTTGCCAATACACCGGACTGCAGCTGGAGCAGGTAATGCCTTTAATCGTCGGGTAAGGATAAACTCAACCTACGAGTCACCCATACACATGACCAGGGCAAACCTGTTCAAAAATTAAACAGCCAAAACACCAAACGATTCCTGTCTTTACAAAAGTTTCGCTATACACTAAGCCTACTCTCCTCCATAGGAAAGCCCTACTTAGTATATGAGTAGTATATCAAAACATGCATTATGTAAAATAGAAAAACAACTTTGAAACACAGTGCTGTTCCATCAGTTATGGTTTAAAAAATCAAAAGACATGGTGCAGCTTTGCCCTTCGACAGGCTCAGGGTGACAGTCGTGTTTTGAATTGTATTTGTGCTAAAAGCAACACAGTAGTATTTAAACCATTCACAATGAAACCTCCCCTTGTCAGTCTGAGCCTGTCGAAGACCTGCTTAGTACTGATGGTTATAAAAAAGCCCTTAGACAAGCTCAGGGTGATCCTGGAGTTTTGGATTGGGTTTTGTGTTTTAAAATAACACCTCCTAATGTAAATCACTTACAATTTAATCTGCACCTGTCAGTCTGAGTTGAGTTTATCCTGAGCCAAAGACCCTTTACTATTTCCCTACTCTGCAAAGTTTCCTGACTTCGTGTGATCCGTTCCGATACGTACCACTAAAGTTGCCTTAAACGTCATTTTGACTACAACCAAACTCATTTTGGCAACAAGTATCACCGTTACTATGTTGACCTTTGCCTAGTAAAAATGAAATCGTTATTCCAAAATTGAAATCCAACTTATAAAAAATAATACTATGATCGTAATTACCGGAGCCACCGGAAAAATAGGCTCCAGAATAGCAGCGCATTTGTTAGCGCAGGGAAAAAAAGTAAGAGCGGTAGGCCGAAGTGCAACCGCTTTAGAAAAACTACAGGCGCTGGGTGCCGAGACAGCCGTTGGCGAAATGCTCGATATTGACTTCCTGACCCAAACCCTCACCGGTGCGGATGGCGTGTTTTTAATGCTGCCTCCCGATAAAGATACGCTCGACTTTGGTGGGTTGCAGGATGAAATTGGAAAAGCCCAATGGGAAGCGGTAAAAAATTCAGGGATTAAAAACATCGTCTTCCTCTCCTCACAGGGAGCTCACGATGTAGCACATACCGGAACCGTCAAAGGTTTGGGAAGACAAGAGTTGCGCCTAAACCAACTGCCCGCAGAAGTTAAGGTACTGAGTCTACGTCCCGAAGCCTTTATGGAAAATCATATCGATTCCTTAAAGTTATTCAACACCATAGCCTCCCCCTTACGTCCCGAAGTAAGCACCGGTCTGATTGCTTCGGCGGATATCGCTGATTTTGCAGCGGAACGATTAAGTCAACTTGATTTTACCGGTAAAACCCATCAGGATTTGTTGGGCGACCGCGAGTATACCCAAACGGAAGCCACACAAATCATTGGTGAAGCAATAGGGAAACCCGAGCTGGCCTATGTACAACTTTCTTATGCCGACTATAAAAACAAATTGCTGAGCGTGGGCATGTCCGAAAGCAGGGCCGCCATGATTACCGAGCGCTACCAAGCCATCAATGACGGGTATTTTAACAACGGTGTGCGTACGGCAACCGCTACTACCCCCACTTCGTTGGCCACTTTTGCAAAAACCGTCTTAAAACCTATGTTCAGTTAAACACAACACTACTGTAAACCATTTTATATGAAAACAATGACATCCCAAATGAGTCCCGAACGTGCTGTGCAACAAGTATTGGCTCACTATGTCAGAGCGGCAGACCAATTGGACGGTAAGGCTATGAGCCAACTCTTTACGGCAGACGGCAAAGTAGAAATTTATGATTTCAATGCCGGTGGTACCCCTTAATTGCTGTTTGTTTTGGAGGGGACAAAGGAAATCGCCGATGCCATTTCCAATTTGATGAAACCCCACCCGACAAAAGGCTGGAGCCATCACGCCACCTTTGACCCCATTATCACGGTAAAAGACAAAGAAGCCGAAATAGAAGCCCAGTTTATCCGGTTTGATTCTGTGGGCGCAACCCGACCCGAAACAGGCTGGCCGGCAGGGACTGTTGGTTTGATGGGGAGCGTCACCCCTACCGAATCGGGCTACTATCAACCATCGCTGAAAAAGATAAACGGCGAGTGGAAAATCACCACCCACCGCATTTACCACGATCTGACGTTTGCCTTCCCCGAATAAGCCGTAACTGTTTACTATTTAATACCTTTGTAGTATGAGCAAAGACCAATACATCCCCTTGAAACTGAATTCGATATCCGACATGCACAAGGTGTTGGGGTTTCCTAAGCCGATGCATCCGCTGATAAGCCTGGTCAACTATGCCGATATCAAAACACCCTTTGAGGAATGGCCCAAAGCTATTTTACCCAATTTCTATAAAATATCGTTCAAGCAAAATTTGTCGGGCAAAATAAAATACGGGCAAGGCTATTATGATTTTGATGAAGGAGGGTTATCCTTTATCATGCCCAATCAGGTGATTGCCTGTGTAGAGGACGAACAGGATATGTCGGGCTATACCTTGCTCATCCACCCCGACTTCATTCGCGGGTATCCGCTTGACCATAAAATTAAAACCTACGGGTTTTTCAGTTATGGTGCCAATGAGGCACTGCACTTGTCCGACAAGGAAAAAAAGACCATCTTCTCGGTGTTTGATAACATCCGGGAGGAATTAAACGGTACGATAGACGATTTCAGTCAGGATGTGGTCATTTCCTATATCGAAGTATTGTTGAATTACAGCAACCGCTTTTACAAAAGGCAATTCCTAACCCGAAAACACATCAGCAACGACTTACTGACTAAAATGGAAGAACTGTTGAACACCTATTTTGAACAGGAAACAACACTAAATCTGGGGGTACCGACAGTCGACTATTTGGCCGGACAACTGCATGTATCTCCCCGTTACCTGAGTGATATGCTACGCTCCGTAACCGGACAGAATGCCCAGCAACACATTCACGCCACGTTAATTGAAAAAGCCAAAGAATACCTCACGGCTACCTCGTTGTCAGTTGCAGAAATTGCTTATAAACTGGGGTTTGAACAACCCCAATCCTTCAACAAATTGTTCAAAAACAAAACCAAACAAACGCCGGTGCAATTCAAGCACGAGTTTCACAACAACTAAACATTCCCATGAACATCAAAAAATTAGTAACAGACTGGCTTGACGTCAGCAACAGTTACGATACCCAAAAATACCTGGAAAAATACGCAGCAGATGCGGTGCTAAACGACCCTTCGGTAGGACGAAAATTCGTCGGTCACGAGGGTATACGAGAATACTACACCACCTACTTTATCGGCTACAAAACCCAAACAAGACTGGTAAAAGTAACCCTCGAAGGTCATACGGCTCATTTAGAAGTTGACTTTACCGGGGAGTTTCCCGGTGGGCAAATTGGCGGGCTGTTTGAACTGACCTTCAAAGAGGGTAAAATTGTAAACGCCCAAGCTGATTTGATGTAAAGTGAATTAAAACAAATCCGTTAACGCCAGTACCTATCGGCTCGGCATTTTCTGAGTGATTTTTTAATATAAAAAAAGGAAGTTCTTTAACCCTTCCCTTCGACAAGCTCAGGGTGACAGTCGTGTTTTGGATTGTATTTATTTTTATAAAAACACCCAACAAGTACCCATCAAGTACCCATCAAGTACCGACCAAGTACCGAGCCACTTGCGGGATAGTACCTTCGCAACTGACAGCCAGCAAGGCTGACGTAAGCGGTTGCGGCTTATCGTTTATAAGCGCGTGTACCAAATAGGGGAAGTAATGATTCTTTTCCCATCGGCTTCCGTGATGTCGATATAATAATAACGGGTACTGCCGGCCGTTAAAGTACTGTCGGTATAATTGAAGGTACCCGAGGTACTGCTGGCCAGTACGGTAGCATTACTGCCACTACCCGGAACACCGGCATAAATTTTTAATGAGGTCACCGCACTCGACGTCGTGGTGGTAACACTAAGGACAGGCGCTCCCGAAGACGAGATGATACTTCCCATAGGATTAGTGCCTATGGTATAGGCTACTTGAGCCGAACAGTCTTCGCTGGCGTAAAAACGCATGTGACGCATGGCATCCAAAATACTGTTTTCGGTGAGGCTGTAAGCCAAAACTACCGTTCGTCCCAAAGTAGTATGCCCGTGGGTAACATTGTGGTTGTCATGGTCTATGGTAGGACCTAAATGATAGCCCCGAGCCAACATATTGCGGTAATAACTCAGGTACGCCATTGAGGAGGGTGGATCACTATAAGTGGTATTGGTTGATGTTGAGGGGCCGTTCTCTACTGCCGTACCCACAATAGCATTGTCTGCCTGGGCGTTATAGGTACTCATGATGCCTTGATAATCGGTGTTATTGGGGTGTGCCAAAGTAGCAAAGGCATTATTGCCGTAACTGTTAATCGTAGGGAATAAACCTGAGGTACCGGTGTAATCATTCTTCGCAACATACACCTCGTATTGTCCGGGATCCCACCCTAATAAATCGGGTACCCCATATACTACTACGTGTCCGCCTCCCGAGATAACACCCCACTCCATGCCATAAAGCGCTAAAAAGGTAGGCGTAGTAGCCGCAGCAGCCTGAGCGCGACCGGCACTCCAATTGGCCAATGCCATCCCTGCCGCTACGTGGTTGTGCTCGCTGATACCCAGGAAATCCATACAGTTGGCAGCATCACCATAGGCAAAATCGCCCGAAGGCAATCCGGTACCATCGCTGTACTCACTGTGGGAATGGAAATTACCAAAATAGTAATGCAAAACAGAAGACGTAATGGTTACGCTTCCTTTCAAAGGGCTAACCGTATTATAGGCAGGGCCGCCAACACATAAAGCATTATTTAGGGCAAAAATGGTAAAATAGTAGGTAGTCCCTCCGGTTAAACCCGTGGCATTAAACAAATTGCTGCTGCCTACCGACAAAACGGTTGCATTACCTAAAGTAGCTCCTGCGGTATAGGTGGTTCCGTTATTGGGTTGCGCACTCAGGGAAGCCGAAGTACTGTAAACAATCAAATAGTTATCGGCCGTGGTCGTGGTAAACGAGCCCGACAAACTGTCGGCAGTTGGCGTATTAAATACCAATGCCGTTGGCTGGAAAGTCGGCGCATTACAAGGCGGATAGTCAGTTGTTGCCGAAAGGGTCAGCGGTGCCTGGGTGAGGTAATTGGTTCCGCAAAAACAACTGCTGCCATCAGCATAAGCGTATACAAAAACAGTATAGGCGGTATTGGGCTGCAAGCCTGTGGCGGTAAATGACGTGGCATTGCCCACACTGACTACTTTTCCCCTACCCAGAGTGTTGCCAACCGTATACACACCACGCTCTACAGGAGCGGCATTAAGGCTGGAAAAGGGACTAACCACAACCAAATACGAATATCCTCCCGAGCCAGTAAACGACCCGGCTAAGGTGGTACTGGTTGTGGAACTGATGGTCAAATTAGTGGGCTGGGCACTCGGCTTAACTGATGGTGCCTGCGGCGTGGTAAAGCTATTGGTTAAAGGAGTAACCGTATTGTATTTGATACTGACACTACAGTTTACGTTGGCGTTATAGGCGTAAACAACAACGTAATAAGTGGTAGTAGCCGTTAAGGCATAGGCTTCAAAACCTATGGCAGAGGAAGCACTCAACACTGTAGCGTTGCCCAGTGTATCGCCCACGGTATAAGTCACACCGTCAACCGGTGCGGCAGACAATGCCGATGATTTACTGATGAGTACCAAATATCCATTGGCTGTGGTGCCGGTAAACGACCCAAAGGTATAATCACTGAATGTATTGACAAAGGTAAGTCCACTGGGTTGTGTGGTGGGAGCTGCACAGTCTATGGCAACTGTTTGAAGCGTATGGGCATGTAACGGAGTCACGCTGAAGCACAACAGTACCAGCAGCCCCAGGGCGTAAAAATAATTCTTCATTAATTTGTAAATCTTAATCAACTGACAGCTGTAAGCGAAACTTAAAAACGGAACAGCCGACAAATGTAATTAATAAGGTTAATTACAAAGCATTAGCATGCAAAATAGTGCAAACTAACGACTTGATATAAGATTAGATTTACAGTTGTTGGTATTCATGGGAATAATAAGTCCTTTCTCTTTTGTAATTAGCATCACCCGACCAGGCTCCGCTGATACTCTGGTACCACCCCACCTCTGCAAAGCTGAGGCACTCCTCCTAAAATGAGATTAAATACTGCTCTGCGAAATCTACCGACTTGGTGTAAGTCCATCCGATACGTAGAAACGATTGGAAGTTTTGTAAAACAGCCTCTATTGTTGCAAAACAATCCCCACCTCACTTACTTTTAGAGTAGCCAGCTTGCTTTTATGGAATCTTTTTTTTAATCTTTGTAGTGATGAAAAATGCGATTGTCTTATTTTTTACGGTCACTTATTTGTTCACTACCGCCCAGTTGAGTGAGTTGCTCAAACTGCCGCTGATGGCAGAGCATTATACGGAGCACAAAAAAGAAAAACCCAAAATGACGCTTTGGGACTTTATGTGCATCCATTATGCTCATGGCGATGTGAATGACGATGATTTCGATAAAGACATGCGATTGCCCTTCAAGTCTCACAATTATTGCAGCTGTACCAGCATTACCTTTTGCCAACCGGTGGTAAACTACGATTTCACCCGCAAACCCCTCTTCAAAGCCGGCAGCAAAAAGACCGACTTTGGGTATCATTTTTCTTTTTCACCTGGTTACTTTTCCTCTATTTGGCAACCACCCAAGATGTGTTAGTTTTTTATTCTGAATCTACCGCAAACATCTGAGATGTGTGTGTGGTGACGTGTATTGAATTCAAAACGAAATACCATTTACTTTCATGTTAAATAAAATTATCGAGTTTTCCGTAAGGAACAAACTCCTCGTTGGGCTTATGGTAATTGGCCTTGTGGTGTATGGTGCGTACCAAACCACTAAATTACCCATTGATGCGGTGCCGGATATTACCAACAATCAGGTACAGGTCATCACCATTGCGCCTTCATTTGGCGCTACCGATATTGAACGCTTGGTCACCTTTCCCATTGAACAGGCCAATACCAACATTTCCGGCTTAAAGGAAATCAGAAGCTTTTCCCGTTTCGGATTGTCGTTAGTCACCATCGTGTTTGATGATGAAACCGATATCTATTGGGCACGGCAACAGGTGGCGGAACGTTTGCAAAAAGTACAAACCGAAATACCCAAAGGCATAGGCACACCCGAACTCGGACCCGTGTCTACGGGGCTTGGGGAAATTTACCAATATGTGGTTCGCCCCAAAAAAGGCTACGAAAAAAAATACTCGGAAACCGACTTACGAACCATACAGGACTGGATTGTCAGAAGACAGTTGCTGGGTGTTAAAGGCGTAGCCGAAGTCAGCAGTTTTGGCGGGAAGCTAAAGCAATACGAAATTGCCGTGAACCCTAACAAATTACAATCGTATGGCCTTACGATTGCCGATGTCTTTACTGCCGTTGAAAAAAACAATCAAAACACCGGAGGGTCCTATATTGAAAAAGGAGCCACTTCCCTATTCATCCGAAGTGAAGGGCTCATTGGAAAACCGGAGGATATCGAAAACATTGCCATCAAAACCGGTGCTTCCGGAACGCCCTTATTTATCCGTGATGTGGCCGAAGTGAGGATAGGCTATGCCACCCGCTATGGCGCCATGTGCTATAACGATGAAGGTGAAGTGGCGGGAGCGGTCGTGATGATGCTCAAAGGGGCCAACAGCAGCGATGTGATTCAAAATGTCAAAGAACGCGTGGTGCAAATTCAAAAAACCTTGCCCGAAGGCGTGGTGATTGAACCGTTCCTAGACCGAACCAAAATGGTGAATAACGCCATTGGTACCGTAGAAAAGAATTTACTGGAAGGGGCGCTGATTGTAATCTTCGTTTTGGTATTGTTTTTAGGGAATTTCAGAGCCGGGCTGTTAGTCGCTTCCGTCATTCCGTTGGCCATGTTGTTTGCCATTATATTGATGAATACTTTCGGAGTGAGCGGCAATTTGATGAGTTTAGGAGCACTGGATTTCGGATTGATTGTTGACGGTGCCGTCATTATTGTGGAAGCGGTAATGCACCAATTGGCACACAGTAAACAGTTCAGCAAAGTAGAAGCCCTGAGCCAATCCAAAATGGACAAAACGGTGGAAAGTTCCGCCAGTAAGATGATGAACAGTGCCGTATTCGGTCAAATCATCATCTTGATTGTGTACCTTCCCATATTCACGCTCGAAGGCATTGAAGGCAAAATGTTCAAACCGATGGCACAAACGGTTGCTTTTGCTTTATTGGGGGCCTTTCTTTTGTCTTTGACCTACATCCCGATGATGAGTGCTTTGTTTTTGAGTAAAAAAATAAAACACGAACCCAATCTTTCCGACCGACTGATGATTGGGTTGGAAATAAGATACCAACACGCGTTAAACAAAATCTTAGGCTACCCGAAAGCCGTACTGACCACGGTACTCAGTTTGTTTGTCATCGCCGTAATCACGTTGAGCTTTCTGGGAGGCGAATTCATCCCGGCGCTTGAAGAAGGCGATTTTGCCGTAGATACCCGGGTGCTCACCGGCAGCAATTTGACCACCACCATCGAAAGCACTCAAAAAGCGGCCCACATCTTAAAAACCCAATTTCCCGAGGTAGAAAAAGTGGTGACTAAAATAGGCAGTGGTGAAGTCCCTACCGACCCTATGCCGATGGAAGCCAGTGACATGATGGTCATCATGAAGGACAAAAGCGAATGGAAATCGGCCAAGACCTTTAATGAAATGGCGGAAAAAATGAGCAAAGCCTTAGAAGATGTACCGGGCATCACCGCCGGATTTCAATATCCGGTCCAAATGCGTTTCAATGAATTAATGACCGGAGCCCGACAAGATGTAGTATGTAAAATCTTTGGGGAAAACCTCGACACTTTGGCTGTCTACGCCCAAAAACTGGGGAAAATCGTGACTACCGTGGAAGGTACCCAAAACTTATTCATTGAACCCGTTACCGGTATGCCGCAAGTCGTTATTGACTACAACCGCAACACCATTGCCCAATACCATTTGAGTATTGACGATATCAATAAAGTGGTCAATACCGCTTTTGCTGGACAAACCACCGGCTTGGTGTTTGAAGGAGAAAAGCGATTTGATTTGGTGGTCAGACTCCATACTAATCAACGCAAAGACCTGGAAGACATTCAAAATTTATTAATTCCGACCCCGCAGGGAACCCAAATTCCGTTGTCCCAGCTGGCCAATGTCAGCATCAAAAACGGCCCCAACCAAATCCAACGGGAAGATGCCAAGCGTCGCATCGTAGTAGGTTTCAATGTCAGAGGCCGTGATGTGCAAAGCATAGTGAATGAATTGCAACAAAAGGTGGATAAACAAATCAAACTGCCTACGGGTTACTATACCACGTATGGCGGTGCGTTTGAGAATTTAAACAAGGCCAAGCAACGCTTACTGATTGCGGTACCTGTTTCCTTACTGCTCATCTTCCTCTTGCTGTTTTTTGCCTTCAACTCGGTGAAACAGGGCTTGCTGATTTATTCTGCGATTCCGCTTTCCGCTATAGGCGGTATTTTCTTCCTGGCCTTGCGAGGCATGCCGTTCAGTATCAGTGCCGGCATTGGTTTTATCGCACTCTTTGGTGTGGCCGTATTGAACGGCATCGTATTAATTTCAGAGTTTAATCAATTAAAAAAAGAAGGCATGACCGATTTACATCGTATTGTTTTAATGGGAACCAAAGTCCGTTTGCGTCCCGTATTGATGACGGCTTTTGTAGCCTCATTAGGATTTTTACCGATGGCGTTAAGCCATGGCGCCGGTGCCGAAGTACAGCGTCCGTTAGCCACCGTAGTAATCGGCGGTTTATTGATTGCCACCTTCCTGACGCTTTTTGTACTGCCTATTTTATATGTCACTTTTGAAAAGGGAATAAAACTGAAATCGCTGCCCAAAACAATGACGGTGGTGGTATTGCTTATTTCGGTATCGGCAACAAAAGCACAAGCACAAAATGCCATTCGTTTGGAGGCCGCCATTGAAACGGCGCTGAAAAACAATGCGTCCATCAAGAATGAACGCTTGAAAGCCGACTACCAAAAGCAGCTGATTAAAACCGCTGCCAATCTGCCGGCAACGACCATTAGCGGCGATTACGGACAGATTAACAGCAACTACAACGACAACCGCATTGGTGTGGCCCAATCGTTCAATTTTCCTACCGTGTACAGCAGACAAAAGCGACTGTATACCGAAGAATGGAAAACAGCCACGTTGAATGTGACGTTGAAAGAAGCGGAATTGAAAAAAGAGGTGACCCAACTGTTTTACACCTTGGTGTACCTGACCGAAAAAGAACGCTTACTCCAAAGAAGTGACAGCCTGTTTGCCGCATTTGCACAAAAGGCCACACTCCGTTTTAAAAAAGGGGAAAGCAACATACTGGAAAAAACCACAGCCGAAACCCAGCAGGGTACTATACAAGCGCAGTTGAGCCAATTGCAGCAGGAAAAAGCGGTGTGGCAAAGTCGGTTTCAATTGCTTTTAAATACAGAAACCACCGCGATACCGGTAGCTGACGCATTGAAACTGTCCTTCAACGCCACCATCGACAGCACCGGGGTGGCTCAACATCCTACTGTACAGCTTTTGGAGCAACAAAAAAAGGTCAGTGCCGCGGCGACCAAAGCAGAACGCGCCAAACTTTTGCCGAGTATCACTTTGGGGTACAACAGCACCACCATTACCGGAACCGGGGCTGACAATGTGCTGTATGACAAATCCACCCGTTTTCAATCGGCACAGTTGGGGTTGGGCATTCCTCTCTTTGGCGGCGCCCAAAAAGCGAGAATCAAAGCGTCCAAACTAGCGGAAACCATTGCTGAAAACGAATTTCAAAATGGGAAATTACAAGTGCAACAACAGTTGGGGAATGCGCGATCGCAGTACCAAAAAAGTGTGACCCAATTAGAGTATTACGAGAAAACCGGGCTGCCCAATGCCAAAATCATCAGCAATACAGCCAACAAACAATTCTATAACGGAGAAATCAATTACCTGGATTGGGTAATGCTGATGCATCAAAGTATTGCCATACAAAACGATTACATCAATACCGTGAATCAGTATAACGACGCGGTGATTCAACTCCACTACCTCACTTCAAAAAATTAACAGCATGAAAAATACCATCATAACGCTCCTCAGCTTATTGGCTTTGGGTTGCCAATCGAAAAAAGAAGAAGCGGCTGCCGAACCCCAATCCATCAATGAATCTATAGTGACGCTTACGGAAGCGCAATTGAAAAACGCGGCCTTAGCGACAGCCTCCCCGGAAAGAAAATCCATTTCATCCGTTTTAAAGGTAAACGGACAAATTGATGTGCCACCCCAAAACTTGGTGTCCATCAGCATGCCATTGGGAGGCTATTTAAAATCGACCAAACTGTTACCGGGTATGCACATCAATAAAGGCGAAGTCATCGCCACGATGGAAGACCAACAATATGTGCAACTGCAACAGGATTATTTGACGACAAAATCAAGATTGTATTATGCCGAAAAGGAATACGACCGTCAAAAAGAGTTAAATCAAAATCAGGCCAGCAGTGACAAAGTATACCAATTGGCGGATGCAGATTACAAAACACTTCGCATCACCCTGAGTGCGTTGGGTGAAAAACTGAAACTGATTAACATCAATCCTGCCACTTTATCTGAAAAGAATATCTCCAAAAGCGTGAACGTCTACGCCCCTATTACCGGATTTGTATCCAAAGTGAATGTAAATATCGGGAAATATGTAAACCCGGCGGATGTATTATTTGAACTCATCAACCCCACTGACATTCACCTCAACTTAAAGGTTTTTGAAAAAGACATTACCCAATTGGCCATCGGTCAGAAGTTAGTGGCCTACACCAACAACCAACCGGAGAACAAGCACCTATGCGAAATCATCTTAATCAGCAAAGACTTATCGGTGGATGAGCATTCGGCCGAGGTACATTGTCATTTTGAAAACTATGACAAAACCCTGTTACCGGGCATGTATATGAATGCCGAAATAGAGGTCAAAAGTAATAATGTGCTGACTTTACCCGAAGAAGCCATCGTCAATTACGAAGGAAAAGATTATGTATTTATCGTGGTAGGAAAAGCCCAATATAAAATTACCGAAGTCACGCTCGGCAACAAAGAAAAGGGATTTGTTGAAATCTTGAACGGAGACCAACTAGCTTCTGACACGGTGATCACCAAAGGGGCCTATACTCTGCTGATGAAACTCAAAAACAAATCAGACGAGTAATAGGCTCAAACAAACTATTCAAAAGCCCTCTTTAGAGGGCTTTTTGTTTTTAGAACAAGGAATTGTCTCTTCAAAGACGCCCTACTCTTGTCCTCATATGTCCTATAATTGTCATTTTAACGGCTAAGTGACCAACCTATCTTTGCCAAACAAAAAGGAACATTCACTTAAAACAATACATTATGATACCGCTGATTATTGGAATTACTACTGCCCTGCTGCAAATACTGGTTTTTGAGTTTTTAAAACAATTTGACAAAAACAGTATTTATGCGCTCACCCTCTCGGGGATTGGCTTTTTATATGTCGGTTTCACCTGGACAGCAACCTCCACCGCCATCATTACCGCCATGCAAGCCATTGCTTTTCTACTGATTGCCTACTACGGACTGATTAAAAATCAATATGAACTAACTACCCGGGTGTAAGTAATGCAATGCCTTCACATGGGTCTAAAAAGCCGCTCCGTTCCGGGGCGGCTTTTTGCGTAGATATCCGTATTAATCACTCTAAAAGAAGTTGTCCTTTTATGACGCTTTGTTGTCAATAGGGAGCCTAACGGCCATCATAAATTTGTAGTGTTAAAAAAACAGGAATAGTATTCCCTCGCTACAAATTATGAATCAAAACAAAAGAACAATGAAAAACAAAAGAAAACAATGGGCTGCCGCCCTGATTTTAATGGTATCCGCATTGGTGTATACCGGCTGTCAACCCCTGCGGGAATTTGAAAAGGTACCGGTTTACAACAGTACCGTCAAACACGATGTACAACCAGTCACCTATGATCCGTCTAAAAAAACGGTGGTTATTGTAGCCCATAATGAGGGCACCGAGATTTTTGACCTGATGGCCCCATACTATCTTTTCAATGTTACCCAACAAGCCAACGTATATGTAGTAGCCTAAAATAATAGCCCGATAGTGTTGTTGGCTGGGGCCTATATTTACCCCAATATGACTTTCGCCGAATTGGATTCCCTGAAAATTAAACCCGATGTGATTGTCATTCCGGCAATGGTAGGTGTGTTTAAGGATCCGAAATCGTCCGTTATCCGATGGATTAAAGAAAAAACTACCCCTGAGACCAAAGTTCTTTCGATTTGTGCGGGTTCCCTGGTCGCTGCAGCTAGCGGCTTATATGACGGAAAGCCTCTTACCACCCATGCCTCTATGTTTGAAGAGAGCAAAGAAGCTTTCCCGAAACCGCTATGGGTTCAAAACCTTTCGGTGACCAAAAGTGATAATCTGTACAGTACCGCTGGAGTTTCCAATGCGGTGGAGGGAAGTTTAACCATCATCCGGGAGTTGTTCGGACAAAGAACACAGGAACGGGTAATGAGTGACATCCACTATCCATATGCAGATATTAAAACAGAGCATCAAAGTGTGGCGATTACCACCGGCCACAAGTTTACCATTGCCCACAAGATTTTCTTAAAGAAAAACAGAAAAGCAGGCATCTTACTTCAGGATGGCGTAAATGAACTCTCGTTGGCAGCGGTATTGGACACCTATCACCGAACCTTCCCTTCGGCATTGGAAACCTTTATGAACCACGGTACGTCCATCACTTCAAAATACGGATTGACCATTGTTCCTACCGGATCGCTGAGCTCTTTTGAACCGGATGAAGTGCATATCTTACTCCCCGATAATCTTTCAAAATCAGATGAGGATTCGTTTAAGAAAGCTTCTGTTGTAAAGTATACCCATGCTGACAATCGGTATATCATCAATCAATGTTTGGAAAGGGTGAAATCCCAATATGGGCCAAAGTTTGAAAACATTACCAAACTACTGTTAGATTATAATCTGAAAGAAGTTTGCCCCTATACCCAAAAATAACTTTACGTTTCAATCATCACCCGAGACCCGACTAATCAGTCTGTAACGGAATCAATCAAAAATCACAATCAATTATCAATAATCATTAAAAATGGAATCATGAAAAAAACAGTAAAAATGAACCCGGAAACCATGAAAGCTCAAAATGAAAAATGCAACAATTCAACTTGTACCTGCATTGATTGCAACTATGCTTCCAATTGCTCCTGCGCTACTTGTGACTAATCAGTGCAACCCACAAAAACAAAACCGCTATTATAGCGGTTTTGTTCGTATACAAACACCCTGTTTCAAAGTAAGCCACTGTCCTTTTCTGACACTTCATTGTCTTTCAAATGCATCATTCGCCCGGTACATTTGCAATGAAAACCAAAAGCATGAAACAATAATTCAAAACAATACAACATGAAATCAAAAACAACTTCCTCAGATTCCCTTTTAGACATGGGAAACAAACAACCCAAAAACAGTTTTAAAAAAATGTGTCATATCAATCTTGTACAGATTGTTATCGCCGTAATCTTAATCAGCAATGCTGTTTTTGCCGCCAATCGGACAAACACCCAAGGTCATTCGAAGGGACAATTCCCATCCGCGCGATTTGCAACGACATCCGGTACTAATCCCTTGAAGAAACCTGCCGCAACAATAGATTCGGATAACCCTGTGAGTATAGCTGCTTATAAAAAAACCATGGAAGAAATCATTGCGGAGGACCATAAAATAATCGAGAGTAATCTTGAAAGCGTTACCCCTACGGGCGCGGAAAGCATGAATACAGCAAACAATCAAATCATAGAGTCCAGCAACCGTAAAGAAGCATTTCCTTTCCATTCAGATTCTCTTAAGGGTGCGACACCTGAATTTCAATAAAACTTTATTTATCTTTGAAACTGTTAAGTCATACCCAATGGAAAATATTCCGATACGACATCTTAAAACGCAAAAAGAACCTCAACCGGACGGCAACTATACCATTAAAGACATCACCCCTTTATTGGCAAATGAACCGATGGTTCAGGAGCTGCACAGGCACGATTTTTACTTTTTATTAGTAATAAAAAAAGGAGCCGGACAGCACACCATTGACTTTACCGATTATGAAATAAATGACCATACCGTTTTTATGATGCGGCCCGGACAGGTTCACCAACTTGATTTAAAAGCCGGAAGTTCAGGTTACCTGCTTCAGTTTAAAACTGACTTTTTATATTCGCATAACAGCGCGGCTCAAAACCATTTGACCAAGTTGATTCAGTTTTCTTTCTACCAACTGGAACCGGAAGGATTCGATAAGATAAACACCTTACTTGCCGAAGCGCTGAAAGAATACCGTATTCAGGCCAAAGGCTATCAGGAAATATTGAAGGCCAATCTGAGCATACTCCTTATCGAACTGCTTCGCCAGCGTCAGGATAAAGTACTACCTGCAGCAAAGAGTACTCCGTATGCACAGGAAAAACTGGAACAGTTTTTAGCCTTGGTGGAAGCCAACATCACCACCCACAAACAAGTCTCACAGTATACCGAGTTATTGCACCTCTCTTCCTATCAACTCAGTGCTGTGACCAAAGCTTTGCTGAACCAAACGCCTTCGGAAATCATCAACGATTACATTGTTTTGGAAGCCAAACGCCAATTGTTGGCTACTTCTAATCAAGTAAGCCAAATTGCCTATAATTTAGGCTATGAAGATCCCTCCTACTTTATCCGTTTTTTTAAAAAACACACTGCAGTTTCACCCGAAGCATTTAGGCAAAACTCCAGATAAGTCCCGGTAATTCTCATTTTTATCCTATTCCTGTGATTTATACCATAAGTAGTTTTGTTTCGCAAAATTATTTTAAAAGAAAACCTTATGAAAATAAAAACGAATCCAATCTTTACATTATTAGTCTTGCTTCTCGCAATAGTCACTAATGGACAATCCCAGAAAAAAGAAGTATTGACATTAGGAACTTTCCATTTTGCATTTCACAATAAGGATGTGAAAAAAATTGACAAAAAAGACCAAATAGATGTCCTTGATGAGAAATACCAAGATGAAATTAATAAAATCGTAGAGAGAATTTCAAAATTCAAACCCACCATTATTGCCATTGAAGTTGACCCGTCTTTGCAAACAAAAGTGGATTCACTTTACAATTGCTATGTAGATGGCACTTATCAACTTAACAGAGAAGAATACCAGCAAATTGGTTTCAGGTTAGCCAAAAAATTGCATTTAAAAAAAGTATACTGTGTTAATGATTGGGGTAGAAATTACGATAATATAGACTCGATTCTGCACCATGACCCTATTGCAGTACAGAAATTTACCAATTTCTTTACTCATAATCCCGACTCAACATTAATACATTATTCTACGGATATTTTTAAAACAAAAGGCATAATCGCCCAACTGAAAGAATTAAATAACCCTGTTACTATAGAAAAAGATTTGGGCAATTATTTGGTAGGTGCTTTTAAATATCAGACCCCGGAGAATACTGATTTTGGTGTAGATTTTACCACCGGTTGGTGGTTCAACCGAAACCTTAAAATCTTCAGGAATATTCAAAAGATTGAGAGTAATAACTCGGATAAAATTCTGGTAATTTATGGTGCCGGTCATATGAATTTGCTGAACCTATTCTTTAATGCTTCTCCAGAATACAAATTGGAAAATATAAACCGTTACTTAAAATAAAAAGAAAGGTTGTTCCTTTAAGTAAAACTCAAAAATAGTCCTATTCATCTCCAAATTTGTCCTAACATAGTGGTTTCCTGTAGAGGTAATTTTGCCCTGTAAATTATTTCAAAAAGAAAACAATATGAAAACAAAAATGAAATTAATGGCATCCTTAAAAATCTGGTTGGCTATTTATCCGTCAATTACCCTTTTTTTATTCCTGTTCGGTAAAGCATTAAATGCACTGGCATTATACCAACGAACCTTTATTCTAACTATAGCCTTAGTACCTTGGATTGTATTTGTTGGAGTTCCCATTGTAGACTTTATCATGCGTCAGTTTAAAGAAAACGACCGTAACTAAATAACCGCAATGAACAACACACTGAAAACGATACTGGTTGGTATTGGAGCAACAGCAGCCGTTGATGTCTTTACTTATATACTGAGTCTTTTTACTCACAAAGGTCATGGCATCTTGTACATCGGTAGATGGGAAGCCTATATTTTCAAGGGACAATTCGTTCATAACACCATCAGGGAAACACCAAGTATGGCAAACGAATTGCTGATAGGATGGATTACACATTATACTATTGGGGTAGTATTCGCTTTTTCATTGGTCTTCTTATTCGGAAAAAAATGGCTCAACAGCCCCAGCTTTCTTCCGGCTATGATACTGGGAAATGTCACCCTTTTTATTCCGATTTGCATCGTACAACCCGTACTTGGGTTTGGCATAGCCTTTTCTAAGATACCACAAGCTCCCTTCCTACTAATCAAAATAATACTTATCCATACCGTTTACAGTATTGGGATATACTGGATGGCAATGGCGCTAAAGCATCTCGAAAAAAGTAAGCAAAAAAACAGCATCGCTAAATACTAAACAAAATCTTATGCAGGAATCCCAGAAATTACCAAGACGCAGGTTCATAAAGCAAGCCGGGCTCGGAATAATAGCGGTAGTTTCCCCCTTTCCATTTAATCAATTTGATATGAATACAAAAAGCAAAAAATTTGACACTATTATTATTGGCGGAAGCTATTCAGGACTGGCCGCCGGAATGGCACTAGGCAGGGCCTTGAAAACGGTGCTGATTATTGACAGCGGAAAACCGGCCAACGCACAAACGCCGCATTCCCATAACTTTCTGACACAGGACGGCAACACGCCCAAAGGCATCGCAACCATCGGGAAACAACAAGTGGAACAATATGAAAATGTTAATTTCTATAATGGATTGGCCACAAACGGTACTAAAATTGAAAATGGTTTTGAGATTACCACTGAAGCCGGAGAAAAGTTTCAAGCTACAAAACTGATTTTTGCCACCGGCATAAAAGATATTATGCCAAAAATAGAAGGCTTCGCCGAGTCTTGGGGCATTTCAGCAATCCATTGTCCTTATTGCCATGGCTATGAAGTCCGCAATACCAAGACAGGAATTCTGGGCAATGGCGAATATGCCTATGAACTTTCCAAAATGATTTCGAATTGGACAAAAGATCTTACCATCTATACTAACGGAAAATCAACCCTCAACGTTGAACAAACAAAAAAACTAAGTTCCCATAACATAGCCATTGTTGAAAAGGAAATTAAAAAGTTAGACCATATTGAAGGATACATCCGAAATATAGAATTTATTGATGGCACTAAATCACCCCTGACGGCCTTGTATTCCCCAAGACCATTCATACAACATTGTCCTATCCCGGAATCTTTGGGTTGCGAACTAACTGAGGAAGGTTACATCAAGGTAAACGGTTTTCAGGAAACCTCTGTAGAAGGTATTTATGCTTGTGGCGATAATACAACCAAAATGAGAACAGTGGCCAATGCAGTTGCCGCAGGGACTACAGCCGGTATGTCAGCTAGTAAGAAATTGATTTTGGAACAATTTTAATTTCATAAAAGTCAGTCCTCAAGACAGCCTAGAAAATCAAAAAGAATCTCAAGAGTATACCGCTACAGCCCATACCTGCATATGTATAAAAAGTAAAAGCCGAAGGAACTTCGGCTTTTACTTTTTCTCCCAATTTGTAAAAAACAGTTTCTACAGGCAGAGAACTTTAAACATGTCCTATTCAACTCAATTTTTGTCCTAACACGGTCGTTGAAACCCTAAATATCTTTGCCAAAGAAAAATAAACACATTCATTTTTAAAACGTAAAATCATGAAAATCATTATTGTAGGCGCCACAGGCACCATGGGTTCACACTTAGTAAAAGCCTTAGAAAGCGAGCACGAAATCATCAAGGTAGCTTCGCAAGGCGGTGACATCGATGCGGATATCACTTCAACGGAATCCATCGAAAAAATGTTTCAACAGGTGGGACCCTTTGATGCCTTAATTTCAACAGCAGGACCAACTTTTGTAGGTCCATGGGCCAAATTGAATGACACTACCTTCAGACAAGGCGTTGAAGGTAAAATGATGGGGCAAATCAACCTAGTGTTGATTGGTCAAAAATACATCAACCCAAAAGGATCTTTTACTTTAATCACAGGGGCACTTACGCATGAGCCTCAGGTAAACTTTGCCAACGCCTCAGCGGCTAACGGTGCCGTAGAAGGTTTTGTTCGTGCGGCTGCAATCGAATTGGAAAACGGCATCCGTATCAACGCGGTGAGTCCGACGGTTATTGAAAATTCTCCCCAGTACTTCCCTTACTTCCCTGGCGAAATCCCAACCACCATGAGACAATTGGAATATATGTTCCGTAAAAGCGTCTTCGGAAGAGTAACCGGACATGTTATCAAACCTTAATCGCTAAAGCGATACCTACCACGGGTCATTATGGCAATGGTAATGGCCTGTGGTTTTACATCAGTTCCAATCTAAATCAAAATCAAATCAAAATCATGAAATCGAAGATTATTTCATCTGTTCGCCAAAATGGCTCGGGTCACGATTACCAAAAAAACAATTTTACTCTTATGAGTAAAAAAATTTCACTATCTATTTTCATTACGTTACTACTGGTCACTACCGTAGTTTCGTCTTCAACCGCCCAAAACAAAATCAGTTGGCTACGGTATGACGATGACTTTACGTCACTAAAAAAGGATACTCTCAAAAAAGGATTTGACAAAGCTAAGTATATCTCCCTTGGAAAAAACAACTACATCTCTTTCGGAGGGGAATTACGGGAACAATACCAAAAGTATGAGAACCTTAATTTTGGTGATGTTCCTCCAACATTTTCCGCTATTCATGTCAATCAGCTCTGGCATCGCCTTATGGTGCATGCGGATATTGAGTTGGGAGATCATTTCCGCGTTTTCATGCAACTCAGCAATACGGCCCGTTTTTTTAACGACAACCCGATGACTCCTGAAATTGACGAAAACCAGTTAAGCTTGCATCAGGCCTTTGCAGAGTTAAAACTCAAAAACTGGAACTTCCGTTTAGGGCATCAGGAGTTATTTTACGGCAATCATCGTTTAATTACTTTCAGGGAAGGACCTAATACCCGCCTGGCATTTGATGGTTTAGTGATTAAACGAAAATTTAATAACGGTTCATTAGACTTTTTTGCGGTTTCCAAAGTCATCTCCAAACGATATGTATTTGATGATGAAAGCATGCACGACGGACTATTAGGGATTTACGGAACCCAATTCTATGCCAATCGTAAATTGGGGTTGGATTACTACTTTCTCAACTTCCAATCGAGAGACCGGATGTATAATTATCAGGCCGGCTATGAAAACAGACAGACATGTGGGATTCGACTATTTTCGAATCTGAAAACGGTAAACTTTGAATTTGAAGGAGGCTATCAAACCGGGAAATTCAATGACTTAACTATTGATGCCTATAATGTCATGGCGGATGTAAATGCAACGGTAATGTCTGCTAAAAAAGGAATAATAGGATTCGCAGCTAATATTGCTTCAGGAGATAAAGACAGTACCGATAAAAAACTGAACACGTATAATTTGTTGTATGCCAAACCTGCTTATGGATTAGCCGCACCTATCGGAGCGACCAATATGTTGAGCTTGTCTCCTTATCTTAAAATCAATCCGGTTCAAAAACTAAATGTACTCGCACAAGTCTTTTTCCTGTCAAGAAACAGCAACCAGGACGGTACCTATTCTCCAGGCATGGTTCAAAACCGACCAAGACCCAATGCTTTATTCGCCACCGATAAGAAAACATTAGGCCAACTCTATTTACTGGAAACCAGTTACCAACAAAACAAACACTGCGCCTTAGCTTTTGATGCTTCTTATTTTAAAGCGGGAAGTTATCCAAAAGCTACCGGTAATGGCAATGATATCCTTTATTTATCACTCAAATCAACATTCAAATTTTAAGTAACTTTGTTTGAGCCCTGAGTAATATATTCTGAATTTGTAACGAAACGTCTTTTTGGGCGACTTTTCATAAAGATGAAAACAAACATAAATTTCCTTATTCTTGGCTTTGCTTTATTGATAAATCAAATCAATGTAGCTCAAAGTTGCGGTACCAGACAACTCGATCCTGAAATTGCGCAATTTCTAAAGATAATTGATTATCAGGATTTGACTTTGGAACAGCTTCGTAAACTGCCGATTGAACAAATTAAGTTTGCAGGACCACCGGCCGCACCATATCCTAAAGCAGATGTCCAACGAATTAAAATAACAAATGACAGTATTCCGATTTTAGTTTTTAATCCCACCCATGGTAAAAACCTTCCCATTATTATCCATTATCATGGAGGCGGTTTTATTTCTCCGCTTTTACCTTGTCTCGAACAACCTTTGTGGCTAGAAGCTATAAATTATGAAGCCATAGTTTTTGCTATTGATTATAGAGTGGCTCCCGAATACCAATTTCCGGCGGCAGTTAATGATAGCTACACTGCCTTCAAATGGATTTCTCAACATGGAGAAGAATTTGGAGGAGACACCAAGCGTATTGTTTTAGAAGGGAACAGTGCTGGTGCCAACTTAGTTGCAGTAATTTCACAAAAAGCAAAAAAGGACGGGATTAGTAATACAATAAAATTGCAGGTCATGAATGGGCTTCCGGCTGATTTAACCCCACAGCATATGGAAACCTCAGTTTCTTATCAAGAGAATGCTGTTGGCTTTTTTCAGACTAAAGCCGCTTGCTATTTTTCGGTAGAAACTTACGCCCCGGGACAAACTGACAATCCTGAAGTATCTCCCATGCTCACGGATGATTTAAAAGGACTTCCCCCAGCAGTAATTATAAATGCTGAATTTGACCCCCTACGTGAAGACGGAGTTTTGTATGCGGATAAATTGAGAAAATCCGGTGTTATGGTTTGGGAAAAATGCTTCGCGGGTCAAATTCATTGTTTAATCGGATTATTACCAAAAGCTAAAGAGTTACAAGAATATGAAGCTTTAGTCAAAATGGCTATGAAAGAAGCTTTCAAAAAATAGAACGAAGTTATACATAAAAATATGAAAGAATTAGAAATACAAACGGATAGGTTAAGCATAAGACATCTTAAAGTGACGGATTTGAATGATTTTCATCTTTACCGCTGCAATCCTGAAGTCACAAAATACCAAGGTTTTGACGTAATGACTATGAGTCAGGCTGAAGATTTTATTCTAGACAACGGAACAAAGCATTTCGGAAAAGCAGGTGAATGGGTTCAATATGCTATTGAAAATAAGGATACTGAAAGATTGATAGGCGATTGTGCTATAAAATTAGATGCTTATGACTCTCGAATTGCAGAAATAGGAATTACAATATCTCACCTGGAACAAAGAAAAGGTTTTGCCAAGGAAACGTTGCTGGGTATTTTGAGTTTTTTATTTGATGATAAAAACCTGCATCGCGTTGTGGAAATTGTAGACACAGAAAATAACGCATCAATCAAATTACTGGAAAGTGTCGGATTTAAAAAAGAAGGACATTTTATTGAAAATATTTTTTTCAAAGGAAAATGGGGCAGTGAATATCAATATGCAATGTTGCAAAGCGAATGGAAAGCCGGTAAAAAAAGTAGCTAGTTTTATTGCTCCGTATTGCTGAGTAGGTAAGAAATCAAAAAAGATAAACTAATAATCGCTTTTCAAAATCCAATCAAAAAGTACATTTTATTTTTTTAAACAGATGGTATCGAATCTTGTTTGTCTCTTAAAAATTTACTTTTCGATTGGAAAAGTCAGACTGTATTATGAGCTTTTATTTTATAAAACAATAGACCGTAAAACAGATTTAATTTTTCGCTCTTCATAATTGGTTATTTACTTACTGGGTGACTTGCTCTTTTTAAGCGATCATTGATAGCTCTTCCCCATTGCTCTAAGGGAAATTGTTCGGTAACTATTACATCGAGATTCTGAGCATCCAATCGGTGCAATGCCGCATACAAATTGGCTGCAGCCTCTTTCAAATCCGCTTTTACAGAAAGTACTTCTTGGTGTGCAACATTTTTGTAATTGTTGTTTGGACTAAAGAGTAACAACCCAATTTTTTTCCCTTTGTAAAGGTGGAGGGCTTCGGCTATATTGGTTGACACTATGGTTAGCGTATCGGGCGCATAATGGCGGTTCATCATCCCGGGTGCTATCGTTTTATTCTCTTCAAAATTTTGAAACTTAATGGGTCCTATTTCATGTTCCAGCTCTTCAACAGTGATGGATCCCAGTCTGTAGAGTGTGGGTACTTCATTTTCAAAGCCAATAATGGTGGACTCTAAACCGTTTTGGCAGATACCACCATCCAAAATCATAGGAATGGTATGCTCAAAATAAGCTGCTACATGATCGGGTGAAGTCGGACTGATGGAGCCAAACGGATTAGCACTGGGAGCAGCAATTGGAAAGGGCAATAAATTAAGTAACTGTAATGTTTTTCCATGATTGGGCATACGAATAGCTACCGTTTCCTTTCCTCCGGTAACAAAATCAGGAACTTTATTCTTTTTTCTTAAGATTAAAGTTAAAGGACCCGGCCAAAATCTATCTATTAATTTTTGAGCTATTTCCGGAACTTTCTCAGCCAAATCGTCTAATTGGTTTTTTGAACCTATATGCACAATGAGTGGATTGGTAAATGGACGATTTTTTAATTCAAAAACTTTTTTAACCGCTTTCTCACTGTAAATATTAGCGGCAAGTCCATAAACAGTTTCTGTTGGGATGGCAACAACTTCGTCCTTATATAGTAAGTGTGCCGCTTGATAGATGTCGTTCGATATCATTTTTTTTAGGGATTACATAGGTTACAATAAGTGGGGTCTTCTTTTGTTTTGTCATGTGGGTAAAAATGTTCTTCGGTAAAATCACATTTTTTACATTGGTACTCATAACTCAATGTTGAGGCAGTGGGGGTATTACACCAACTGCAGGGCAAACCCGGATTAGCTTTGCTGATGGTAAAGCCCGGAGTCTCACACTGTGGACATGGAGATTGTACGGCTTTCAAAAGTTTAACAGCCGCTTTTTCAATAACGTTCATCCGGGTTGGATTAAAATTGGCCCTCATATCTGTTTCGACATATACAGAACCGAATTCCTCTTTCAACTCATAAAAGTGTTTTTTTAACTGATTGAGATTGGTTATTCCTTTGATTACTTTGCGATAATCATTTTCAGCAGGTTTTAAAATAAGTCCGTGCGAAGGAAATTGAACCCGCTGGGCGAAGTCAATCAATTCAGCCGCATTCGTGACAGCAGCCGCATTAAAGTTGGTTTCCATGCTCAACTCTCTGATGACAATTTCAATATTGTTTTTGGCATCCATCAACATCATAAGTTCATCGTCGGCAGTTGCAAAATATACGGCAGGATGAGTGCCAAACGACCCCTCACTAGCGATAACCAAATCACAGTGATTCTTTTCTAAAGCAAGGAGGCATTTTTTTCGAAGCGTCGTCAGGGCATCATCCTTTCTTGAAACTTCGCCGGAAAACGTTCCGAGAGTATCCGTATCCAATTCATCAGAGACAAAACAACGAACACCTATTCCCTTTTCAAACAAAGGGGCAATTACTTTTTCTTTATGATGTTTAGTTGCAATAAGTAATTTCCTATTCACAAACATCGTTTGAATATGTTATATTTATGCTGCTTGTAACGATGACATTTACCCCTTTCTGTTTGGCTGCTGCAATGAATTCCTGAAGTTCCTCTTTGGTTTTCAAAAGCGCTTCGATGCGTTTTTTGGAATGTGCTCTGTCCCTATCGTATCGAATGTGATTGCTGAAATCATCAAGCTTATGATAATTAATCTTATTGCGAATAAGACTTACTAAGATACTGTTGGCGTCATCGGGAGTGAAAGTACTATCAATGAGTTGGAACTCTTTTTTTTCTGTAGTGCTCATATTTTTATGTTCATTTTTTTTAATTGTGCCAATAGCAATAGAATGGCTAAACCTAAGAAGGCGGTGGCAATTATTTTTTTGGAAGTTAACACGTCAAACACTAAACATCCCATTGAGAATACCAATAGCAAAATCAGTATAAAAGTGTCTTTTTTAAAAGCTTTGTTTTTTCCCATATTCTAATTGTCTTATGTAGAAACACTTTTTAAGGAATCAAATGGTTATATAACTCTCGATATGAAAATGTTTGTTTTCCATTTTTATGAAGGCTCTGGCTTCATCTAAGTTCTTTTGCAGTAATTTAATTTTACGCTCCCTCATTTTGATATCCTCTTCATTGGCACTGTTCTTCACTTTTTCTTCATGAAATTTTATCTTTACCTGATACAATTGGGTTAAGAGTTCTAACGTTTCTGTGGGACTGAATGCACCATCGATTAATTGTAGTTTCATAATATTTTAGTTTTATTGTCCTTGCCCTAGTGAAAATGCCATTTGACCATCAAACAGATAAAGGTTTTCTGTTTTTATAGTATCAATTCCATTGTGTATGCATTGTTGCAATAAAATAATAATCTCCTCTTTTGAAATTACCTGACCATTCTCTGACTTGAATCGGCATCTCCAATGATCTGTACAAAAAGTTTGTGAAAACCCTTCCGGCCAAACTTTAATTCCGCGATTAGTAATCATACTGAGTTTCAAATTCGGGGTGCCTATAGCTGTCATTTTCAAAGCCAGTTCGTTAGCATCTGTTCCATTCCAATGCACAAAAACATCATGGCCAATCAACTCTTTCTTAGATTGAGGCTTCTTTTTGTAATTTGGTAAAATCAGAGCTTTGCCATTTTCGTAGTTCACTGCCGTTAACGTTTTTGGTTTTTGTCCTAAGTTGGCAATGACTGCTTCAGCAAACTCTTTAGTCCCCACCTTTCTTGTACTGGTTGCTTCATTGTAAATATCGTAAGTGTGTATTCCGTCTTCTAACGTTTTTAACCATGCGTTGTGAACTTTTGTGGCAACAGAATTTTGTCCCAAATGATTGAGCATCATGACGGCGCCTTGCAGCAATCCTGATGGATTAGCAACATTCTGACCCGCTCTGCGGGGTGCAGAACCATGTATAGCTTCAAACATAGCACATTCTTCTCCAATATTTGCTGAGCCGGCAAGACCTACTGAACCGGCTATTTGGGCTGCTATGTCTGAAAGAACATCTCCATATAAATTCAACGTAACAATTACATCAAAAGCTTCCGGAGTATCACTCATTTTGGCAGCCCCTATATCGACAATCCAATGTTCATTTTCGATCTCAGGATATTCAGCGGCAATTTCGTCAAATACCTTATGAAAAAGCCCGTCAGTTTGCTTCATAATATTGTCTTTAGTAAAGCAAGTCACTTTTTTTCTGCCGTACTGTTTGGCAAATTCAAAAGCATAACGGATAATTTTTTCACATCCGGGTCTGCTGATTATCTTGAGGCATTGCACCACTTCGTCAGTTTGTTGGTGCTCAATTCCGGCGTATAAATCTTCCTCATTTTCCCTGATGATCACAAGATCCATTTTAGGATGTTTTGTATCAACAAAAGGATACAAACTCATACAAGGCCGAACATTAGAATACAATCCTAAAATTTTTCGTGTCGTTACATTCAAACTTTTATAACCACCACCCTGTGGTGTTGTAATAGGTGCTTTTAAAAAAACTTTGTTTTTGATGATGGTGTCCCAACTTTCTTTGGCTATTCCTGAAGTATTTCCTGAAAGGTATACTTTCTCTCCTACTTCAATTTCATCGTACTCTAACTGTGCGCCGGCAGCTTTGATAATTGCTAACGTAGCCTCCATAATTTCAGGGCCGATTCCGTCTCCTTTTGCGATTGTGATTCGTTGCATAATAGTATAATTTGATTAATTCCTGACAAAGGTAAAATTGGATTTTCATATATTTTTATTTATATTTGTTATGATTTACATAAAAATAATTTATGAATTACACGTTGCATCAACTACAGGTATTTTTAAAAATTACGGAGACCAAAAGCATCACCAAAGCAGCAGAGCAACTTCACCTAACCCAGCCTGCTGTATCCATACAACTCAAAAACCTACAGGACCAATTCGAAATTCCTCTGACAGAGGTCATGGGACGGCAATTGTATATAACCGAGTTTGGAAAGGAAATTGCCTTGGCGGCAGAAAACATAGTCAACGAAGTCAATAACATCAACTATAAAACACTAGCCTTTAAAGGAATATTGGCCGGAAAATTAAAAATTTCCGTAGTGTCAACAGGAAAATATGTGATGCCATATTTCTTATCCGATTTTACGAATAACAATAAGGGAATTGAATTGGAGATGGATGTTACCAATAAATTAAAAGTAATTAAGGCACTTAAAAATAATGAAGTTGACTTTGCCCTGGTATCTACTTTACCCACTGGTTTAGATGTTGAATCAGAGGTTTTGTTGAGCAATAAGTTGTTTTTGGTTGCCAATCAAAATCATCCTATAGTGGACCCAAAAAAAACAAAGGAATTCCTGGCCGATAGTTCACTTATTTATCGGGAAGATGGGTCTGCCACCCGAATTGCAATGGAAAATTATTTGAACAAACAAGGGATTAAGGCCAAAATGAAATTACAGCTAACTTCTAATGAAGCTGTAAAACAGGCTGTTATTGCCGGGTTGGGACTTTCGGTTATGCCGCTCATAGGTTTAAAAAATGAACTTGAAAACAAAACCATCAAAATCATTCCTGCCAAAGGACTTCCTTTGGTCACCAATTGGACATTAATTTGGCTGAAAGGAAAAAAAATGAGTCCGGCTGCCTATGCCTATTTGGATTTTATCAAAAAGGAAAAAGAACGAATAAAAAACGGAAATTTTTCCTGGATTGATTCGCATTAAGTTATATCTCAAAAATCTTCCCCTCTATTTTTGCTTCAACCACAAATCGCGGTAAACTTTATTTTTATCATAATCTGCTGCCTGCTTTTCTATATTGAAATACCGGTTGCCTCTGGGATCATTACCTACTCCGGCCAAATAAGCCCAATTCCCCCAATTGCTGCAAACGTCATAATCGATGAGCTGTTGCTCAAAGTAGGCCGCACCATAACGCCAATCGAGTTTCAAATCGTTACACAAATAACTGGCTACATTTTGACGACCGCGATTGCTCATAAATCCGGTTAGCTTGAGTTCTATCATGTTGGCATCTACAAAATCAATTCCGGTTTTACCATCAACCCAGTGTTCAAAAACTTGTCTGTCAAATTGAGTCATAGGCAACTCTTTATTTTGTATGCCCGATTTGAGGAATAATTTGTTTTGGTACTTCTTCATCATAAACCGGAAATAATCGCGCCATAACAATTCAAACACCAACCAATAGGTGGATTCATTGGCTCCGAATTGGGATTCAAACTTTTTAAGTTCCTGATAAATATATCTTGGTGCAATACAACCCAAGGCCAACCAAGCCGAGAACTTGGAAGAATAATCAGCTCCTACCATTCTGTTTCGGGTTTCTTTATAATGGGCGATGTATTGGGTTTCAAAAAAATAATGATTTACTCTTTTGAGCGCTTCCGATTCGCCTCCTTTGAACTGCAGCACTGCTCGACTATCTACTTTCATTTCTTGTAATCCCAATTCCGTCAGTTTCGGCAATATCAATTTTGGAATTTCAGGTGAATGGATGCTTGTCGGTTGGTCAAAGGCCTTTCTTATTACTGCATCTTTTTCGGTTTTCTTTCTGAAATTGGTAAACACATCGGGGATGTCCTTGATGGAAAAAGGCAAATCTTCAGCGTGGTATAAGGTACTGGTGCTGCATGTCAACAGTTCGCATTGGTGTTTCCACAGTGCTGTTTGGACTAACGATTCCGTTTGTTTTTCTTCATAAGCCACTTCGCGTTTGGCATATACGCGATGTGCTTTGTACTGTTGAACGATTTTAGGGATTTCTATTTCGGGCTTGCCTTTTACAACTAACAATCCTGAGCCTAATGCTCTTAACCGATTGTCTAAATCAGCTAAAGATTCTAATAAAAATCGGGCTCTGAAACTTCCGGTTTTTTGAAAGCCGAAGGCCGTAGTTTCAAAATGGAAATCATCAAAACAATACACGGGTATAAGGGTATCATTTTGAGCAATGGCTTTTACTAACGTTTCATTATCGGTCAACCGCAAATCGGTTTTAAACCAAACGACAGCTGTTTTCATAACTGATTGATATTTTTTAAATAGTAATCGGCTTGTTCCAATAAGGCAGACTTATCATTCGGATTCATTTTTTGCCACACCTTGTACATCATTCCGATTCTCGGATTCTTGGATAGCTTCTCTTCATGCTTATCATAAAAATTCCAATACAGACTATTGAACGGACATGCCTTCTCACCCACTTTTTGAGCCTTATTGTAGAAACAACTGCCACAATAGTGGCTCATTTTATCAATATAAGACGCCGAACTCACATAGGGTTTTGACCCCACAATACCGCCATCGGCAAACTGACTCATCCCTCGGGTGTTCGTAATTTCAACCCAATCCAAGGCATCAATATAAATCCCGAGGTACCAGGCATCCACCTCATCCGGATGAATTCCGGCCAAAAGCGCAAAATTGCCCGTAACCATCAACCGTTGAATGTGGTGGGCATAAGCATAGTTCAACGATTGGGTAATGGCTTCTTTGAGACAATTCATTTTGGTTCTTCCGGTCCAGAACCAATCGGGCAATTTTGCCTGATGGTTGAAAAAATTCAACGTAGCATAATCCGGCATTTTCAGCCAATAAATGCCGCGCATGTATTCGCGCCAGCCTATGATTTGCCGAACAAAACCTTCCAATTGATTGTAGGTAATGATTTCGGATTTGACCTGCCATTCGGCAATAGCTCTCTCAATCACTTCTGAGGGCGAAATCATTTTGGTATTCAAAGAGAAAGACAATCTCGAATGGTATAATGACCATTCGTTTGGAGCCATGGCATCTTGATAGGAACCAAATAACGGCAAACATTCCGTTACAAAGAACTCCAGCAATTCGAGGGATTGGTTTCGGTTTATGGGCCAAATAAAATGCGCGGCATCAAGGGTTCCTATGGTTTTGATATCTGTTTGGGAAATCATTTCGACGATATCCGAAACGTTAGTATTGAAAGCCAAAGGTGTGGTTGGCTTGTGATTTTTGGGCAACTTCTTTCGGTTGTCGTTGTCATAATTCCATTGCCCGGTAATCGGGTTGTTGCCTTCCATCAGGACTTGGTATTTCTTTCGCATGGCGCGGTAAAAACTTTCCATCAAATACGTCTTTTTGCCTTCAAAAAAATGACCTAATTCCTCTCGGGTGCTGAAAAAATGCTCTGTATCATAAACTTTGACGGGGATGGCAAGCCTTGAAGCAAAATTTTTCAGCTTCAAATCCACCCGATATTCATCCGGAAGTTGGTATTCCAATTGACTGTACTCATCGCTTTTTAAGATGGAGGACAGATTCGCTTCAAAAGATTGTAAATTCTTTTTATCATCCAATTTCAAATAAATCACCCGATGCCTTTGGGCTTCCAACTTTTCGGCAAACGCCCGCATGGCGGCAAAAAAACCAACAATCTTTTGTATATGATGCACCGCATAATCGGTTTCGGTCCGGATTTCCATCATGACATATGTCACGTCATCATTCACGGATTGAAACCAAGAATGTCGGTGATTTAGTTGGTCTCCGAGAAGTAACCGTAGTGTTTTTGCTGCCATATTATTTATGCATTCTGCATTGGTCACTGCAATATTTTACTTCGTCCCATACCTTTTCCCATTTCTTCCTCCAGGAAAAAGGGCGGTGGCATACCACACAAATTTTACTGGGCAGGTTTTGTTTTTTTACTTTTCGCATGGGATGTTTTGTTTGGTTTGGCTGCGTTTACATGTTTTTTCAAAATTCTTTTGCCTTCTTGCTTCACGTCATCCTTTTTTCTGAAACTCCAAATGATGTCGCTCGCTTGCTTTCGGGTGGCTTCGATATCAACAATCGGAAACGGATAATCCTTCCCTATTTCGCATTGATACAATTGTTGGTCTATCCAACTTAATTTCCAAGGTTCGTGCAGCAAATGAGGCGGTACGTTCGTCAACTCCGGTACCCATTTTTTAATAAAAATACCTTCGGGATCATGTTCTTCCGAGTTTTTAACGGGATTGTAAATTCGCACTGTATTGATTCCGGTCACACCCGATTGCATTTGCAATTGCGGATAGTGGATACCGGGTTCGTAGTCTAAAAACTGTCGCGCTAAAAAATGTAACTCCCGCCAATCCTGCCAAAGGTTAAACACAAAAAATGAGACCACCATGGCGCGCATTCTGAAGTTGATATAACCGGTTTCAACCAAGCAACGCATGCAGGCATCTACGATGGGCACTCCGGTTTTTCCTTCTTGCCAGACTTGGATATAGAGTTCATTTTTGGGTTTTACCAATACATCAAACGCTTTATTTATATTTTCAAACTCCATGCGACATTCGGTTTCAAATTTTTGAATAAAATGGCAATGCCAATGCAATCTGGAAATAAAGTTGGAAAGCGCTCTTTTTTTAGCAGATTGGTTATAATGCTGCATGGTGTATTGATACACCATGCGCATGCTAATGTTGCCGTAGGTCAAATACGGTGACAAGCGGCTGCAGCCTTTTCGGCTCCAATGAGGTTTGGAAATGTGCCGACTGTAATTCACATAGCGCTCTTTGATAAAACTATCCAAATACCGCCAAGCCCAATATTCGCCACCTTGCTGGAAATTTTTATTTCCAGTAGTGATGGCAACAGGTAACTTTTCTCCTTTTAAAGTCTCATAAAAAGTCGGTTCTAAATTTAAAAAAACACCTTTTTTTAAGTTGGCTGTTTTGGGAAAACTTGTCATGGTTTGGTTCCACTTTTCGTCCCATTTATCGCGATTTTTCAGTTTGCGAATGACACCATTGGTTTGGTATTCCTGCCAAATAATTCCTTTTTTATTAAAAAAGTTTTGAATTGCGATATCGCGCTCAAAAGTCAATCGGTTGCCCGTTTCCTGATGTGAAAAAACGGTGTTTATATCGTAAATATCGGATAAGACTTCAAAAACAAAACCGGCTTCTTGATGAAAAATATGGAGCACAGCCGAGGCCTCATGCAGACTCTTTTGCATATCTTGTAATGATTCGTAGACAAACCGCCAGTGGCGAATATCGGCATCATCATAATTCATTACCGAAGGCTCAAAACAATACAGTAATACTATGGGCCTCTTTTGTTGTTGCGCCATAAACAAGGGTTCGTGATCAGTGAGTCGCAAATCCCTTTTAAACCATACAATATTGATTTGTTTTTTTTCCAATGAGAAAGATTGAAGTTATCTTCTTTTTGAGATTTTATTGTTGGAAATAGCCCGTTGTAAATTGCATTTAAAACGGTCAATTCCTTCGACACGTTTGGCGGAATGTTTTGTCTTGCAATTTTCAACACGCTCGCGCCACCGCTTATAGCTGCTGAATTTTAATTCTCTTTTCATCAACGCTTTTACTTCCGCTTCAGACAAATTGAATTGGAATTTAATGGCGTCAAAAGGCGTGCGATCTTCCCAAGCCATTTCAATAATCCGGTCAATGGCTGTCGCTGAAAAAATTTTTTGGGCAGGCATGTTTTGTTTAATTATAACAAATAATTGTTAAACAAAATTACTGTTTCTTTTTAGAAAAAATACAATAAGACGATAAAAAATTATTTTTTTACGAGTGTTATGAGGAGTAGTTTTGTAGTGCAGCAGACCAACAAAAGGAAACTAAATTTAGTCCTCCTGTGTATTGACCATGATTCTAAACAAAGCTGCATTGGACTCGAAAAAGCGATTTTCCAGTTGTAATTTTGATAGTTGGGCCGCCACCAAATTGTTCTCACGGGAATTGACCAAAAAAACAGAGCTTTCACCAAAGGAAAACAGTCGTTCCTCAGAAGTCAGCATCGCATTGTAATCATTAACCAAGCTTTCAATTAACTGACGTTGCTTTTCCAGAGAAGCAATTTCTGTTTGTTGGGCTTTGATTTTGTTAGTCAATTGGACACGTTCCAAATCCAAATCAAATTTTGTTTCTTGTAATTTGTATTTTGCCAATTGCAGGCTTCCGCGTTCTTTGCGTAAAAAAATCGGGAAGTAAAAATTCATGCCTACTTTATAATCTTGAAATCGGTAATGGTCTATATAACTCGGTTTCGATATGTAGGAGTAGCCCAAGTCAATTTTAGGTAAAAGCATATTGGCTTTCAATTTTCGTTCTACTTCCAACATTTCGATTTTGTTTGTTAAGGCCAAAATTTTCGGATGGTTTTCGAGTGTTGGATTCTCAAGCATCAAATCGTTAGTGCGCAAGGTTTCTTTTATGGTCGCAGCCAAATTTTCCTCCGGTATCATATCGTCTTGTAGTTCTAACGGTACGTTGTTTTCCAACCAAAGGAAGTTGGCCAATTCCAATTGGGACTTTGCCAGTTTTAAACGGGATTCTTCCAGACTCCATTGTCTGTTGCGTACAATAATCCCGGCTTCAATACTGTCAATAGCCGGTTTATCTCCTTGTTCGATTAACCGGGTTACTCCCCTGTAGCGTATTTCCGCATTGGCCAAATAGTCTTGGTATAATTTGACTTCGTTGAAATTTCGCTTCCAATTAAAATAGGCCAACGAGGCATCATACAAAACTGAAACTGCCGCCAAGTTGCGTTCGACTTTGCTTAAGTTGATTTGAATTTTAGCCTTGCGCAAGTCAGCCATACGCTGATTGATTGACAAACCCTGTCCCAGCGGAACCGATATTCCCAGAGATGTTAAGCCTTGATTAGGTAATTTATTCTCAGGATTAAGGTAAATACCATCGGTGTTATCAAATCCCGCCTTAATCTCTACCCCGTACCAAGTAGGAATTTTAAAACTGCTGTTTAGTATGGAATAATATTCGTTGTCTTTAAATTTTTTTTGTTTAAAATCAACTTCCATTTTAGGGTCAAATCCTCCGCGTGCCATCATCAGATTGGCCTGTGCCTGGTTGAGTTTTAAATTGGCGCTTTTCACCACCGGATGGTATTTTTTTACATAGCCCAAAAACTCATTGTAAGTCAACTCTTTGTTGGTATTTTGACTCCAAGTGGTTACTCCCAAAAACAGAAAACTAAGCAGTATTGATTTCATTATTTTTTCTCTTTTTGAAGATTATTTTTGGGTTGGTAATAATTCGGCGGAAAGCCATTGAGCGTTCGCCAAATTTCAAACCAAACCGGTACATTGTCCAATAAGGCTAAGGTTTGTGCACCCGAACCGATGCTGATTTGTTTTGGCCATGGTGCATCCTTTTCATCCGGAGCAATCAAAACTCTGAATTTTCCGTTATCACTGATAAAGTTTTCTACAGCCACTATTTTACCGCCATACGTTCCATACGACATGTTGGGCCAACCCGAAAAAACAATAGTAGGCCAACCGTCAAACCAAACTCTAACCTTTTCTCCTTTGTGTAACAACGGTAAATCATTAGGAGATACAAAAGTTTCCACAGCAATATCATATTGGGCCGGCATAATGCTAACAATTTGAGTTCCTTCTTTCAGGGTTTCACCAATACCGGATTGTAACGCACGATTGACATAGCCGCTTTGTGGCGCTTTGATGTAATACATACCGTTTCTGATTTGGTAATTGGTGTATTGATTTTTGAGTTTGTTGACTTGCGCTTCGGTGTCATATTGGCTACTCAATGCCGTGTATTGATCGCTTCGTGCCTTTTGCTCTTTTTCATTGTATTCGGCCATGACGCGGTTTACTTCGACTTTGGCATTAATAAATTCGTTTTCACTCGCCAACAATTTGTTTTCCTGAGTAATGATTTTGGCTTCCGCTTCCTGAAGTTTTAAACGCTTTTCCTCTACATCGGTCATGGGTTTTAAACCTTCTTTATGCAGCGCCAGGGAACGATTGAATTGGGTAGTTGCTATTTTTATTTGGGTTCTTACGGCAACCAAATCCATACTGTCACTCTTCACTTTCAGGCGGGATTGTTTGATTTTATTTTGGGCTTGCTGCAGTTTCAGTTGGCGCTCATTTTGAATGGCTGCAATTTGAGCTTCGAGCGAAGTTACTTTTCCGCCATAAGATTTTCCGGCAAGCTCTTTGGCCTTCAATTGGCTTTCGGTGTTTTGCACCAAGTTGGGGTCGAGATAATCTTCTTTGGTTTCCGAAATAAAAAGAATGGTATCGCCTTTTTGCACAAAATCACCTTCTTTAACATACCATTTTTCAATTCGCCCGGCTATGGCCGAATGAATGGTTTGGGGTCTTTGGTCGGGTTTTAAAGTGGTCACTGCTCCGGTTCCTGAAACATTTTGTGTCCAAGGTAAAAACAGTATCAGCAATCCCAGAAGTGAAACCCCTAAGATAATTCTATTTAAAATTTTATAGTGCGGTCGATTGCTCAGTGTTTGAAATGTACTGTATTTTGCTATGCTGTCGCCAATTCGATTGTTATTTGAAATGTTAAGCATATCGATTATTTTTTGATGTCGTTAATGATTTTTCCTTCCCGCATCGTAATGATTCGAGAACATTTTGCTTTCCAATAGTCATTTTTGGAGGAAACAACCAGTGTCCAAGGGTTCGCCTTGGAAGTGATGAAATCGATGACTTCCTGAGCTGCATCAGCATCCATTTTGTCTAAAGCATCTTCGTAAAATAAAATTTTAGGTCGGTTAATGATGCTGCGGGCCAAGAGAATTTTTTGGGCATTGGAGGAAGAAAGTTGTTTGCCCTCGGGAGAAATTTTGGTATCCAATCCTTTTGGCAACGATTTGACAAAGTCTCCAAGCTTAACACTTTCTATGGCCCATTTCACATCTTCCTGAGAGATCAATGGGTTATTGAAAGTTATGTTTTCCCATAAGCTTCCTTCAAATGGGGTTTCGCCAATAATTATGGTGCTGATTTGCGAACGGTATTGCTCCAAATCTATTTTCCTATAGGTATCATCATTGATGTAAAGCGAACCGGAAGTAGGTTGCAACAAGCCACACAAAATACGAATGAGAGTCGTTTTTCCCGAAGCATTCAATCCTTCCAAATAGATTTTCTCCGACTGCTCTATGGTCAGGTTAATTTTTTCCAAAACATAATCGCTGGCATCCGGAAACTTATAACTTAAGTTTTCTGCAGCCAATTGGATGTTGGTATAACAAAAATCGGAAGGATTTGGGTTGGTCTGCTCTATTTCCAAATCGGTTATCTGTCCTATCTTTTCAACAGCAGTCAACACATCGTAAAGAGTTTCCAATCCGATTACAATTTTTTCAACGGAATTGATGACCAATAAAATGATGATTTCAGCGGCGACGAATTGCCCTATGTTCATCTTTTGGTTCAACACCAAATACCCGCCAATCAGTAGCAAACCAGAGGTGATAATGATTTTAAAAAGGATTAATTGTGTAAACTGCCTCTTGATGACTCCAAAGTGCTTTTCCCGATTAGACAGATACTCTGAAACCAAACGGTCATTCTTAGTTAAAGCAAAATCGAAGTTCGAAGCCTTTTTAAAACTGAAATTGTTTCGGGCCATTTCCTGCAACCAACTGACCACTTTATATTTATATTTGGACTCCTTGAGACTGCTAGACAAGCCGGAGTGGTAGGAAAAACGGAAGATCGCATAGAGTAAAATCACCAGGAAAATACCAAAAAAAATAAAAAACGGATGGTACAATGACAACAACGTAATCCCGAAGACAATCTGCAATAAAGCGGCCGAAAAATCAGTCAGTAATTTTGAGGCGCCTTTTTGAATGGTGAGGGTGTCAAAAAAACGATTGGCCAGCTCCGGCGGATACTGATTGTGCAGCACCTCCGTTTTGATTTTGGGCAAACGAAAACCAAATTCAAACGAGGCACGGATGAATATTTTTTGTTGTAAATTCTCTGTAATGCGCAATTGCATCAGGGATAAGACCCCAACCAAAGCGACACCTGCAATTACAATAAATACCAAAACAATCCAGGAAACGGTTACCCTCCCCGACTGAATCAGATTGATGATGGCTTGAATACCCAGTGGAAGGGACAAACTTACCAAACCGGCAAACAAGGCATAAAAAAATATTTGTGAAATATCTTTTCGATCCAATTTCAGTAGGTTTATCAATCTTTGAGAAGCAGTCAGAGCCATAATTATTTACTTAATGTTTTTTGAACCAAATCAATATAAAATTGGGTTGGAGAATGATTTTCATCACAGTTGGTAATGGTTTTCAAATGATCCTTTAAAAAATGCTGATGCAAAGCCCCTTCCACTATAGAGGAAGCCAAACTTTTGGCGTAAGCGTAGTTCGGATTCACTTCCTGAATGATATCGATGATTCTGTTAATAACTCTTTTGTAAACCAAAAAGAAACCTTCTTTATTCTCTTCGTCCACTTCCTTAGTCAAAAGAGTTTTGGTAAACTGCACTATAATGATTCTGTTCAAGACCGCTTCATTAATGTGGATTGTAGTAGAGTCGTCTTCCACTTTTTCGGTTACTATCGTAATAGCCCTTTTGAGTCTTTCCATAGGATCCGTTATGTTGGAAGTTGAAAAAGCGAGGCGGTACTCCATCCATCCCCAATACCAGGATGATAAATACACCAGGAGTTTGTGCTTGCTCTCAAAATAACGATATAGTGAGCTTTCATTGGAACCAATTTTCTCTCCTAATTTTTTAAATGTAAAATCCTCAAAACCAATTTCATCTATCAAAAAGATACTTTCCTGAATGATTTTCTTTCCGAGTGCTGAAGTTTCCGGATCTTTTACGTAAATTTTTTCGTTGACCTGAATTTTCAGGTGAGTAAGCACCGTATTCATGTGATTGTTTTTTTTGCAAATTTAATAGTATTACTGTCATTTTTGAAACTTTAACTTTTATTTGTGAAATGCGCGAACTTAGTATTGCATTACTGATGACCATGCAACATCAAGAATAATGTTTAGAAGAAGATGGCTGTTTCAGTGATTTTCACGTTATGTAAAGGAGTGGAAATTGCATCAAAAGCAAATACAAAAAACATACAGAGTCACTAGATTTTGAGGTTTACCATCACTAAATAATATAGCATTTACAGTTAGGGTGTAGCTATTATCTCCGACATCCTTTAAGATTAATTCTCCTCAATCCTTTATTTCTTTACCGCTATTAGTAGAATTTAACGGTGGATCAGATGAAATCCGTACTCTGAAATGACCAGTTTGTGGGTCTCGCAATAAATCAGGTTTTTGTTAATGGCGTTCAATGTCTCTTCCGATGACGGAAAAACCGTTTCAAAGAGTCCCGGATGGGTTTCAAAAAAAGCGGCTGGATCTTCAATCTTTTCTCCTTTGTAAAAATATTCAATGACTAAAGGAGCATGTATGCTTTGAGAATACTCAAAAACAGTGGAAAAAGGCATAAGTAGGTGTTGTTTTGTTTTGGGACTGCAAAAATAGAAAAAGCTTTTTTCAAACTGTGTTAAATACCAGTCGCGCCTGTGTTAAAAAAAACGGTCATACGTCGAAAAAAGGCTCTCCAGATGTAGAAAAGCGGAGTCTGCTTTAATTGTGATATAAAAGCGTTTCACTTCTCTGCCAAATCAGTCGGACAACAAAACCTTTTTTAGTAGTAAAAAAATGGTTTGGTAATGGTGCTAATGGGCAAAATAAATTTAAATTTGTAATAAACTATAGACAAATGGGATGAACAGAATACTATTCTTATTCATCCTATAAAAATAACCATTAGACTTTATTTATAAACCATTTAACAATACTTGATGTCGATTTAACGAATTATACAGACCTCGGTAGGCAATTCCGTTATTTTTGAAATCACATAATCTCAGTTAAAGCATGAAACCTTTAAAAATACTTTTGATTGAGGATGACACTATTGAAGTAATGAAATTCAACAGAGTCATTAAAACGCTTGAAATGAACCATCACATTGTGGAGGCCAATAACGGTGAAGAAGCTTTAGACATTTTAATGGCTAAAAATGAAACTCCGGATATTATTGTTTTAGATCTGAACATGCCCAAAATCAATGGTTTGGAATTTTTAAGCATTTTAAAAAAAGACCCGGTACTCAAGTATATTCCGGCTATTATTTTAACCACGTCCAATAACTATAAAGATGTATTGGAATGTTATAAAATAGGAATTGCCGGTTATATTTTAAAACCGCTGAAGTATGAAGATTATGTCAGTCGCATCCAAAAGTTATTAGACTATTGGGCTTGCAACGAGCTAATCTCAGAATAAATGATGTATGTATGGTATAGTAAATAAAGCTATTGAAGATTTAATAATAACAAATTACGGCAGAGAAAAATGGACTGCAATCCATAAAAGAAGCGGAATTGAACCTGATTTTTTTATCAGTAATGAAGCGTATGATGATGCAATAACCTTTAAATTAGCGAGTGCGGTATCCGAAGAAATAAATATTCCGCTGAGTGAAGTGCTGCATGCTTTCGGAGAATGGTGGGTTCTGAAAACCACTAAAGAAAAATATGGAGGATTGATGGAGTCCGGAGGTACTAATTTAAAAGAGTTTTTAATAAATTTACCCTTGTTTCACAATAGAGTGATTTTGATTTATCCCAAATTGACTCCCCCTGAGTTTAAAGTGGAAGAACTCAGTGACAACTGTTTGCTGCTGCATTACATTTCCAAAAGAGAGGGACTGCAAGATTTTGTCCGCGGTTTAATACAGGGATTAGGCAAATTATTTAACACGGAAACCACAATAGAATTAATACAATCCAGAGAAAAAGGAGATGCTTTTGAAATTTTCAAAATCAGTTGGTAAATTATGAGTGACAAGCCCTTTATTTTAAAAGGAGAAACGTTCAACAACATTTTTCCGTTTTACATCTTAATTGACGAAAAGCTTTATATCAAAAGCTTTGGGAAGAGCATGTCTAAAATTCTCCCGGAACTGAAAGAAAACAGGCCTTTTGCAGATTACTTTACCATCAAAAGACCATTTTTAGAAAACAGTACAGCCGAAAATTTCATCAAAAACATTAATCAACTGGTGGTAATTAATACCAAAAGTGCGAGTCGGTTTAAACTTCGGGGGCAATTTGAACCCTATGACAACGGGTTTCTTTTTGTGGGGTCACCTTGGTTTGTTTCTATGGAAGAAGTGGTAGATAACAAATTAACACTCCATGATTTTGCCTATCACGATCCTTTATTGGATTTGTTGCATGTATTGAAAAATCAGGAAGTCAACAATCGGGAATTAAAAGAACTGTTAATCACTATTGACGAACAGAGAAAACAACTTAAAAAAGATAAAGAAGAGCTAAACAAACTTTCTCTGGTGGCCAGTGCCAATAAAAACGGCGTGGTATTACTCAATCAAAAAGGAGAAATATCCTGGTGTAATGAAGCCTATCTTACTATCGTAAAAGCTCCTTTGGAAGAATTGATTGGTAAAAACATACTGGACTTCGGTCCCTGCAAAACCAAAGACAAAGCCGAAAGAAAAAGAGTGTTTGAAGGGTTTCAGAAAGGAATCATTTTTGAAGGTGAGAATACCAGCATCGCAAAAGACGGACAACTCTTTTGGTACAAAACCTCCAAACAGCCCATTAAAGATGAACACGGAAATGTGGTGTATTACTTTGCCATATTTGAAGATATCACCCTTGAAAAACAAAATGAAGAACAGGTTTTACTCCTATCATCCATAGCGGAGAAAAACAGTAATGCCGTTATCATTACCAATGAAAAAGGAGAAACCGAATGGGTAAACTCCAGTTTCATCGACATGACCGGCTACTCCTTTGAAGAAATATTAGGCAAAAAACCGGGATACATTTTACAAGGCCCCGAAACCGATCCGGTAACTATCAACTATTTGAGAGCCCAAATCAAAAACGGATTGCCTTTCAGCTGTGAAATTATCAATTACACCAAATCAAAAGAAAAATATTGGGTCCGTATTCAGGGTCAGGCACTCCACAATAAGTACGGTGAAGTCATCAAATTTTTTGCTACAGAGGAAGACATTACTTTTGAAAAAGAGTTCAACCAACAGTTAATTGAATCGGAAAACCGTCTCAACTCCCTGATTGCCAATTTACAGTCAGGAATCTTATTAGAAGATGAAAACCGAAAAATTGTACTGGTAAATAAAAAGTTCTGTGAACTGTTTGGAATAGATGTAGAACCGGAAGTCATGAAAGGCTTTGACTGCGAAATGATGGCCGAAGGCACAAAAGATTTCTTTAAATACCCCGATGCTTTTTTAACACGAGTGGACGAAATCATTAAAGGGAGAGAAATGGTTATCGCCGAAGAAGTCGAAATTGCCGACGGACGTATCTTTGAACGCACCTTCATCCCTATCAAAAGCGGCCAAAAATACGATGGCCACTTATGGAATTACGAGGATGTTACCATCAAAAAGAAATACAAGGAAAGCTTAGTAGCCGAAAGAGAAAAATACAGTAACATCATAGCCAACATGAACATGGGACTGATTGAAGTGGATAAAAACGATGTCATTCAATTGGCCAACCAATCATTTACTGAAATGAGCGGGTACACAATGGCAGAACTCATTGGTCAAAATGCAACTGATTTGTTTTTAAAAAACAAAGGAAACACTATCATACAAGATAAAGTCAGAGAACGTGAAAAAGGAATTTCTGACTCCTATGAAATCAACATCAACAACAAAGCCGGAGAGGAAAAATACTGGCTAATCAGTGGCGCTCCCAATTATAATGTAAACGGTGAAATCATAGGAACCATCGGAATACATTTGGATATTACAGAGCAAAAAAGATTGGAACTTCAAAAAGAGCAGCTACTCAAGCGACTTGAAAAACAAAACGAATACCTCAATGAGTATGCCCAGGTAGTGTCACACGATTTGAAATCACCGTTGCGCAGCATTCACACCTTAATTGCCTGGATAAAAGAAGACAACGAAAAAGAATTCAATCCGCAAACCAAGCAATACCTGAAACTCATCGAAGACAAAGTGGAAAAAATGGATTATCTGATTCAGGGAATTTTAACGTATTCTAAGGTAGAGTCTCATAAAACCGTATCTGAAACCATCAATCTGAATGAGGTCGTACAAAACATCATTGAAATCATCCACATTCCTGAAAATATTACCGTCTCTATTACCAATGAGTTGCCGCAAATGATCACTGACCGGTTCCGCATGCAACAGCTATTCCAAAATTTAATCAGTAATGCCGTCAACTATTGTGATAAAAAAGAGGGGTTAGTGGAAATCGCATCGACAGAAGAAGACAACCATTTCATTTTTTCTATAAAAGATAACGGCCCCGGTATTGAAGCTAAATACCAAAACAAAATATTTGAGCTTTTCCAATCCTTTTCCAAAGCGGAACAATCAACAGGAATAGGATTATCCATCGTAAAACGAATTGTCGACAATTACAAAGGCAAAATTTGGATGGAAAGCAAATTGGGAACAGGAACTACTTTTTATATCAAATTACCAAAAAAACATGGAACAACCTAACCTTGACTATATACTTAAGCTTTCGGGCAATGATGAAACCATCAAACGGAAATTAATCGACACCCTCAAATACGAGTTGCCGCTTGAAATTGATGCATATTACCTAAGTATTCATTTAAACAAATGGAAACAAGCCGCATCCTGCGTCCATAAGCTGAAACATAAAATAGGTATCTTAGGTTTGGAAGAGAGCTACTATATCGCTGAAGATTATGAAAAGGAATTAATAAAAAGCGGAAAAAAATTACAAGCCGAGTTTGAAAATAGATTAACTTTAATGCAGAATTTTGTAAATCGCCTATAAAACCAATAACTATGAATTGTATAATTATTGATGATGAAATGATGGCAAGGGCCATTATCGCCCAATTAGTTACGTCACAAACCAAAATTAAGGTAGTGGAAGAATTTCCAAATGCCATACAAGCTATTAAATACTTAAACGAAAATCAAGTAGATGTCATTTTTCTCGACATCCATATGCCCGATTTCACAGGATTTGACTTTATTAAAACCTTAAAAAGTCCCCCGAAAATTATTTTGGTAACATCAGATAAGAACTTTGCTTTTGAAGCGTTTGAGTTTGATTGTATTGTGGATTATTTAGTAAAACCCATTACTGAAGACCGTTTCAATAAAGCGATTGAAAAGCTGAATGCCCGTCACACAAGCCCAAAATTGAATCCTAAAAGCAGAGAAAAGAACGGGATTTCTGAAGAAGCCAATGAATTTTATGTCAATATCGGACATCGCTTGATTAAAATTGACATCCCTACTGTAACTTTAGTCAAAGCTAAAGGAGATTATATTGTCATCAAAACGGAAACCAATACCTATACCGTGCATACTACCCTTAAAAAAATTGAGGATAAATTACCCACCGATTTATTTCTGAAAGTACACCGCTCTTATATCATCAATACCAAAAAAATTATTGATATAGAAGACAACAGTGTACTCATCGGTAAAGATGTGATTCCGGTAAGCCGAGGAAACCGCCCTGAACTAATAAACCGACTCAATTTATTATAGCGTATAATCCATAAAAAAATAAGCAACTACCCTGTCAATATCTGACGGGGTATTTTTTTGAATTTAACCATCATACTATAACCCTAATTATCTCACAATAAAGCCAAAAGAACAGCAGAACATCGATAAAAATACCATTCGTCTACAGTTTAATCATTTTGAACCATAGACAAAATGCGCTCATCGAATTTTTATTCTGTACCAAAATCCCAAAACTATATTTGTATCAGATTTAAACCCCAAGTCAAGTCAAATCAAGTATTAACTACTAATTTTTTGAATTATGAAAACTATTACTCAAAATCTACTAAGCTGTGTTAGAAATCATGCGATGAAACTTACTGCATTGGTAACCCTATTTGGTTTTCAAGTGCAAGCATCAACCCAACACAGTAGCTCAAAATTTACTACCGAAACCAATCGTGTTTGGATTAATGTGACCGATACTCAAGGCGCTTTTTCTCAAACACTTATGGGATACCGAACCGGTGCCACTGATGGATATGATCATGCCCTTGACGGTGCTTTCATGAATGATGGAGCCATAGCTCTAGCTTCATTGATTGGTAATGTTCGTTATGCCATTCAGTTCAAAGGATTACCTTTCTCTACTTCCGATATAGTACCGTTGAGCTTTAAAGCCAGTTACAATGGAACCTATACGTTTGCAATAGACCATATGGATGGCTTTTTCACAAATACAACTTTTGCGGTTTACCTGCATGATTTGACAACCAATACGTATACTAACTTGAAAGCCGGAGGTTATACCTTTACTTCCGATAGTGGAATGTATAATAATCGTTTTGAATTGACTTATGCTACGGCTTCAAGCAATTTAGGAACCAATTCAAATGTATTCAGAGCTGCAGATTTAAATGTATCTCAAAACAGCAACAACATTGTAATTAATGCAGGAACAACCATTTTAAAAGACATTACGTTGTATACTCTAAACGGACAACAGTTGTATCAAAACAACCAAATTGATGCCAATGTGACTACCATCATTAATCCTGTTACAAATACGCAACCCATAATCATAAAAGTTACCACTCAGGAAGGCGTTACCGTCTCCAAAAAGTGGCTCTGTCTCTAAGGAGAAAGTACAGTCTAATTTCGGGGGAAATTAGAATTGTTTTTCATAAGTACCCATGTTTTATTTGACACTAAAATCGTCCCGAGATATCGGGACGGTTTTTTAAAAGAAACCCCAACATTACCCAAAATACCCCTCCCAACCCTGAAAATTATTAGCATGATTAAAAATTTACCCTCTAACCGTACGAATAAAGAATACCAATTAGAATATTACAATCCTATCGGATTATTGTTTAAAGAACATATTTTTTTACACGAAAACAACAAACTTTTAGAATTTGATATACAGGAAATTAAACGCATCTTTTTCAAAAAGGAACGCAATCTGAAACAGAACTATCTGTTGCTAACCTTGGCATTTCCGCTATTAATGGGATCTTTCTTTTTGAATTCCAATTTTGAGCTTTTACGTTACTCCGGATATGGGCTTTCTGTAGCTCTCCTGATTTTTGCTGTTATCAAGAAAACCTATCAATATAAAATTGCATTATTTACCAAACACTCGCATTATTTTTCAATTCCTGTAAACGAAGAATACAAAGATGACGCCTGTGAATTAATATCCCTAACCAAAGCCAAAATCAAAAAAAACAAACTCTACTTAAAAGCAAGTTAACCATTAAACACAATTATAATGATTTTCAAGTCCAGCTTCGGTATGATCAAAGACAACTATTTGATGTTGTACAAGTGGCAGGGTGATGTGATTGTTTTAGACACCATCACCGAGATAAAAATCTGTGAACGAAAAGCCAGCCAAGGACATTTTATCAATTACTTTAAAAAGAGAATGTATGATTTTACTATTATTATTGACAATCACCAGGAAGTTAAATTCTCATTTAGCAAAAAGAGTTTAACCAAAGCTATGGATTTCAAGAAACGAATTCTGCATACCCAATTCAGCTTACACAATTCTGTTTCCCAAAATACAACCCCTGCAAACAACGGACTGGATTATCGTTTTTAAAAAATCTCAACTTTTATTTGGTCGGTAACGAATAGCCATCCGTCTGCCTTTAAACAACATTCATCGAATACCAATATAAATGGCATTTTTAAAAATTTAACTTTAGAAGTGAAATAAAAACGATGATTCGAACAGATAACAATTTTGAACCGATAGGTACCGGAAAAATGGCCGTATACGATTCCTCCAGAGGATTCTCCAGATTTATCAAAAATAAATTTGAAGATCAGTTTGAGGTAACGGTCATCAATAATAAACAGGAATTAAAAAAACACCAAATCAGCGATAGCACCACTTTGTTTTTCATTGTAAATGATGCAGTGGATATACTGCTCTTTTCTAATTTATTTTACAACAGAAAGCAGTTGTTTTTAGGAATTGCAACTAAAAATTTAGAAGAACGATTAGTCCGATATCAAAATATTATCCCTATTGATTTAGAATTACCCAAAAAAGAACTACTGGAATACATTCAACATCATCTCAGATAAGAAAACTCAGGTATACCGCTAATAGAACCAAAGCTTCGGCGTATTTTTAAGGGTTATATAATACGGTTTTAGGAATGCCTGTTCCGCTTCAATATAAGTTAATTTAGTATAAGTTTTTGAAGCTTGCCGTCCCGCTCTGTCGGGACGGTTTTTTTATTTATCCACACCTAACAAACTGTATTTCAAAGAGAAAAATACATTTTATCTAAAATAAAACGTCATCTGTCGATACTAATTTCAAACTCGTCTAAATTTTAAATATCAATTTTATATCTGTTCTATATTTGTATTGAAGTTACAGCATATTACACTGTAAATCAAAGAAATAAAATTTCTGCCTTTACCCCCTAAAACAAAGTCTCAGGTAAATCGAGCTACGGGGTGCCGTCTGTACCACAAGGAACGTATCCCGTAGTGAGGTTTCAAAAGGAAAAGGCAAAAAATATATTGAAGCATCATCAATTAGACTTCAAAAGAGCTGTCAAAATTCAAACAATTCAATTCAGGATGGTTTGTGTTTTAAAACCGGGATTCACCTCCCGGTTTTTTTTACCTCTCAATAGTTATTAAACTCTAATCAGCAAAAGTGCAATATAACGAATAAATTACCGTTCGTCTACAGTTTTAGTCATCTACCCTATAGCATGTTTCCGTATAACGTATTTTTTAAAACACAGTGAATCAAGACTATACATTTGTAACAGATTAGCGCCCCAAGCCCAACCAAATCAACCTACTAAACTAAGGTCCCTTTTTGCCCAAAAAGAGAAATAACATACGATAAAGCAATAAGCACTTCATGGAAGCGCTTATTGCTTGGTTGTTACAACTTGTTAAGATTCAATTTATTTTGGTTATTGATTATAGTTTTTGAAAACCGGGCACTACAACCCGGTTTTTAATTTTATAATAATCAGAATTAATCATATAATCCTTTAAAAAACCAACTTATTACATAGCAATATTCATGTTATAATTGGAATTATATAAAAAATTAACTTATTTTAGCTCCCCCATAATCTGAAATACTAATGATCGTAAAGAAAACATATCCCAAAATAATACTGCTCATATTTTCCTCAAGTGTTATTTTTATTATGCTCTATTTTTCCTTGTACTACTATACTCAAAAAGTAGAAAACCAGGTATATAATGACTCTACACAACAATACCAGAGTCAGGTTACCCAACTCATTTCCATGAATGCCAAACCCATTTCAGTATACATTAACAATGATACCAACTGGGATGAATTTGTAACTTTTATTCAAAACAAAAATATTACCTGGTATAATGAAATTATAGCCAAAGAGCTTCCAATATACAAAGCGGATTATATGGTGGTTTATGATGCTCAAAAACAATTTATAACCCATACCATTACTCCGAAAATTAAAACCGTTGATTTCATACCCCAACAGGCCATGGCCAATCTGAACCGCCAGGGATTAAGCAGGTTTTATTTGAAAATACCCGAAGGTATAGTAGAAGTTTTTGGTGCTGCCGTACACCCTTCTTTTGATTTAATGAAAAACAAAACACCGGTAAAAGGGTATTTTTTTGTGGTAAAACTGCTTGATAAAAGCTACATCAGTCAATTGGAAAAGCTGACACATTCTACAATTCGGTATCAAACCGAGTATAAATATCCTACTGAAGACAAACACATCATTCAGACAAAAATTCCGTTGACCAATTACCAAAACGAGAATATTGGCACTCTGGTTTTTGAGCGAGGCTTTGAAGTGTATTTTGAAAACACAACTACGATACTTTATCTGATTATTTTTTCATTCTTCATCAACCTGCTTCTCAATCTCATTCTGACACGTCGCTGGGTGTACTATCCGCTTTACTTAGTGCGCAATGCACTGGAAACAGGAAACAAAAAAGCAATTCGTGAACTCAAAAGAACCACGGGTGAGTTTCGCTATATAGGCAGTCTGTTTGAAGAAAATAATCGCCACAAAAAGGAATTAATTGATGCCAAAATTAAAGCCGAAGAAGGCGACCGTCTTAAATCTTCATTTTTAGCCAACTTGTCTCATGAAATAAGAACCCCAATGAACGCAATAAACGGGTTTACCGACTTGCTGATGACTACTGATTTGGGAGAAAAGGAACGCATGGAATACCTCAAGGTCATTGACAGAAGCGGAAAAAATCTGGTTTCCATCATTGATGATTTGATTGAAATGTCTAAAATTGATTCCAATCAGGTTGCCCCGAATTACTCAAGTATTAATCTGGAAACCTGCATCCATGAATTATACGAAACCATTAAAATTACGATTCCCAAAAGTAAAAATGTTGTATTGCACGTACAGGAAGCCATTCATCCGGCACAACTCAACATCATTACTGATGAAGTGAAACTAAAACAGATATTGGTAAATTTGATTACCAACGGAATTAAGTATACTGAAACCGGTATGGTCACCTTCGGATATGAACTGAATGAAGCCGATAAACTTATCAAATTCAGCATCAAAGATACCGGACTGGGTATCAGTGAAGAAAATCAGAAATTCATCTTCGACCGATTCAAACGGGTCGACACTGATTTGGCCATCCGCGAAGGCGGACTGGGATTGGGACTGGCTATTTCCAAAGCCTACGTTGAAATTTTGAACGGTTCCATTACATTGACTTCCACCCCCGGAAAAGGCTCGGAGTTTAGCTTCTGTATTCCGCTGGAATACGATACAGTGCAACAACAACTGGCTGAACCTTTAACAATCAAAAAAGAAACAAAAAACAATACTGTCGCAACCGTGCTCATAGCTGAAGACGATAACATCAACTTCCTGCTGTTGCAAAAAATCATGAAAATTAAAGACTTCACAGTTATTCGAGCCGTAAACGGACAAGAAGCCGTGACCCTTTGTATGGAAAACCCTCAAATCAACATCGTTTTGATGGATATTAAAATGCCGGTCATGAACGGATTCCAAGCGCTGGAGCTAATTCATTCCTTCCGACCCGACTTACCGGTTATTGCCCAAACCGCTTATGCTTCAAGCGAAGATCAAGAACGCATTTTTGGAGCCGGTTTTACCAATTATATAACTAAACCCCTCAACAAAGAAAAATTGTTTACCCTTATTGAAGAACTAATTCATTCTTAAGGAGCTTCATTAATTTACAAAAGGGAGAGTTGTGACGGTCTTTATAGGAAAAGTGAACTGTGTTTATCAACGGCTTTCCGAAAAATACGCCTGATGTTTACGTCATGTTCACCTCATTGAGAACAAAGTTATTGGCTTTTTTCTCAACTTTGCAATGTATATAATTACATCCTCACATGAAAACAATCCGTATTTTAATCGTTATTCTCCTATTCCAACTTTCAGGTAACGCACAGCAATTTGAATGGTTGGCCACCCCTGCTATCACTTTCGGGTTTAATACGGAAGGAATTGGTTATCCTACGACTTCCGACAGTCAGGGAAATGTTTTTGTTTGTGGATTCAAAGATACGCCTCTACCCTATACCGATATATTCGGAAACCTATGGCTATTAAAATACAACTCGGCCGGGCAACTACTCTTCAGCAAAACCATAACCGGATCTGTCAATGCTTATAAAATGACGGTTGATGCTGCCGGGAATCTCTATATCGCTGCTGCATATGTCAACGAAATTACGGTAGACGCGCTGCACATTACCACCAACTTTCAAGGGGTAAAACCCATCTTATTAAAGTTCAATAACAATGGTGACCTGCTTTGGCACAAAAGCATCACAGGAGACTTTGTAGACCACTTCAAATCCTTGACGACCGACAGTACACTGAATGTATACATTGGTTATGATAATTTTCTGGATTCACATATTGAAAGGCTCGATTCAGAAGGCAATTCTTTAATGACTATCACTCAAACCAGTGTTAAATCAATAGCTTCTGTCAGTGTAGATACAGAAGGAAATATTTATGCCACGGGCTCTTGCGCCGAAATGAATGTGGATTTTAATGGTACGGGGTTAATCAATACACTTCCATACAATACCTACCTCGTTAAATACAATCCGTATGGTCAGCTGCAATGGATGCATTTCATAGAAGATGTTACCTGTCCCGAGCCACAAGTGGTTGCACACACTCCAGACGAAGTCTACTTCAGTTCCTATCTGACCGGTAATTATAATTTTGGACCTATCACTACTGAAGGCCCATCCAACGGGGCGAATTCCGATTTCTTCTTGACCCGATTAAACTCGGCCGGAGTATTTCAGTGGGTCAAAGAAGTTCCGGGCAGTGGCGAGTTAATGCTAGGCAATCGCAATTTCCTCACCTTAGACAGCCATGGAAATCCCTATTTAACGGCTCGGTTCAGAGGAACTATTCAGTGGAATCCAAGTTTGACTACGCAGTCTGTCAATTTCAACAACGATATACTGGTACTAAAGTTCAATCCTCAGGGTGATATTGTATGGGGAAAAACCGCCGGTGGTACATCGGAAGACCGTACCGATGGCATTACAGTCCTACCCGATGACAGTGTGATTATTACCGGTATGGTCAACGGAAATGTAACTTTCGATGCACTGACTCACAGTTCATCCGGGAGCAATTTCTATCCTTATGTAGCCAAAATCAGTTCTTCATCATTAGCAATCCCGACTGTGACACCTCATCCTGTCACACTCTATCCTAATCCCGCCACAACAGCGCTGACCCTCAGTACTCCTAACTATAGAGGCACAGCTGCTATATACTCCGTTTTAGGTCAGTGCTTAAAAGTACTGAATATCACAACAGACGAAACTACAATGAATACCGATGACTTTGCTCCGGGAACCTATTTTATCCGAACAGCCAACCAACAAGTGGCTAAATTCATAAAGTTGTAATGATTTTCTTGTGGTAAAAAAATGCTGTAACAAAGAAAAACATCGATTTTTGCCGCTTTTTCAAACGAACCAAACACAATTAACATATTTTTAAAATCACTTTCCGAAGAATAAAATACATTGGTCAAAAATTTTGATCATGATAAAGAAACGCTTCATTACTGTTTTATTCTTTTTAGTTTTAATAAATACTTCTAAAACCTTTGCCTGGGGAAGTAAAGGACACGCTTACGTAGCCGAAGTCGCTTGGCATTACCTGGATAATGAAACAAAACGAAATGTATTGTACTATCTGGATGAAATGTCTATAGAGCAAGCGGCCAACTGGATGGATGCCATTAAAAGCGATCATGCCAATGACTACATGAAACCCTATCATTATATTGACATCGAAAAAGGCAGCAAAGAAATGCCTGCCGGAGATAATATCATTACCGTTCTGAACAAAACCCTGAAAGAACTGGACAACAAAGACAAGCTGGACCGCGAAGGAATACGAAGACGAATACTATTCCTGTTCCACCTCATCGGCGACCTGCATCAGCCGCTGCACATAGGATATCCCGGTGATAAAGGGGGCAATGATATCAAGCTGAATTTTGTCGGAACCGATTCAAATCTTCATTCCGTTTGGGATTCCGGGATTATTGAACACACCAACATGCAATTGGCAGAAATCTTAAAGTCAGACACCTACACGCCTGAACAAAGAGAAGCCATTAAAAAAATTGACCTGATAGCTTGGGCCGCTCAAACACGCGCTTATCTTAAAAATGCCTACACCATTAACGATACTAAAATCAATGAATTTTATGTAAACGATAACGCTAAAATCATCAAATCCCAATTGCTCAATGCCGGTATTCGGTTAGCCGCGGTGCTGCAGCATTATTTTGAAAAGGTAGAAGATCTAAGCCCGACACAAACCGCCTTAAAAAGAGTTGCCATTACTATCGAAGTAAACAAAGCCGCCAGTTATGAAGGGCAACTGGTAACGGTTTGTTCCAAAGTATACAGCACCAAATACCTGGACTCTTCCAAAAGCAAACCTACTTTTCTCAATGTAGGAGCCGATTACCCAAATGCGCCGCTAACTATTTTCATTGAGGAAAGCAATCGGGCTAATTTCAGCAACAAACCGGAGGAATACTATCGGGACAAAAACATTTGCGTCACCGGAACCATCAGAATGTATAAGGGTAAACCCGAAATTATTGTCAGTAAAGAATCTGAAATAGGAATTCAGTAACCCAGCTGAAATGCTCATAATACCAAAAAGCAAATCCCCTCTACGGATTTGCTTTTTTTTATGAATCAACTTCAGGCAAGTGATCAGATTTAAAATCTATTGTCCTGTTAAAAATAATTGATTTGAAATATACTGCTAAAACAGAAGCGTCAATGAAACTTCCGTTTTATATATTTGTGTAACAATCTTTTCTATTATGCCAAAATCAATTCGGTTATACTTATTTCTTTTTTTCATTGGCCTGGGTCTTTCAGCCATACAGCCCAAGGAATATTTTACTTGGTTTTTAGAAGTGGTACCGGCTCTGATAGGCATTATAGTGCTGGCCTTTACTTATAAACGCTTTACGTTCAGTTCGTTTACCTATGCTTTTATTTTATTGCATTGTTGGATACTGTTCATCGGCGGACATTATACCTATGCCGAAGTTCCTCTGTTTGACTGGATCAAAGAAACATTCCATCAATCCCGCAACAACTACGATAAAGTAGGCCACTTCATGCAAGGGTTTGTACCGGCTATGATAATACGAGAACTGTTTATCCGAAAAAATGTAATTGCAAATCATAGCTATTTTAATTTTATTATTGTAACAGTGTGTCTCGCCATTAGCGCCGCATACGAATGGATTGAATGGTGGGTTTCGTTGGCTACCGGCAGCGGTGGCGATGCTTTTTTGGGAACTCAGGGGTACCTTTGGGACACGCAATCAGATATGCTGTTCGCAACTATTGGCGCGGTCATGATGCTGTTGTTTTTCAGTAAAAGCCAAGATAAAGCAATGCGCCACGCAAAGAAATAACGCCTTTATCGTCTAAGGAATAAACCCGGGTTAAAATGAATAAAATAGTCCTGTATTGTGTAATGCTGATAGCCGGAACGCAAATTATGCGAACCCAAAACACGCATGCTGTCAGCCTGCAGTTCTCCCCTCTTTTTGAAAACCAACGATTGGAATTAGGCAAAAAATATGATTACGGGAATCCAAAAAGTACCATTTCAATCACCGAATTCAAATGTTATGTTTCCCATTTCGAATTTTATAAAGAAGGACACCTCTCCTACACCGCGGAAAACAGCTATTTCCTGCTCGATGCATCTGCTCCTACTTCTTTAACCCGTACCCTCAACATCCCGAATACGGTTGCCTATGATGAAGTCCGTTTCTATATGGGAGTCGATGACAAAACCAATGAAAACGGTATCGGTGAGGGCGATTTAGACCCAAGTCTGGGCATGTATTGGACCTGGCAAACGGGTTACATCAACCTCAAAATCGAAGGAACTTCTTCCGAAAGCAGCCGCGCGGATAAAGCATTCCAATTTCATCTTGGCGGATTCATAGCACCTTATGCTTCTTTTCAACTCATTACCCTCAAGCCTGTTTCGAGCGATACTATTGTTGTCGCTTTAGCCATCGACCGCTTCCTGCAGGCAGTCTCCCTGAAAGAAACAAATACAGTCATGTCTCCCGGTGAAAAATCGGTAAGTTTGTCAAAAACAGCAGCACAACTATTTCGTTTGTAATGAAAAAACAACTCTTTGCCTTATCCTTATTGGTAATCGTCTCTGCATTCCTGAACAAAGACGAAAGCGAAGTGTATTTCTATATTCCTCAAAACTGGCCGAAACCGGTTTACGATGTAGTTAAAAATCCGGTAACCAAAGACAAAGTGGCCCTGGGCCGAGCATTGTTTTACGACCCCATACTTTCCAAAAACAATACCATCTCCTGCGCCAGTTGCCACTCTCAATACACGGCTTTTGCCCACATCGATCATAAACTGAGCCATGGCATTGAAGACAGAATCGGCACCCGTAATGCTCCGGGCCTCTTTAATTTGGCCTGGAACAAAACTTTTATGTGGGACGGTAGCGTGCATCATTTAGATGCCCAAGCCATAGCTCCTTTGAGTAACCCGTTGGAAATGGATGAAAAACTGGAACACGTAGTAGCCAAACTGCAATCGTCCAAACGCTATACCGCACTCTTTCAAAATGCGTATGGAGACTCCTTAATTACCGGAGAGCGTACTTTAAAAGCCATCTCACAATTTATGCTGACGCTGATTTCGGCCAATGCCAAATATGACAAAGTAATGCGCAAAGAACCGGGCATCGCATTCATTGAAAGTGAGAATAACGGGTATGCCCTTTTCAAACGAAATTGTGCCAATTGTCATAAAGAACCACTATTCACCACAGGAGAATATGAAAATAATGGCCTGCAACCCGATAGCATACTGCGCGACAGCGGTCGGATGAAAATTACCCACGACCGCCGGGATTCGTTGCGGTTCAAAGTGCCCAGCCTGCGCAATGTCGAAGTAACCTCTCCCTACATGCATGACGGCCGCTATCCCAATCTGCAAATGGTGCTTTTTCATTATACGCAAAATGTGTATCATTCCCAAACCTTATCCAAACCCTTGGAAAAGAAAATAGTACTCTCTGAAAAAGAAAAAGGCGATATCATCAGTTTCCTGAAAACATTAACAGATGAAACATTCTTAAGAAACCCAAAATACGGTTATCCCAAAGCCACTTTCAGTACAAAATAGTCTCATACTCCTTATTTAGTATAAAATCCGTTTGCCACCGGTAGGGTTTTGCAACGTTCCCATAGGGTTATGTAATATCCCGAAAGGGTATCAATGCATTGCAAAAGGGTTAGTAAACATCCCCGCAGGGTTTTATAGTATCCCAATGGGGTGATGTAGTTTCACCATGGGGTTTTACAATTTCCCGTTGGGGTTATCCGGTTTCCCCTTGGGGTTTTCCGGCATCACAATGGGGTTTTAGAACTTCCCCGTGGGGTGATTGAGTTTCCCCAAATCATTCAGAGCATCACTGATGATGAACAAAAGTCTTCAAAAAAGCAGCCTTTAAGCCAACTAATACTAGGTAAACATGCTTAAATATTATCAAAAAAAAAACTCCGAGAATCTTCTCGGAGTTTTTTTATCTGTATGACTATCTTTTATTTGATAAATTCTACTTTTTGTACTTCTTCTGCATTAATGCTGTCAAAGAATCCTTGTTCGTTCATCCAATCATCACTGAATACTTTACTCATATAACGCGAACCGTGATCAGGGAAAATAGCAATTACATTACTTTCGTCGGTAAATTCACCTTCGTCAGCATATTGCTTAATGGCCTGCATTACCGCTCCCGAAGTATACCCCACAAACAATCCTTCTTTCTTGGCAATTTCACGAGTAGTATGAGCACTTTGCTCATCATTTACTTTCATGAAATGATCAATTAAATCAAAATCAGTTGCAGTAGGAATAAGGTTCTTCCCAAGACCTTCAATACGATAAGGATAGATTTCATTAGCATCTAATTCCTTAGTCTCATGATATTTTTTCAATACCGAACCGAAAGCATCAACTCCTAAGATTCGGATGTTTGGATTTTTTTCTTTTAAATACTTAGCCGCTCCCGAAATGGTTCCTCCTGTTCCGCTGCAAGCAATCAAGTGCGTGATTTTTCCGTTGGTCTGTTCCCATATTTCAGGTCCCGTTGACTTGTAATGCGCATCAATATTCAATTGATTGAAATACTGATTGATGTAGATTGAACCTTTGGTTTCTTCATGTAAACGCTTAGCCACATTGTAGTAAGAACGCTCATCATCAGCGGAAACATGCGCCGGACAAACATATACTTTAGCGCCCAGGCTACGCAACATGTCTATTTTATCTTTGGAAGATTTAGAGCTTACCGCCAATATACAGTTGTATCCTTTGATGATACTTACCATAGCCAAACTGAAACCCGTGTTCCCGGAAGTCGTTTCGATAATGGTGTCACCCGGAGATAAAATCCCTTGCCTTTCAGCTTCTTCAATGATGTATAATGCGATTCTGTCTTTGGTGGAGTGCCCCGGATTGAAAGCTTCAACCTTAGCGTAAAAATTTCCCGGTAATGATTCGGTGATTTTATTAAGCTTAATCAACGGAGTATTCCCTATTAAGCTTAATACATTATCGTGAGCTTTTATATCTTCTTTCATAAAATAAATTAGTCAAGGCGTATTTATCGACTCAAATTTAGAGTCTTCTAAACTTTGCAAATTTAATAAAATATTTTAAACTATCTTTTTATTCCTTCTAAATCTAATAAAAAACTGTATTCTTTGGCGATTTCCTTAATGGCTTCAAATCTTCCCGATGCTCCCCCATGCCCTGCTTTCATGTTGGTATCCAAGTACAACGGATTGGCATCGGTTTTAACTACTCTCAATTTAGCAACCCACTTTGCTGGTTCCCAATATTGTACCTGAGAATCATGGAGCCCGGTAGAGACATACATCGCCGGATAATCCTGAGGCAACACATTATCATAAGGCGAATAGGAAAGCATGTAATTATAATATTTCTTGGTATTGGGATTTCCCCATTCATCATATTCGCCTGTTGTTAACGGAATAGTATCATCTAACATGGTCGTCACAACATCCACAAAAGGGACTTGTGCAACGATTCCATGGTACAAATGCGGTGCCATATTCACTATAGCTCCCATCAACAACCCTCCTGCCGAACCGCCTTCAGCATACAAATGTCGGGCGGAGGTATATTTGGCGTCAATCAGAAATTGAGAACAGTCAATGAAATCCGTAAATGTGTTTTTTTTCTTTAAAAGCTTCCCGTCTTCGTACCATTGACGCCCTAAATCCTCTCCGCCGCGAACATGGGCAATAGCATAAATAAAGCCTCTATCTAACAAACTCAAACGGACTGTGGAAAAATAACAGTCCATCGTAACACCGTAGGAACCGTATGCATACAACAACAAGGGATTCTGTCCGTCTTTTTGAATGCCCTTTCGGTATACCATCGAAATGGGTACTTGCGTACCATCCTGAGCAGTGGCCCATATACGCTCTTCTATATAATTGTTTTTATCGAATTTACCTCCTAAGACTTCCTGCTCCTTCAATACCGTTTTCTCTTGAGTGCGCATATTAAAATCAATGACAGAGGATGGAGTTGCCAGCGATTGAAAACTATACCGAAGAATTTCAGTATCAAAATCGAGATTGGTAGTAGTATAAGCCGTGTAAGTTTCGCTGTTAAAAGGCAAATAGTACTCTCCTGTTCCGCTCCAAGGCATAATTCGAATAGTATTCAAACCATTAAAGCGTTCCGAAACAACCAAATAGTCCTTGAAAATATCAATATCTTCTAATAAAACTTCTTCTCGATGCGGAATAACTTCTTGCCAGTTTTCCTTAGCAGTCAATGCTTCCGGTGTTTTCATCAACTTGAAGTTGGTTGCTTTATCTTTGTTAGTCACTATGTAAAAATGCTCTCCAAAGTGCGACACCGAATATTCCAGCCCCCTCGTACGTTTCTGAAACACCTGAAACCTGGCATCCGGTGTAGCGGATAACACAATTCGGTATTCTGTAGTCATCGTGCTGTTAGAATTAATAATGAGGTATTTTTTTGATTTTGATTTATATATCGACACATCGAAGGTATCGTCTTTTTCAAAATAAACCAAAGCATCTTCACTAACCGGAGTTCCAACTTTGTGCTTGTATATTTTATCAGCTCGTAGGGTGACTTCGTCTTTACGTGAATAAAATAAAGTCTTATTATCAGAGGCCCAAGTAGCGCCGCCTGTAGTATTTTCTATTTTTACGGGAAGAATTTCTCCCGTTATCAGGTTTTTAATCTGAATGGTATATTGTCTTCTTGAGACCGTATCAATTCCAAAGCTGGCCCAAATATTATCTTCACTGATACTTAAACCGGCCAGATTGAAGTAGGAATGTCCTTTTGCCATTTCGTTACAATCAAACAAAATTTCTTCCGGAGCTTCCAAACTTCCCTTTTTTCGGGCATGAATTGGGTAATCTTTCCCTTTTTCAAAACGAGTGATGTAATAATAGCCATTGTAAAAATATGGTACGGATTCATCATCTTCTTTGATACGGGCTTTCATTTCTTCAAACAATTCATTCTGAAAGGTTTTGGTATGAGCCGTAGCTTTGTTGTAATAATCGTTTTCCTTATTAAGGTAATCAATCACTTCCGGATTCTCACGATCATTCAACCAAAAGTAATTATCAGTTCGGATATGACCATGCTTATCCAAAGTATGTGGAATAATTTTGGCTATTGGAGGCTGTATAGTGGTTTCGGGCATGTAAAGTGTTTTATTGACTTTACAAAAATAACTATTATGCAAGCATAAGTTTTGAATGTTCCAGGAAGTTATGCACTTAGAAATTAACAAATCTTTGCTATTTTTGCGGTATATAAAAACTGAAAAACTATGTTTGGAGACCTAATGGGCATGATGGGAAAACTCAAAGAAACCCAGCAAAAAATAGAAGAAACTAAAAAAAGATTAGACACCGTTTTAATTGACGAGCAAAGCACCGACGGCTTATTGAAAGTAACACTGACCGCTAATCGTAAAATCAAAAGCATCGAAATGGACGAAAGTCTTTTGCATGACAAGGAGCAATTAGAAGACTATTTGATTTTGACGCTGAATAAAGCTATTGAAAAAGCCTCTAATGTAAACGAAGCCGAACTGGGAGCGGTGGCCAAAGAAGGTATGCCGAATATTCCTGGCATGGACAAGTTTATGTAAACAGTTCTCACATTAAAAGATGACACTTAAGGAAGCTTTCAGGCTTCCTTTTATATTTTAACCATCTTCCAAGATTACTCAAAAAGAAACATTTGTAACATTGGAGGCAATCTATCTGCTATGCAAAGCCTCTTATGATATTTCAGTATTTGCCATAGCTCACAGTCAGGCATGCTTCAGCATGCATCTTCTGAAAAGACTTCAGTATTACCGCAAAACAACACTCGCATAAGTAAAGGGTATAACAAAGAACACATCGGCATCGCATCCTTTTTAAAATCATGAAAATCAAAAAAATAAGCAAAAAAAAGCCAAAAGAAAATTTGAATTTTTGAGAAAAAATTTTAACTTTAACAAGTTTATGGCTATTTTTATGTCAAAAAGCAGAGAACATAGAAGGGTAAAACATTTGAGCCGCATTGACTTCAAATCAGAAAGCAGTGGTTTCAAATTAGTCGTCATGATTCTGTGCGCCTTGGCGTTTTTTTCTCTGGTGCTTTTTTTTCTTTATGCACTGTACACCGATTATATTTCTTCCAATTGGCACTACTAAGCCGATGATGAAACGCAATTCTAAATTTAAAGCATTTAGAACACCATCTTATGCAGGGTTTCCATCACATACTCGTGCATTACCTGACGGTAATCAAGATGAGTAACAATGCGTAATTTACCCTGTCCCATAGAACTGATTAAAATGCCTTTGGCTTTTAATTTTTCGATGACTGTTTTTTCGTCCAGGGCTTTACGTACTTCAAAAATAAGGATATTCGTTTCGACAGGCTCGACCTTTGCAACCCAAGACAATTGTACCAATAATTGTCCTAATTCTTTTGCACGACGATGATCATCTGCCAAACGGTGAATGTTATTTTGCAAAGCATAAATACCCGCTGCAGCTAGATATCCAGCCTGACGCAGGTTGCCACCAAAAATTTTTCGGATACGCAGAGCCTTTTTCATAGTCACCGCATCTGAAATCAAAACCGAACCAACAGGAGCTCCCAGTCCTTTGGAAAAGCAAACCGAGATGGTATCAAACAATTCTCCATATTGCTTAGGTTGCTCCTTTTTAACCACCATCGCATTCCACAAACGGGCGCCATCCAAGTGATATTTTAGGTTATTATCAGTACAAACTTGCTTTATTTTTTTCAGTTCTTCTATATCATAACAAGCCCCACCCCCTTTGTTGGTGGTATTTTCTATACTGACCATTTTTGACAAAGGCATATGATAAAACTCCGGGTCATTAATTCCAGCTCTGACTTGTTCAGCGGTAATCATACCGCGGTCGCCATCCAATAAATTAAAATTCACACCACTGTTAAACGAAGCACCTCCTGATTCATACAAATGAATGTGTGACCATTTATCACAGATAATTTGATCCCCCGGATTGGTATTTAATTTAATCGCCGTTTGATTAGCCATAGTACCCGACGGAAAAAATAAGGCCGCTTCTTTACCAAACAAATCGGCTACCATTTTTTCAAACGCATTAACCGTAGGGTCTTGTCTGAACACGTCATCTCCAACTTTGGCATTAAACATAGCCTGTAACATTTCCTTTGACGGTTTGGTTACAGTATCGCTGATTAAATTAATTTCCATAAAAATATTTTCTTTGTATTAACAATTCACGAATTGTACCTACTTTTGCGCTTACAAAACTACATTATTTATGACAAATACCGAACAAATAAAAGGTATTGTAGAACGCCTTGGTGCGTTGAGGAGGTATCTTTGACATTGATGCCAAACTCATAGAAATTACCAACGAAGAGGAAAAAACTTTTGCCCCTGATTTTTGGAACAACGCCAAAGAAGCTGAAGCCATTGTCAAGAACCTGCGTTCCAAGAAAAAATGGGTAGAAGATTTTGTCAAAGCTGAAAATCTTTGCGAAGAACTTCAAATTACATACGAGTTCTTTAAAGACGGTGATGCTACTGAAGAAGAGCTGGATAAACAATACGAAATCACCAATTCACATATCGAAAATCTCGAGTTTAGGAACATGCTTTCTGACGAAGGAGACAGTATGAGTGCTGTATTACAAATCACGGCCGGTGCCGGTGGTACGGAGAGTTGTGACTGGGCTTCTATGCTCATGAGGATGTATTTGATGTGGGGAGAGAAAGAAGGATATAAAATCAAAGAACTTAACTTTCAGGAAGGTGATGTAGCAGGAATCAAAACTGTAACCTTGGAATTTGAAGGCGAGTACTCCTTCGGCTATTTAAAAGGAGAAAATGGAGTACATCGTTTGGTGCGCATCTCCCCTTTTGACAGTAATGCCAAGCGTCATACTTCATTTGCTTCTGTATATGTGTATCCATTGGTAGATGACAGTATTGAAATTGACATCAACCCAGCCGATATTGAAATTACGACTTCACGTTCGAGTGGTGCCGGTGGACAGAATGTAAACAAAGTAGAAACCAAAGTACAGTTAGTACACAAACCCACCGGAATTCAGATACAGTGTTCGGAAACCCGTTCACAACAAGACAACCGCCAAAGAGCCATGCAAATGTTACGATCACAGTTGTACGAAATTGAGCTGAAAAAACAACAGGCACAACGTGCAGACATCGAAGCCGGAAAAATGAAAATCGAATGGGGTTCACAAATACGAAACTATGTGATGCAACCCTATAAACTGGTAAAAGACGTCCGTACCGGCTACGAAACCAGCGATGTAGACAGCGTGATGAACGGAAATATTGACGCCTTTTTAAAAGCGTATCTGATGATGATGGGACAAAAGGAGGAATAGTTTTTAACTGCTATTTTTAGGAAATTAAAATTCCTTTTACTTTATTTGGGACCTTAAACCAAATCACTAAGCTATGAAATCATTCTCCCTTGAAGAAATTAATGCCGTATTGTGTGGCGAAATTGTGGGCAGTACTTCTCATAAAATCACAGCTCCCGAACAACTTGAAGCTGCCACTGAGACAGAAATTTCTTTTATTGGAAGCAAAAAATATGAAAAATACTGGCAAAATTCCAAAGCTTGTGCCGCTGTTGTAAATCAGGATATTGCAATCGAACCCGGAGACAACCGCGCTTTCATTAAGGTGAAAAATGCTGATTTGGCGATGTCACAGGTATTGGAACTCTTTGCTCCTGCTCCTCCGGTTTTTAAAAACGATATTCATCCCACCGCTGTTATTGACGAGACTGCCTCTATTGGAAACGGTGTTCGCATTGGTGCACACACCTATATTGGTCCTAATGTTTCTATCGGTGAAAATGTGACTATTTATCCCAACGTTACCATTCTTGATGAATCGTCCGTTGGAAAAAACACTGTAATTTGGTCAGGAACTGTTATCCGGGAACGATGTCATATCGGAGCTTATTGCATATTGCATCCCAATTGTACTATCGGCGCTGACGGATTTGGTTTCCGTCCTTGTCCTGAAAAAGGATTGGTAAAAATTCCACAAATCGGGAATGTCATCATCGGTAACGGAGTGGAAATTGGGGCCAACTCTTGTGTAGACCGTGGAAAATTCAGTTCAACAGTTTTGGGAGATGGTTGTAAAATAGACAATCTGGTACAAATCGGACACAATTCCAAACTGGGCCGATTCTGCATCATGGCCGGAAATTCCGGTTTGGCCGGTTCGGTAACCTTAGGCAATGGAGTTATCATTGGTGGGAGTGCTTCGATAAAAGATCACACCACCATTGGAGACGGTGCCGTCATTGGTGCAGGCTCAGGAGTAGCTTGCGATATAGAAGCGGGCAAAACCGTATTGGGTTACCCTGCAATTGATGCTCGTGATGCTCTGAAACAATGGGCCATTTTAAAAAGATTAGTGAAAGAGAGCACTAAATAAACAACTATTCATTACGAATCGTTAAGCATAAACGACTTTAATTAAAAATAATTGGTAATCACTTTTTGATATCCATAATTAAAACCTATATTTGCACTGAGGATTCTGAAAAGAAGTTACACCTCACCACAATAGTCGATCGCTCCAGGTCGACTTTTGTATTTTTATAGCAAATCAAAAGCCCAAATCGTTATACGATTTGGGCTTTTGTTATACTCATAATAAGAAAATACTACAACACTTCTTTCAGAAAAGCCAGCATGGCTTTCCATGAACGCTTATCAGCTAATTCATTGTAAGCGGCACCTTTTGAATTGTCATTTCCGGCATTTTTATCAGTGAAAGCATGTACAGCATTCGCATAATAAATCATTTGCCAATCCGCTTCTGCTTTTTGCATTTCTACCTGAAAATAATCTATTTCCTGTTTGGATTCATAAGGATCATAAGCCCCGTGTAACACCAATACCTTCGGTTTGATAATCTCAATATCGCGGTCAATATCTCTTCCCAAACCACCGTGAAACGAAACAACTCCTTTCACTTTCATATTCGTTCGGGCCGCTTCAATGGCACCAGTTCCTCCAAAACAATACCCAATTACAACAATATCATCAGGATTGGCACCTTGTTTTACCAACTGTTCTAAAGCCAGCTTAATTCGAATTTGATAAGCCTTAATATTCTTTTTAAAGGTACCTGATAATTCCCCGGCCTCAGCATAATTTGTAGGGCGATTATTTTTACCATAAATATCGGCAATGAATGTAATGTAACCCAGAGTAGCCAACCGTTCAGCCGTGTCTTTGGCATGGTCATCAATACCCATCCAGGCAGGCAAAATAAGTATCCCGGGTTTATTAGCCATGGCTTTGGCTGGTTTTACACTGATACCGCTCAACAGCTGGTCGCCGTCTTTGTAGTCAACCGCAGCAGATTTTGTTTGTGCCGAGAGCGTTACGGAGGCCTGTAGTAGTAAGACCAATAACATTAATTTAGTTTTCATATGTTTATCTGTTTTGTGGTCTAAATTTATAAAATAGTACGCAAAACAATTGTTAATTGTACATAAAAAATAAAAGCGGCTCAAAAGCCGCTTTATATTGAATATTATATGAAAAATTAAATTCCAATCTCTACCTGAAAACGGAAGTACCAATTATTTTTAGAAGTACCATCAAAGTAATCCAACGTATCAAAGGTCAATTCACTTTGCAACTTAAAAGTGTGCTCCCAAAGGTATTTCGTTACGCCCAAGCTGTATTCTTTAGTATTGGGCGTTAAGGCTTTAATATCCTCCCCTGCTTTTTGAGTGGAAAACCTTCCGGTCAATTCATAATTTGATTTGAAAATATAGCTCAGTTGGTAATCAAATCCGCTTCCGACATAAACATAATTGGTTTGCGCCACATTCAGTGGATTTACAGTATTGGCATTATCCTTCGTCGTTCTCGACATATAGGCCATCATAGCTGCCCATCCATTATATTTGAACATCGCATCAAGCAAAACTGATTTCATGGTTCTTCGTTCATACAAATCACTTCCCAATTCTCCTTGGGTTCTACGGGCATGGTTATTTTGCTGAAAGGCTCCTGAAAGCAGCAATTTTGGTTTCTTTTCCCGTTGTACATCGCCTTCAAAATAAATACCGTCTTTAGTAAAAGCACCAAAAGGCATTACTTCTACTTTACCGGTTAAAGCAATTCCGTCATCAGCTTTCCCGGTTTGGTTTCTGCCTTCACCTCCGGTTAATGCTGTTTTAATGTTGTACGAAAAAGTATCCGGTGTCTCGTGGAGGTTGTAAATCTGAAACCCAAAATCTCTGTCGATAGAAAACTTGGCATTGTTAATGGTTCGGTCGGTTAACTGCAAAGCCCCTGAAGAGTTGACCGTTTGACGGGCTCCCGGTAACTTGGTTTGACCAAAACTTAAGCTCCAGTGTTTATTGGGACGGTAAAACATCACAGCGTCACGAATGACATTCAGATTTTGCCCGTCTTTGATTTCACCTACATCACCGGGCGCGAAGGACAATTGGATGGCAAATAAAATCTTAGGATTGATAACATATCCGTCAAAACGCAAACGCAAGCGACGCACCTGGCCATCATAAGCTCCCGGCTGACCTTCATTGTCTATATAGGTGGCCCTGTTTTGCATACGAAAACGAATATTCAATTGGAACAAACTATCCGGTGTGGTTAACCCAACTCCTTTTTTGAAATTGTAATACGGTAAAGCGGCTAATTTAAGATCGTTGTTCGTTTTGGTTTGTACAATGTCTATTTGAGAGTACATCGTAACTGTTAGTAGTAATAACAGTAAAGTGAACTTTTTTTTCATGTTGTGTTGTTGTTTTTGAGTAGTTGTTGTAGTTAATGTTTTTTTAATGATTAGGAAATGATTTTTTAACAAATAAGATTAGCTTATAAAAAAAGCCAACCCTTACAGTCGGCTTTTATATTGATTCTTTTATTTTAAAGAAACAGTTTCAAAATATAGTATACTAACGCTGCTAACACCGCTGAGACCGGAATGGTTAACAACCAAGCCCAAAGCAACTTAACCGTTACTCCCCAACGTACAGCGGAGACTCTTTTAGTCACTCCAACCCCAATGATAGATCCTGTGATGGTATGTGTAGTAGAAACCGGAATTTTAAAATGCTCCGTAGTGAACAACGTCAAAGCACCGGCAGATTCTGCTACAACACCTTCAAATGCTGTAACTTTGGTGATTTTAGACCCCATAGTTTTTACAATCTTCCAACCGCCGCTCAAAGTTCCTAATGCAATAACCGTATAACAAGTCAAGGGAATCCAGCCCGGCATATTGGCTTTAATACCTTTATCATCATCAGGCAAAATCACATTAAGATCTAACCAACCGTCGGACATATTGATATTGGGGTGTGTTTTTATATATACGGCTACAGCAGCGGCAATAATCCCCATTACCTTTTGTGAATCGTTCCCTCCGTGTCCCAAACTGAAGGCCGCAGATGAAAGTAACTGCATTCTTTTCAATACTCGTTCCGCTTTTGCTGTAGAAAAGCTGCTGAAAATCAAATTAAAAATAGCCAAGGCAAAGAAAATCACGGCCACTAAAAACCATTTGATATTAGCCGGTTCGGTCATAAAGCTCCAAAAATGGCTTTCAAAACGAGGTTTCTTGATATCGGCATAAGGCGTCATTACAGTAGAGAAAAACCAAACTGCCAAAACCATTAAGATTACCGTTAAAATTTTCGGATATACATTCTTCTTGGAAGAATACATCAACCATAATGAAATGAAATACGAAATAATCATTCCCAATAAAGGGGCGAATACAATAAAGAGAATAACAATAAACACTCCTGAAGGCAGTAATTCACCTTCCTTTGCAGCTTTGAACCAATTTACAATTTTAAAACCGGCATGCTCAGGATCAGTAACCCCGTTGAAACCGTGTGCTATAGCAGCTCCGGCAAAACCTCCAATAAGTGTATGTGAAGATGAAGATGGAATTCCTTTCCACCAGGTAAATAAGTTCCAAATAATCGCAGCTATGATACCGGCTAAAATAACGGTAAGGTCAATACTGCTGGTATTCGCTGTTTTAGCTACCGTATCGGCCACACCAAAACCAAATACCCAATAAGCCATGAAGTTGAAAAATGCTGCCCAAAGTACGGCTTGAAACGGTGTCAACACCTTAGTAGCCACAATGGTCGCGATTGAGTTAGCGGCATCGTGAAAACCATTGATATAGTCAAATATCAAGGCCAGCACTATAATTACAATTAGTAATGTCATGAGTTTCCTAATTGATTAGTTTATGAGTGTTTAACCGAGATTTGTTCCATAACATTGGAAACACTTTTACATTTATCAGAAGCCATTTCTAACGCAGAAAGCACTTCTTTGTACTTGATGATATTTTTGGCATCCGTTTCATTTTCAAAGATATCCGCAACCGCTTTATCAAATACAGAATCCGCTTTACTCTCTAATTTATTGATTTTTTTACAGGTATCTTTAATCGCTTTCGGATTTTTTAAGTCTTTCAATTCTTTAATCCCAACACCAATTAGTTGACAAGCTTCTAAATTGATTTCCGTTAATTTACGAATTGATTTACTGATTTTTTCAATTTGGTATAAACGCATTCTACTGGCTGCACCATGCATATTATCAGCCACATTATCAATCGCTTTGATTAACGAGTGAATATCTTCGCGATCAAACGGTGTGATAAAGTTTCTGCTTAACTCTAAATGGGTTTTGTGTGTGATTTCTTCAATAGTTGCTTCAAGCTCTTCAACTTTTCTGTAATACTCTTCTCTTTCTGATTTAGGAGCATTAACGGCCTCGTGTAATGTTTCAGCCAATAAAATTAAATTTGCAGAAGCTTGTTCGAATAAAGGAAAGAATTTTTTATCCTTTGGAACCAAAAATTGGAAAATACTGTTTAAAGACATTTTGTTTGATTTTTTATGCCGCAAAGGTATTCTTCTTATGTTAACTCAATATTAACATTTTTAACTAATAAAATACCTGAATTTACAATTCCTTAACATTGATTCTCCGAAAAACCATGTAGGTATCTTTGAAAACGTTTTCGTATTTTAGCACGCTGACAGTACAACACCAAACAAAGTACAAATTTACTACTATGGACATCAACTTCAATAAGAACGAAGATTACAACAAACTTTTATTATCCGATTTAAAACAACATTTTACCAAAGTAAAACTGGGTGGCGGCACCAAACGAATTGAAAAACTACATGCTGAAGGTAAAATGACAGCCCGCGAACGCATCGATTATTTATTAGACCCTAAAGCCAAAAGTATTGAAATTGCTGCTTTTGCAGGTGATGGCATGTATACTGAACACGGAGGTTGTCCCTCAGGAGGAGTCGTTGTCAAAATGGGATATATTAAAGGGAAACAGTGTATCGTTGTTGCCAATGACGCTACAGTGAAAGCGGGAGCTTGGTTTCCTATCACAGGAAAAAAGAACCTTCGCGCACAGGAAATTGCGATAGAAAATCGACTGCCAATCATTTATTTGGTTGATTCCGCCGGAGTGTATTTGCCTATGCAGGATGAAATTTTTCCGGACAAAGAACATTTTGGACGCATTTTCCGTAACAATGCTATAATGAGCAGTATGGGGATTACCCAGATTGCTGCTGTCATGGGAAGTTGTGTGGCGGGTGGTGCGTACCTGCCTATTATGAGTGATGAGGCAATGATTGTAGACAAAACCGGAAGCATTTTCTTGGCAGGAAGTTATTTGGTCAAAGCAGCTATAGGAGAAAACATTGATAATGAAACCTTGGGTGGAGCCACCACACATTGTGAAATTTCAGGTGTTACTGATTACAAAGCCAAAGATGACAAAGATGCTTTAGATCGAATCAAAAGTATTGTCGGTAAAATAGGCGATTATGAAAAGGCAGGTTTCAACAGAGACACACCTCAAAAACCGGCAGCAAAAGAAGAAGATATTTATGGCATAATACCCAAATCTAGAAGCGATCAATATGACATGATGGAAATCATCAAACGACTGGTTGACAACTCGGAAATGGACATGTACAAACCTGATTACGGAAAATCCATCATCACCTGCTACGCTCGAATTGACGGTTGGGCAGTCGGAATTGTAGCCAATCAACGTACCGTTTCCAAAACCAAAAAGGGTGAGATTCAATTTGGGGGAGTTATCTATTCGGATTCGGCTGATAAAGCCACCCGCTTCATTGCCAACTGCAACCAAAAGAAAATTCCGCTGGTATTTCTACAAGACGTTACCGGTTTTATGGTAGGTTCGAAAAGTGAACACGGTGGCATTATCAAAGACGGTGCTAAAATGGTAAATGCTGTTTCCAATTCAGTGGTCCCAAAATTTACAGTAATTATAGGAAACTCTTATGGAGCAGGAAATTACGCCATGTGTGGCAAAGCTTACGACCCCAGATTAATTTTTGCCTGGCCGAGTGCCGAATTAGCTGTTATGGGTGGTACGCAAGCGGCTAAGGTGTTGGCTCAAATTGAAGCTTCTTCCCTAAAAGCCAAAGGAGAAACTGTAGACGAAAAAATAGAACAAGAATTATTCGACAAAATCAAGGCCCGTTATGACGCTCAAGTGTCGCCTTATTATGCTGCTGCTCGTATTTGGACAGATGCCATCATCGATCCTTTGGATACCCGTACCTGGATTTCCATGGGAATTGAAGCGGCTAATCATGCACCCATTGAGAAAAAATTTAACTTAGGAGTGATTCAGGTTTAATTCTTAAAATGCCATCAACTCTTTTTCATCAGTTTCAAACCAACATCTCAGGTATTTCTTTACCGGAAAAATTCACTTTTCCGTTTTATTACGAACCACACCCATTGAGCTTCATTGCTACTCAGGAATTACAAGAATACCTTCAAAATCAGACCGATTTTGAGCATAATTTTGGTTTGAATGAACGACAAGACGGATTCGTTATTGGCAAAATGTTTGGGGTGCTTGTCGTGCAGAACAAAAAAGGAGAGCTGGGACATCTTTGGGCCTTTTCCGGAAAATTGGCAGAACAAAATCACTGGCCTCATTTTGTCCCGACAGTTTTTGACATGCTGGAACACAATAGTTTTTTTAAAAAAGAAGAAATCATTCTCAATGAGTATAATAAGGAAATTGAAACTTTAGAAAATTCTAACGAATATTTAGCCTTAATTGAAACTTTAGAAAAAACAAAAAAACAATTTGAAAAAGAAATTACTGAACAAAAAATAAAAATAAAATCAGGCAAAAAAGAGAGAGCAGAAAAAAGAAAACAACTTCCAAAAGAAGCATATGAATTACTGAACAAGGAAAGCCAGGAAGAAGGGATTTTACTTAAAAAAATGACCCAATATTGGAACCATAGACTTCAGTCCATAGGAACCAACTTAGAAAAATTCACATCCAGAATTAACCAACTAAAAGAAGAAAGACGACTAAAATCTGCTGCTTTACAACAAAGATTATTTGAAGAATACGCATTCCTGAATCAATACAAAGAGCTGAAAAACCTGGGAGCTATTTTTAACGGCAATCCTCCTGCCGGTGCCGGTGAGTGCGCTGCTCCTAAATTGTTGCATTACGCTTTTCAAAACGATTTAAAACCTATTGCCATGGCCGAATTCTGGTGGGGTCAGTCGCCTAAATCTGAAATCAGAAAGCACGGTCAGTTTTATCCGGCTTGTATGGGAAAATGCGAACCTATACTATCACATATGCTCAAAGACATCATTATGGATGACAATCCGTTTGCCGAAAACCCGGCGGAAGGAAAAGAATTAGAAACTGTTTTTGAAGATGATTTTTTAATAGTAGTCAACAAACCTGCCGAATTTTTATCGGTCCCCGGAAAACAAGTAAACGATTCTGTATACAGCAGAATAAAAACAAAATATCCCCAAGCAACAGGTCCTTTGATAGTTCATCGTTTAGACATGTCGACTTCAGGCCTACTACTGATTGCAAAATCGAGCGATGTACACAAAAAATTACAAGCCCAGTTTATCAAGCGAAAAGTTCAAAAGCGTTACGTGGCTTTATTGGATGGCAACATTACAGAGGAAAATGGTAGTATTGATTTACCTTTACGAGTTGATTTAGATAATCGCCCTAACCAATTGGTTTGCTTTGAACATGGAAAGCCGGCACAAACTAAATGGGAAGTCATTGAAAGACGTAACAATCAAACTTTAGTCTACTTCTACCCCATCACAGGACGAACACACCAATTGCGCGTTCACGCTGCTCATGCGCAGGGACTAAATACACCTATAGTAGGAGATGATTTATACGGAACCAAAGCCAATCGCTTGCATTTACACGCCGAAAACATTACCTTTCAGCATCCGATTTCAAAAGAAATAATGAATATTTCGGTTGCCGCTGAATTTTAATGGGTAACAAAATTGATTTTTTGAGTCACATACAAAAAATGCATTTATGAAAAACATGTTGTTTTACAGCTTAATCCTGATTGGACTCCAAACACTTTCAGCTCAGGAAATTTTCACACGAAAAGACTCTCTGCAAGGCGGCCTAAGATCTGAACGGAACTGTTTTGATGTATTGCACTACGCTTTAGATGTCAAAATAAACCCGGAAGATAAAAGTATCATCGGTTCTAACACCATTCAATTCAAAATAGCTGAGAACACAAAAAAAATCCAACTCGATTTGTTTGAAAACATGCAAATCGATTCGATTGTATTTAACTCCAAAAAGCTTCACTACCAGCGTGAATTTAATGCTGTTTTCATTGATTTTCCTTTTGTGTTAACGCAAAATTCAGAACAAACACTTCAATTTTATTATTCCGGAAAACCTATTGTAGCCCGAAATGCTCCTTGGGATGGTGGATTTGTTTTTACCAAAGACCTGCAAGGCAAACCTTGGATTGGCGTGGCTTGTCAAGGGACCGGCGCCAGTTTATGGTATCCCGTGAAAGACTCACAAAGTGACGAGCCCGATTTTGGTGCCACAATAAAAGTGACTGTGCCTGACGGTCTGACCGCTGTTGCCAACGGCAGATTAATCAGCAGGGACAATCTGCAAAATGGTGATGTTACATGGTATTGGGAAGTAAAAAATCCTATTAACACTTATGATATCAATATCACGATTGCCGATTTTGTTCACCTGCACGATACTTACAACGGTTTAGATTTAGATTACTATGTTTTAAAACAAAATGAAGCGGAGGCAAGAATACAATTCGAAGAAGTCAAACCAATGATGGAATGCTTTCAAACACGGTTCGGAGAATATCCCTTTAAAGAAGATGGTTATAAATTAGTCGAAACTCCTTATTTAGGTATGGAACATCAAAGTGCTGTAGCTTATGGAAATAAATATTTAAAAGGATATAGAGGCAATGATTTGTCAGGCACCGGTTTAGGATTGTTATTTGATTATATTATTATTCACGAAAGTGGTCATGAATGGTTTGGCAACAGCATCACTTCCAAAGATATAGCCGACATGTGGATACATGAAGGATTTACCATGTACAGTGAAGCAGTCTACATGGAGTGTCAGTATGGTTATGAGAAGGCACAAACCTACATCAATGGTATGAAATCAAATGTGAGCAATGACAAACCTATTATTGGTCCCTATGGCGTGAACAAAGAAGGGTCAGGCGATATGTATTACAAAGGAGCTTTATTGCTAAATACTATCCGTCACATTATTAATGATGATAGTAAATGGTGGTCCTTGCTACTGAAATATTCTCTAACCTATCGTCACAAAATTATTGACACTGAAACAGTAGTATCATTTTTCAATAGTGAATCCGGAATGAATTTGACTTCGGTTTTCAATCAGTATTTGAGATATCCGAACATTCCAAGGCTTGAATATAAAATTAAACAGCATAAACTGGTATACCGCTGGAACAGTGACGAAGCAGGATTTGTGATGCCGATTGATCTCAAAATAAAAGGAAAAAAAATCCGAATAACCCCAACAAACTCTTGGACCATTTCATCAGTTTCGGTAAAGAAAGAAAGTGATATTGAAGTTTTGACAAATGATTTTTTTGTCAATGTTAATTAGCAGCTCATAATTTTAAGTCAATTTTTAGACATATCTCATTAATAAATAGTAACTTAGATTAAATTTTAAACTTTGTTATTATGGATACTTCAGTAAAAGGTTTGAACAAATGGGCCAATGCCCACACCAATTTTTGGCTCGACACACTTCGTATTGTTTTAGGGATTTTCTTCATCTACAAAGGCGCTTATTTCATCACTAACAGTAGGGATTTTGAAGATTTGATTGCTCCTGTAAGTAACTTCATGGGAGGCATGCTTACATTTCATTACATTGCGGCAGCTCATATCATGGGCGGAATCATGATTATTTTCGGATTACTGACCCGTTGGGCCATTATCGCTCAACTTCCTATTCTGATGGGGGCTATCCTCATCAATCTCTTTGGTGAGATGCATATGGGTAATTTTATATTGGCAATAGTAGTTTTCGGTGTTAGTATATTCTATTCTTTTTACGGAGGCGGAAAACATTCGGCAGATTATTATTTTAAAATGGAAAAGTAAATTATTTAGTTTCTTATAAACGAAAAACGCAACAATCGAAAAAATTTGATTGGTGCGTTTTTTACTTTTAATTATGAACAAAGAATTGATGTGCTACAATATTTCTTTAGCACTAAAATCTAAGCCAATGTTTCTTTTCTCAGTATCTTCCCTGTTGAAGTTTCTTTGAATTTAGAAACAAAAACAACCTCTTTCGGTTTTTCGTATTTATCTAAATCATCATAAAGGTTTTCATCTAAATGACAGGACTCCCCTTCTATAACTAAAATAACTTTCTCACCCAGTTCAGTATCAGGTTTGGAGGCAATAAAAAAACGCTGGTTTATTTTACCTGCCAATTTATGCTCAATCTGCTCCGGTATCAGCTTGATTCCACCACTATTGATGATATTATCCACCCGACCTAAAAAAACAAATTGATTTTCATTCATCAATTCCACTATATCGTTGGTTACAATCACATCATCCGAAATGCGCAAGGCGTGAATTACCAAACAATTCCTGTCATCGTACGAAATATTGACATGAGGCAATACTGTAAATGCTTTGTCACCCAACTTTCTAGCGGCTATGTGGGTAATAGTTTCCGTCATTCCGTAAGTTTCGTACACCTGTGTCGATAGTTTCAACAATTGTTTTTCTAAAGCCTTATTGATGGCAGCTCCACCTACAATTACTTTTTTCACGCGCTTCAGTTCCTGAATAGAATTTTGCGCTTGCAAAGGCACCATGGCTACAAAATCATAATTCGTATCGTTATTACGCAATGGATGTGAACTGGGTGATACAAAATCTAAATCAAAACCCAAAATCATGGCGCGAACCAACATCATTTTTCCGGCTACATATTTTACCGGTAAACAATGCAGGGCTTTATCTCCGGGATGTAAATCAAAAAAATCACCAGTGGCCAAAGCCGAGTTTACCATAGCCTGCTTGCTCACGGTTATAACCTTTGGAGTTCCGGTCGTGCCAGAGGTCTGCATCTCTATGTAATCTTTACTATCAAACCAGTCCAACAAAAAATCACCAACCGGTTTTTCAAAATCTTCTCCTTCTTTTATAAAACTATACGCTACACGGCACAAATCTTCTCGATTCAAATGAAATCCGTTCAATTTGAATTGATTATGTACATTTTCGTAGGTTGGGTTATTCATAATATGTTGTATTTTGAAGTTGTTCTTCGTTCTTGATTTCAATTTCACCAATCAGTCTGTCCTTCCAATTGTTCCATTTGTATTTTTTACTAAAGATAAATAATAGTATCGGGAAAATGATAAACACGGGCATCAAAACATCAAAACCGGCTGAAGGTATAGACGTATCTTTAAAAACAGAATCCGTTTGGAAAGCCGACCAATCTGAAGTAATCAACAAAGCACCAACCAAATTATTTGCCGCATGGAAGCCTAAAGCTAACTCCATACCTTCATCCATAAGCGTAATGATTCCTAAAAACAGTCCTGTTCCGATGTAATAAATCAAAATAATATTACCCATTTTTTCCACTTCAGGATTGGCTATATGCATGATGCCAAACATAAAAGATGTAATCAGTAATGGAAAAACCTTGCGTTTCGTTGCCAAACCTATACCTTGCATCATATATCCTCTGAAAAGATATTCTTCAAAACTGGTTTGAATAGGAATCAAAAGTGTGGCTAAAACAGTTAGAATCAAAAAAGGCATGGGCTTAAAATTCCACTGAAAATCTTCCGGGTTGGTATAATAAACCGCTACCGTACTACCTACTGTAAATAATGTCCAAATAGCGAAAGAAAAGAAAATCCTCCCCCAATCTACTTTGGCTCTGGAAGTAGTTAAACTTCTGATAGATTGCTTGTGCAGGTATTTTACCCAAATAAACAGCAGCAACAATCCTATTGCAAACGGAATCATATTTTCAATAAAAACACCATTCACCCCTTTGCTCTTGATTTCGTTTTTCATAATTTCGTTTACATCCAGATGTAAACCTGTTATAATCAAATAATTTAATCCCATTAAGATTACAAAAGCTAACGGAATAGGTAAATAGAGCCATAGACTCTGGGTATTGGTTTTTAATAATTGTTTGATAAACATTGCAAATATTTTAATTGCCTAAGTTAACTTTTTTCCATTAATATCAATTACTTTGCAGAAAAAAGATGATACAAATACTTCACAATCCAAGATGTGGAAAATCAAGAAGCTGCTTGGCTTTTCTGAATGAAACTGATAAAAAATACGAGATTATTAATTACCTTGAAAATCCTCTGACAATAGAAGAAATTAAAGTCTTGCTTAAAAAACTCAACTTCAAACCGATAGATTTGGTTCGTCAAAAAGAAATCGTTTGGATCGAAAATTTCAAAAATAAGAACCTGACGGATAATGAGATTATTGTAGCTTTGGCTACACATCCTATACTGATTGAACGGCCAATAGTCATTGACTGTGATAAAGCTGTAATTGCACGTGAATTAGACAAATTGGAAGGTTTTCTTTAAACGGAACATTTGTTATTTAACAAAGATTTGTGAAATCAGGCTTAAACCAAAACGTATTTTTGCGGTTCTAAGCAAGAAAAATTCAGATGAAGAGATTCCATATTATTACAACCCTACTGCTATTGTGCCACTCTTTTTTAATGTTTTCCCAACAAAAACAAGATCGTCCTAAAATCACTATCACGGGTAAAATTATTGAAAAATCGAGCCAGCTCCCTTTGGAATATGCAACGATAACGTTGAAAAACAGTAAAAACCCAAAAATGCTTTTTGGAGGAATTACCGATAATAAAGGTGATTATTCGGTAGAAATTATCCCGGGAACATACGATATTACACTTGAGTTTATTTCATTCAAGCCAACCGTACTGACTCAAAAAAAATTAATGGAAACTTCGAGTTTAGGTACCATAGGTTTGGAAGAAGATGCTACCCAACTGAATGAAGTCATTGTTCGTGCCGAAAAAAGTACTGTTGAAATCAAACTGGATAAAAAAGTTTACAACGTTGGTCAGGATATGATCGTAAAAGGAGGAACTGCCAGTGATGTATTAGACAACGTTCCTTCGGTAACTGTTGATCCTGATGGAAACGTAGCATTACGGGGCAATGACAATGTTAAAATTCTGATTGACGGAAGACCAACCAATGCCGTCAATGTAGCTGATGCACTAAAAACCATCTCAGCAGATGCTTTGGATAAGATAGAAGTGATTACTAATCCCTCTGCCCGTTATGATGCCGAAGGTGGTGGGGGCATCATCAACATTTTACTCAAAAAAGGAAAAAACCAAGGAATTAACGGAACCTTAGTCGGAACGGTCGGTAATCCCAGAAATTACGGGTTAGTATCAAATATTAACTTCAAAAGTGAAAACTTCAACTTGTTTTCCACTCTTGGGTATAATGACAGTAAATCACCTGGAAAATCCCTAACGGATACCGATTATTTAAACCCGGACGGAACGGTTCAGAAAACAATCAACGAAAGGAGTTCACGCGAAAGAGGCCGAAAAGGATTCAATTATACCATTGGTTTGGATTGGTATCTTGACAAAACCTTGACCTGGACTAACTCTTTCAACTATCGCAAAAATGACGGTTCTAATCCGGATAATGTGTTTTTGTATAATTATGAACCCAACAATGATTACATCAGAAACCGTTATAACGATCAGTTCACCAATACCCGAGATTTGGAATACGCCTTTAATTTTACTAAAAAATTCAAAAAAGACGGACATAAACTAACCGTTGACGGCTCATTTTCCAACAATTTGGATAATGACATCTCTACGATTTATGATCAGGTACTCGGACAAAGTACAATTAACAGAGAATCAACCATTAATTATCAAACTCAAAAAAGAAATCTGATTCAATCAGACTACGTATTGCCTTTAGGCAAAAACAGCCAATTTGAAGCTGGTTATAAAGGCGATTTCAACGAATTACTGACCGATTATAAAGTAGGCAATGTAGATGACAACGGGAATTACACACCGAATCTGAATTATACCAATCAACTCGATTACAGAGAAAAAATTAACGCGCTGTATACTCAGTTCGGTTCCAAAATTGGAAAATTCTCTTATTTGCTGGGCATGCGTTATGAAGATTCTAATATCGATATTGATTTACTAACAACAAATAATTTCAACAACAAGAGATACCACAACTTTTTCCCAAGTTCTTTTTTAACCTATCAACTGACGGAAGAAAGCACAATATCGTTGAATTACAGTAAAAGAATTTCAAGACCGCGTTCTCGCTTTATCAACCCTTTTTCCAATTATTCAAGCAATGTCAACATTTTTCAGGGAAATCCGGATTTGAATCCTTCTTTAACTGATGCTTTTGATTTGGGTTACATGACCAAATGGGGAAAAGTCACATTCTCGACCTCAATGTACTACAACATGACTAAGGATGTATTCCAATTCATAAAAAGACCTAACGGAAAATATGTAGTAACAACCATTGTAGACGGTGCCGATATCCTCGATGAAAACGGACAGGTAATTCAAATAGTGGGCGGAGCCGATATTACTACCCCGGTAATTGTATCTACTCCTATCAACTTAGCCAGCGAAAACCGTTTTGGTTTTGAGTTCAACCTCAATTATTCTCCCTACAAATGGTGGAAACTAAATGGAAACTTCAATTTCTTTCAAAGCAAAATCAGCGGAAGTTATACCTACACTCTGGAAAATACAGGCGAAACCGTATATCAGGATTTGAGCAGAACAGCGGCCAGCTGGTTTACACGGGTTTCTTCTAAAATCTCCTTACCTTATAAAATTGAATGGCAAACCAATGCTACTTACAATGCACCGCAAAATACTTCTCAAGGAAAAAGTTTGGGGACTTATGGTGTAAATTTAGCGTTCAGCAAAGACGTTTTAAAGGATCAGGCAACTGTAGCTTTTAACGTTAACGATCTTTTTAATTCCAGAAAAAGAATCACTGAAACCAATTTGCCTACCTTAAATTCTTATAGTGAACAACAATGGAGAAGGCGACAAATCAACATTTCCTTCACGTATCGTTTCAATAAAACTAAAACCGAAAAAGACAAGGATAAAAAAACAAAAGGAAATCAACAAGATGACAATGGGGACTTCCCCGGATAATACATAAATAAAAAAAGTCCCGATTGCTCGGGACTTTTTTTTACAAAAACTTAATAAATTAAGCTGTTTGCTCGGCTTCTCTTTTCGCTTTTCTCTCTTGAAGAAATTCTCTCATACCTCCAAAAATCCAATAAGGAACAATGAAAGTAATCAAGAACATCATCAACCAAAAACCAATGGTTAGAATGGTCAAGAACGCTAAGAAACCTAAATACTGTTGAAATTCAAACATGTTTTCCGGAATTTTTTTGAATTATACGCAAATGTATGAGTAATAATTAAGGTTACCAAATAACAAAACCGTTTTTATTCAATAGTTTTTAACCGTAACTTTGAATATAATTTTCAGAAGCTTTTTCCGGCTATACGTTACAATCTTTTAGGATTGATTTCCCTTTCGCTTCGCTACAGGGCAATCCTAAAAGGATTTTCACTGCTATCCGGGCTAGATTTCACGTTACTAATTACTTACCGACTTTATTATGGAATTCAGAATAGAAAAGGACACCATGGGCGAAGTAAAAGTCCCTGTCGAAAAATATTGGGGAGCTCAAACCGAACGTTCCCGTAACAATTTCAAAATTGGGCCAACCGCTTCGATGCCCGGAGAAATTATTTACGCTTTTGCTGTTCTTAAAAAAGCGGCAGCCTTTGCCAACTGCGATTTGGGAGTGCTTTCCACAACAAAACGAAACGCCATTGCTCAGGTATGCGACGAAATCCTAGCCGGGAAGTTAGATGACCAATTCCCACTAGTTATTTGGCAAACCGGTTCAGGAACACAAAGCAATATGAATGTGAATGAAGTCATTGCCAACCGGGCTCAAGTTTTGGCTGGTTTTAATATTGGCGAAGGCGAACCCGTTTTAAAAGCCAATGATGATGTGAATCAGTCGCAGTCCTCTAATGATACCTTCCCTACAGCTATGCACATTGCCGCCTACAAAGCAGTGATAGAAAACACAATTCCAAATGTAGAAAAACTCCGAGATACATTAAATACCAAAGCCAACGCCTTCAAAGAGGTTGTAAAAATTGGCCGAACTCATTTGATGGATGCCACTCCAATTTCTTTGGGTCAGGAAATTTCAGGTTATGTAACTCAATTAAATAACGGATTAAAGGCTCTGAAAAACAGCTTACCTCATCTTTCGGAAGTAGCGCTTGGCGGCACCGCAGTAGGTACCGGTTTGAATACTCCAATTGGTTATGATGTCAAAGTCGCAGAATATATCGCTCAATTTACCGGCCATCCGTTTGTAACGGCACCCAATAAATTTGAAGCATTAGCTTCCCACGATGCTATTGTTGAAAGTCATGCTGCTTTAAAACAATTAGCCGTTTCCTTAACAAAAATCGCCAACGATATCAGAATGATGGCTTCCGGTCCGCGTTCCGGTATTGGGGAAATCCTAATTCCCGAAAACGAACCGGGTTCTTCTATTATGCCTGGAAAAGTCAATCCCACCCAATGCGAAGCTTTAACCATGGTTTGTGCTCAGGTGATGGGTAATGACGTCGCGATTACCGTTGGTGGCATGCAAGGGCATTACGAACTCAATGTTTTTAAACCCATGATAGCGGACAACTTTTTACAATCAGCACAATTACTTGGGGATGCCTGTGCATCATTTGACGAACATTGCGCTCAGGGAATTGAACCCAATCACAAACGCATCAAAGAGTTAGTTGATAATTCATTGATGCTGGTTACAGCTTTAAATACCAAAATAGGATATTACAAGGCAGCAGAAATTGCCCAAACCGCACACCAAAACGGTACAACTCTTAAAGAAGAAGCTATTCGATTGGGCTATGTAACTGCAGAAGAATTTGATGCTTGGGTCAATCCTTCCAACATGATATAAAACAAAAAACCCGCTGAATAGCGGGTTTTTCTAGATCTGTCAAAATCAAACAAAACAATAATCAAACTATTATTTTCTCTTTGTACGCATGGTTATTATTTCTTTTTAATAAACATGTTCGTGTAATATTTTCTTCCAGTAGCTGGATCGGTGGTAACGGAGATTCCGAAATGGGTAAAGTCTCCTTCAATGTTGGCTTTGTGTGTCGGACTGTTCAGCCAGGCATTAAAAGCACTTTCGGCGGTTAAGTAATTGTAAGCAATGTTCTCTCCTACTTTCTCGGCTCCCAATACTTCGATTAAGTTCTCAGAACGATCGTAAAAATAATCATGGTTCACCACTTTGTTATCAATCATGTATTCATTGTGCTCTTCTGATTTGTAAGAGATGTGATTGATTACCTGCAAGGTGTTTAAACCGATGCTTTGACGATAATTGTTGATGAGGGTTACCAACTGCAACTCGGTGTCGTTGTAATTGTAGGTCGTTACAAGTTTGTTGTCAGTTGTAGTACTTTCTGAAGAATCAGAAGAACAAGATACCATAGTGAGCACAATTGCTATCGGCAATAATGCTCTGAACATTTTTGCTTTCATAGTAGTAGGTTAAGTTTTTGAATAAAGTAGATGTGGGGCAAACACTTTATCGGATTAATAATGACAGAACGTATTGTTTGATTTGGTTTGACAATATTAGGCTAAAACAACGTTTAAATACAAATAAAATCGATGAAATACATTGTTTTATTGTTTATACATGTATTATTCTTACTTATATTATATTTCAACATGATTACCTTGTCTGTTTACAAAGCTAAAAAACCACTACGATGAGTGGTTTATATAATTTCGGGTAATTGTTATACAATTTAAGGCGAAAGTCTATCAATTTTCCAATTGAAATCTTTCTGAAGAGTATAACGTATCCTGTCATGCAGGCGATTAGCTCTTCCTTGCCAGAATTCTACTGCAATCGGGCGAACAAGAAATCCTCCCCAATGTTTCGGTCTGGGAATTTCTTTGCCTTCAAACTCTTGTTCTAATTGTTTGAGTTTTTCATCCAGAAATGCTCTTGAAGGGATGACTTCACTTTGCGGGGATACTATGGCTCCCAGTTTACTGCCATCGGGACGGGAATCAAAATAATTATCGGAGAGGTTGGCGGCGATTTTCTCGGCGACTCCCTTTATGATAACCTGTCTCTCCATGCTATGCCAGAAGAAAGAAAGGCAAACATTGGGGTTTTGCTGTATCGCTTTTCCTTTTTCGGAATTGTAATTGGTGTAAAAGATAAATCCTTCTTCGTTGATTTTTTTGAGCAGTACTACTCTGGACTTTGGAAAACCGTCCAAACCAATAGTAGCCACCGTCATGGCATTGACTTCTTCGTTATCGTTGAACTCTTCGGTTTCGTAGAACCACTTGTGGAAGAGGTTGATGGGATCTTCGGGGATGGTGGTTTCGAGGAGTTCGCTTTTTTCGTAGGATTTTCGGTAGTTGCTTAAATCTTTCATAAAGCAAAGTTAGTAAGTTTTTAAATGTGAAAATAGTTTTCTTTACAGCCCTGACAGCAGCAGCTACCGTGTAGCGCGGATGGCAGGAACAACAATTCCTGACAAAGCCCGAACCATGCGCTCCTAATCAAACTCAAACACTTTGCCATCATCAGCCAGCAAAATACCAGGGAATACGGTTTGGGCTTCCTGCAGGAACAATTCAATATTGCTGTAGCGGGTACTGTAGTGTCCCAGCAACAATTGTTTTACCTTGGCCTTATGTGCAATGGTTGCGGCTTCGCGAGCTGTACTGTGCATGGTTTTTTCGGCTTTGTCTGCCTCCGATTCCAAGAAGGTAGTTTCGTGGTAAAGCACATCGGCGTTTTGAATGATGGGAATAATGGATTCATCATACATGGTATCGCTGCAAAAGGCGTAGCTTTTGGTAGGTTCAGGATCAAAAGTGAGTTCAGCATTGGGGATTACCGTACCATCATCAAGGGTGATGTTGCCGCCGTATTTGATTTTGCGGTAGTAGACTGTGTCTATTTGATAGGACTCAACAGCCTCCACATTGAGTTTGCGTTCTTTGGGCTTCTCCTGAAACAGAAAGCCATTGGTATAGATGCGATGTTTGAGCGGAATGGTTTTGACCAGCACTTTTTCGTCTTCGTAAATGACTTCGCTCTCTTTGGAAGTCAACTCATGAAAATACAGGTTGTAACCGGTAAACGAATTGCCGTAGCGCAACTGCAAGAGGATGATTTCTTTGATACCTTTGGGACCATAGACATGTAAATCGGTTTGGCGGTTTAAAAGCATAAAGGTAGATATTAAGCCTACCAGCCCATAAAAGTGGTCGCCGTGGAGATGCGAAATAAAAATATGATTGATTCTGGAAAATCGAAGCTTGTTTTTTCGCAATTGTACTTGTGTCCCTTCTCCGCAATCAATAAGAAACATGTGGTTTCTGATTTCAAGTACCTGAGACGTTGGATTGGTAATCGTACGTGGCGTGGCTGCATAGCAGCCTAGTATGGTTAACTTCATTCGTCTTAAAATCCTAAGTCGCGCTCAATCTCTTCCATTTCAATAATATCATGAGCTTCTAGTATAGTAGGCACCAAGGTGATGCTTTTGGGCACTGCATTAAAATCGATGCTGTCAGCCACCAGTACCAGTGATTTTTTTTCTTTCTGATGTGATTTTGTCATATCAGCAAACGATTTGACATCATTCATGGTAAGTGTTTTATCGTGTGATAAATCAAGAATCAGATTTTGGCTTTTATAGGTTGCATACTCATGCGCTAACTTTTGAAGAAAGTCAGCCGTATTGCCTTGAGTATTTCTGATGATAGTGGTGTGTCCTTTGTGTTCTACTTTCATTTTGATTTAACTTTTATGCTGAGGCTAATTTACTAAGATTTTGTCACTAATGGGTCATTTATTGACCGGATAATAAAAGGAAAGTTGCAGTTCATAGAAATTATTGGTTTTTCATCGGTAAACTACACGTTTTTTTAACGTTTTCTAGACGAACGACACAAAAAAAACGCTGAAAACCCCCGAATTTGTTGGATTTGTGCTTTAAACGACTTTTGGAGTTAGTTATCGAAAAAATTTCATGTCTGAGCACCGTCGCTGTAGTTTTGACTCAGAAATAATAACCAAATCAACAGAATTATGACAACAATTACTAACACTACAGCAAACAAAATCAACTTCAGATTAATCGCTTTATTCGTATTATTAGTATTGTCTTCAACTGGAGCTTTTGCACAAAACAACACTACTGCTGTTTCAACTGCAACTGCTACAACTCAGGTTTCTATAGCTAAAGAAACTACAATGGTTATTACAACTGACAACACTGTAGCTTCAAACAACGATTTCGCTGTTTGGTTTACAGGAAACACTAAAACAGAAGGAAGTGCTACAACGAACTCTTCAAACTTTGGTAAAAAACAATTGATTAACTCAGGTGTTAAATCGGCCAGCGTTTTAGTTAGAACTATCTTGAAAAAAGTTATCTTCCAAGAAAACAGTGTTGCTTAATTAGAAATTATGTTCTAAATATAATTTGGTTAGTTTTGGAAATTGAAAAAGTCCCGTTTGTTCTCCGGGACTTTTTCTATTTTACGTTTTGCTTGAAATACACTTCTGTGGCTCCGGAACCATACTTTTGATAGTTGGCATCCTGAAAGGATATAGTATCGTAGCGTCCGAGCATAAAATCAAGTTCTGATTTGAGTACCCCTTCACCTACTCCGTGTATGAATACTATTTTAGGAATGCGGTTGCGGATGGCAAATTCAATGTGTCGCTTAGCCGTTTCCATTTGGAGGGTAAGAATATCATAATTGCTCATGGATTTGTAGTTCTTGACCAGTTTTTCGATATGCAAGTCAAAATCGGGCACGGGAATTTCTTTTTTGGACTTCTTCTCTTTATTAATGTAATTAGGCTTCGCAACTTCTTTTTCGCTGATGATTTGGTTTTTATTAAAACTAACATTCATCCCGGAGCCTTCCATTACGATGAGTTCATTACTTTTAAAAGTCATGTGAAATCCGTCGGCGGTTTCTATAGTCACATCATTGCCTTTAACTTCTGTTACGATACCATCAATAGCATCGTCTAAAACCGAAACTTTATTCCCCTTGGTTAGCATCGTCTTCTTCTTTTAGTTCTTCTGTTTCTGTATGTTTGCTTGGCGTTTTGGCACTCAGCTGCATCATGCCTACCATAAATAGAATTATGGCAGCGCATTGAATATAAATATTAGGTTGGGCTTTGGATTGTTCAAATAAACCAATCACTATGGCCACAAACATTAAGGGCAGTAGTATTTTTTTCATAGTCAAATTTATAAAACTTTATCGAGGTAGGGAAAAATTGAAAATTTATTCCTAAAATTGTTTAACTAATAATTTGCTCCGCATGGAAGAATATATGTTGCCTTGCCTGAATAAAAAACTCTTTGGAGTCGAATGCTTTGGTTGTGGAGCGCAACGTTCTTTCGTCATGCTGGTTCATGGGAATTTTAGCGAAGCTTTTCATTTGTTCCCCCCTGTTTATACCACGCTGCTATTATTGGTTTGCATTGGACTGCATTTTATAGACAAATCCAGAAATTACCACAAAGCAATTATTGGCATGGCGGTTATCAATGCTGTGCTCTTAGTGGTTTCTTATCTTTACAAAATAACTCACTATTAACTAAATCTTTATTTTTATGGAACAATCCGACTTTTCTAACTTTGAACCGAAACAAAAATTACCCAATGCTACCGCTGTATTGGTATTGGGTATCTTATCAATTATCACCTTCTGCTGCTATGGTATCATCGGCTTAATACTGGGTATTGTAGCCTTGATTCTGGCTAAAAAAGATTTGAATGAGTATCGTGCTAATCCGGCCTTATACACCAATTACGGGAATCTGAATACCGGTAGAATACTGGCCATCATCGGATTGGTATTGAGTCTTATCTATATCCTGTTCATTATTTGGCTTTTGAATTATTTTGGCATGGATGCCTTAAAAGACCCGGCTTTAATGCAGGAAAAAATGCGTCACTTAGCTCAATAATCCCTAACAATAATGCATAAAAAAATCCGCTTTTCAGCGGATTTTTTTGTTTCTATTTTTCAAACTGTTGCAGTGTCTTAATAATGATAGCCACACAATCCAGTAACTGCTCTTCATTCATAACCAATGGTGGCGCAAAGCGAATGATATTACCGTGTGTAGGCTTGGCCAGCAAACCGTTATCACGTAACGACATACAGATATTCCAAGCTGTATCGCTCTCTTCGGTATCATTAATCACTACAGCGTTCAACAAGCCTTTTCCGCGCACTAAAGTGGCAATGTTTGAGGTTTCGATGTATTTGGCTAGTTCAGCTCGGAACAGCTTTCCTAAACGTTCCGCATTTTCAGCCAGTTTTTCATCCTGTACCACTTCTAAAGCAGCGATAGCTACCGCTGCCGCTATCGGATTACCTCCGAAAGTAGAACCGTGTTGTCCCGGCTTAATCACATTCATAATCGCGTCATTGGCCAAAACAGCAGACACCGGATAGGCTCCTCCCGAAATGGCTTTTCCTAAAATCAAAATATCCGGTTGAATGTTTTCATGGTGTACGGCCAAGAGTTTCCCGGTTCGGGCAATTCCGGTTTGCACTTCATCAGCAATAAACAGTACATTATTATCCTCACACAATGCTTTGGCTTTGGCTAAATAGCCTTCGCTTGGCACATAAACTCCGGCTTCACCCTGTATAGGTTCAACTAAGAATCCGGCGATATTCTTGGAAAACTTGATGGCTTTTTCCAGCGCATCAATATCATCGTATGGTATTTTTATAAATCCGGCAGTGTAAGGACCGAAGTTTTTACGGGCATTCTCATCATTGGAAAACGAAATAATGGTAGTCGTTCTTCCATGGAAATTGCCTTCACACACAATGATTTGTGCTTCGTTTTCATGAATTCCTTTCTTTTCGTAAGCCCATTTACGACATAGCTTCAAAGCCGTTTCTACAGCTTCGGCTCCCGTATTCATAGGCAGTACTTTATCAAAACCAAAATAACGGGTAATGTACTCTTCATACACTCCTAATTTGTCATTGTAAAACGCTCTTGAGGTTAAAGTTAACGTTTGGGCTTGCGCTATCATAGCCCCCACAATTTTTGGATGGCAGTGTCCTTGATTTACGGCCGAATAGGCCGAAAGAAAATCATAATACTTTTTGCCTTCCACATCCCAAACATACACTCCTTCTCCTCTGTGGAGTACTACCGGAAGCGGATGGTAATTATGAGCTCCGTACTTGTCTTCTAATGCAATAGCATCGGCTGAAGTTAATTTTTCTAAAACTGACATTGTAATTGAATTGTAATCTGATCTCGTCTCAGATTATTTATAAAATCGCAATTCCTTCTTTTGGAGAGAAATCATCCATAGTCATGACAAAAGTATAAAAAAGATGGTTAGCTTGTTAGACAGCTTGGACAGTTTAGAGGTCAAACTATGCAAATTGTAAATACAATAATGCTATCGCTGCTACAGTCATCAATAAGAAAGCAGCTATCCCCAAAACATTTGAAAACCAGCTGTTCGTAAAAGGTCCCATCACCGCTTTATTGTTGGAAATATGCAAAATGATAGCAATCAGCACCGGAGCCGTTACTCCATATAAAATAGCCGTGTAAATCAGGGCTTTTACTGGTGAGATTCCAATGTAATTTAACGACAGACCCAAAATAAGGGAAATGGCCATAACGATATAAAAAGCCTTAGCCTCGTGAAACTTTTTATCCAGGCCTTCCTCCCACCCAAATGTTTCGGTGATGATATAAGACAGCGAACCGCTCAAAACCGGTATCGCTAATAAACCCGTACCAATCACTCCTACGGCAAACAGCAAATAGGCAAAATCTCCGGCCAGGGGTTTTAAGGCAGCTGCTGCCTGCTCAACGGTATCAATCTGATGAATACCGCTTTTGAACAACACTGTTCCTGTAGTCAATATGATAAAGAACATGACGACGCCCGAAAAAGACATTCCGAAATCGACATCTTGTTTCATGTCGTGAATAATTTTTCGGTTCACGATTAAATGTTTCCGCCGATGTCCCATCTCTTCCACTTCCATCGAAGCCTGCCAAAAAAACAAGTACGGTGATATCGTCGTTCCCAAAATCCCCACTAAAACAGCGACGTATTCCTCATTAAATTCAATAGTGGGAATAAAAGTATTTTTGGCAATCGCCAGCCAATCCTGTTGATACAAAAACGGAACAACCAAATACACCAACAAAACAATACAGAGGTATTTGAGCGTAGCCGCTATCTTTTGATACGGAAGGTAAATAATAAGAAACAAGAGAATAATGGTAAACACCACACTGAAATAGCTGGCCTCAATTTTAGGAAACAATAAATTACCCACGGCACCCATACCGGCAATATCAGCACCAATATTCATAACGATAGCAGGAAAACTGAACAATAACATGACATACAAAACCGGCTTTGGGTAATGCTTTTTTAAAGCTCCGGTTAAACCTTGTGAGGTCACCAACCCAATCTTGGCACACATTTGCTGAATGGCAGCCATCAACGGAAAAGCAATCAAAGAAGTCCACAAAGTAGTAAGCCCGTAAGCGGCACCGGCTTGTGAATATGTAGCAATCCCCGAAGGATCATCATCACTGGCTCCGGTTATGAGTCCGGGCCCCAGTACTTTCCAAAAACGAAGTAATTTATTGGGTCGCTTCACAAATTTGTACTTATTATTAGGCTAATATATAACTAAACCACGGCCTTTATACCCTGTCCTGAAACATTTTCAACAACGTGTTTACGGTATTCCAGTTGCGTGTAGTCGACATTACATTCATATTTTTTTCTATCCACTTATTGTCTAGCTTCGTTTTGGCCGGCGAAATGTCATACTTCAAATAAATTCGCTTGCCATCCAGCTGAATCTCATCAGGATGAATAAAGTTTAAGTTGAGTTGGGTAATCATATTCTCAGGCAATTCGGAGGAGATAAACGACACATACAGTTTCTTTAAATCAACTCCTTCTTCATTCAAAAAATTATTCCGGTCCAAACAGGCCTGCAAATCTTCCTGACCAATAACTATGACCGGTACATCATGCCCAAACTGTTTAAATATTTCTTGTTTAATATCGAAACCAACCTTAGCCGGACTCGTTTCATCAGTATCTACAAACACATTACCCGATTGGATATAAGTTACCACATTAGTAAAACCAATGCCTTCCAAAGCTTTCTTCAAAGCATCCATTTTAATCATTTTGTGTCCTGAAACATTGATGCCTCTGAGCAGGGCTAAATGGGTAACCATAGCTTATTTTTTTTCTAAAATTACACTTTTTTTGTTTATTTTTTCAATCCCCTTTGGGAAAGAAATCTTTTTATGAAAAAATAATGTAAATTGACCTCCATAACGCATAAAACTTGAATACTCTTTAATAGTTGACATTAAAACAGTAAGGAATATGTTGGTGATTATTTCAAAAAAAAGAATACTTTTACTGTAGCAATTATCCTATTCATCTCCATAGCAATCCGCATTACATATGAACGACAATCTGAAAAACCTGAGTAGATTCTCATCTTTTAAAATTGTATTACTATATGCGTTAGTTAGTGCTGTTTACATTTACACGTCCGACTACTTCCTGGAAAAACTGGTTACTGACATTGATTTACTTTCCAAAATGCAAACCTATAAAGGCATCGGATTCATCCTCATCACCGCTGTGCTTCTTTTCATCCTGGTTAAGAGAAATCTCGACACTACTACAACACAGTACGAACAAATTTTGGACGTCAAAAAAAACTTTAACAACCAATTGCTGCAATCGAAGGAAGAATACATAACCCTGTTCAATCACAGCCCGTTGCCTATGTGGCTTATTGATCCTGAAACCCTGCAGTTTCTGATGGTAAACGAAGCGGCTTGCAGCATCTACGGATTTTCAGAGGAAGAATATGCCACGATGACCCTGCGGGATATCCGTATCGACGAAGACATTCCGCTAATGGAAAAGATCCTCTTTGACCCGCTTGATGATAATAGACTGTTGTTGCCAAGTATCATTAGACACCGAAAAAAGAATGGGGACATCATTCAGGTAAAAGTAAAGGCCACAATCGTAACCTTTGAAGGAAAACCGGTAAGACTGGCTTCTGCGGTTGACGTAACCGCTGAAATGGACACCCAGAACAAACTGCTCGAAACCAATGCCAAATTGCAATTAGCCACTGATATTGCCGGATTAGGCTATTGGAGTAATGATTTAATAAAATCAGAGATTACATGGTCTGAAGAAGTCTATAAGATTTTTGAAGTCAATCCCGATAATTTTAAACTGTCACTGGAAACAATTAAAGCCCGTTTCCATCCTGACGACCGCATTAATTTTGATCCTGAGGTGTTCTCCCATTTTGAAAACAGAGCTGTTCAGGAAAATGAACACCGAATTATTACCGATTCAGGTCAAACCAAATGGATTTTGGTTCGACAATATTTAATAAAAGACAACGAGGATAAAGCAGTAAGACTGGAAGGGGTTTTACTCGACATCACCCAAATAAAAAGGCACGAACAGGAAATTTGGGAAAGTAATGAGCGTTTTAAAATACTGACCAAAGCAACAGTCGAAGCCATTATAGACTGGGACATCAAGAACCAATCGGTCATTTGGGGAGAAGGCTTTCATACCATCATGGGCTACGATCACAACACCGATAATTATGACCTTTGGTCTGACAACATTCATCCCGAAGACAGAGATAAAGTTTTAGACGATTTACAAAAAACACTCAAAGACCCCACCAAGTTCCATTTTAATGCGGAGTTCCGTTTTGTAAAAGCCAACGGCGACATCGCTCATGTACAACAAAAAGGGATTTTCATTCGCGACGCTGATGGCAGAGCCGTCAGAGCATTGGGAGCCATGATTGATTTAACGGAAACCTTGGAAAGGCTGCGCAAAATTGAGTTGCAAAATAAAGTCCTCAAAGAAATTGCCTGGACGCAATCGCACGTGGTACGAGCACCCCTGGCCAACCTGATTGGTTTGGTAACCCTGTTGAAAGAAGGCAACACCTCTTCTACCAATCCGGGGATACTGGTAGATTACATCAGCGAATCAGCCAAAAAACTGGATGATATCATCCGTGAAATTGTGAAAAAGTCCAGCGAAATAGACAAACTCTAACAACCGAATGGGAATACCCATTAAAAGAGAATTGACAATCAAACACTTCATCCCTACTGTTCTTCTGTAAACCGTATGGCCACTTGCTAATTTCTCTAGAGTGCCGCTAGAGTGCTGCTAGAGTGCCGCTAGATTGCCATAAGAGTGCTGCAAGAGTGCCACAAGGGTGCTACTATAGTGCCATAACTGATTCTCTATAGTGCCATAAAGCCTTTTTTCATAGTGAAAAACGACCGGAGACAAATCAGTACAAACGAAGCTATTCATTTACTTTCATGAACAACCTAAACCCGCCATCAGGAATAAAATTGTAGTTCATAATTCACCATTCGTAATTCGTAATTTATAATTAAATCCTATTTTTGCCCCATGGGAAGAAAACAAACCAACAAAGTCATTTTTGAAAATATTACGGTTTTAGATGCAGGCGCTAAAGGCGTATCTGTGGCTAAAGCTCCGGAAGGTCAGGTAATCTTTATACCCAATGTGGTTCCGGGAGATGTAGTCGACATCCAAACACTTAAAAAAAGAAAAGCCTATTTTGAAGGTAAAGCCATAAAATTCCATTCCTATTCAGAACACCGTACCACACCGGTTTGTGAGCATTTTGGCGCTTGTGGCGGCTGCAAATGGCAGAACATGAAGTACGACCGCCAGTTGTTCTACAAAAATCAGGAAGTACAAAACAATCTCAAACGTATTGGCAAAATAGAATTACCTGATTTTGAACCGATATTAGGCTCTGAAAAACAGTTTTTCTATCGCAACAAGATGGAATTCGGATTCTCAGATACCCGTTGGTTGACCGAAAAGGAAATCCAGTCCGGTGATGATTTAGCTAAAAAGAATGCGCTGGGCTTTCACATTCCTCGCATGTGGGACAAAATACTTGACATCGAAAAATGTCACCTACAGCAAGACCCTTCTAATGCCATCCGCAACGAAATCAAACGCTTTGCGACTGAAAACGGCATGACATTCTTCAACGCCAGAAACCATGAAGGACTGTTGCGTACGCTGATGATTCGCACCGCTTCTACCGGTGAAATCATGGTGTTGATACAATTCTATCAGGAAGACAAGGCACAACGAGAATTATTGCTCAATCATATAGACGAAACATTTCCGCAAATTACATCGCTCCAATACGTGATTAACAGTAAAGCAAATGATACTTTGTACGATCAGGATATTAAGCTGTACAAAGGTCGCGACTACATTCTAGAAGAAATGGAAGGGCTGCAATTCAGCATCAACGCCAAATCGTTTTATCAAACCAATTCCGACCAAGCCTACGAATTATATAAAATTACCCGCGAATTTGCCGGATTAACCGGTAACGAAGTGGTTTACGATTTATACACCGGAACCGGAACCATTGCTCAGTTTGTCTCCAAAAAAGCCAAAAAAGTAATTGGCGTGGAAGCCGTTCCCGAAGCCATTGCCGATGCCAAAGAAAACGCCAAGCGCAACAACATTACCAACTGTGAGTTTTATGTAGGTGATATGAAAAACGTTTTCAATGACGACTTCATTGCCCATCACGGTCAACCCGATGTCGTAATTACCGATCCGCCGCGTGATGGCATGCACAAAGATGTGGTAGAGCAGTTACTGAAAATAGGAGCAGCAAAAATAGTATATGTAAGCTGTAACTCGGCCACTCAGGCTCGTGACTTGGCTTTGATGGACGAACACTACAAAGTCACCCGAGTACGACCCGTAGATATGTTCCCACAAACCCATCATGTGGAAAATGTTGTACTTTTGGAAAAGCGATAATTTTTTATAAATGAAAAAAATACTGGTATTGTTAGTGTTGGCTTTGTCCTTCTCCGGTTGTGAGAAAGATGACATTTGCACGGAAGAAACAACTCCCCGATTGGTATTGGAATTTTATGACGTTTCCAATCCGGCGAATCTTAAAAATGTGGTAAGCTTAAAAATAAAAGGTGAAGGAGCTTTCAATGATTTAGACTTGGGCACTTTTAATGGTGTCAGTAAAGTAGAGTTGCCGCTCAACCCGAATGCTGTTACCACAAAATACAGCCTGATACTAAACAGTAGCGGAACCTCCCCTAATCAGGACAATCTCGAATTCAATTATACAACACAAAACGTATTTGTGTCCAGAGCCTGCGGGTATAAAACAATTTACGAACTCAATACGGCCAACGGACTGGTACTAACGGAACCGGATACACCGGACAGCCCTTGGATACTAAGTTATACGCTGCAAACCAATACCATTACCACAGAAAATGAAACACATCTCAAAATTTACTTTTAGTTTTTGTCTTGTGTTGCTCTCATTTTGGGGTCAGGCACAAGAAAAAGAATCAGCCAAAAAAGACAGCGTACTGGTAAAAAAAGAACGTTACGGATTACGCGTTGGTGTTGATTTGTTCAAACTCACCCGTTCATTTTATGAAAAAGACTATAGAGGTATTGAGTTGACTGGTGATTACCGTTTGACCAGAAGACATTTCATAGCTGCTGAAATCGGAAACGAGAGTAAAACTGTGGATGATGACCGGGTCAACTTTACGACTGAAGGAACGTACTTAAAAGTAGGTTTTGATTACAACACCTACCAAAACTGGGGAAACATGGAAAACATGATTACACTGGGACTTCGTTACGGAGTAAGCAGTTTCAGCCAAACACTGAACAGTTTCCAATTGTACAATCCGTATCCTTATTTTGGCTCAACTCCTGAAATATCTTCCGGGACCAAATACAGCGGACTATCGGCCCAATGGATTGAGGTAGTGACCGGAGTAAAAGTAAAAGTCATCAACAACATTTTCGTGGGATTCAGCTTCCGAATGAATCGTTTAGTATCACAGAAAAAACCGGACAACTTTGACAACCTGTATATTCCGGGTTTCAACCGGACTTATAACGGCAACTTTGGCGTAGGATTCAACTACACGGTTTCTTATTTTATTCCGTTGTACAAATCGACAGTAAAAGCCAAGAAAGCTGAAGAGAAGAAAAAATAAACCTTATTTAATTTCCTTCACTCCTTTTATAAACAGCCATTTCATAAACAGTTTCTCTCCCTCATGAGTATTTACTGCTTGAAATTTGGGTGCTGTTAAGGTACTTACCACAAAGGAAGTAAAAGGAATCCACAAACCGATTAAGCCGGTATATTTCCCAATTAGGTAATAAAAAGAAAGGAACAATAGTGCAAAACCAATAAAGTTAAAGAGTAATGCTTTGGCTTTTTTAGACATGATGCCGAATAGTTTTTAATTTGTATTGAATGTCAAAGATAGACAATTAAGGCTATCTGATAATAATAGTTAAATTAATTTCCCGAGTGCTCAAAATGCCGTAATTTTGAGGAAACATCATTGGTATGAAAACACTCAATCAACTCATGCAAGACGTTATCAGTCTCACTACTGAAATAGAAACCAATTATCCGGAACTATATAAATATTTAAGTGAGACTCCTATCCCGTTGGGGCAGACAAAAAATCAAATGATACATGCGATTGATTTAGAGCAATATTTGGAAACGCTAAAAACACAATTGCAACATCATATTGAAACCCACCATAAAGAAAAAAACAACCATTAAGATTCTTCCTGATTATTATGATAACTTTTAAAACGCTGGAAAATGTCCCAATTAAGGTCATTTTAGACACCTTTAATTTGGCTTTTTCTGACTATATAGTTCCAATGCGGATTACCGAAGCCCAATTACTTGCTAAGATTAAAACCGAAAATCTGCAGTTGCAGTATTCAGCCGGGGCCTTTGAAAATGAGGAATTAATTGCTTTTATTCTTCACGGGCATGACTTTATTCAAGGCAAATCAGTTGTTTATAATGGAGGAACCGGTGTTATCCCATCAAAACGGGGTCAAAATCTCACCGAACAATTGTATGAATTTATCATTCCCTCACTTCGGGCAAAACAGATTGATTCAGTACAATTGGAAGTCATTACAACTAATATTCCTGCCATAAAAACCTATGAAAAAGCAGGTTTTAAAACGATGCGTGTATTGGATTGCTTCAAAGGAGTACTTTCACAAGAACCAACAGACAATACCTATATAATTCAAACCGTAACAACATGGGATTGGGCACTGTTTATTTCTTTTTGGGATTGGCAGCCATCATGGCAAAATCAAGTATCCGCCATTGAAAAAAGCAAAAATGACCTCGTCTGTCTGGGAATTTATCAGGAAAAGGAATTGCTCGGCTACTTACTTTTGAATACTCAAAGCAACCGTATCCAGCAATTTGCCGTAACTAAAAACCACCGTCATCAAGGGATAGCTACTGCCCTTTTCAAATACACGGCCGGACATTATAGTTCAGAGCTTACGCTGATAAACATTGATCATTCGTCCGAAAATACCATTCAATTTTTGGAAAAAATGGGATTTCATAAAACGGTCAGTCAATATGAAATGTGGTTGACACTCTAATCCTGCCCTTTTTTTATTACAGGCAAATTTCTATTTTAGTGGCTTAAAACAAATACTTATGAAATTATTAGGAATAGGCTCCAGAATCAATCATGCCGAATACGGAAAAGGCGTTGTAACCAATGTATCTTCCAAGGAATATTGGGTTACTTTTATAGATGGCGGGTTAGAAACCATAGCCATCAACAGCGAGTTTGAGGTAATTGAAGCTGCAGAAAACGAAGTAGACACCGTCAGTTTTTATGATGTGGAGCAAAGTTTATTATCCATATTGAAAAAATGGAACGGATTGGGCGAGCCGGTAGCCATTGGCGACAAATGGAAAGGTGGCAACATGAAGCTTGAACCGGGACAAGCAGGACTGGCTGCTAAAGATGTACCCATAGATACCTTTTTTCACAAGATTGTCATGCTTCGGGATCGTTTACGCGTGATGGAACAAAAAATCAACGCCAGTAATCTGGAAGAAATTGAAAAAGTAGAATTACAACAATACATCACCCGCATTTATGGAAGTTTAACCACTTTCAATGTGCTCTTCAAATCGCAAAGCGATTATTTTGTAGGAGAGAAAACCAAATAAATTTTAACTTTTTTTGAGGGTATTTCCGTTGAGTAATTGTTTACTTTTATACAACCAAAAAAATTAAATATCATGAAAAAAATACTTCTAGGAACGGCAGCACTCGGATTACTGATTTTCAGCTGTAAAAGTTCCAGTACCAATGACACTTCCAAAAAATTGGATATTGCTTTTGAGTCTAAAAGTGGCAGCACTGTAAAAGGAAATGCAATCTTCACAGAAAAAGACGGAGAAGTAACTTTGGTAGCCAAGCTAAGCGGTCTCAAACCGGGAGTTCACGCCATTCATATTCACGAAAAAGCGGATTGCTCTGCTGCTGACGCAGCATCGGCCGGTGGCCATTGGAACCCCACCTTTAAAAAGCACGGTAAATGGGGTGATGCTGAACATCACAAAGGCGACATAGGCAACTTTACTGCTGATGTGGACGGAAATGCCACTGTACTTTTTAAAACCAATGAATGGTGTATCGGTTGTGGAGATGCTACGAAAGATATTTTAGGCAAAGGCTTAATTGTGCATGCCAATCCGGATGATTACACCACACAACCCACCGGAAATGCCGGCGGAAGAGTGGCTTGTTCGGCTATTATAAAATAATTTTTTTTTGGAAGACAAAGAACACTTATACTTCAAAAATGCTGCGGAATGGCGTGAATGGTTGCATGACAACCATCACGTTTCCAAAGGTGTATACCTGATTTTTTATCGTGTGGACAGCCAATACGAAAGCATGCGCTGGGAAGAGGCTGTACAAGTAGCCATTTGTTACGGTTGGATTGATTCTACCGTAAAACGACTGGACGACGAGAGAAGAAAGCAGATGTTTACTCCAAGAAAAGACAAAAGTGTTTGGAGCAAACTCAATAAAACTTATATTGAAAAACTCATAGCCGAAGACCTGATGCATGAAAGCGGTTTGCGTAAAATTGAAATCGCCAAGCAAAATGGTTCGTGGGAATCGCTCGACCATGTGGAAGACTTAGTAGTACCGAAAGACTTAGAAGTAGAATTTCTCAAAAATAAAACAGCTTACGACAACTATACCAATTTTAGCAAAACCTATCGAAAAAGTTATCTGTATTGGTTAAACCAAGCCAAACGCCCTGAAACAAGGGCTATTCGAATAGCCGAAATCGTCAAACTGTGTGAACAGAACATCAAGACTCGCGGCACCTTTTAAATTTGGTAACAGATTCATTACGCTTGCCTCACAAAAATAATTTAGTTTTGCGATACAAAATTTCGTAATATGATTAACCCTTCGGTTCACGGTTGGATTGATAAATTTTTTGCTGAACAGCAACCTCTCTCCCGTCATTTTTATGTGGAGGAACTTTCCTTCTACACCGCAACCCGAAATACAGGGTTTATCTTTGGACACATCATCGACTTTGATACTGAAATTGCACTTGATAATCAGGATTGGCTTCCTGAGGAAATTTCCAAAATAGGTATGCTCAACACGCTTTTTCAAATGTATCGTTTGACAAAGCAAAGTAATGATTATGGCGATTTCATCAATGAATCCGTAGCGTTTTATAATTTGCTTACACCAAAAGGGTTCAATCCGTTGCAAAAAATGCTAGCCGGTAGCTCTCCATCAAGCAAGCTGGAAAAAATAATACACGACCGGGTGCAGACCAACGAAGATTTGTTCAGCAAAAACTTTTCGCATGTCATCACCAATGCATTGCTTTTCATAGATATTCTGGCTTTCAAACAATATTTAGACAAAGGGTCGTTGCCCGAAAAATACTTTAATCGCATCGAAGAAATTGTAATTAGCGTGGTTTCACTTTCTCTAAAGACCAAAACGGGCATTTCAATTCATGATGAATTATTGCAAAAATTGTTTGAATCTTCGGTTCGTTACAATAAATTCTCCGGCAAAAGTTTTGCCACACTTGACGATTTGGATTTGAATTACCTGCAAAACGATTTGGAAAAATACTATGTCATCGACTTAGCCGGCATTAGTTTATGGAGTGATGAAAAAGTAGAAAACGAAGAACGTTATTTTTTATATAAATTGGGAGAAAAGCTTGCCATTCCTGATAGTTTTGTTTTGGAAAGCATTGTATTTGTGAATAGTTTTATTTCGAAACACAAAGCAGAAATACCCTATTTCAATTATTCTAACCCAGTTAAGAATTTCTATGATCAAACAACGGATAGTGTCGTAGTTTTAATTAAACGAAATAAAAACCGCTTCCTGAAAGAAATCACCGAAAGTAAAGAGCTAATGCAACTGTTGGCCAAATCAACTCACAAAGAACTGGACAAAGACGAAAAGAAAAAAATCAAAAACCAGTTGCTAGACATTTGTAAAACAGTACCGTCATTAACCATTTTTCTTTTGCCCGGCGGCAGCTTACTATTGCCTATTTTGATTAAATTCATTCCAAAATTGTTGCCTTCAGCTTTTAACGAAAATGAAGAACGAACATAAAAAAAGTCGCCCGAAAGCGACTTTTTTCTTTTATAATCAAATTCTCTACTCGTGGAGTAATTCTTTTAAAAACTCAACCTCTCCGGTTTCTACATCGTAATACCCACCAGCAAAACCAATTTCACCGTTATTAAACATTTCGTTCAGTACTTCGCTACGCTTTAAGATTTCGTCCATGGTGTGAATTACATTGAAATGGGCCACTTCTTCAATGAACTCAGTCGATGAATTATCAGCGGCTCCCTTAGCTGAAACCTCGTGGATGGCAGGCTTAATCTTGGCGAGCAAACCGGTCAGATTACCCAATTCTACTCCGGCACATGCGCCTTTTATAGCACCGCATTTACTGTGTCCCAACACCATTACCAGTTTAGAACCGGCTACTTTACAGGCAAATTCCATACTACCTATAATATCATCGTTTAGGATATTGCCGGCAATCCTCACGCTGAAAACATCTCCAAGCCCCTGATCAAAAATTAATTCCGCCGAGGTGCGGCTGTCAATGCAACTCAGAATAATGGCAAAAGGCCACTGCCCATTTTTGGTATCATTGACTTGTTCAAGAAGGTTACGATTCACCTTAAGGTTATTCATAAATCGTTTGTTCCCTTCTTTTAAAAATTGCAGGGCTTTATAGGGAGTTACCGAAGCTTGTGTTTCTAATGTATGTGCTTTCATTTTTTTTATTTATGTTCTACAAAAATGTGTTTTTCTTCTTCGCCGGTGTTTACCAAATCATAAGACTTTTTAAAACCAACTAATTTAACTTTAATGTTTTCGTCTTTAGCACGAATCTTTTTAAATTCTTTTATCAAATCCAATACATCGTGCGAGATATAGACTGTATCTGAGGCATCAATAACTACTTTCGAATTCTCGGGAATGCTCATTAAAGTGGTCTTTATGGCAGCTTTGTTTAAAAAAGAAACCTCCTGAGCCAAATCGATATGGATGATGTCTCCTTCTTTATATTCTTCTTTACGGAAGAAATAAGCCCGTTTCATATTGCCTTTGAGTACAAAAATAACACTGATTATCATACCAAGCGCAACACCTTTAAGTAAATCGGTAAAAACTACGGCTAAAAAAGTAGCTATAAACGGAGCAAATTGGTATTTCCCTTTTTCCCAAAAATGCAGTATAGTCTTAGGGTTGGCTAATTTATACCCCACCAACAGTAAAACAGCCGCTAAAGTGGCTAACGGGATTTTATTCAAAATTGCCGGTATTACCAATACACTTAATAATAAAAGTCCTCCGTGAATAATGGTTGACATCTTGGACTTCGCGCCGGCATTGTGGTTAGCTGAAGTTCTTACCACCACTGATGTCATGGGCAAACCTCCTAAAAGCGAACTCATTATGTTCCCAATCCCTTGAGCCTTCAACTCTAAATTGGTATTGGTATATCGCTTTTGAGTATCCATACGATCTGCCGCTTCAATACATAAAAGTGTTTCTATTGAAGCTACCACGGCTATGGTCAGGGCGACAATCCAAACCTTACTATTACCAATAGCTGTAAAATCAGGAGTTATTATAATGCTTTGGAACTCTGCCAAAGTAGTTGGTACCGGTAAATTTACCAAATGCTCTTTGCCAACAGCTAAACTAATTCCTGACCGAATAAAAAACTCATTCAAAAGCACGCTCATAATCACGGCAACTAAAGCGGCAGGAACCAATTTTAGTTTTTGGAGAAAACCAATTTTAGTCCAAGTTATAAGGATTGCTAGAGAAAGAACCGTAATGATTACAGAGCCCAACTGAATGTGATTCAATACGGAAAACAATTCGGAAAAGGTGTTTTGTCCATCGGCTTGCAGAAATGATAAATCCCCCACATAATCGGGATCGTATCCAAAGGCGTGTGGAATTTGTTTTAAAAAGATGATTACGCCTATTCCGGCTAACATCCCTTCAATCACATTAGTTGGGAAATAATTGGAAATAGAACCCGCTTTGATAAACCCCAGTGCCAACTGAATCAAACCGGCCAATAAAACGGCCAAAAGAAAAATGTTGAAACCTCCTAAATCGCTTATAGCCGTTAATACTATAGCTGTTAAACCTGCAGCCGGGCCGGAAACACTTAGGTGAGACTGACTCAAATAGCCAACAACTATTCCGCCAACAACACCGGCAATAATTCCGGAAAATAAGGGTGCCCCGCTTGCCAAGGCGATGCCGAGACACAGTGGCAGGGCCACGAGGAAAACCACTAAACCTGAAGCAAAATCAGATTTGAGGTTTGCCAAAAGATTGATTTTTTTTGTCATACCTGTCAATTAATTTAATACATAAAAAGTTGTTTCACTCAGGTGAAACAAAGTAAGAATGCATTAAACCAACTCCGGTGGCGGGGAGAAAATAGTAGCGAAAACATTATCGTGTTTGGATAAGTTTTCAAAGGTAATTTTTGGATTTTTTAATTGGCTCCAATCACAGAATACTAAGTGATAATCCTCCTTAAGATTGGCTTTAATCTCTTTTATATTTTTATGAATTTCTTCTTCAGAAAAACTGTAAAATACAGAAACATCTGTTTGCTTTTTTATCAAAGTCACTACTGTGGGAGTCGACAAAAAAGTAACAAACAAGATTAATAATATACCTGAAAGAAACCTCATGCCGCAAAAATAGCCATTCAAAGAAAAAAGAATAGCTATTTCTTAAATTTTAACAATAGTTTATATTTCCTGATCCATCCAGGCACTCAACATCCAAATGGTTTTTTCTTGTTCAACAATAAAGTCACTCATCATGGAGTTAGTCCCTTCATCATTAATCTCACCTGATTGTGACAGTATAATCCTTTCTATCTGTAGTAATTGCGTCAGTGAGTTTAAAATTAAAGTGATAGCCTCCTCGTCATTGTGTATGTTTTTACCAATGCTGAGTTTATTGTTTTTCATGTAGTCCTCAAAAGTATGCAATGGAGTTCCTCCCAATGTTAACACTCGTTCCGCTATTAAATCAATTTTTAGCTGACTATCGTTGTATAATTCTTCAAATTTTAGGTGTAAATCAAAGAATCGCTTTCCTCTGATATTCCAATGTAATCCTCTCAAATTTTGGTAATATACCTGAAAATTAGCTAACAATATGTTGAGCTCAGCGGCTAAAACTTCGGTTTCTTTTTTGGGCAATCCCAAGCTATTCATTTTCATGTTAAGGGTAGTTTATATTTAACTACACAAAGCTAAAAAATAATGAACCAATGCATTATAAGTTAAATTGATAGTTTTTATATTTGCATCAAATTTTACTATAAAATGACTATAACCCAACTTAAATATGTTTTGGCCGTAGCCGAACACAAAAATTTCACATTAGCAGCCGAAAAATGTTTTGTGACGCAACCCACTTTGAGTATGCAAATACAAAAGATTGAAGAAGAACTCGCTGTCCAGATATTTGATCGAACCAAAAAGCCCATACAGTTAACTGAGATTGGCCAAAAGATAGTGAATCAATCCAAAAATATCGTCAATGAAGCGGACAGAATTCAGGACATTGTTGACCAACAAAAGGGCTTCATCGGTGGTGAATTCAGATTGGGAATCATCCCAACCATTATGCCTACTTTACTTCCCATGTTTTTAAATAATTTCATCAAAAAATACCCAAAGGTGAAATTGGTTATTGAAGAACTGAATACCAATGAAATTATTGAAAAACTGAAAAACGGTCATTTAGATGCGGCCATTGCAGCCACTCCACTGGAAGAAGAAAAGATAAAAGAGATTGTTTTGTATTTTGAACCATTTGTGGCATATATCCCTGAAAATCACCAAGCTTTTCAGAAAAAAGAAATAGAAGTGGATGATTTGAATATTGATGAAATCTTATTACTACAAGACGGACACTGTTTCAGAGATGGAATTCTGAATCTGTGTAAAACCCAGAATCAAAATGAAAAAAGCCATTTTCAAATTGAAAGTGGAAGCTTTGAAACCTTAATCAAATTAGCCGACGAAGGCTTAGGCACTACACTGCTTCCCTACCTCCATACTTTGGATTTAAGTGAAAAAAATCAATTAAAACTAAAGCATTTTGCAGAACCAAAACCAGCCCGAGAAGTGAGTTTAATTTTTCCGAAAAATGAACTGAAAATTCACATTATTGATGCACTAAGAAGCACTATAGCCGGCGTTATAAAAGGAGCGATTACGTTTCAGAATGTCCAAATTATAAGTCCATTACAAAAAAAATAAGGAGCTGTTGCACCAACTCCTTATTTCTTTCTGTTAACTAACTACAGATAAACATTGCTTCAGTTCAGGATGTTCGGTCGTGAAGTATTGAAGCCATTTTTTTAATTGTTCGACCTCATAAGGCAGTAAATTTTTTACTGCTTTTTTTAATTCTTTGGCAAAAAGAACCGGATCGAAGCTCACTCTTTCGAGTACCGATTTCGTGTAATCATAAATCATTCTAGGCATGGTGGTTAAGATTTGGGGTTATCTTACTGTAAGAACGTTTAGTAAATGTAAAACAAAAAAACTTTTGCAGCAATAAAATTTTATAAAAAATATCGTTAAATAGCATTTTTAATCGATAAAAGGTTTAAAAATGTATTTTTTTTAAAGTTTTAACTTACTAAAATATTTTTATCTAAAAATTCCCAAAGCCATTTTTGCAGTTCAGGCTTATCTGCAGTAAAATAATATAACCAATTGATAAGATTTTCCTTTTCGTGGGGCAACAGGGTTTTTGAGGCTCTGACTAATTCTTTCACAAAAAGGTCTTTATCATGACATACCCTCACTATGGAGGATTTAGTATAATCATAAATCATGCGTCCCATAACAGTGAAAATTAAAAGTGATACAGTTATATTTACAGAACAAGAACTGATTTAGTTTCCCTACTGATTAAAATAAAAAAGGAGCCTTTTAAGCTCCTTTTAGTTTTATTGATTATTAATACGCAACATGCAATGCTGCAATTCCGGCTTTTCTTTTGTAAATTGAAGAAGCCAAGATGTTAGTTCTTCTAATTCGTAAGGCAATAAGACCTTACATGCTTTTTCGAGTTCTTTGGCAAACAGATTGACATCAAAACTTACTCTTTTCAACACAGACTTGGTGTAGTCTAACATCGATTTAGACATAGAAAAGTTAATTTATTGGTTAGTATTATGGTGTAAGAACGAATTTGTTATTTCAAAAATAGCCAATATTTTTTTTCGGGAAATGAAAAGAAACGTTAAATATAATCTTTAAAAATGTTAAAGTTTTAAATGTCTTTAACAGCGCGCAACATTTCTCTTTTACCCGGAGCACCAGGTAGTTTTTTTACAGAAAATCCTGCCGCTAACATCGCATTCTTAATTGAAGTGCGACAAGCATAAGTAACTAAAACCCCTTTGTTTTTGAGAGCTTTATACATTGCCGCAAATAGTTCTTCCGACCACAATTCAGGCTGGACACGAAAACCAAAAGCATCAAAATAAATTAAATCAAAAGCTTCTTCATCTCTTATTTCCTGGAATAATTGTTTACGTTTGGTTAAACTAAAATTATCAGACAGCCTGTTTTTTTGTTCCCAAGGACATTCATGTAATTGCTCAAAAAGAGTACTGTTAGATGCATCTATTTCCTGAGAGTAATTCATTTGCAGGGCTTCTTCCTTAGAAACAGGATATGCCTCTACTCCAACGTAGTCTATTGTTTGATTGTGTTTCTTAGCTTCCAGATAAGTAATGAAACTGTTTAAGCCTGTTCCAAAACCTATTTCTAAAACAGAAATGGGTTTTCCTTCAAAAAGTGAAAACCCATTTTTTATAAATACATGGTAAGCTTCCTGAACAGCACCGTGTTTGGAATGATAACTTTCGTTCCACTCTGGTAAATATATGGTGGTGGAACCATCATTGGTTTGAATAATCTCCCTTTTCAAAAGTTATTCGATGTAAAGTTTTTTAATTCTTGGTATAGGACCGCCACATTTTTGTTGATGGCATTGAATGCAGGCATCCACCCCATTGTTAAAATGTTCTTTTGCGTTTTTCGGATCTTTATAAATTAACTCTTGTGCTTTGATAAACTTAGCCGCCTGTTCTTTAAAAAAGGCATCATTATCGGCCTCATCCGTCATTACCGCTTTGTGAATTTTCATAAAGTGTTGCGGAAACTTTCCGATGGTATCTCCCTTTTTGATACGCTCTTTGAGCCGTTGGTTATCCACATACATTTGTTCCATCAATGCTGCCATTTCGGACATTTGATACATTTCAAGCTTCTTCCCTTTATCAGCGGAGCATTCTTTTTTTTCCGGTTTGGCTGCCTTTGGTGCTTCTTTCTTTTGGCAGGAAAAAAGACCCAAAACCAAAACCAATACAATGGCTTTTTTCATTGCTTAGGATTTTTTGATGTACACTCCCGAAGCTTCAAAAGAATAAGTCACTTCCGGTTTGGTGATTTTGGCAATTTCAGCAGCCGATTTACCAGCATCTTTCGCATAATGCTTCAATTCGTCAACTGAAACAACATCTACAAATGCTTTTCCGTTAACGATGGCTTGGCTGTTATCGGCATTCAGAGGCACGAAGAAACCATAGTCTTTAAATTTTACAAATGATTCACCATCACCCGCCAATTCCATTTTCATCCAGCACCCTTTCTTTTTGCAAACCGCTTTAATATTGGATACAAATTGTACTACGATAGTATCTCCTTTTTTAAGGTTTTTGTATTTTTTCATCATCTCGGCTTTGGTCAAAACTTTGCCTACTTTAAACTTATCTCCAAATAGTGCGTAATCTTTGATATCAAAAGCTTTGGCTTTGTTTTGCGCTGTTATCGTAAACCCGACAAACAGTACCATTGCCGCTGTAAAAAGTTTGATTTTATTCATAAGTATTGTTTTTTTAAGTGTGATACAAAAGTAAACAGTTTAACAAATACACCTAAAATAATGTCAAGTATTTTAATCGTTTTTTAATAAATCATCGAATGCAGAACACTTCTGATTTAGTATTCGAAAAAAATGTTCATTATTTGTGGGGCTTGCAAAAGGCAACTATATTTTTATTAGTTTTACAGAAACAACAACACAATACTAATTTTTGGGATAGTTTTTATAAAAAATTGATTATCAGCAACCTAATTACTATCCAAATAAAACCTTAACGTAAATGACATCAAACAATACCCACGAAATCGATATAATTAGAGCTAATTCATCCAAAATTAATGAAGTCGATTTTGAAAATCTTGCTTTTGGTAACGTTTTTACAGATCACATGTTGGTATGTGATTTCAAAGACGGTCAATGGCAAAAACCTGTCATTAAGCCTTACGAACCCTTTTTGATTGATCCATCGGCTAAAGTATTTCACTATGGTCAGGCCATTTTTGAGGGAATGAAAGCCTATAAGGACGAAAATGATGATGTGTGGTTGTTTCGTCCGGATCAAAACTTAGATCGTTTCAATAAATCTGCTGTGCGAATGGCTATGCCTGAAGTACCTGAAAACATTTTTATTGATGGTTTGAAAACCATTGTAAACATGGAACGTGCATGGGTAAAGAAAGGTTTAGGTAACACCTTATATATTCGTCCGTTTATGATTGCAATTGGCTCGGGAGTTATTGCACAACCTTCTACTCAATATCGCTTTATGATTATTCTCTCTCCTGCCCGTTCTTATTATTCGGGTGAAGTGAAGGTGATTATTGCGGAGCATTACAGCCGAGCTGCTAATGGTGGTATTGGTGCAGCCAAAGCGGCCGGAAATTATTCTGCCCAATTTTATCCTCAGAAACTGGCACAGGAACAGGGATTCCAACAAATTATTTGGACCGATGACGCTACGCATACCAAATTAGAAGAAGCCGGGACGATGAATGTTTTTTTCCGAATCAATGATACTCTCTATACTGCTCCTGTGAGTGAGCGAATTTTGGACGGTGTTACCCGTAAAAGCTTAATTGAATTAGCTAAACGTGAAGGCATTAAAGTGGAAGAGCGCTCTGTTTTGGTTGACGAATTAGTAGCGGCTGCTAAAGACGGTAGTTTGAAAGAAATCTTTGGTGCCGGGACAGCTGCAGTGGTTAGTCCTATTGTAGGGTTCCAATATCAGGAACATTATTATGAGCTTCCTAAAGTTGCGGATTCTGTTGCGCTTCAATTGAAAGACAAATTGACTAAAATTCAATACAAACTGGCTGAAGACACCTTTGGCTGGACAGTAAAAATTTAAAATGATTACTTCACGAAAATCCTCCACCCGGAGGATTTTTTCGTTATATGACAATTGTCATTTTTATTCAACTGATGCGAGGCTACCTTTGGCCCTACAAACATATAGGTATGTCCATTTCATTAGTACAAAAATATAACGTTCCCGGTCCGAGATACACCAGTTATCCGACGGTTCCTTATTGGGACGAGCGTACTTTTACGATTGACCTTTGGAAAGAAACGTTTATTCGAAGTTTTACGGAAAGTAATGCTTCTGAAGGTATCAGCCTTTATATTCATTTGCCATTTTGCGAAAGCCTGTGCACTTTTTGCGGCTGTCATAAACGCATTACGAAGCGACACGAGGTAGAGCATCCTTATATTGATGCTGTTTTAAAAGAATGGCAACTGTATTGTGATTTATTTCCGGAGAAACCTATTATCAAGGAGATTCATCTTGGAGGCGGTACCCCGACTTTCTTTTCTCCTGACAATCTGGAGCGATTGATTCATGGTATTCTGAGTCGGGCGGAAAAAGCCGAAGGTTACGAATTTAGTTTTGAAGGTCATCCGAACAACACCACCCGAGTGCATTTGCAAACCTTGTATGATTTGGGTTTCAGACGGGTTAGTTTTGGTGTTCAGGATTATTCAGATAAGGTACAGACAGCCATTCATCGTATTCAGCCTTTTCACAACGTGGCCAAGGTTACTTTTTGGGCCAAAGAAATTGGTTATACCTCTATTTCACACGATTTGGTTTTTGGATTGCCATTTCAGACTTTGGATAACATTATTGATACCATTGAAAAAACAAATTCGCTATCGCCTGACCGCTTAGCGTTTTACAGTTATGCCCATGTGCCTTGGATTAAAGGGAATGGGCAGCGCGGTTTTAAAGATGAGGACGTTCCTAAGGATGATGCCAAACGCAAACTGTACGAAGTGGGAAAAGAACTATTGGCTGAGATGGGCTATCACGAAATTGGGATGGATCATTTTGCCTTGAAAGAAGATGCGATGTATACTGCTTTTACCGAAGGGAAATTGCACCGTAATTTTATGGGATATACGGCATCCAAAACCCGATTGATGATTGGGTTGGGTGTCTCTTCTATCAGTGACAGCTGGTATGCCTTTGCGCAAAATGAAAAAGAACTTGAAACCTATTACGCTCGTTTAAATCAAGACGAATTACCTGTGTTCAGAGGGCATGTATTAACCCAGGAAGACTTAATTATCCGCCAACATATACTCAATTTAATGTGCCAGTTCCATACTTCTTGGGGTAATAATGTCCTTTATTTTAAAGATTTGCCGGAAGTTTTGGAGCAACTGACCGAAATGGAGCACGACGCGTTACTTATCCTAACGCCGGATTCGATAACGGTCACGGAAAAAGGGAAACCCTTTGTGCGCAATATTTGTATGGCCTTTGATTTGCGATTAAAACGCAATGTTCCTAAAAATCAGTTGTTTTCGATGACGGTTTAGTTATTTTAGTATCTTTAAATCCTCTAAAATAACACTTTGGATCATCTCCTTTATTTCATGTTGTTGGCGCTGCTAGCCGAAATTCTGGGCACTGTAGGAGGCTTTGGCTCTTCGTTGTTTTTTATTCCTATTGCGAGTTATTTTCTTGACTTTCATTCTGTGTTGGGGGTTACTGCTTTGTTTCATGTATCGAGCAACATCACCAAAATTGGTTTTTTTCATAAAGGTTTTGACAAAAAGCTAGCGATTAGTCTGGGGATACCCGCTGTTGTATTTGTGATACTCGGGGCTTTGCTGAGTAAATTTATAGAGGCTAAATGGCTGGAGATGGGACTGTCGGTATTTCTGATTGGGTTGAGCCTGTTTTTTCTTATTTTCAAGACGATTGTCATTCAACCCACCGCGTTTAATAGTGTGAGTGGCGGTATTGTTTCGGGGTTTATTGCCGGATTACTGGGTACGGGTGGTGCCTTCAGGGGGATGACCCTGGCGGCCTTTAATTTGAAAATGGAAGTATTTATTGCGACCTCAGCGATTATCGATTTGGCCATTGACAGCAGCCGAAGCGTTGTGTACGGGCTGAATGGTTTTATTCACCAAGACGATTTGTATCTTATTCCTATCCTATTGGTGGTAAGCATTATTGGAACTTATATTGGTAAAAAAATATTGAAACGCGTTTCGGAAGAACAGTTTAAGCAGACTGTTTTGGTGCTTATTCTTATTACCGGTATTATCACGGCGGTTCGGGTGGCGACGAGCTGGCAAAGCTAGTTGTTGCCGAAGATTTTGAGATTTTAGGTTACCCATGCGATTTCAGGCGTTACCCATACGATTTCAGAGCGTGCCCATGTCGTTTCAGACGGTACACATAGGATTTCAGAGCGTGCCCGTGTCGTTTCAGGCGTTACCCATACGATTTCAGAGCGTGCCCGTGTCGTTTCAGGCGTTACCCATACGATTTCAGACCGTACCCGTGCTGTTTCAGAGGTCAACCATTCTATTTCAGACGGTACCCATAGGATTTCAGCCGTTACTCATATTAGTTTAGCCATTACTCATGCTTGTTTAGCCATTACTCATGTTAGTTTAGCCGTTACTCATGCTTGTTTAGCCATTACTCATGTGAGTTTAGGCATTACTCATGCTTGTTTAGCCGTTACTCATGCCAGTTTAGCCATTACTCATGCTTGTTTAGCCGTTACTCATGCCAGTTTAGCCATTACTCATGCCTGTTTAGCCGTTACTCATGCCAGTTTAGCCATTACTCATGCCAGTTTAGCCGTTACTCAAGTGAGTTTAGGTGTCACAGCCCCTAATCACGATGGACTTTGAGTGCAGACAGCCCATAAAAAAAGAGGCGCTAACCCAAAAACGCCTCTTTGCTTTTCAATTTAATACCTAACTCAAAATTGAAAATAAATAAAAGAACTGCCGCTTTCCTGGGCGAAAATAATGGCGAGCAGTAAAAAAGACCATACAATCCCCAGCCAAATCCAGGAGATTTTGTAGGCTACCTCTAACACTTTTGTATTGCGCATCATCCAATGAAAAACGAGAATCAGTGGTATGATGACGGCTACTTTGGCTATGGCCAAAGTGGTGAGCAATGCTTTGTCACTGCATACATATCCTGACATGGATTGGAGCATTTGCCATGATTTTGCAAAGGTGTCTGAACGGAAAAAGACCCAGGTAACGTTGACCAGCATAAAGGTGAGGAAGGCATAGCAAAAGCCCACCCAGTTGCTGTTTTCATCGACAATGCCCTTGGGGTTGTCAATTTTTTTGCGGTCTTTAAAAAACTTTTCAACCCAAAGGTATATTCCGTGTAGTCCGCCCCAGGCGACGAAGGTCCAATTGGCCCCGTGCCACAAACCTCCTAATAACATGGTCATCATTAAGGCAAAATAGGTTCGGGCTTTTCCATGGCGGTTGCCTCCCAATGGTATGTATAAATAATCGCGGAGCCAGCTGGAAAGTGTGATATGCCAACGGCGCCAGAAGTCGGAAAAACCAATGGCGGCGTATGGGTAATTGAAGTTTTGAGGAAGCACAAAGCCCAAACACATGGCGACTCCAATGGCGCATGTTGAGTAGCCCGCGAAGTCCAGAAAGATTTGTCCGGAGAAGGCAAAAACGCCTACCCAGGCATCGAGCATGGGCAACGCTTCTTTGGCATCAAATACGGCATCGGCGGTATCGGCCAGCATGCTATCTGCTAACACTACTTTCATAAACAGTCCCAGTGTGAGCAAAAGCAATCCGTCTATTATTTGTTTGCTGTTGGCTCTTCTTTCTGTTTCAAACTGAGGGACCAACTGAGGCGGACGAACGATGGGACCTGCTACCAGATGCGGGAAGAAAGTAACGAATAAAGAGAAGTCGAGCATGGATTTAACCGGTTCGCTTCGTTTTTTATACATGTCAATGGTGTAGCACAAAGTGGTAAACGTATAAAAGGAAATTCCAGCGGGCAGAATAATACTTGGCGTAGCCGGGTGGTAATTTAATCCCACCAGATGACAGAGGGAAACAAAATTTTCGAGCAGGAAGGTTCCGTATTTGAAGAAACAAAGCATGCCGAGATTTCCGATTAGACTGATGACCAGCAGCAGTTTCTTTTTATGAGGATTCTCCTGAGTGTAGAGGGCACGTCCGACGAAGAAATCAACTACTGTGGAAAGCCAAAGGAGTAAAATAAAAGGGGGATTCCAAGCGGCATAAAAGATATAACTGGCTATGAGCAGGTTTATTTTTTTGGTGCGCCATGAGAATGGCAAGTTGTGCAGCAAAAAAATCAGTATAAAAAAGACAATAAAAGTGTACGAGTTAAATACCATGGCTATACTTTTTCGGGGTTTGTATTTTGCAAAAACTCAAAACCTTTTTGCAGGAGCAACAGACGGTAGAATTCGCGGGTAAACAAAACCGCGTCGGATCTTTTGAGATGAGAAAACTCAGGACATTCAAAGTGGTTCAGGGCAGGATAATCCATAAAATGAATACCGGGACAATCGGTAACTTTTAAGAGTCTGTCCCAAAACTTATCTCTCGGAAAGGCGCCATTTTCTCCCTGAAGGTAGGGCCCGCTTGATGGGGTACGCACAAAAACTATTTGCCCTCCCCTGGCCTTGATTTTGTCGACATCGGTTTTTACCGCTTGGAATATTGCTTCATAAACCTCGGGTGGCATGGGCGGAGCACTTTGTGCCATTTTAGCAAAAAAGGCCCATATCCCTTTTACCTGATTGCATTGGGCAGGATCATTCACGAAACGGTCGCTCATGTATGCCTGACGGCCAAAAGTATTGTGTTGAAACTCCAAGGGAAATACAGGCATCATAAAAACACCCGGGCGACTCTTAAGCTGTAGTGCATCAAGGTGGGCATTGATGGAGAAAAAATCCTGATTCAGAAAGACGAATCGGGACTCCACCATTTTATTAATCTCAAAACTGGCCCGTTGTGCCGGTGTTCGGTCATAATAATACTTGAGGTTTTCATTGGGTGTTTTCATAAACGGTGGTGCCATTGAAAAGAACAGACCTTCGGTCACATCTATCACCAGTTTTCCTTTGAAGTTAGGATCATTGGCTAAATCCGTCAGAACCGGGCGTGGACAACTTCCTTCCATGGCCAGCTGAATGGCTTTGACCTTGGTGAGTTGTTTCCAGGTGGGACGGTCTAAATCGTATTTGATTCGGGAAGAGCCAATGAAAATTATCTTTTGGTCTGATTCGCCATAGACTTGTGCTCTTTTGTCTGACCACAAGGGTGGGCCATCATCATAGTCTACAGTAACTCCTTTGTTTCTCAGGTAGCCTTCATATCCCAGGACTACCCCGACTACAATAACAAGCATTACCATAGCCGATTTGAAAAGTGTTTTTTCATTCATAAAACAATACAATTGGTTAGGAAAACGGAACAATCCTAATCAAACGGGGACTTTGACTTCAGGCGGATTTACTCATATCTGTCTCAAATTTAACCAATTAATGATTTGCAGAACTGTACCCCTCTTTTTATTTATTAACCAATTCCTTGTTAATAAGTCGGTTATGCTTTTGAACATCCCAAAATACGGATGTATGTGAGATTGCTAATCTTTCGTTACATTAGCTAAAAAAAGGATATGTTGTCAAAACAATTGGAATTAACAAACGAGCAAACTTCGCCCCTATTGAGAATCATGTGGGTGCAAAACCAAAACGAACCCCACCGGCGGCATTTTGAGAATAATATTTGTGCTTTTCATATTGGTAACGGTTTGATACTCTCGGTGGCGCACAATCTGAAAGCAGAGGCTAAAATTTTCAAATCAATTGACCAGTCTTTGTTTGCCGAAGCTATTTTACCTTATCTGAATTCGGTACAAGCTCAATTATTTGAGACCTGTTTTCCGTTGGACGTTACCACCAACAAGCGCTATTGGAGCAGCAACAATCCAAACGACTATCAGCATGTCATCGAGATTTTGAGAGGGATTCATTTTGACACGCGTTGGATTACGCTTACCGAAAAACAAATGGCTAAACCGCATCTGATTATACAATTCAAGAACCCTTTGTTTTATAATGATGAAGCGCTGACCGGACATTTCACATCGGCGAATTCTTTTCCGGAACCCGGTATCGGCCGACATACTTTTTTAGTAGAAGTGGAATTGGCAGAAGCTTTTTACAGCGAAGACATTGCTTTGTATAAAATTGTAAATACACCTGACGAAGTTATTCAGGCTATCCCGAGTATTGCTGTTGATTTTACTGTTTTAAACGACAATCAGGAACGGTTTTACTGTTTGCAAAGCTCACCTACCAGTGAAATTGGGAAACTCCTTAACAAAGCCAGTATTGAAGGGTTTACCGATCATTTCAGTTATTTTCAAGACCGCATTGGTGGTAATTATACAATGGAAGGATTGCGTTATCTTATTAAGGGATATTTTCGTTTTGGTTCTTCCGGTGCTCCCTATGTTTGTTTTGATGCCGAAAGTCAAACTTTTAAAGTCAACGCTGTTCAGAGTGAGGCTTGTCCTATCCAACTTTCTATTGACAACAAGCGAGACGGTAATTTTCAATATGTAAATGCTATTGCTTCTCCTTTGTCTATTATACAAGACAAGTTAGCCCAATACCTCTAGTGTTTCGAAAATCATATCTAAAAAAAAACCATCACTTTTAAGGGTGATGGCAGTTGATTATGATAACAGGGTTAATGTTAGTTGATCAACGTTTTTTTGATGACAGTGACATTATTTTCTAATGTTATTTTTACTAAAACTACCTGGGTAGTTGTGCTGATATTACCGGTTTGGAAATTGTTTGTGCTTAATCCGTTTTGAGCGTACAATTGTTTTCCTAAGATATCGAATACTTCAACCGCTTTTACCGGAGATGCATCAGAAAGAATGTTCAATTGTTGGTGGTTGTTTACCACAATCACTGAAGCATCATAATCAGGAGTAACAGTTCCTAAAGCTGTATTGGTAAAACGCAATTCGAAACGATCTTCGAAAGTACCGCTAACTGTTGAAAAAGTAAAGTTACCTTCTTTTATATCGTGATAGATATTGGTTACTTTATCTAATATATAAATATTCTGATTGTCAAATAACCCGTCATAGTTTTCCAAGTTGATGGTTAGTTCACCATTTAGCGTAGTGCTGTATGCAATAGGAATTACGTCTGTATCTGTAAACGGCAAGCTTTTTCCCTGAATTGATAAATCATAGTTATCTACTTTGGTATAGATGCCCACACTGTTTCCTACCGGCAATGTTTTACCGTCAAACATAGAATCAAATCCATTAGTAGCACCTTGAACGTAACCCACTAACATTTCGTTGTATGCTCCTTGACTGTTGCTTAATGACAACCAAATTCTGTGTTTTTCCAAACCTTGGTTTGAAGCCGCATTATTCGTTTTGAAGAATTGTGTATTGTTACCTGTTAAGCGCATTGAATTTTTAAATGTGGCTGTATAGGTTCCGTTAGCTTTTGCTGTATTGGCTTCGATGAAAAACCCTTGACCTGCTCCTATTTTATTGGTAGGCACTGCACCGCCTGACACTGCAGCAGAAGCTGTTTTTACCCCTCCTGTATTGTTGTATTTTGCATAATCGTTAACTGTGTAGACATTGTTAGTCATCGATGTATGGTGCGTCCAAAGATAGATTGTACCATTTACAACTGCTGAATTTGCAGCATCTGTAAGGAATAAATCGATATCTATTGCTGATGGGTAAGGATTTCCTATAAGGTTGTATCCACCGGCAGCACTTTTAATAATAGAGGTGTTAATCACTCCATTGTTAGGTACCCCTGTGAAGAACGTTTGCAGAATATTAGCCGAACCGAAATCGTCCGGAGTACTTCCTATGTATCCAACTCCCGGAGTCATGGTCGCGGAACCGTATTGATATACCCAGTTGTTTATGCTTGGATTAAATGAATAGAAGACTGAATTCGTTACTAATTGGCTTAGGGTAGCATTAGCAACCGGAGACGACCAATAGGTGTAATCGTATAATTTCAATGGCGAAGTCATTCTTTTATAGGTAATGTTTCCAGTGTTGACTGCTGCATCATTGGTTTGTACCAAACTGGCAGAGTCATCGAATGTTATAGAACCACTTCCGGTTACTTTTATATCATTGGTTAAGATTAAAGAGTCGCCCGAATTGAAAACTACATTACCGGCAGTTACCATACATGAACATCCGCTAATATTACCGGTAGAAGCATAATCTCCTGAAAACACTAATTTTTGTGAACCTGTGGGAGCACCAGCTGACCATACATTTCCATCCCAAGTATTGGTAGACTGTGTTAGGGTAACCGTAGTAGCGGCTGAAATACATCCTGATGAATTTTTAGCGGTAACACTGTATGTTCCGGCAGCCAAAGATGTGAAAACCCCTGTAGTATTAGTATAGGTCAATCCATTGATGCTGTATTTCATTCCGGTTCCTGTAGGTGCTGTAATCGTAATAGACCCATTAGCCGTACAACCCGGTTGTGTAGTAGTTACGGTTGGTGTTGCTGTTGATACTCCGGTATTCACTGTCACCGTAATCTCGGCAATCATAATTGTACCGTTCGCCGATTTCATTTTCACTTGGTATACCCCACCGTTCGTATTTGTTGCCACAAGGCTGTATGTTGAAGCAGAAGCATAAGCGGTTGCGGTTAATCCGGGTCCTGACCAAGAATACGTATACGGACCACCACTTGGCGGAGGAGTAGCTGAAAGGTTGATTGCATTTCCACTACAAACCGGAGAATTAGAAGTCAAACTTCCGGTTCCTCCTAAATTAACCAAGGTATCAAAAGTAACATCTGCACCGGAACCTCCGTTACAGGTTGCCAACAAATTGGTTCCTACATAAATACGTTCAGAAGCATTACAAGATCCTCCAACTAAAGTTCCGCCATTAGTAAACGTCATGGATGAACCATCACCAAGGTATAGTCTGTTATTTCCGGATGAAAAGTCAAGAGAAGCATTATTAACAATTACCTGAATTGCTCCAAGACAAGTTAAGTCTAAAGTAGCATTCATACTTAATGTTATTGGAGTAGTCCCATTACCTATAGTAAGGATACCGTTGCAAGCTGATAAAGGGGCTGTTCCGCAAGTCAAAGCACTTGCATTGGTTGAAGCAGTAATGGTACACTGCGCATAACCAATTAAAGACAGAAATACAAAAATGACTGAAAGTAAAATTTTTTTCATATAGTATTTTTTTGTGTAGGTTACTAAGTTTGGGGCTTAATCTTCGACAAAGTTAGAGTCCGATTTTATTACACTCTAATTATTTCGATATACAACTAAAAAAAACTATGAACTGCATTATTTGGCAAAATTATCACTGAAATTTTGCTTATTATCAACATTTTTTCAATGTTATTAACAATATTTATCAAGCTCAAAAAAACCTATAAACTCAATAAAAACAAGACTTTACGACAGAAATATATGCTAAAAAATGATTTTTTGTTAACAAAACAACATTTCAACCCGATAAAAAAGCATTTCATCGGAAGAATTGAAAAGCTTATGTAAATCAACCTTTTATTATTTGGAAATTTAATCTTCAATTCGTTACATTTGATTTAAGATTTTTTTAACATATTAAATACGTGAGCCTAAAACATCTGCTTTCTTCTGTACTCTTTCGACAATGCCAGATGGTCTTGTTGTGTCTTGTTGTGTTTTACGGACATGAAGCAACGGCTCAATACCATCATATCTATTATGTAAACGACACTGCAGTTAGTGGTGATATTTACACTATTGCTATAGGCAATGACGCGAATGATGGACTTTCATCCAAAACTCCATTATTGAGTATTACTATTGCTTATCAAAAAGCCAATCAGGGAGACACTATTTATGTAGATACCGGACGTTATGCAGAGCTTGACATCAATGGGATTTTGCTCATTGAAAATAAAAAGAAAATTACATTTATTGTTGCCGGGAAAAAAGACGAAATCCTGTCTAAGAAACCGTTTCCTACCGATGAAAAAGTAACTCCTTCCATCTTTTATATCGTAAACGACAAGCCTGTTGAACGGGAAGTGTATTTACAACATGAACAAAGCAAATTAAAAGGTCATTAAAGAACTTCAAAATGAAAAAATTTCTCATTTGCGTATGTTTCATTTTGATCTGTATTGGTCATCCGACGGCTCTTTTTGCACAACCGGCTAATGATAATTGTAGTGCTGCTATTCCCATTACTGTAGGAAACGGAAGTTGTAATTCGATTCTTTACACTAATGTTGCTGCAACCAGTTCAGGAGATCCCGCCACACCTTCCTGTTGGTCACCCAACAGTCTGAACAACACTGTATGGTTTAGTTTTGTTGCCACAACTGCCGACATCGAATTATCAACTAATTTTGGAGGAACCCTAGCCAATACCCAACTGGCTGTTTACAGTGGAAGTTGCGGTTCGTTAACTCAAATAGCTTGTCAGGAGGATATAAATACAGCAGGGAATTTATTTCATACTGATATCATCTTACATGGTTTAACCATAGGTAACACCTATTACATGATGGTAGATGGTAACGGCAATACCACCGGAACCTTTGGAATTTGTGCACAGGAAGCATTACCATTGGGTCCTGTGTTACCTGTACAAGACTGTACAACAGCCCAAACGCTCTGCAATCTGAATAATATTACTGTTCCGAATGGTACCGGAGGTGTGGGGCTCAATCAGGAGAATCCTTCTTGTTTTGGCTCTCCGGGTGAACGCTCATCGAGTTGGTATACCTTTACGGCCGGAACTTCAGGAACATTGGCTTTTACAATAACTCCTACATCGACTATCGATTATGATTTTGCCATATTCAATACTTCAACAAGTTGCCCGGGAACCGAAATTTCTTGTAATTGGAGTGGAACCACCGGAGCAGCCGGAACGACCGGATTAGGATGCTCAGGACCACAATGTAATCCAACACTGACCGTGACTGCAGGACAAACATATACCATACTTGTAGATCGGTTTACAGCGACTTCCTCGGCAGGATTTACCTTGGATTTTACGGGAACAACTGCAACCGTGGCCAGTCCGAATCCTACGTTTACAGCGACAACCGTTTGCGTTGGGACAGCCACACAATTTACCAATACCACTAACGGGAATTATACCTATAACTGGAATTTTGGAGATTCGACTACTTCCAATTTGGAAAATCCGAGCCATACTTATGCAACAGCAGGAACCTATACCGTAACATTGCTGGTAACTGCTGTGCCCGGTGGATGTCAAAATGCAATTACCCAAACTGTAACCGTTAACCCGATTCCGACAGTTGATGCCGGAACAGCAGGTACAATTTGTTCAGGTAATTGTATTACACTCAGCGGAACTACCAATGCTGTGGGTTCGGTGGCACCTGTTTCATTCACGAATTCCACCTCTTATGCTATTCCGGATAATAGCACCACGGGGGTATATTCTCCTATTACCGTCAGTGGTATTTCTCCTGCTGTTATTGGTTCCAGTTCAATTGCTTCCGTCTGTTTGAATATAGCTCATGCTTGGGATGAAGATTTAGACATTTTTTTACAATGCCCGGATGGTACCCGAATCCAGCTTTCTACTGACAACGGAACGTCTAACGACAATTATACCGGAACTTGCTTTACAACATCGGCAGCTACTTCAATCACCAGCGGAACGCCTCCTTTCACAGGTACATATCAACCCGAAGATCCTTTTAGTTCACTAAATGGTTGTACCGCTAACGGAACATGGCAGCTTTTTGTCAGAGATGATGCCAGCTTAATCTCAGGTAATATTATCGATTGGACCATTACTTTTAATAATAATGTCCCTCCATTTTCATGGTCGCCAACTACGTCCATGACAAATTCTACTACATTGACCCCTACGGTATGTCCTACTTCTACAACAACTTATACACTTACGGCAAATAATGGTATTGGCTGTACCGCTACAGATACTGTAACCGTAAATGTAAATACCAATGTCACTCCTACTTTTACGGCCATACCTCCAATTTGTTCAGGAGCTGCCATATCTCCGTTGCCTACCACTTCGACTAATGGTATTACGGGAACTTGGGCACCGGCTTTAAATAATACTGCAACCACCACGTATACGTTTACCCCAACAGCAGGACAATGCGCAATTCCAACCACATTAACGATTACTGTAACACCCAATGTAACTCCAACATTTACTGCAGTTTCGCCCATTTGTTCAGGTGCAGCTTTATCTCCTTTACCGACTACTTCAAACAATGGAATAACAGGAACTTGGGCACCGGCACTCAATAATACCACAACAACGACCTACACGTTTACCCCAACAATAGGACAATGTGCCACCACTACCACATTAACTATCGTTGTCAATCCAAATATCACACCAACATTTACAGCTGTAACACCTATTTGTTCAGGCGGAATTTTATCGCCCTTACCTACCACCTCAAACAATGGCATCACAGGAACTTGGGCTCCGGCACTAAATAACACTTCAACTACGACTTATACGTTTACACCAACAGCCGGACAATGTGCGGTTTCAACCACTTTAATCATAACGGTTAACCCAAATATTACACCAACATTCACCCCAATAAGTCCAATTTGTTCGGGAGGAACTTTATCGGCTTTGCCAACCAACTCCAATAATGGTATTACAGGAACTTGGACGCCGGCTTTGAACAACACAACAACCACAACATATACCTTTACACCAACTGCGGGACAATGTGCGACAAATACAACATTAACCATTACCGTAAATCCTAATCCGACTATATCAGGGCTTTTGACTTTTTGTAACGGAAGTACTTCACAACTTAGTGGTTCCGGAACACCGGCAATTGTAAATCCATGGACTTCTTCTAATACTGCTGTAGCTATAGTTAATTCAACAGGATTAGTAACCGGCCTCTCTAACGGAACAACTACCATAACTTACACCGATAACAACGGGTGTTTCGCTACAGTGACAGTAACCATTGCCACTAATATTACACCGACATTTGCTGCAATAAATCCAATTTGCTTTGGGGGAACTTTAGCTCCCATACCCACTACTTCTGTTAATGGTATTATTGGCACTTGGTCACCAGCATTAAACAACACAGCCACTACTACCTATACTTTTACACCTAACGCAGGACAATGTGCTACTACTACAACTTTAACGATTACCGTAAATCCCAACATAACTCCTACTTTCACAGCTGTAACTCCTGTTTGTTCCGGTGGATCATTATCAGCCTTGCCAACAACTTCAAATAATGGATTTACCGGGACTTGGTCTCCGGCTTTGGATAATACTACCACTACTACCTATACTTTTACACCTAATCCGGGTCAGTGTGCAACTGCAACAACTCTAACTGTTACAGTCAATCCGAATATCACACCGACCTTTACCGCCGTCGCCCCAATTTGTTCAGGCGGAACCTTAACTGCTCTGCCTACCACATCAAACAATGGATTTACCGGCACCTGGTCACCGGCACTGAATAACACCACTACCACCACGTATACCTTTACACCAACTGCAGGTCAATGTGCAACGACAACAACTTTGAGTATCAATGTAACCGCCAATATCACACCTACATTTACAGCTGTGGCTCCTATTTGCTCCGGCGGTTCTTTATCTGCTTTACCAACACTTTCAAACAATGGCTTTACAGGAACCTGGGCTCCGGCTTTGAATAACACCACAACCACCACGTATACTTTTACACCAACTGCGGGACAATGCGCAACGACTGCAACTTTAACCATTACCGTCAATTCAAACATTACTCCAACATTTACAGCCATGGCTCCGATTTGTTCCGGGGGTACTTTAGCCGCTTTGCCGACTACTTCCAATAATGGATTTACCGGAACTTGGTCTCCGGCATTGAATAACTCCGCAACCACGATTTATACTTTTACACCAAATGCAGGACAGTGTGCTACTACCACGACTCTAACCATTACGGTGAATCCGAATATTACTCCAACCTTTACGGCAGTAGCTCCGATTTGTTCCGGAACCGTTTTAGCGCCTTTACCAACAACTTCTAACAATGGATTTACCGGAACTTGGTCACCTACTCTGAATAACACCGCGACTGCTACTTATACTTTTACTCCAACAGCCGGTCAATGCGCCACAAACACAACATTAACGATTACTGTAAATCCAAATCCAACCATCAACGGTTCATTAACTTTTTGCAATGGAAGTTTTTCTCAACTCAACGGTTCGGGTGTTCCTGCGGCTGTAAACCCTTGGATTTCTTCAAATACAACCGTAGCAACTGTTGATAATACCGGACTGGTTATGGGCATCTCTAATGGAACAGCCATTATAACATATACTGATACGAATGGATGTCTGACAACAGCAACCGTAAATATTGCTACCAACATCACTCCATTATTTACAACAATAACGCCTATTTGTTCGGGAGGTACATTATCCGCTTTACCATCAACTTCAAATAATAGCATTACCGGTTCATGGTTACCGCCTTTGGATAATACAATCACAACAACCTATACCTTCACACCAAATACAGGACAGTGCGCTCTACCAACTACTTTGACCATTACGGTGAATCCGAATATAACCCCAACATTTAACGCAGTAGGTCCTATTTGTACCGGTACAGCCTTATCTCCTTTACCAACAGTATCTAATGAAGGTATTACAGGTTCTTGGACACCAGCACTCAACAACACCACTACCACCACGTACACCTTCACACCAACAGCCGGACAATGCGCCACCACTACCACATTAACTATAACGGTGAATTCTAAAATAGCACCGACTTTTACTGCGGTTCCCCCTATCTGTTCAGGGGCTGTATTATCTCCTTTACCAACTACTTCCAACAATGGGTATACCGGAACCTGGTCGCCTGCACTGAATAATACTGCTACGACCACATACACATTTACGCCGACACCAGGACAATGTGCCAACAATAAAAATTTAACTATTACAGTAAACCCGAACATAACCCCAACGTTTACTGCTGTAGCACCAATTTGTGCTGGAACTATTTTAGCACCTTTGCCAACAACTTCCAATAATGGATTTACCGGAACTTGGTCACCGGCTTTGAATAATACAACCACCACAACCTATATTTTTACACCGAACGCAGGACAATGTGCCACCACTACCACATTAACGATTACTGTCAATCCAAATATAACTCCGACCTTTACTGCTGTCACACCAATTTGTTCGGGAGCTGCTTTAGCCTCTTTGTCAACCATATCAAATAATGGATTTACAGGGACTTGGTCACCTGCTTTAGATAACACAGCCACCACAACCTATACTTTTATACCAAGCGCAGGACAGTGTGCTACTACTACAACCCTAACCATTACGGTGAATCCGAATATAACTCCAACCTTTACGGCCGTAGCACCAATTTGTTCGGGAGTAGCTTTAGCTCCTTTACCAACTACTTCCAATAATGGGTTTACGGGAAGCTGGTCGCCGGCTTTGGATAACACTTCCTCAACAACTTATACATTCACACCAACCGCAGGACAGTGTGCTACCACAACAACTTTAACAATTATTATAAATATGAAGCCGTCCATTAGCGGTACATTAACGTTGTGTAATGGCAGCTTTTCCCAACTTACCGGTTCGGGAATTCCCGCAACAATTGATCCTTGGATTTCTTCAGATACTTCCATTGCCATGGTAGATTCGACTGGTTTAATAACTGGAGTTTCAAATGGTACAACTTCAATAACTTATACTGATAACAACGGATGTTTTGTAAAGGCAACTGTTAACATTGCCACTAATATCTTACCGACCTTTACAGCTGTAGCACCAATTTGTTCGGGAGCGGCTTTAGCACCTTTACCAACTACATCTAATAATGGATTTAGCGGAAGTTGGTCACCAGTATTGGATAATACAACCACCACAACCTATACTTTCACCCCAAGCGCGGGACAGTGTGCCACTACCACGACCCTAACCATTACGGTGAATCCGAATATAATTCCAACCTTTACGGCCATCGCTCCGATTTGTTCAGGAACTGCTTTAGCTCCTTTGCCAACCATTTCAAACAATGGATATAGCGGAACTTGGTCTCCGGCTTTGGACAATACAGCCACCACAACCTATACTTTCACCCCAAGCGCGGGACAGTGTGCCACTACCACGACCCTAACCATTACGGTGAATCCGAACATAACTCCATCCTTTACGTTCGTAGCACCAATTTGTTCGGGAGGAACTTTAGCTGCTTTGTCAACCACTTCCAACAATGGATTTAGCGGAAGTTGGTCACCAGTATTGGATAATACAACCACCACAACCTATACTTTCACT